>CAITZM010000081.1 GCA_903896925.1 uncultured Lentisphaerota bacterium | reverse complement strand
GGTCGTGGTGCCGTCGCCGGCCACGTCGCTGGTCTTGCTGGCGACTTCGCGGACCAGCTGGGCGCCCATGTTTTCATAGGCGTTGGCCAGTTCGACTTCCTTGGCGACGGTGACGCCGTCCTTGGTGATCGTCGGCGACCCGAACTTCTTGTCCAGGATCACGTTGCGACCGCGGGGGCCGAGGGTGGCCGTGACGCAGCGGCTGATCTGCTCGACGCCCTTGAGGATGAGCTGCCGGGCTTCCGAATCGAATTTGAGTTGTTTAGCTGCCATGGTGTGTCTCCTTATTTCACAACGATGCCGAGGATGTCTTCCTCGCGCATGATCTGGTATTCCTTCTCGTCAATCTTGACTTCGGTTCCGCCGTACTTCGGCATCAAAACCGTATCGCCCACCTTGACGTTGAAGGCAATCTTGTTGCCCTTCTCGTCAAGCTTGCCCGTGCCCACGGCAATGACTTTGCCCTGGGTGGGTTTCTCTTTGGCGGAATCGGGGATGATGATCCCGCCCTTTTTCACTTCATTCTCTTCCTTCGCGGGCTCGACCATCACGCGGTCGCCCAGAGGCTGAATCTTCATGCTGCATTGCTCCTGGTTTTTGTTTTGTTTCTGCATACAAGCTTCCGGCACGCGCCGGATCTTTTCAGTTCACATTCTTCCCGGGCACCCTGCCCGGCGGTTACTTCTTCTCCGTGAAGTCGGCGTCGATCACATCGCCTTCCGGCTTCTTGCCGGCCGCTTCGCCCTCGGGGGCCGGACCGCCCGCCGCGCCGGCGCCGGCCGCGCCGCCCTTGGCCTGGCGCGCCTTGGCATACAGCTCGGACGACATCGTCTGCATCTCGGCGTTCAGGCTGTCCATCGCGCTCTTGATCGCGTCGGTGTCGCTGCCCTTGAGCGCCTCGCGCAGCTTGCCGAGCGTGGCCTCGATCTTCGCCTTCGCGTCGCCGGACATCTTGTCGCCGCTCTCCTTGATGAACTTCTCCGTCGCGTAGGCGGCGTTGTCGGCCTGGTTGCGGATCTCGACCGACTCGCGGCGCTTCTTGTCGTCGGCCTCGTGCGCCGCGGCGTCCGTGACCATCTTGTCGACCTCGTCCTTGCTCAGGCCGCTGGAGGCGGTGATGGTGATCTTCTGCTCCTTGCCGGTGCCGAGGTCCTTGGCGCTGACATGCAGGATGCCGCTGGCGTCGATGTCGAACGAGACCTCGATCTGCGGCACGCCGCGCGGGGCCGGCGGGATGCCGTCGAGGTGGAAGCGGCCGATGGTCTTGTTGTCGGCGGCCATCTTGCGCTCGCCCTGCAACACATGGATCTCCACGGTGCTCTGGCTGTCGGAGGCCGTGCTGAAAATTTCGCTCTTCTTGGTCGGGATGGTCGTGTTGCGCTCGATCAACGGCGTCGCCACGCTGCCGAGCGTCTCGATGCCGAGCGTCAGCGGCGTCACGTCGAGCAGCAGCACGTCCTTGACCTCGCCCTTGAGCACGCCGCCCTGGATGGCCGCGCCGACCGCGACGACCTCGTCGGGGTTCACGCCCTGGTGCGGGGCCTTGCCGATCAGCTTGTGCGCGGTCTCCACGACCTTGGGCATGCGCGTCATGCCGCCGACGAGCACGAGCTCGTCCACCTTGTCGATCGAAACCTTCGCGTCGCGCAGGCAGTTCTCGACCGGCCGGATGGTGCGTTCGATCAGCTCGTCGCACAGCCGTTCGAGCTGGGCGCGGGTGATCTTGCGGACAATGTGCTTCGGGCCGGTGGCGTCCGCGGTGATGAACGGGAGGTTCATCTCGTATTCCAGCGCGCTGGAGAGCGCGATCTTCGCCTTCTCCGACTCTTCCTTGATGCGCTGCAGCGCGTCGGCCTGCTTCTTGAGGTCCACGCCAAATTCCTTCTGGAACTCGGCGATGATCCAGTTCATCACGCGCTCGTCAAAGTCGTCGCCGCCGAGGTGCGTGTCGCCGTTGGTCGCCTTGACCTCAAAGACGCCCTCGCCGATCTCGAGGACGGAGATGTCGAACGTGCCGCCGCCCAGATCGTACACGGCAATGCGCTCGTCGCGCTTTTTGTCCAGCCCGTAGGCCAGCGAGGCCGCCGTCGGCTCGTTGATGATACGCAGCACCTCGAGGCCCGCGATCTTGCCGGCGTCCTTGGTCGCCTGGCGCTGGCTGTCGTTGAAGTAGGCAGGCACCGTGATGACCGCCTGGGTGATCGTCTCGCCGAGGTACTTCTCCGCGTCGGCTTTCATCTTCCCGAGGATCATCGCGGAAATTTCCGGCGGCGAGAAGGTCTTCGTCTCGCCCGCGACCACCGTCTTGACGTGCGCGTCGCCGTTCGCAGCCTTCACCACATCGAAGGGCACGCGTTCGCGTTCGCGCACGACTTCTTCGTACTTGCGGCCCATGAAGCGCTTGATCGAATAGACCGTGTTCGTCGGGTTCAGCACCGCCTGGCGTTTGGCCGCCTGGCCGACGAGCCGCTCGCCGTTCTTCGCGAAGCCGACCACCGAAGGCGTCGTCCGTCCGCCTTCCGCATTCGGTACCACGACCGGCTGGCCGCCTTCCATGACCGCCATGCACGAGTTCGTCGTTCCCAAATCAATTCCTAATACTTTTGACATAAATTTCCGCCTTTCTATGATTGGCCGCTGGGAAGTTAGCAGCACCCATGCCAGCCAGTATAAAACGGCAGATCAAATAATTCTTATTATACTGTCATTAAACATATTAAAAATGTTTATACAACGCACTTACTCTCCCCGAAAACCAAGCCGAATGCGCCAACGTGTCCCACATGGCGCTCCACTGCGCCGTCGTGGCACACCGGCTGCAAGCCCAGGGTGGCGAGCCTTGCGACCCTCGCGCGGGCGGTACGTTACCGGAGAAAAACTCCGCAGCCAGTATTCAGCCTCAGCGCACGGCTTTGCGCGCACAGTTCTCGGTGCAGCGTCCGCAGGCGACGCACGCGAACAGGTCGATGTGCCCGTCCCGGATCGCATCCACCGGGCACTGGCTCTCGCACGCGCCGCATCGGCCGCAGCTCGCCGCATCGATGCGCCGGCCAAGGAACGAGATCTTCGCGAACAGGCCGAGCAGCTTGGCATAGGGGCAGAGCCACCGGCAGTAGGGCCGCGCGACGAGCACGCACAGCAGCAGGAACGCGGCGGTGTACAGCCACAGCTCGCGCGGGCCGGTGAGGCGGAAGAGTGTGACGAACGGATCGAGCTTGCAGATGGGCAGGGCCAGCGCCCGCACGGCCGCAGCGAGCGCGCCCGCCAGCAGCAGCCAGCCGCCGAGCCGCAGGACGCGGTCGAGCCGGCGCGGCACGCGGCGGGCGCGGCCGCCGAGCAGCTCCTGCATCGCCCCCATCGGGCAGACCGCGCCGCAGAAGACGCGGCCAAAGACCAGCGCGGCCGCCAGCGGCAGGAGAAAAGCGATGACGGTGAAGAGGCTGAGACCGATCGCCCCGGGCCGCGCCAAGGCGGCGGTGACGTTGCCGATCGCCCCGATGGGGCAGATACAGCCGTGCCGCAGGAACCCGAACCAGAACAGGCCCGCGCCGAGCGGCAGCCAGAGCCAGCGGCGGTCGCGGCGGCTATGGAACAGCCACGCGCCGAGCCCCAGCAGCGCGAACAGCAGCACAGAATCGGCGACTCGCCAGGCCAGCACGACCGGAAAGGTGACGTGCTGCTCCGGGAACTGATAGCCGTCGTTGAACGAGGGCAGCACGTGCGGGCAGGCGTTGGTGCCGAAGACATTCAGGTTGGTGTCGGCCGGCGCGAAGAGTTCGCTGAGCAGGTCGTTCTGCGTGTTCGTCGCGGCGCCCGCGCTCCCCGCGCCCAGCAACACGGCCGCCAGCACCCCCAGCAGGCTGAGCGCGCGGCGCGTCATGCCGGGCGCTCGTAGCGCCGCATCCGGATCGCGGCGGGCGGGCAGGCTGCGCCGATGGCGCAACGGTTGCATTCCTTGCAGAGGTCGCGGCGGATCTCCAGCCGGAAAGAGCCGTTGCCAAACTTCCGGCAGAGCAGCACGCATTTGCCGCAGCCGTTGCACTTGGACTCGTCAATCGTGTACTCGTACTGCACGTCGCCGACCTTGCGCCGGATGATCGCCCCCGGCGCGCAGACGAGATTCTTCGGATCATCGGTGATGGGCGCGTGGTAGTAGTAACCGTAGCAGAACTCGCAGTAGCCGCATTTGGCGAAGTCGTTGACGCACTTGACGGCCGAGGGCTTGCGGACGCATTCGGTCTCGCACAGCCCGCAGGCGGTGCACTGCACCGCATCAATCTTGTGCAGCGTGACGCGGTCGGCGCGCGCGAGCAGCACGCCCGCGCCGCCGACGAGCGCCACACCGCCGGCGCCGCGCGCGGCGCGCAGCAGGAAAACGCGCCGGGATTCCTCCGTCACTTCTTCAACTCCTCCGGCGCCCACGGGATCGGAGGGATGACGCCGTTGCTGAACAGGTCTTTCGGTACCCGTTCGCCCTTGAGCTCGAGCAGCGCCTGCTGCAACCGCGCGCGCACGGCCGGCGCGACCTTGTCCTCGACCATGAAGGTGACGAACGGGATGCGTTGACTGGTCTCGGCGATGACGCGGAAATCCTCCGGCTTGGCGACAACGCAGATGCAGCCGAAGTTGATCGCATAGCTGCTGACCACGGCGGCCTCGGCCTGATGCTCGATCAGTTTCAGTGCCGCATCCTGGCAGGCGTACGACCGCAGGCGCGGCTCCGGCAGCGGCAGGCCGGCGGCGCGGAACGTCGCGTCGGCGAGGTGGCTCTTTTCGTAGTCGTTGGTCATGCCGAACACGACGCGCTGGCCGCGCAAATCGGCCAGCGTCTTGAGCGGGCTGTCCTTGAGCACGAGGAACGCGCCAAACAATTCGGCCGGCTCCTGACCGGGCATGGTGATATCCGCGAGCCGCGTGAACTCGCGGCCGGCGCTGCGCGCGGTCGTCAGGCCCAGCCACGTCTTGCAGATCATGCCATCGAGCCGCCCGGCGCGGATTTCGCGTTGGAGCAAAATCGGTTCCTCGAAATACCGGAACTCCAGCTCGATGCCTGCGGCGGAGCGGACGTGGGCGATCAGTCCGTCGTAGGCGCGCTTCGCGTTGTCGCCGACGCAGGAGCAGGCGGTCAACTTGCACAGCGGCTCGCTGACACCGATGACCAGCTTGTCCGCAGCTGATGCAGTGAACGCCAGCGCCAGGGCACCGGCTAGCGGCAGGAGGTGCTTCATGAAGCTCAGTTGAGTTTTTGCGGCGGATGATAGACGCGGATGATGTTCTTGGTGGAATCCACGCCATAGACGTTCAGCTTGGAATCCACGGCGATATCCAGCCGGCCGCAGCCGCTGCCGAACTCGCCCTCGCCCATCACCGCGAGCAACTTGTGATCCTTGGCCGAGAACGCCTTGATCCGCGGGATGGTTTTCTCCGACGTAAACACGACGCCGTTCGGTGCCACCGCCACGCTGACGGGGTTGCAGCAGCCGCAGAAATCCTTCGGGCCCTCCCCGCTCTGGCCCCAGTGCGCCAGCGGCTGTCCCTTGGGGTTGAGCACCTCGACGCGATGCGCGCCGAGATTGCCGACGTAGACGTTGCCCTGCGCGTCGGTGCCGAAGTCCAGAATGCCGCAGCATGTCGAGAAGCCGCTCATCTTGCTGGAGGCGCGCTTGCCGAGATCGTCCACGGCCTTGCCGTCCTTGTTGTAGCGGTGGATGCAGTGGTTGCTCGGGTCGCCCAGCATGACGTATTGATCGTTCACACCCAGCCCGCACATGCCGGCGATCTGGCCCAGCCCGCCGCCCGCCTCGCCCCACTGTGCCAGCACCTTGCCGGAATCGTCGTTGGCCAGCTTGACGATCTGGGGCTTGCGGCCTTCCCCATAGCCGGCGGCAAACACGAAGCCCTGCTTGTCCACCGCCACGGCCTCGACCTGCGTCAGCGGCACGGTCCACTTCTGGAGCGCCTTGCCGCCCTTCGCCTCATAGACCGCCACCTGCTTGTCGCCGGCTACATAAACGCGATCCTTCGCGTCCACATACACGCCGCCGATGCGCCGGAAATCGCCCTTGGCCAGCTCCTCGCCCGCCGTGAAGTTCAACGACGGTGTGCCGTCGCTCTTGGCCGCGCCGGCCCACGCCGCGCTGCCCGCCACGAGACTCGCCGCCCACAGCCATACCGCCCTGCGTTGCATCGTCTTCATCAGGACTCCCATGTTTTTGACAACCGGGGCGTTTATAACAAACCCGCCGTGGCCGCGCAAGGCGGCGGAAAGCAGGCGGGGCTCACGCGGGTTTGCGCGCGGCCACGACGCAGTTCATGGCGGGGTCGCGCCGCAGCAGACGCGCGGCGGTGAAGCCGGCGGCGCGGAGGTCGTCGCGGATTTCAGCAAAGGTGTAGGTGCCGCCGCCGCGCGTGGCGACGAGCATGTTCACCGCGAACAGCGCGCCGCTCACGGGCGCGACGCGGTCGGGCGCCATGACGATGTCGCGGATGGCCAGCCAGCCGCCCGGCGCGAGCGCGCCAAACAGCTTCTTGAACAGCTTCCGGTTTTCCGCCCGCGAATTCTGGTGGATGATCGCGCTCACCCATGCCAGGTCCGCACCCGCCGGCAGCGCGTCGCGCATGAAATCGCCGCCGGCGAGGCGCACGCGCGGGAGTTGCCCGGCCGCGCGCAACCGGCGGCGCGCAAGCGGCAGCACCACCGGCAGATCGAACAGCGTCGCCATGGCGCCCGGCCGATGGCGCAGCAGCGCCAGCGTCCATGTGCCGCTGGCGCCGCCGACGTCGAGCACGTGGCGGAACGGAATTTTCCCCAGGCACGCGATGACCTCGTCAGCCACCGGCGCGGACAGGTCGTCCATGCCGCCGATGAACGCCGCGATGTCGCCGGCCGCGCCGCGGATGCTGGGCGCGCAGCGCGCGGGCCGGCCGGTCTTGACGACGCCCGCCAGCTGGGCCCAGCGCCGCAGGCAGTTCGCCTGGTGCTGGATGATGGCGAGGACGCTGTGCTGACCGTCGGCCGTCAGCGTCCCGGCGACGCCGGGCGCGAGCGCGTAGCGGTCGCCGGTTTTTGCGAGCAGGCGCAGGGCGGCAAGCGCGTCGAGGAGGAGGGCGGTGGCGCGCGGGTCACCGGCCAGTTTTTTCGCGGTTTGCGCGGCGGTCAGCGGCCGGCGCGCGAGCGCGGCGAAGAGCTCGAGTTCGGCGGCGGCGGCCAGCACGCATACGGGCTGGAACGCGCGCGCAAAGTCCAACAGTTCGGTGCGCTGCCATTTTTTTGTCATGGTGTCCGTGCCTCTACGAGCGGTTGGGTTGTGCGGCGGGCGGGAGCGCGGCACCGAGGAAACCCACGGCGGACGCGGCGTCGGCGGCGATCTGCTGGGCGGCGGTATCGAGCAGCCCGGCGACGGCGGCGGGGCCCTGCTGCAGCGCATCGTCATAGGCGAGCCGCACGGACTGCAAGGCGGCGAGCGTCGTCTGCTGCTGCGCACGGGACAACTGCTGCCGGACCAGGCCGCCGGCCGCGAGCACCACGCAGACGAGCGCGGCGGCGGCGAGCGCCGGTCTCCAAGGCTTGGAAAATATGGCTCCGTTTCTTCCAAGGCTTGGGAAAAAAGGCGCATGCGGTTGCCAGGGCTTGGCAACGTCCGGCGCGAGCACGGTGCGCGCCAGGATGCGCTGACGCAGCAGGCTGGTGTCGAAACCCTCGGCCACCTCCGGCACGCCGGCGGCGAACGCCCGGGGCAGGCGCGTGCAGAGTGCGGCATAGGCGCGACAGTCGGCGCAGGCGACGAGATGTGCTTGCGTGGGGCGCGGCGCGGCGCGGCGCGCGTCGGCGGCTTGCGAGAGCAGCCAGCGGTGGAATGTGCAGATCATGGTTCCGCTCCTTCCGCGCAGGCGCTGAACACGGGCAGCGCCGCGCTGTCGCCTTGCAAGGCCACGCCCAGCCGGCGGCGCGCACGATGCAGCAGCACCTTGGCGGAGATGGTGCCGATCGACAGGATCTGGGCGACTTCCTTCACGGACATTTCCTCGACATAAAACAGCCACAGGGCTTCGCGCTGCGCAGGTTTGAGTACGCGCTCCGCGAGCGCCCACAGGCCGGCGCGCTCTTCCGCGTCGGCGAGTTGCATCCGCGCGTCGGGGCCGGCGGCGGCCACGTCGGCGCCCCACACCGCCAGCGGCAGCGTCTGCTTGCGGTGGCGGCTCACCGCCAGCCGCGCCGCGATCGTCCAGAGCCACGCGGGGAAGCTGCGCCCCACATCACAGCGCTCCAGGTAGCGGAACGCGCGCGCCCACGTTTCCTGTGCGAGATCCTCGGCGTCATGGCGGCTGCCGGTGCGGCGCTGCAGGTAGCGCAGGAGGCGCGGCGTATGCCGCTCCACGAGCCGCTC
This sequence comes from uncultured Lentisphaerota bacterium, assembly GCA_903896925.1. Classification (GTDB taxonomy): domain Bacteria; phylum Verrucomicrobiota; class Kiritimatiellia; order CAIQIC01; family CAIQIC01; genus DP16D-bin41. The sequence goes on along the minus strand of CAITZM010000081.1, from coordinate 74,643 downwards.
GAAGCTCGCGCTGCAGCCGGACACGGCCTGCTGGACGAGCCAGCCGTCGGTCGGCCCGGACTCAGATGCCGCTGGCGGCGGCGGACTTGGCTTGCTGTTTTGCACCACGGGCTTTCCTGATCCATTCCACGAGTTCGGCGGCCGTACAGCCGGCCGTGAGCTTCACCTGCGCTCCGCTCTGCGTGACGGTGGCCGCCTGCGCCAGCTGTTTCCACTGCGGCGCGGCGTCCTCGGCGAGCTGGCCGTAGGCGATCAGCCCCCGCACCACGTCCGCGATCTGCACCGCCGACGCAGGCGCGTCGGTGGCCAGGGTCAGCTCGGCGGAGACCTTCGCGTCGCGCTCGTTCAACTGCAACTCGGCGGAGATCACTTTCTTGAGCACCGCCGCCTGCGGCTGGCCGCCGGGCAGACCGGCGCTGCCATCCACGGCAGCGCGCAGCATACCGTCGCCGCCGCTTTTCGCCAAGCCGCCAAGCGTGCTGGCAGCCGTCAGCCCGCCCTGCCCGCTGTGCATCACCTGCGCGGTGACGCGCGCGGCCTCGGCATAGCCGCTGATGATGCAGACGCCGCCGGGCAGGATGGTGCCGAAGTTGTCGTGGCCCTTGTCGTTCCACTTGTGCATGGTCAGGCCGTCCCCGGCCTGCTCCTCGTGCGTCGGGTTGGCCTTGATGGTCGTGAGTAATTTGTCGGTGTTCGGCAGGCCGCTGAAGACCATCACACCATGATCCTTGTGCGCGTCCGGGCCGAAGAGCGACAGCCCCTTGATGTCCTTGCGCAGGTCCACGCCGACGGCGTTCTGGATCATATCGAGCTGCGCCGAGAATTTCGGCTCCGCCTTGATGGCATCGAGCAGTTGCGCGCCGACCTGCGACGCGAGCAGCTTTTCGACATCGAGGTGCACGAACCACGTCGCCTGCCCCGGCACCAGTTCCGGCTTCAACGGGCTGCCCTGCGCGCCGAGCGCGAGCAACGCCACCGCCACCAACCACATGCTACGTTTCATCTTGAGTTCTCCGCGGCCGCGCCAATCCGGCGCCGCCTGCACCCGACCACTACGCCGTGCGCCGGCGAAAGGTTACAGCCTTGTGTTCGGCGGCTTGCTTGGCATACTGAGCGCACGGGAACAAACCATGTTAAACATCGCCATTCTCGGTTCCGGCAAGGGCAGCAACGCGCAGGCGATCCTCGACGCGATCGCCGCGCACACGCTGGACGCCAACATTGTCTGCGTCCTTTCGGACGTCGCCGACGCCTTCATCCTCGCGCGCGCGCGGCAGCACGGCATCCCCGCGCTCCACGTGGACTGCGCGCCGTTCAAGACCAAGCTCGACGGTGCCGCCGAGCAGCGCGTCATCGAAATTTTGCGGCAGCACGGCGCCGAGGTGCTCGTGCTCGCCGGCTTCATGCGCCTCATCAAAGGCGGCCTGCTCGCCGCCTACGCCGGCCGCATCATCAATATTCACCCTGCGCTCCTGCCCGCGTTTCCGGGGCTGGAGGCGTGGAAGCAGGCGCTCGACTACGGCGCCAAGGTCGCCGGCTGCACCGTGCATTTTGTGGACGCCGGCACCGACACCGGGCCGATCATCGTGCAGCGCGCCGTGCCTGTGCTCGACGGCGACACACCCGCGACGCTGCACGCGCGCATCCAGGAGCAGGAGTACGAGGCCTATCCCGCCGCGCTGCGGCTCATCGCGCAACAGAAGCTGCGCCTCGCCGGCCGCCGCGTGCTCACCGGTTGACAACCCCAGCAACCGGCCCCACGGCGGGCCAACCCCCAGCGGGTGCCAAGCGGAAAAAACGGTGCCCGAGCAAGGCGGGGAGGGTGTCGCACATCTTCCTCGAGCATGCCAACCCCATCTGCCGTTAAGCGGTCATGTCGAGACCGGTCCGACGGGAGGGCGAAAAGAGCATGACGAGGGCAGGGTTTCCGCGGGCGTAAAGACGACGACGAGAGGCTGGCCCTGCGGACCGCGGCAGCCAGAACTGCTTTCCAAGCGGGGGAACGGCGAGGCGCCTTATTCCCAAGCCGCCTTCTGACTGTCGGCCGCCGTGGTTTCGGTCGCGGACGGCGTGACTTGTTCCACACCCACCCGGCCCAAGCGCTTGAAGAGCGGCGAGGAGGTGGACCGCGTGGAGTCATAGACCAAATTATCGGCCGCCGTGGTCGGCGCCGCCGCCACGGGGAGGGGCTCCGGATGGGGGGCCACAAACGCCATGGGATTCTCGGGCCGTGCACCTTGATGGGCCTGGCTCACCGGGGCTACCGCATGTTGCATCGCCTGATGATGTTTCTTGCGACGGTTGGCGATCACGAGCGCGGCGATGGCAAACAGGACGCTGATGAGCGTGGCAATGATGCCGGTGGTGGTGAGCATGGAGGAGCTTAGTTCGTTCATACGGGAACTCCAGGGGGTGACACGGTCGGCGGCAGCAAGGGTGACTGTGTCTCGGCAATGGCCTGCCGCATGATGTCCGCGGTGATCCGCGGGGCATGCATGGCGCAACCGATCAGCAGGGCGGTGTCGCAAATGTTGTTGATCAGGCGCGGCACGCCCTGCGTGGCCTCATGGACCGCGGCCAGTGCGCCTTCATCGAAAATCCAGATATCCCCGCCGGAAGCGCGCACGCGGTGCTGCACATATTCGATGCATTGGCGGGCGTTGAGCGGCTCCAGGCGCCAGAAAAGCTGCAGGCGCTGGGCCAGCGACTGTTCCGCGGCCAGATGTTGCACCAAATCCTGATGGCCCACCAGCAACAACGTGATCGCCGGGGCACCGAGGCTCCCATCGCGCCGACGCATGCGCATATTGCACAAGAGATGGAGAAATTCGTAGTCCGAGGACGCCCGCAGCATCTGGGCCTCGTCAATGACCAGCACCAGATGGGCCACACCGCCGTTGGTTTCGGTAAAGTGGTTTTGCAGCGCCTCCAAAGCGCCGGAGATGTCATAGACGGTCTCGGTATGACCCAGATGCGCGACGATTTGCTTGGCCAGCGACAGCGCACCGGTCAGGGGTGCGTCGAACTGCAGATAACGTTCACCGATCTTGCCACGCACGTTTTCGGCCAGCAACTCGATGATCATCGACTTGCCGACGCCGTAGGGGCCCACCAAGGTTCCGCCCAGCTTCTGCTCCTCCACCAGGTACAACAAACGCGCCAAACCTTCCCGATGCTGCTCGGAAAGATAGGCAAACCGCACATCGGCTATGTTTTGAAACGGTCGCTCCCGCAGACCCCAGTATTTGAAATACATTTAACTCCCTCCGCCGGTCCCCGCCCCCCCTCGCATAGGGGGTGCCGCAACTGGCCGCGTTGCGCCAGAGCGGGCGGAGAGTGATTGATCAAGCACCATGGAAGCAAAGCTGATACGGCCCTTGCCCGCAGGCGGCGCAGGAGGCGGAGCCACGGGCGCAACTTCCGGCGCCATGACCGGCGCTGTCCGCGCCGCGGCTGAGGCGAAGAAGGTCGGGGCGCCGAGGGCCGGCGACTCCTGGGGTGCGGGCTGATACAGGACAAACCCCTTTTGGGCGACGATGTCGTAGGCGAAGCCTTCCGGCCGCGCATTCACGCCCAGGTACTTGGTTACCAGCATCTGTCGCGAGGGAGCGTCGGGCTCGCGCAACAGCGTCAGGGACACCGGCACCACATCCTCCACCAGCTTGCGCAGCCGGCCCGCCGTGGTCGAAACCGGCTTGGGCAAGGTGAACAGCGCGGTGACACCCAGGCGCTCGAAGGCGCGCACCAAGGAGAAAATATGCTCGGGGAGATGGGCGGAATCCGACAGGGTGATCCACGGCAAGACGGTATCAATCACAACGCGATTGACGGCCTGCTGCTCGATCACCTCTTTGAGCTGGATGAACCCGTCGGGTGGCAGGTTGATGTTCGCTTCATGGTCGCGGCCGGGGACAAATTCGTTGTACTCCAACAGGGTCAACGCGCCCGACTCGATCGAGGGGGCAAACGACATCCCCAGCGATTCCGCGGTGATGACCAGATCCTGCGCCGGCCGGGCCGACAACATCAAAGCCCGTTCGTGCTGCCGCAAGCCTTGGTCAAGAAAGTGTAAACCCAAGATGGTTTTCCCCGACCCGGCGCGGCCCGTGACCAACGACACCCGGTTAGGGTAGACGCCGCCGAATTCGGCGTCGAAGAACGGAACACCTATGGGAGTTTTACCAATCATGCATTCCCCTTGGCCGGCACGGGAGCCATGCCCGCCTTTGTTTTCAGGATTTTCTCAATACTGGCCTGCACAAAGGTCATCTCAAAGGGTTTGGTCAGGAAATCTGTGATGCCCAACTGTTCACACTCGCTCAGCGTCTCCGCGGAGGGGTATCCGGAGACGATGACGATCGGGCACTTCGGGCACAGGTTGTGCAACTGCCGGATGAGTTCCATGCCGGCGGGTTGTCCCGGCATGTGCAAGTCGGAAACGATCACATCGAATTGGCCTTGGCCGGCCAAGGCCAGACCCTTCTGCCCGTCGCTGGCCAGTTCCACTTGGTGCCCCATCCCGGTGATGATACGCCGCAGCAACGACCACACCACCGGCTCGTCTTCAATGATCAAAATTTTGGCCATGCTCATGAGCGCCCTTTCAAATCGACGTACAAGTTTACTTGGGGCGTGACTATACAGTTTTAGCCTTGGTAAGCAATAAAGTATTTCCTTGCTTGACCCCGCATATGGGGGGGGGCTTTTTTCCATGCGGAACGGGAGTGGTGGTGACTCGGAACGGGCGCAGGAGGCAGGGGGCCAGCGACACAGGATACCCTGAAGAGCCGCCCCCTTGCGACCCTTGCGGGGCACCAGCGCACCCCACACCAGTTACCGGCGACTCCCTCGCCTGCCGTTCGCACACGGCGGCCCGGCGGCGGCAGCTCGCGTTCAGGGTGCCAAAGCGTGCGGCAAACCCGGTCCGTTGTGCACCGCCGCCGGACCCGCTGTCCGCGTAAAAATGGCCTGCTCCGGCGGCCACAGCACTACCGTTCCTCTCAGCACTTCCACCAAGCCCTTTTGATAAAGAAACATTGCGTTTGAACGCTCTTCGTATACAGTATAATCGAAATAGAACAAGAGGGCATATGGTCATTGCTTCGTCGGCGCCGCTTCAAAGTGGAGCCAATAGTTTAGCGGTGGAGACAGCCGTGCGCCTTCAGGGCAGCACGTTGGCGACGGAACGCTTAACCGGCACTACCGATTACTGTCCGCATTGCTTGCTGGGGATACGGGTCATCCGTGCCCCCTCCCCTATGGTCTGCCCGTTTTGCCAGGCACGCATGACGCGGGAGACGTTTGTGGTCCCGCCAGCCAGCCCTGAGCCTGCGAACATGTTCGAAGCTCGCGCGGGCTCCGAGAATTATCGCCAACCCGCCAAGCCGGTGGCTATCTTCCTCATTTTCGCGATCATCCTGCTCCTGGCCCTGGCCGTTTTCCTGAAACTCCACAATCTGACCTATTACTGGTATCAACCGCTGGTCAACCTCTACAGCCTGACCGTGGGCGTATTCATTCTTTCCAGGTTTTTCCTGGCCGCCTTCTACATGGCCCCGTCCGATGTCGGCTACGAACCCACGGTGGCCGTGATCGTGGCCTGTCGCAACGAAGAAGGCTCCATCGAGAAAACCATCGGCCGGATCTATGGCGAAGGCTATCCGCATTCCAAGCTGGAAGTGGTCGCCGTGAATGACGGCTCCACCGACAACACCCTGGCTGACATGATGCGCGCCCAAGCCCGGCACCCCAGCCTGATCGTCGTGGATTTCGAGCAGAACAAGGGCAAGCGCCATGGCATGGCGGTGGGCGCACGGCTGGCGCGCAGCGAAGTGCTGGTCTATGTGGATTCCGACAGCTTTCTCTTGCCGGGCTCCATCCACAAGGTGGTGCAAGGGCTGGTGGATCCCACCGTCGCGGCCGTGGCCGGACACACCGATGTGGAAAACGTGGAGGTCAATGTCCTGACCAAGATGCAGGACGTGCGCTACTTCGTATCCTATCGCGTAATGAAGGCCGCGGAGAGCCTGTTCGGCGCGGTCAGCTGCTGCCCGGGCTGCTTCTCGGCCTACCGTAAATCGTGCGTGCTGCACGTGCTCGACAAGTGGCTCTACCAGAAATTTCTGGGCAACTACGCGACGTTCGGAGATGACCGCGCACTGACGAACATGCTGCTGAAGAACTACCGCATCCTCTATGACGACGAGGCGCTCGCCACCACGATCGTGCCGGAAGACTGGCGCAAATATGTCAACCAGCAGTGCCGCTGGAAACGCTCGTGGGGGCGGGAGATGTTTCTCGCCGGTCAGTTTATGTGGCGCAAGCATCCTGTGGCGGCCATCTCCTGGTACGCCATGACCATTCTGCCGACGATTGCGCCGCTCGTGATGTTCAACGCGCTCATCATGGCGCCGCTGGCCATGCACCGCCTCCCTGGTTTCTATATTGGCGGCGTGTTGGTCGTGACCCTGCTGTGGTCGCTCTACTATTTGGAAAAAACCGGCCGGCGGCATTGGTGGACCGGGTTCATCTTTGTTTTGACTTACGTTTTCTTTTTCAGCTGGCAGGGCTATTACGCCTTTGCCACGATGCGCAGAACTACATGGGGGACGAGATGATTACGAAGCCGCAAGCGCCGCAGTCCACGCCCGACCAAACCCCGCCGAAGAGCGGCGGAGATGGCGCCGGGGGGCGGACGATTATTCAGCCGGTCACCGTGGTCTACACCTCCTCGTGGATGCACTTCATGATTGTGCTCTGCCTGGTGGTGGCCTGGTATTTCCCCCTGCGGGCCCTGATTTCACACTGGATGTATCCCGACGTCAAAGCCGGGCCGCGCACCTCGTACGCCTTTGTGGCGCTGGCCTACGAGGGCGTTTCGCAGCGCACCAACGAGGTCAATACCGCCTTGTTCACGGAGCACCTGAAGGAACTGCGGAGCCGGGGCTATGTGCCGATCCAACTGGAGGATGTGCGCCAGTTGCTTTACGAAGGCAAGCCTGTACCCCAAAAGTCCGTGCTGCTGACCTTCGATCACGGCCGGAAGAGTTCGTATTTCGCGGCGGACCCCATCCTCAAGAGCGCGGGCTGGAAAGCCGTGATGTTCCTGTGGACCCATCCGATCATCGACAAGGATCCTGCCGCTTTGCTGTGGCCCTACATACAGATCATGTCGCGGTCGGGCACCTGGGAACTGGGCGCGCAAAGCTTCAATGGTTTTGCGGCGGTCCCGGCCAGCCAGCAGGGCTATCTGGGGCATTTCATGACCACCGCCAAATGGCTGGCGGAGGAGAATCGGTTCGAGACCCCGGCCGAGTTCGCCGACCGGTTGGCGCAGGATCATGAGGCCTGCCTGCAGGTCATCGAGAAGAAGACCGGGATCAAGCCCAAGGCGTACGCCTATCCCTATGGCGACTTCGGCCAGTTTGAATCGCGCGCCGTATTCGCCCGCCTGGTCAACCTGCAGCTGGCGAGCAAGTATTACAGCCTGGGGTTCTTGACCGGCAACCTGTCCGTCAACACCCGCTATAGCGATCCGAAGCGGCTCAACCGGCTGCGCGTAAAACCGGAATGGTCCGGAGAGGACCTGGTGGACTTCCTGGACCGCTCCTGGCCGGTGGACGAATCCATCTCATCCGTCACCAACACCTCGCGCATCGCCGCGGCCTGGATCGTGGACTGGGGCGCGGTGAAAGACGACAAAGCCGGCATGACCCTCTATGCGCCGGAACAAAACACCGGCGCCAAAATGTGGCTGGCGGGCAGCGATTTGACCAAGGATTTCTACTCCCGCGTGGTGTTCAGCCAGCTCAGCGGCCAGTTGGGCATCTATGCCCGCGCCGCGGCCGACGAGGAATCGTACGTCTACCTCGGACTGGACTCCAAAGGCACCGCCTGTTTGCGGCAGACCAAATTCGGGCAGGACGCGACGCGCATGGAAGCCGAGGAAAGCTTGGACATGGGCGTGTGGCTGCGGCAAAAACAAGCCACGCTGGAACGGTTCACACTCGCTTCGTCGCATGTGAACGTGGATGCCACCAAGGGCGAACATGTGCTGGACATCAACGCCCGCGGCCCGCTCCTGTTTGCGCGCCTGGATGGCAAACCCATCTTCTCCGAGCGGGTGCTCCTGCGCGGCGACATGAAGCCCGGCATGATCGGCTTGAGCATCTGGCAGGCCGACAAGGGCCGCGCGAAAGTGACCATCTCCGAGGTCACGCTCAAACCGCCGGAACGGTCGGTCGCCACATGGGATTCCCGCTCCAGCCAGCATGATGCCGGCGTGTTTCGCTGGATCCATCAACATGCTTATAGTTTGACGGACATCAGCCCGTCCTGGATCAACTTCTCACCCTCCGGGCAGATGCTGAAGAGCGTCTGGGATTCGACCGCCTACGCGATGATCGCCCGCATGTATCACTTCCGCTTGTTGCCGCGCGTCAACATCGGCGACGAGCAGTCGCTGACGCGCGTGACGCCCTCCCAACTGGCCGACAAGCTCTCCGAGATCAAAGCGCAGGGCATGTTTGTCACGATGGACGAGATGCAGAAGCCGACGACGACCCGCATTATGACCTGGCTGCAGCAATGTGCCAACGACCTGCGCGCGCGCGGCTTGGAACTGAAGGTGCGGCTGCCCCCCTCGCTGGAAACCCCGGTTTTTGTGCGCTCCCTGCTGGCCGTGATCCCTTCCATCCAGGTTGTGGCCGAGCCGGGTTCGCCTTTGCGTGCGATCACGCCCAAAGGCCCGAGCGTGCCCACGGCGAAACTGGAGCAGGTGCCGATTCCCGACCAGGACAAGGACATGCCCATGTTCTATGAGCTGAACGCCATGGCCGAAAACCAAAGCCTGACCTCCTCGGTTTTCAAGACATCCCGACTGCTGCAGGACGGCCAGGCGGCCTTCATGGATGGCGACTACAGCAAAGCCGTCACGCTCTGGCAGCAATGGTTCGCCGCGGAGCCCAACAACCCCCGGCCGCCCATGCTGATCGGCGATGCCTTCCTGCGGCTGGGTGACCTCAAACAGGCCCTGACCAACTACTCCACGAGCTTGGATCTGGACCCGGGGCAGATTCGGCTGGCCCTGCGCCGCGCCGGCCTGCTGGATACCGCCGGCCGCATTGAAGAAGCGATGAACGAGCTTAACATTTACGCCCGCTTGTTCCCGGACAACACCAGCATCATGCTCGCACAGGCGGAATGGCTGCGCCGGCATGACCGCAGCGCCGAAGCCATCCCGATCGTGCAGCACATCATCCAGGTGGATACCAATAATTTCGAGGCTGTGGCCTTCATGTTGCGGCTGCCTATCGCCCCTGCTGATTATCGCACGCAGATGGGAACCTTGGCACGCATCGGGGCGCAGCCCGAGTTCCAGTATGAACTGGGACAAGCCATCTGGAAGTATGACCTGTTCAGCCTGCCCGGCAGCCGAGCCCTCGTGAAACTCGTCCAGCAGATCGCTGCGCAAACCAAGGATGCACGCATCGCGACGCTCTACGAGCGCTTGTTGCCGCGCAAAGACCAGGTCTCCGAAAACTTCGCCGGCGGTAAAATATCCCCGGCTTGGTGGCTGGATGGCGGCGTCTTCAAGGCCGAATCCGGCAAACTGCTGATCCATTCCGACGACACCCATAGCGAGGCCACCATGCGCCTGCTGGGTTCCGAACACTTCCGCGACGCCTACGTGGAGGGCGTGGTCCAGCGGAAACTGGGTGCCTTCTGGCTCTATGCGCGCCGCACGTCCGAGCACATGGTGCGCTTTGGCTGGGATGAATCCGGCACCATCTACCTGCAGCTCTGGCGCAACAACCACATTGTGGATCAACGCAGCCGCCCGTGGCCCGATACGAAAGCCGCCGTGCGCCTGCGCCTGGAGGTGCGAGGTGAAGGTCTGATGGGTTATATAAACGACCAGCCCGCGTTCTCCTCGCCCCTCGAAGTTCCGGCCGACTTCGATCTCGGCTGGCTCGGTCTGGCGGCCTTCAGCGCTGAGCTGGGCAAGGCCCAGGTCGTCATGGAGCGCGCCAGCGCCGGCCCGTTGGCGCCCCGCATGCTCCTGCTGCCTGGCATCAAGAGCGAGGCCATGCTCGACACCGCCCTCGCGGCCGTACGCCCGGAAATCGATCGCGTCACGGACATGGCGCCCGCGTGGTTCAATATCAGTGCAGAAGGCGTTTGGCAGCCCAGCATCGGCAGCGAAGACCAGCTGCTGCGCCTATTTACGCGTTACCACCGCATCCGCCTGATGCCGGCCGTAACCGTAGAACCCGGCGCCGCGCTGCGCGCCGAGGACCTCATTGGTGCGGCCGCCAAGTACAGAGTCGATGGCTTCATCTTGCTCTTCCCCGCCCTGCCGGACAAAACCTGGTTCGACACCATGGAGCGCAGTTTGGGCCATTCAAATATCAAGTTGGTGGCTGCGGCGCTGACGCCCGACAAGGGTACGGCACAAGTCCGTGGGATGGCGGCCGGATCAGATCTCCTTTCCACCGGCAGTGAAGGCACGCAGGAAGCGATCGTGCAGCAGTGGGACACCCCGCCGGGCACGCACAAACCCCTGGCCGACCTGCCGCCCGCGAAAGTCGCCATCCTGAAGCTGTGACGCCCTCAAGCGCCCGACACCGATAATCTGGAACACTGGTCCTCGCGACGGAAACGCTGGTTCTCGGGCGACTGGTTCCGCCTGAGGACTGGCGGGACCAGCCTTTGCCTCGCCAGTTCAGCAGCGTTCGTCTCTCGGAAGACGCCTGCGGTGTTCGGGCACTCGCGCTCAACCAGGGATGGGCGGTCCACGCGGCGACGCACAGGGCCCGCCCGCGTATGTCGCACCTGGATTCAAGCAGTTCGACCCGGGTGCGGGGGTTTTATGGCGCGAAGCTCATGGTGAAAACCGCCCTCATAGACCGCCGAATACACTCAACCTTCCCGCGTGCACCTGCTTACACGGCTTGTCCGCCTCATCGCTCCTCTGTCAGTTCATTTCCTAGTGAATGTGGTGCTTGCAAATGGCCACGACAGCAGGGTGCGCAATGCGACGCTCCACGGTAATGGCGTAGAAGGACTCGTGGACTTCGCTGATGACGCCGACGCGATGGACCGGAAAGCGGGCGCGGATGGTGCGCTCGATGGCGGCCGGTACCGGAAAAAGGCCGAGCCCTGCCTGCCCCAGTTCAACCAGCAGCGCCTGATCGTCGAATTCCCCCATAATTTGAGGGGTCAGGGCGTGCTCAGACAGCCACTGCTCCATGGACCGGTGCAGCGTGGCTTGCGGCGTGGGCAGCAGCAGCGGCGCTCCGCGCAGCGAGCGGGGGAAATTCTTCCTGTAGCGCTGTGCCAGCGCCTTCGTCCCGAGGATCACGACAGGACAGCGCGTCAGCAGGTGGCTGAGCACCTGAAGCCCCGGATGGGCTGTGCAGGGCGCATCCGCGAAAACGACATCCACCTCGTGCGCGGTCAGGGCGGCAAGCAGGCGCTCCGGGGAACCTTCGACACAGGTTAAGATCACGCGATCCGCAAGGGCGAGGACGGGCTGCAACAGCGTGCTCGCCAGCATCTTGGGAACTGCGTCCGCAATGCCGACTTGCAGCCGGAGCGGCCGTCCCACAGGGCGGTCAAGGAGCGCATCTTGCAATTCGGTGCCCAACGTGAAGATATCGTCGGCATACCGGTACACCAGCCGGCCGGCATCCGTGAGTTCGAGCCGGCGGCCCACGCGCGCAAACAGTGCCTGCCCCAACACCCCCTCGAAGGCGTGGATCTGTCCGCTCAAGGTGGACGGTGCCAGCCGCAGAAGGGCCGCGGCGCGCGCCAAGCTGCGTTCCTTGGCCACCAGCCAGAAGTACTGCAGATGATGATAGTTCAGCCGGTTCATCGTACCGCCGCAGTGTAGCGGGGCCACCCCTGGAACGCAACCGCCCGCAAGCCGGCCCGCGCTTGAATGTTCGATAATATCGAACTATTACGACTTCATTATCTAATATTCAAACTGTAGGGCCGGCGCTAGGGTGTCACGAAAAGCAACCGGTGAACAATGAAACCGACCGCAAACACAGGAGCAAGGACATGAGAATCGAGATTCGGAAGCTGCACATAGCGCTGGACCGTGACGCTGTGAACCGTATCCGAGACCGCTTTGAGCGGGCTCTGGATCGCTTCGCACATCACATCCTGCATGGGCGCATCCTGCTAAGCGATGCCAACGGGCCCAAAGGCGGACCAGACAAGCATTGCCTTGTTGAACTGCGCCTGCGCCGGACCGCGGGCATCGTCATAAAAGAGGAAGGCGTCGAGCTTTTCAGCGTTATTGACCGGGCGTCCGGACGGCTCGCCATGGCTGTGAGCCGCGCCGTCGATAGGGTCCGGCGCGGGGGCGTGCGGCAGGTGCGCCGGCAGCGGTTCGCTTGCACGGGGGCGCAGCTCGCGCCAGACGACCTGTTGATGTAGGGGAAAGGAGTTCGGACATGAAATGGGCTTTAAGCGAGCTGCCAGGCTATCAGGTGCACACGCGCGACGGGAGACTCGGGACCGTTACGGATCTGTATTTTGACGACGTGTATTGGAGTGTCCGGTACCTGGCCGTTACGGGTCCCGAAAAATCGTTACCACGCACGTTTCTGCTGCCTCCGGAGATGATCAGCCGCATTGACCGGGAAATTGGCTGGCTTTCCTCGTGGTTGCCTACCGCCACCATTCATAACAGCCCGGTCTTCACCGCCGCGCGGGGCCTCTCGTGTCAGGATGAGAAGCTGTTGCGCGCTTACTACGAGTTACCAAATTACTGGTCCGGCCCACCAGGGCTTGAACAGGGAGGCGAGCCGTCCTGCAGCCTGCGCTTGCACAGCCAGCAGGACGCGCTCGACTGTCATCTCCTTGCCGGTGAGGAAGACCTTGGCTGCTTACGCGATTTGATGAGTGACGACCACACATGGAAGATTCACAGCGTCGAGGTGGATGCCAGCCAGTGGCCCTTATCGGCAGGACGTGCATGGCTGCGCCTCGATAACCTCGGGCCATTACGTGTGGCCGGGAAGTCCACCGGACTGCCCCCACGCCCCGCATGGCGAGGACAGGTTCCGGCCGCTCTGCATGTGGCCGGAGGGGAAGCCTGCCATGCTGGGCGGTCACCGCCGGACCGCGTGGGCGAAAGAGTCTGGCGCAGTTGTGGGCAGGAGAACCGGCTGCTGCTGGCCGGCCTGGGATGATGGATATGAGCAGGGACAAGTGTATGAAAACCGCATCGGCAAACAGGGCAACGTTTGAACTCACCGGGATGCACGGGCTTACTGAACAGGAGGCCTGTACCCGGCTCACACAGGCGGGGGCAAACGAACTTCCCACCGAGAAGAAGCGGGGGGTATCCGCCATCGCCATCGAGGTGGTCCGCGAGCCCATGTTTCTCATGTTGCTGGCCGCCGGCGGACTCTACCTGCTCATGGGGGAACCCGTGGACGCCATGATGCTGCTCGGGTTTGTCTGCGTGGTCATGGCTATCACCATCATCCAAGAGCGCCGGACAGAGCGCGCGCTTGATGCCCTCCGGGATCTATCCAGCCCGCGTGCCCTGGTCATCCGGGATGGCGTCCAGCGGCGTATTGCCGGGCGGGAAGTCGTCCCCGGCGACATGCTTGTACTGGCTGAAGGTGATCGAGTTCCGGCTGACGCCATCCTGCGGCGCGGGATCAACCTCTGCACAGACGAGTCGTTGCTCACCGGCGAATCCGTGCCCGTGCGGAAGACTCCGTCCGCCGAAGCCCAAGCGCTCGACCGGCCCGGCGGGGATGACCTGCCCTCCGTCTTTTCGGGAACCCTGGTCACGGCGGGTCAAGGGATTGCCGAGGTCACCATGACCGGCCTGCGCACGGAACTGGGCAAGATCGGAAAAGCACTGCAACAGGTCGTACCGGAGCCCACATTACTCCAAAAGGAGACAGGGCGGCTGGTCCGCGTGTTCGCGCTGGTCGGGTTGTTGGCCTGTGCTGTCGTCGTGTTCGCGTATGCTTTCACACGCGGTGGCGGCGCGCTGGCCTGGAAGGAAGGCTTCCTGGCGGGTATCGCCATGGCCATGGCCATCCTGCCCGAGGAGTTCCCCGTCGTGCTGACGGTCTTTCTGGCGCTCGGCGCCTGGCGCATTTCCCGCAGCAATGTGCTTACCCGGCGCATGCCCGCCATCGAGACGTTGGGGGCCGCGACTGTCCTGTGTGTGGACAAGACCGGCACCCTCACGCGCAATCAGATGACGTTGCGGCGGCTGGTGGCAGGGGACTGTTCCGTGGACCTGGCGCAGGCCGAAACGGAGGTCCCAGAAGCCGTGCATGGTCTGATTGAGCATGCGATCATGGCCAGCCGGCGCGATCCGTTTGACCCGATGGAGCGCGCCCTGCATGCGGCCGGGGAGCGCCTGCGTGCGCAACCCGAACATGCGCACCCGGACTGGGTCTTGGAACGTGAATATCCGCTGGCCCCGAAGCTGCTTGCGGTTAGCCACGCCTGGCGCATTGGAAAGGGTGACGAGTTGGTGATCTCCTCCAAAGGCGCGCCAGAGGCTATTGCAGAGCTGTGTCAGTTCTCTGCCGAGGAACGTCAGGCGCTGACAAAGGCGGTGATGCTGCTGGCATCCGAGGGGCTACGGGTGCTGGCCGTGGCGCGCGGCCAATGTCGGGCGGCGGATTTGCCTGCCGAGCAGAGCGCTCTCGCCCTGCAGTTCGTCGGACTGCTTGGGCTCGAGGACCCGCTGCGGGCGACCGTCCCTGCGGCCGTGGCCGAATGCCGGGAGGCCGGTGTCCGTGTGATCATGATCACAGGCGACTATCCGGCCACGGCACAAAGTATCGCGCGCCAGGCGGGCCTTTCCAACCCGGGCGAGGTCATCACCGGCCCCGATCTGGACAACATGGCCGACGAGCAGCTGGCGCGTCGTATCAAGGATGTACAGGTCTTCGCGCGCGTCGTTCCGGAGCAGAAATTGCGCATCGTCAAGGCGCTCCAAGCGAGTCGCGAAGTCGTCGCCATGACCGGCGACGGCGTCAACGACGCGCCCGCGCTGAAGGCCGCCCACATTGGCATTGCGATGGGCAGCCGCGGCACGGATGTGGCGCGCGAGGCATCCTCGCTGGTGCTGCTCGACGACGACTTCTCGTCCATCGTGGCCGCCATCCGGCTGGGCCGGCGGATCTTCGACAACATCAAGAAAGCTGTCGCGTTTATCTTGTCGGTCCATGTTCCTATTGCGGGGCTCTCCATGCTCCCGGTATTTATTGCTGACTGGCCGCTGCTCTTGCTGCCTATGCACATCGTGTTCCTCGAACTGATCATTGACCCCTCCTGTTCGCTTATCTTCGAGGCCGAGGAAGCGGAAACCAACGTGATGAAGCGGCCGCCTCGGAGTCCTGCCGAACGCCTGTTTTCCATGCACACGATCGGGGCGGCGGTGTTGCAAGGACTAAGTGTGCTGGCGGCCTGTCTGGGTGTTTTTCTGCTGGCCCGCGCCGACCATGCTCCGGATGCGGCCCGCGCCTTGATGTTCACGACGCTGGTTGTAGCCTTCGTCGTCATCATTCTTGTCAACCGGTCTTGGACGCGATCCGCCTTCGCGATGTTGCGGGCACCCAACGCCGCGCTACGCTGGGTGGTACTCGGGACAGTCCTTTTCCTCATAACGGCGCTCGCGGTCCCGTTCGCGCAACGCCTGTTCCATTTTGCACCTCTCCATGCGACGGATCTGGCCCTCAGCTTGGGTGCAGGGTTCGTCTGCGTCCTGTGGTTCGAGATCGTGAAACTCCTAAGACGGCAAAGGAAGGCTCGAACATGAAGCCATGCAACCTTGTGTCGTGTGACGGCCGCCCTCAGTCGGCCACAGCTATAGAGGCGCTATCGCCATCTTCTGGCGGTCACGCTGTGGCCATGCTTGCGACAAGGTCGAGGGGAACGGGAAGGCTGCTATGAACTACATCAAGACCACGCTGCTGTTGGCCGCTCTCACAAGCATCTTTGTTCTCATCGGCGGCTGGATTGGAGGTCAAAAGGGCGCCTTGGTGGCCCTCTTGGTGGCCTTGGCCGGTGCACTTCGCAAGCTCCACGAGGCAGCCGCCCGCACCCCGCTGTCTGTCGGCACGCCTGCCACCGCATCGCTCTTCATCATTAACCCTTTTTCCAGTGGGGGCCTGACTCGAATGTTCAGCACACATCCCCCGGTCGAGGAACGCATCCGGCGGCTCGAGCTGCTGGCGCGCGGGCTGTGAAGACTGCCTGAGCAGGATGAACAAAGAGGTGAGCCATGGAGCTTCATAAGACCATCTTTCATAGGACGGTTGGCCACGTACTGCGGATCGCTGCGGGCAGTATCCTGCTGCTGATTGGTGTGCTGGGCCTGATCCTCCCGTTGCTCCCAGGATGGCCTTTTATCATTTCAGGCATCCTCTTGCTGTGGCCCAAGTCCCGGGTGGCAACTTGGCTGCGCCGGTGGCTAGTCCGCATCAGGGCCTGGTTTCGCAAGCGGAAGGGACTTGCGAAAACCGGCGGACCGCCACCCCCGTCACCGGGTGAGCAGAGCCCCCCCGGTGAACACCGCCCCTGAAAACCACACCGCGAGGAGACGCTGATGGAGACGATAAAGAAGTTCCTTGACCTGTTCCTCCATATTTTGAGGCCGGGACGAAATGCCCGGAGCGCAGGCCCCAACCCATGCCGGGTTGAAACTAAAAGGCCAGCTTGGGTGCCAGGCCCGGTTGGAGGTCGTGGCACCAGCAAGCTTTTCATGCTGCTCTTTACCGCCCTCGGCACAGGACTGCTGGGCGCCGGTTACTACTCCTATCGGCACTACGAAAGGCACTACCGGGAGGAGGTGGAGCGCGAGCTGTGTGCCATTGCGGATCTGAAGGTGGATGAGCTGACGCAGTGGCGCAAGGAGCGGATGGGCGATGGCCTCGAGTTTTTCAAGAACGCCAGCTTTTCCGATCTGGTGCGACGTTTCTTCGCGCAACCGGAGGACGCAGACGTCCAACGACAGCTTCAGGACTGGATCGGCAAGGTCCAGACTTATAATCGGTATGATCAGGTGCGCCTGCTGGATGCTCAAGGCGTCGTGCGCATGGCTGTCCCCAACGACCAGCGTCTTGTATCCGCCGCTGTTTTGCAGCGCATTCCAGAAATCCTACAAGCGGGCCAAGTGATCATGCAGGATTTTTACCGCCACGAAAACGACCAGCGTATCTATTTGTCGGTGCTGGTGCCCATTTTTGAAGCTGCGGATGGCCACCGACCGCTGGGCGTCCTCTCGCTACGCATTGATCCTGAAATCTACCTCTACCCCTTCATCAAACGCTGGCCAACGCCCAGTCGAACCGCCGAGACACTGCTGGTCCGCCGGGACGGCAACGAAGTCGTCTTCCTGAATGAGTTGCGGTTTCAGACGAATACCATACTGACCTTGCGCGCGGATTTGGATCAAGAAACATCATCTGCGGCTCAGGCCGCCTTGGGACGCGAAGGCGTCATGGAAGGCCGCGACTACCGGGGCGAGTCGGTTGTGGCTGCCTTGCGCAGCATTCCCGATTCACCATGGCATCTGGTCGCCCGCATGGATATCGCGGAGGTCTGTGCGCCGTTAAGAATACGTCTCTGGGAGACCGTTATCCTGATCGGCGCTTTGCTCATCGGCATAGCGGCGTGCTTGGGACACATCTGGAGACACCAGCGCGTTCAGTTTTATAAAGAGCGTTGTGCGTTGGCCGAGGCGTTGCGCGCTTCGGAGTTCCGCTATCGGAGGCTCTTTGAGTCGGCCAAAGACGGCATTCTGATTCTCGATGCCGAGACCGGGACGATCGAGGACATGAATCCCTTTTTGATCGAGCTGTTGGGCTGCGTACGCGAGGCCTCCCTCGGCAAGAAGATTTGGGAACTGGCCCCCTTTAAGGGTATCGCCACCAGTGCAGCCGACTTTGCGGGATTGCAGGCGAAAGAATATATCCGTCCCGAAGCGCTGGCGTTGGAAACCGCCAAGGGGCGCCGGATCGAGGTGGATTTCGCCAGCCACGCTTTCTTGGTGAACCAACACAAGGTGATTCAAGGCCACTTCCGCGATATCACCGAAGCAAAACGGGCCGCGGCAGAGCGGGCGCAACTCGAAGCCCAGAATCAGCACCTGCAAAAGGCCGAAAGCCTGGGCCGTATGGCCGGTGCCATCGCCCACCAATTTAACAATAAACTCCAGGCGGTGATCGGGAATCTGGAGCTGGCTCTGGCTGGGGTCAGTTCGCGGGATCCAAAAACCACCGCGAGCCTGAACGAAGCCATGCACGCGGCCCGGCAGGCAGCGAAGACGAGCGGGTTGATGCTGACCTACTTGGGACAGGCTCCCCACGAAAACAAGCCACTGGATCTTGCAGCGCTTTGCCTCCAAAGCCTGCCCTTGCTCAGGAGCTCCCAGCCGGTGGTTCTGGAAACCGATCTGGCCACGCCAGGACCGGTCATCAACTCCAACGCCAACCAGATCCAACAAGTGCTCACCAACCTGGTCACCAATGCTTGGGAATCCGGCGGGGCCAGTCGGGGTGCCGTGCGCCTATCCGTCAAAACGGTTTCTGCGCGGGACATCCCCACCACGCATCGTTTCCCGGTCGATTGGCAACCCCTGGCGCAGACCTACGCCTGCCTCGCCGTGGTTGATACCGGTTGCGGGATCGCAGTCACGGACATCGAAAAGATCTTCGACCCATTTTTCTCCAGAAAGTTTATTGGCCGGGGCTTGGGCCTGCCTGTGGTTCTGGGCATTTTACGGACGCACAACGGGGCCATTACGGTGGATAGTGAACCGGGCCACGGCAGCGCCTTCCGCGTCTATTTTCCGGTAGCAACCTCAATTACCAGCCCTCCGCCAGCCAGCGCGACCCCGGATGCGGCATTCGAAGTGGGCGGTACGGTGCTGGTGGTCGATGACGATGCGGCGTTGCGCAAATTGGCAGCGACCATGCTCACCTCGCTGGGGTTTACGGTCCTGACCGCCCAGGATGGTGTCGAAGCGGTGGAGGTGTTCCAGCAGCACCAATCTGAAATTCGCTGCGTCCTGACTGACCTGACCATGCCGCGCCGGAACGGCTGGGAAACGATTGCCGCGCTCCGGACGCTGTGCGCGGACTTGCCGGTGATCATGGCCAGCGGCTACGCTGTGACGGGCATGATGGAGGGTGCGCATCCCGAACGGCCCCAAGCCTACCTGGGCAAGCCCTATACGTTAAAGGAACTGCGCACCGCGCTTGGCTGTATCCTGCCTGCCGGCAAACCCTGTGGCGCAAGCAAACGCGGAGGAACTGTGCATGAAGCGATTTAAAAACATAGTGTATTTCGTTGATGACAGGGTCGAGAAC
Organism: uncultured Lentisphaerota bacterium; assembly: GCA_903896925.1. Classification (GTDB taxonomy): domain Bacteria; phylum Verrucomicrobiota; class Kiritimatiellia; order CAIQIC01; family CAIQIC01; genus DP16D-bin41. Next base: position 55,279 of record CAITZM010000081.1, on the reverse strand, counting down.
CGGGTCGCCTTGGAACGTGCGGTGACGCTGGCACAGTGTAACCGCGCACGGCTGACTGTTCTGGGTGTGTTGCAACATTTGCCGCGTGACCTTCAGCTGTTCCTGGCCGCCACCCTGCCGGCTAACCTACAGAACTTTGCACTGAAGGAGCTGCGCAACCAGCTGGCGCTTCTGGTCAAGCCGCTGCGTTTGAAAGGGCAGCAGATCGAGCTTGTGGTGCGTTACGGTACGCCCCATATCGAGGTCATCCGCGATGTTATCGAGCACAACCGTGATTTGCTGATGTGGACGGCTGCGGGTTCAAGCGGATTGCGCGCGCAGCTCTTCGGCAGTACGACCATGCATCTGATGCGCAAGTGTCCGTGCCCCTTATGGGCGTTCAAGCCCGGCATGGAGAGGCCGTTCAGACGCATCCTTGCGGCGGTAGATCCGGACCCGGGTGACGGCCAGAAGCTCGCACTGGCCGCCAAGATCATCGCCCTGGCGGCCGCGTTGGCGCGTTCGGAGGGCAGCGAGCTTTGGATTGTCCACGTGTGGAACGTGTATAAAGAAGACATGGTCAAACAGTGGGCTGAGCGCGTGCGACCGCCTGGGGTTGACCTTGAAAATATTGTTCGGGCTATGGCGGCCACCCACAGGCGCTGGTTGGGCGGTCTTGTGGAAACCTGCGATCTTCCGGGCCGAGGGGTTCAGGTCAAAGTGCTGAAAGGCGAACCAGCCCAGGTGATCAATGCACTGGCGGCCCAACGCAGTGCAGAACTTATTGTGATGGGCACCGCGGGCCGCTCAGGCTTGGATGGCCTGCTCATTGGAAACACAGCAGAGACGGTTCTGAGCCATGTGCGCTGCTCCGTGCTGGCCGTTAAGCCGGAGGGATTCGTTTCGCCTGTTCGGTTGGGGCCGGCCCGACGGCGCGACTGAAATTGCAAAAGCAAGCACGCCGCGGCTGCCCGCGGGCGTGTATGGTGCCGGGCTGGCGCCGCGGCCGCACTAACCGTGCGCACAGGCAAGGATTGCGCGGGGCTGAGTGCTCTTGCAAAGTGGTGGCGGAAATAGAGGAGAACCGGGCCCCTAATCCCGACCGTAGAGTGCCTTGGCCCATCGTTACCCTTTCAAGGATAAAACGCCCCGGGAAAAAGCCACACTTCCCACACAAACGGCAAACCGACCTTCGGCCGCTTCTGACCCGACCGGATGAAATTGCGCAGTAGAAAACGCCGACAGCCATCCTTTAGAAGTTGTATTTCACACCGGCCGTCACGGTGAGCTCATTGTAATCCGGCACCTTGTTGTAGGAGACCTCAAAATCAGCATCCCAGTTCCCTGTCAGCTTGATGACGCTGGAGGCACTGACGCCCACCGCGGCCTGCCATTTTTCCTCCGGCTTGGTGGCCATCAGTTGATCGACGGCGCTCTGCGGCCAGTGCTGGGTCTGCGCCACTTTTAACAGATCCTGGTAGCGCTGTTCCGACTCGGTCCGCACGCTCTGCTTGCCGATGCCGGCGTGCAGTCGCAGATGGTAGATCGCCCGCAGGTAATTGCCGCGCAAGCCCAATTCCGCCAAATACCGGTTCAGGCGATAGGGTGTCCAGTAGTCGGAGCTAGGCGTGCTGGCGTTGGCATAGGCGTAACGCAGGCCGGCATGCAACCCGATTTCCTCCCAGACCAGCCAATCGGAACTCAGGGCCAGATGATCGCGCTTGTTGCCATCCGAGATCGCATAATGCTGCCCCGAACCCCACAGGCTCCACGAATCATACAGGCTGTACACTGCGTTGACCGAGGCCAGGTTGTAGGTGGTTTCATTGACGACCTCGCGGGCATTCGGCATCACATCATGCTCCCAACGGGCGGCGATATCCAGAGGGAGGAGCGGCTTGGCCTGGCCCTCGACCGCGTACTGGATGACTGTTTTGTCAAAGGCTTTGGTTTTCCCGTTCAGGTCGGTGGGCACATCGCCCGAGAAATTACGACCGGACAATTCACCCATCAACACCCAACCGTTGGGGAAGGTGAACGCGGGCGCCACGCCAGCCATCTTCTCGGTCAATTTGATGTCCGGGATGGGCGGCGGCGTCGGGAAGGGCGGCAAGCTGTTGGTCATGGGCTGGCGCATCTGCCCCGCACCGGCGCGCCCTTCAACCTTCAAATTGGGCGTGAGGTTCAGGCCGCCCAACCCGTAAATCCGCCAGTTGCGCGAATCCAGGTTGTCCTGAAAATACTCGCCATGCACACCCACGTAGGGATGCGCCAACTGGATCTGCAGGGGGCTTTTATCGGCCATCTCCGTCTTGGCGTCGGCCGCATACCGGCCGGCGAGGTGCTCCTGGACCTGTTGCTCCATTTTCACCTGGAGCGCTTCCGGATAGCCGCTCTGCTTGAGTTCCTCCAGCAGTTCTTTCGCGAGATACACCTTGCCGGAGAGCGCCGCCATCTGGGCGCGCATGGCCAGGGCCAGATAGTAAGGATGGTTGTCGAGCAGGTGTTCCACGAGCTCCGTGCTCGTGACATCCCGCTCCACCTCGTAGCGCTGATACAGCAGCGGATTGTCTCCGTTCACCGCATAACCGTGCGTATTTTGAATGAAGCCCACCGCATAGACCGCGCCGGCTTGGCGCAGATTCTCGGCAAAGGCATCGTCCACGTTGGCAAAAGTTTCCTGGCCGATGTCGCCGAAGGGATAGGCGATGAACGTCACCGGCCGGCCCAGCTTCGCTTCCATGACTTTACGGCTTTCGGTATATTCCAGATGGAGTCGCGTCTGGAATTCTTCCGGCGTCTCCAGCCGGTTCTGACCTGCGAGCCACAGGCGGCTGGTCGCAGGATAAACTTTCTCCTCCCCTTGGGCATCGACAGGCGACGGGTCGTGTGCATCCAGCATGTGGCTCCCCAGCGCCCAGCAGCCTGATTTCTGATATTCCCGCAGCATATCCCAGGTGCACATAAACGGCTCGTTGTGCTCGATCGCGGTCACGGGGACGTGCATGGCGAGCCTGACCCCCAACTCGCGGGCGATGGGCGTAGCCAGAGCCATGGCATCCCGACGCGCATCGTCGAAGGTCACGCACACCACCCGCTCCGGCACGGCACGCCGCGATTCAGGACTGGCCTTGCCCTGCTTGGCGAAATAGGCGGGGATCTCATCCGGTGTTATAAAGCGGAAGCCCGCTTTTTTCAGCGCCGTCAGATGCTGCCGGAACTGGTGCACCGAGGTGATATCCAACCATTCGCTGGTCGTCAAACCGTGATAGATCAGCACGGCGACGGCGCCGGCATTGGCTGAACTTTCCAGCTTTTTCAACGCCTTGTCCATGCCGCTATAATTCCCCCGGCATTCTTCGAGGCGCGCCTGCCGGACAAACAGGAAGGGGTCCTGGGGGTTGAACGCCTCGATGATCTTGTATTGCTGCTTGGCGTCCGTATAGCGGCGCATGGCGGTATAGGTTTCGAACAGGTCGCGCCGCGCCCGCTGGTTGCCGACGTTGTAATTCTTCAGCACATGCAGGAACAGGCGCTCGGCATCGTCCAGTTTCCCGTCCAGCAACAGCAATTCGCCCAGCATCAGGTTGGCGTCCACGTTGTTGGGCGTTTCGTGCAGGATGTCGCGCACCAGCCGGACGGGCTCGCTCAGCGAAGGCTTCAACGAGGCCCGCTTGTGGATGCTCACCAACAAGCGGATCAAACGCGTACGGGCCTGGCGCCGTTGCAGGTCATCCTTCGCCACTTGCACAATCTTCCGCAAAGGTTCCAGCGCCTCCTCAGGATGCTCGCTGCGCTGCGCCATGTCGGCCTGCACCAGATAAATCTGCACATTGGTCGGATCGCGCTCCAGCACCTTGGCGGCCATGTCCTGGCTTTCCTTGATATGCCCGGTATGCAACAGGGCGACGGCCTGCCGGATCATGAATTCTTCGTTCGTGGGACTGGCCCGCACGGCCTCGGCCCACAGGGGCGCGGCTTCATCGTAATTCCGGTTGTCCATCAGCGCGCGGGCCAGTTCCCGCTGCACATCCACCCGTTGCGGATCCTTGACCAACAGCGCACGAAACATCTCGATGGACCGATCCGTTTCGCCGATCCACCGGTAAATGCGCGCCAGGCCAAACGACACCTCATATTGGTCGGGATTCAGGCTCAGGCTCTTGAGGAAACTGGCGGCCGCTTTGTTCAGCTCGTTGCGCGAGGAATAGGCCTGCCCCAGCATGTTGTAGGCCGTGGGCAAGCCCGGATCCAGCTCGCGTAATTTTTCCCACAGCTTTATGGCGTCATCCTGCCGCCCGGCCTGCCAATAGGTCCAGCCGAGCAGTTCCCACGCACGGTGCATGCCGGGATTCCTGACGATGACCGCCTCCAGCTTGGCGATGGCCTGCTTCTGTCGTCCTGCCGCCAAATCATCCTGGATATCGGCCAGCTCCGAACGCCCTTCAAACTTGACGGGCGCATTGGTCGGGGCAACGGCCACCGGGGCCTCGACAGCAGGAAGCTCGGACCTGACCGGGGCGTTGGTCGGAACCGCGACTGCCGGGCTGAGGGGCTTCAAAATGAACGACACAGGTGCGGCCGGCGGCGGGACCGCCTTCTGGGCCAGGGCCGCGCGCCCGGCTGACGGCGTTTGCGCTTGCGCAGCCAGCAGCAGCACCAAAGACCCCAGACTCACGCTGACAAAATTCAGGCTCAATACGGCTCGCGGATGTATCACACGCACCTCTTAGTTTTGCGAATCCTCGCTCATAAAACCACCGTTCGCAAGAATAAATTCGGACCAGCGCGGGCCGGGCGCGCTTCACGGCGCGGCAGTTCTGGCAGGTGCGGACTCGTCATCCAGCTCGGGGACCGCCAAGCCGCGCCCGAGCTTGTGCTCAAGGCTGGTCCGCAGGTTGCGCAAGGTGTCCGGCGGGTAGCCATCGCGGGCCAACACGCGCAACGTGTCGATCACGGCATGCCGTTTGCCCTGGGCCGCGGAACATTCGGCGCGCAACCGGCGGGCCATGTTGACCGGATGATTTTCCAGGATCTGCCGGACGACGTCCGCCCCGCTGGCCATGCGCTCCGGCTCCAGACGCTGATAGAGCAGCGGATTGTCATCCGCCAGCGCATAGCCGTAGGCGCTCTGGATGAAGCCCGTGCTGAACGTCCGGCGACACTGCTCCAGGTTCATGCGCGGCGCGTCCGGGTCATTGCTGACCGCGAGCTGCCCGATATCGCCGAACGGATAGGCCATGAAGTTACACGGCTGCCCCAGCCCCAGTTCGCTCGCAATTTTGGCGCGGCTGTCGCCATATTCCCGCTCGAGGCGGAGAGCATATTCCTCAGGGGTCTCCACCCGGCCGGCCTTGGCCAGCCACCGATGGTTGGCCAGGGCAAAGCCCAGATGCTGCTCGGCGTCTACCGCCGTGCGTTCATGGGCGTCAAACGAGTGCCCGCCAAACAGCCAGCACTTGTTTTTTTGGTAGTCGCGCAATTGGTTCCACGTACAAATGAACGGGTGTTTCATCTCTACATTGCCCACGGGGATATGCATGGAAAAAACCAGGCCCAGCTCGCGGCCCACCGGGGTGCCGTACCGCAGGCTGTCGCGCCGCGCATCATCAAAGGTCACGCAGACGGCACGGTCCACGCGTGCGTCCACAAAGCGTTGTGGCGCCTGGCCCCCCGCCGCCAAGGTCGCCGTCAATTTGGGGGCGGTCACAAAGCGGAAGCCCGCCTGGCGCAGGGCCAGCAAATGCTCGCGGAACAGCTTGGCCGGCAGGAGCACCCCGTTTTCGCTGCTGGACAAGCCGTGATACAACAACACGGCCACCGCGCCGCGCAAGCCTGCGGCCTCCAGTTCATCCGCCTCCGCCTGGGCCTTGGGATAGTTCTCCTGCGCCGCATACCACCGCGCCAGCAGATAATGGCGGTAGGGGTCCAGCGGGTTGAAGGCCAGCTTGCGGTCCAGATACGCTCGCGCCTCAGCGTGCCGGCCCTCGGCCAGGGCGATCTCAAACAGATTGCGCAGCGCCCGGATGTTGCCGGGATTCAGCCGCTCCAGCACCCACCCGAACTGTTCGCGCGCCTCGGGAAAACGTTCGGACATCATCAGCAGCTCGCCGAGCGCCAGCCGCAAATCCGAGTCGGCCGGCTCCCGCGTGACCAGCTTCTGCAGCATGGTCACCGCCACCGCCAACGGATAGCGCGCCGGGTCCTTGTAGTGCAGGGCGCTGTATAGATTGACATAACGCAGCGTAAATTGCCGCTGCCGCACGGGCGCATCGGTCGCTGCCATCATTTGCTGCAACCAGGGCAGGGCCTCGGCGGGCTGTCCGCCACGGAACTGGGCGTGGTCGGCCAGAACGCCGAGGGCGTTCACATCCCGTGCGTTTTCGGCCAGCACCGCTCGCGCCTGGGTGAGCGCCTCCTGGACATGGCCGGTATGCAACAGGGCCATGGCGGCGCGCGCCCGGATGATGAGGTTGGCCGGCTCGGCTTTTTGCAGGAGCTGCCACCAGGGCAACGCTTCCGCATAGTCGCGGTTGGACAACAGTGCGCTGGCCAGTTCCAACACCACGCTCAACCGGTCCGGATGTTCTTGAGCCATGGGCCGCAACAATTCCGCCGCCGCTTCATGATCGCCGCTCCAGCGCAAGACCCGCGCATAATTCAACCGCTCCATCCCCTTCAGGCCACCGAGCTCCAAGCCTTTTTGGAACGCCAGACGCGCGGGTCCGGACTCACCACGCGACAGATACGCGCGCCCCAGCCAGCCGTAGACCGGCGCAAAATCGGGCCGGATGGCGATCAGCCGGTTCCACAACTTCAGCGCGTCATCCTGCCGCCCGGACATCCAGTAGGCATCGCCCAACACATCCCACGCCGGCATGACCTCCGGTGAATGTTCCAGCAAGCTCTCCAACACGCTGATCGCGGCCGCCCAGCGCCTGTCCTCAAAAGCGGCCCGGGCCTGCTTAAGCACGGGGTACACGCTGTCGTTGATGCCCAGCTCCTGCCGCAGCTGCGGCTCCGTCTCGTCCGGCATGGCGTGATAATAGCCCCCCAACGTCCCGGCTTCCGCCTGCGCATAATCCAGCTGCTCCTGAGCCCGGCCCCCCAGCAGTCCTGTCGATAAACAGACTACGGTCCAGAACCGGAGGCGCACCCCACCCCGCAAAAGCAAGTCCCTGAAACCGCCGCCGGACGCGACTTGCCTCATCCCTCACCGGGCTTTCTGGCGCCCTGCTGCTGCGAACCTGGTTTACCCTGCGGAAGTCCGCTCATGAGTTGCTTTTTATTTCAACGGATTGTGTAAATCGCGCAAGCCGGACCGTCCCGCCTCGAAATCCGCCGGCCGGCGCCTGGGCTGGCTGGGTGCCACCGGCTTTTCGGCCGGGGCCGGCATCACGACAGCAACGGGTTTTTCCGGCGGTTTCGGGGGCGGCTGCGCCGCCTCCGGCGCGATCTTCACGGGCGCCGCGGGTTCGGCGCGTTCGATTTCAGCCACCGGGATGTGGCGGCCGAGCTTCCCCTCGAGGTCTAAAACCAGCTTCTGGAAGAACGGCTCCGGATATCCATCCTTCTGCATGGCGCGCAAGGTGCCCAACAACAGATGCCGTTTATCCTCCAGGGCGGCAAACTGGGCGCGCAAGCGGCGAGCCAACTGGACCGGATGCCTGTCGAGCACATGTTCGAGCACGGCCTCGGCGGAATCGTTGCGGTCGGGCTCATAGCGCTGCAGCAGCAGCGGGTGGTCGCCGGCGACGGCATAGCCATAGCCGGTCTGGATAAAGCCCACCGCGTAGGAACGGGCGGCATGCTCCAGATTCTTGCGGGGCGCAGCGCTGTCATTATTGCGCGTGATCTGGCCGATGTCCCCGAAGGGATAGGCGAAGAAGTTGCACTCGTTGGTGTGGCCGAGCTGCCGGATGAGCAGGTCGTGGCACTCGTCATATTCACGCGTCAGCCGCGCCGCATACTCCGCGTCCGTTTCCAGCCGCTGGGCCGGCGCGAGCCAGAGATGGTTGGGCAGCGCAAAGCCCAGGCGCTGCGCCGCGTCGATCGGCACGCGGTCGTGTGCGTACAGGGTGTGCCCGCCGAAGTGCCAGCAACCCGCCTGCTGGTATTCGCGCAGCATCTCCCAGGTGCAGATGAACGGGTGCCGCTGCAACACGTAGCCCACGGGGACATGCATGGAGAACGGTATTTTCAGCTCGGTGCCGAGCGGCGTGCCATAGCGCATCGAATCGCGCCGCGCATCGTCAAACGTGACGCAGGCGACGCGCTCAAGGTCGGGCTCGCCCAGCGTCGCGGCCAGCTTGGCGCACCTGGCGAAATACGCCGGCAGCTCGTGCGCCGCGATGAAGCGGAAACCCGCCTGCTTGAGCCCCGCCAGCTGCTCGCGCAACCGCGCCACGGGCAGCACTTCGCCGTTCTCGCTGGAGGACAGACCATGGTAGAGCAGCACCGCCACCGCGCCGCGGCGCCCCGCGGCCTCCAGTTGATCCAGTTCCCGGTGGGCGGCCGGATACCGCCCTTGCGCGGCATGCCAGCGGGCCAGCATGTAGTGCAGATATGGATCCGCCGGGTTAAAGGCGGCGCGCTGCTCATAGTGCGCCAGCGCCTCAGGGAACTTCTTTTCCTCCAGCGCCATTTCAAACAGGTTGTTTTGGGCACGGACGCTGTTGGGATTCAACTCCTTGAGCACACGCTCCAGCTGTTGCCGCGCCTCCGCGTACCGCTGGTCGCCGCTGAGCACTTCGGCATAAGCCATGATGACATCCACATCGAAGGGATCGGCCTCCACCAGCTGGCCCAGCATGGCGGCCGGCCGGGCGAGGGGGAAACGTTCCGGAGCCTGGCCCTTGAGCTGCGTATACAGGAACACGTAGCGCAACGATAGTTGCCGCTTGAGCTTGAAGGCCGTGGTTTGATCGATCATCCGCCGCAACCAGACCAGCGCCTCCTCCCGCTGGGCGCCATGGAACTGCGTCTCGTCCGCCATGATGCGGAGCGCATCCAGGCTGTTGGGGTCCTCCGCCAGCACGCGCCGCGCTCCAGCCACCGCTTCGGTGATGTGCCCGGTGTGCAGCAAAGCCACGGCCTCCTTGGCCAGAAAGAACAGGTTCGTGGGCTCGCCGGCCTGCAGCGCACTCCACAGCGGCAGCGCTTCGTCATATTCGCGGTTCGAGAGCAGGGCGCTGGCCAGGTCGCGCGTGATGCTCTGGTTCTGGGGCGCGACCTGATGCAGGGGCCGCAGCATCGTGATCGCCTCCTCCAGGTTGCCACTCCAGCGCAGCAGCCGCGCGAGGTTCAGCTTGGTGTTGTCCCGGTCCTGGATCGGCTGCAGCCGCAGGCTGGCGCGGAAAGCTTCGATGGCCGCCGGATAGTCGCCCCGCAGCATGTGTCCCCGGCCGGTCCAGTTGTAGAGCGGGAAAAAATCCGGCTTGATGACCTTGAGATTGCCCCACAACTTGAACGCGTCCGCCGGCCGCCCAGCCTTCCAATAGGCTTGGCCGAGGAAGTCCCACGCCGTCATCACCGTCGGGTCGCGCTCCAGCAAGCCCTCCAACGCCCCGATCGCCTCCGGCAGTTCGCCGGCTTTGTAGTGGCGGAGGGCCTCCCGAAGTTCCTGCCGGCTGCTGAGGGCGATCTCTTTCTCCAGCTGCTGCAGGAGTTCACGCGAGTCGATGTAAAGTTCCGGGGCTTGCTCCGCCGCCGCTTCAGCCCGCCCATATTCCGGCTGCTCATCCGCGGCCCAAGCCCGGACGCCCGTCATGACCGGCCACAGCACCAGCAGAAGCCAGGCCGGCTTTCTAAACCTGGAAAATAATAAACTCATATTTTCCAGACCTTGGAAAGCCCCGCCCGCCGGCCGCGCAGACCTGGGAGCACGCGCGTTGTTGTTCTGGGTAAACATGGTGGCCTATCATGTCCTGCCGGCAGGCCGGCAATCAATCAAATAATCAGCGGCGCAGAGAATCCCAAGGCCCTGGTACAAGGAAACCATCCGCGGGAGGGCCGCCACGTTCCGCCGGCCGGCCGGCGCTCAGACGACGAGCGAGGCGAGAATCATTTCCGCCTTCGCCCAGCCTTGCCGCAGGTTCGTGAGGTCGAGCGTCAGCTGGGAAATCTCCTGCGTCAGCTGGTCGAAAACGGCCCCGGTCGCGGTTTCGCGCTGCTGCTTCTTCGCCACGCGCTGCCGCTCGAGGGCCGCACGGGCGATGGCCAGGACCAGGTCGCGCGCGGCCTGCAGCGGCGTGAACTCCCCGCCCATCACCCGCGTCGGCGTCATCTGGACCTGCGCGGCCAGCCGCTGGCACTCCGCGCTCATCGCCGTCACCGCGGCGCTGAACGCCTCGGGGGCGGCGCGCAGCTGCCGGTAGATCGCGCGGCAGTCGGCATCGGTCAGCAGCTCCGGCGGCAGATATTTTTCGATCTCCGCCGCGACGTCCGGATGTTGCACGATCAGCTCGAGCAAGCTGACCTCGCCCGGCGGATGCGCCACCGGTTTCGCGGGCGGCGGCGCCTCGGGCGCGCGCACCGGGGGCGGGCGGTTCACCCGCTGCGCGTCCTGCCGCAAGGCCTCCTCGGACACCTGGAGCAGTTCCGCCGCCTGGTGGAGCAGCAGGTCGCGCTGCACCGCCGTCGGTGCGCGCGCGATCAGTTCCAGCATCGCGCGGGCGCTGCGGTTCTTGCCGGCCTCGCTGTCGAGCTCGCCGCGGGCGCGCATCAGCCCGGCCTGAAAGTCGAGCGCGCCCACCGCGCCGGCCAGCACGCGCTCGAAGGCCTCGCGCCCCTGCTTGCGGATCAGCGAGTCCGGGTCGTCGCCGGCCGGCAGCGCGGCGATGCGGATGCTCAGCCCCGCGGCCAGCAGCACCTCGGCCGCGCGCAAGGCGGCGTTCTGGCCGGCGGTGTCGGCGTCGAGCACGATCAGCACCTCGTCGGCATAGCGCTTGAGCAGCCGGGCGTGGTCCTCCGTCAGCGCCGTGCCCTGCGAGGCGACGACGTTGGTGAAGCCCGCGAGGTGGCAGCGGATGCAGTCGATCTGGCCCTCGCACAAAATGGCGCGGCGCTCGTCGGCGATCGCGCGCCGCGCGCGGTCCAGGGCGAAGAGGAGGCGGCCCTTCTTGAACAGCAGCGTCTCCGGGCTGTTGACGTACTTGGCCGTCTTCTCGTCCGGGTTCATCACGCGGCCGCTGAAGGCGATGACGCGGCCGAGCTCGTCGCGGATCGAGAACATCAGGCGGTTGCGGAAGCGGTCGTAGTAGCCGCCCGCCTCCTTCGCCACCACCAGCCCGGCGGCCTCAAGCAGCTTGACGGACACCTGTTTCTTCTCGGCCCAGAGCAGCAGCGTGTCCCAGCGGTCGGGCGCGTAGCCGATGAGAAAGTCCTGCGCGTTCTCCAGGCTGAGCTCGCGGCCGGCCAGGTATTTGCGCGCCGCCGCGCCGTGCTTCTCGTCGAGCAGGCAGCGGTGATAAAGCTGGGCGACGTCCTCGTGGACCCGGAGAAGCGCGTCCTTCTCGATGCCGCCCGGGCTGCGCTCGCGGCCGGACTCCTCGAACTCGAGGCGCACGCCGGCGCGCTGCGCCAGGATCCGTGCCGCCGCCCCGAAATCCACGTTCTCGTACTTCATCACGAACTTGAACACATCGCCGCCCTCGCCGCAGCCGAAGCAGTGGAAGATCTGGCGCTGCGGGTTGACGTGGAAGGACGGCGTCTTCTCCTTGTGGAACGGGCAGAGCGCGCGGAAGGTGTTGCCCGCGCGCTTGAGCTGGAGGTAGGACCCGAGCACCTCCACCACGTCGCACCGCGCCCGGATGTCCTCGATCAAATTTTTTGGAATGATGCCGCTCATGGGAACAATCCGGAACTCAACAGCCTGGTCTGGCACCCGGCCGCCATGGCTGTCCGGTCCCAGGTTTCAGGTCTCAGGTTTTACTTCTTGCTGCCTTCCACCACCGCGTCGCTCACGTGCTTTTTCGCCTTCTTCGCTTTTTTCACAACGGCCTGGCCGGTCTTCCCGGCCGCCTGCGCCGCGTCCTCCTTCACATCCTTGAGGATGTTGTCGGACGGCTCCGCCGCGGGGCCTTCCGGCAGCCGGAGCGCCGGGTACTTTTTCTCCAGATGTTGCCACGCGGGGCCGAGCTGCTCCGCCACCAGGCGCCCGCTCCAGGACTCCTCGGCAAACCACTGTTTCATCTGCGGCTGGGGCCACTGGCCCGCCAGCAGCAGCACGAAGGTGATGACGCAGGCCGAGACCAGCAGCCCGACGAAGCCGCCGCCGAGCGGTTCCAGCTTGCCCTTGAACGCGAACGTCACCGTGTTCTTGAGCAGCAGCCCGAGCAGGCGCAGCACCGCATAGACCGCGGTCGTGATGAGGAGAAACGCGAGCAGGTCGCTCGCGGCGCCCGCGAGCCGGCCCGTGCCCGACATTTTTTCGCCGAGCCACGCATAGCCCAGCAACCCCACGCCCACCGCCGCTCCGACCGCCAGCAGGCGCAGCAGCGCGCCGGCCAGGCCCTGGCGCACGCCGCGCCACAGGCCGATCAGCAGCCAGAGCACGGCCACGATATCCACCGCATTGAACCCGTTCACGCTTGCCTCCACACAATGACTTGCATGGGCGCGAGCCTACTCCCGCCCTCCGCCCCCCGCAAGCCGAAGAAACGCGCGCGGGCCATCCGTCATTGGAAAAGTGCGCGCGCTGCGCCATAGTGGGGGCATGGCCGAAGGCACCGGACATCTCGCGGGAGGCTGGCGGCGGATGGCCGCGCACCTCGGGCTGAACGCCAGCATGAGCGCCATGCTCGTCATGGTCGTCTGCGTCGGCATGGGCGAGCGCATCGGCGAGCGGTTCCTGCCGATCTACCTGCTCGCGCTCGGCGGCACCAACTCCGTCATCGGAGCGCTCAGCGGCCTGCAGAACCTGCTCGGCGCGCTCTATTCGCTGCCCGGCGGCTGGGCGAGCGACCGCTGGGGCCACCGCCGCGCGCTGGTCGCGTTCAACCTGGTCGCGCTGCTCGGCTTCGTCATCGTGCTCGCGGTGCCGCGGTGGTGGGCGGTGCTGCTGGGCGCGACCTTCTTCATCGCCTGGTCGGCGGTGACGCTGCCGGCGATCATGAGCCTGGTCGGCCGCGTGTTGCCGCAACACAAGCGCGTGACGGGCGTCAGCCTGCACTCGCTCGTGCGCCGACTCCCGATGGCGCTCGGCCCCTTGCTGGGCGGCGCGCTGATCGCGGGCTGCGGCACCGTGACGGGCCTGCGCGTCGCCTTCGGCATCGCCGCGGTGCTGTGCCTGGCGGGCATCGCGCTGGTGCTCGCGTTCATCCCGGAGGATCCGCCCGCCGCGCCCCGGGAAACGCTGCCGCCGCTGCGCCTGTTCCGGCGCTTCGATCCCGCGCTGCGCAGCCTGCTGGTGTCCGACATCCTCATCCGTTTCTGCGAGCAGATCCCCTACGCCTTCGTCATCGTCTGGGCCATGCGGCTGCACGGCATCACCGCGTTGCAGTTCGGCGTGTTGACGGCGATCGAGATGACGACGGCGGCGCTGATCTACCTGCCGGTGGCCCGGCTCGCCGACCGCGGCGCGAAGAAGCCGTTCGTGATCATCACCTTCGTCTTCTTCACGGCGTTCCCGCTGGTGCTGCTCTTTTCGCGCAGCTTCCCCATGCTGGTGGTGGCGTTTGTGTTGCGCGGGCTGAAGGAGTTCGGCGAGCCGACGCGCAAGTCCATGATCCTCGACCTCGCGCCCCCCGACGCGCGTGCGGCGACGTTCGGGCTGTATTACCTGATCCGCGACGTGATCGTGGCGCTGGCCGCGTTCGGCGGCGCGTGGCTGTGGAGCATGGCCCCGCTCATCAACCTGCTGGCGGCGGCCGCCTTCGGCGCGGCGGGAACGATCTGGTTTGCGGTGTACGGCAAGGAAGCGGTGACGTCCAAAACCAGCCGTCCAGACGCCCGGTCGGGGCGCTAGTTCTTCTTCCGGCCCTTGGCGGCCTTGGCGCCTTGGCGGTGGGTCTTCTTCTGCCGCTTCTCCTCGCACTTGATCTGGTCCCAGATCGCGTCGAGCTCGGCGAGCGAGCAGGCGGTCATCTCGCGGTCTTCCGCATGGAGCCGGCGCTCGATCTCCTGGAAGCGGCGGATAAACTTGTTGATGGTGCCGTCGAGCGCCTCCTCGGCGCTGTGCCCGAGGAAACGGCCGAGGTTGACGACGGCGAACAGGAGGTCGCCGATTTCCTCGCGCACCTCCGCGGGCTGGCGGCGCGCGACGGCGCGGCGGACCTCGGCGAGTTCCTCTTCCACCTTCGCCGCTACCGGCGCGATGGTTTTCCAGTCGAACCCGACCCGCGAGGCCCGGCGCTGGACCTGCTCGGCCTTGAGCAGCGCGGGCAGGTGGCGCGGGATGCCGGCCACGACGGAGGGAAATTCCTGGGCGGCTTTCTTCTCGCCGCGCTTGATCTGGTCCCAGTTCTTCAGGACCTCGCCGGAGCCGGAGACCTTGACCGCGCCGAAGACGTGCGGATGGCGGCGGACCAGCTTGGCGGCGAGAACCTTGGCGACATCGCCGAAGTCGAACGCCTTGCGCTCGGCGGCCATCTGCGCGTGGAAGACGACCTGCAGCAGCACGTCGCCGAGTTCTTCCTTCAGTTTCCGGGGATCGCCGGAATCGATCGCGTCGAGCGTTTCATAGCTCTCCTCGATCAGGTTCGGCTTGATGCTGGCGTGCGTCTGCTCGCGGTCCCACGGGCACCCGCCGGGCGCGCGCAGGCGCGCCATGAGCGCCAGGAGTTGGGCGAGGGCTTCCGCGCTGGCGCGCTGGGCGCGCGTCGGCTGCGGCTGGCGGCGCGCGCTCATCGGCCTCAAGCCGTCATGCGCGCAAACAGATCGTCGGCCGTGAAGTCGGCGACCGTCTCGCAGACCGCTTCCGCGCCGCCGAAATCCTGCGCCGCCGTGAACTCGTCGGCGATGGCGATGACGCGCATGTCCACGCTCAAGGCGGTGTGGCACGCGGCGCCGGTGCCGACGAGGGCAAAGCAGTTGCGGGGGATGCGGGTCAGCGTGCGGCAGATCTCCTGCCAATCCTTCTTGCCGGGGCAGGATGTGCTGGCGCTCTTGGCGACATGCAGCTGCACGCCCAGCTCTTCCAGGCCGGTTTTCTGGAACACGGCCTCGGCGGCTTCGACCGGCAGGCACGAGACAACGACAACCGGTACGTTCTGCTTCTTGGCGGTTTCAATCATTTTGCGCAGGGCGGGCGCGGGGGTGAAAGCGGCCTCGCCGGACTTCAACGCCTCGAGCAGCGCGGCCTGCATCTTGTCGGTGGAGACGCCATCGCCCTCGAGCGCCGCGATCAGCTCCGGAATCGCCTCCACCGGCGAGGGCACGATGGCATGGCGCATGAAGGTCACCTCGTCGAGGTTGAGCTTTTCCTTCTTGAGCAGCTTCTTGAGGGTGTCGAACAGAGTACGCCGGCCGCCCGTGAGAGCGCCTTCGAGCTCCACGACCAAGGCATAGGGCGAAACCGTCGGATTCACGGCATCTGTTTTCTTTTCGTCTTTCGTAGGCATCTAGATCTCCTGTCAGTAGGTCGAACAGCCGGCGGAGTATAAGGCCAAGCAGCCCTAGGTCAAGCTCCCAGAAAACCCGGCCCGGGCGCGCCGGCCGCCGCCGGACAGCCCGGCGGCGGGCAGACCGCTCACACGTCGCAGATCTTCACGGCCTGCGCCAGCGAAGCGAGCGCATCCCGCTTGGGGATGAACTCCTGGCCGACGAAGCCCTCGTATTTGAGCTCGACGATCGCGCGCATGATCGGCGGATAATCCAGCTCCTGCGTCTCGTCGATCTCGTTGCGGCCCGGCACCCCGGCGGTGTGGAAGTGGCCGATGTACTGGATGCTTTCCTTGATCGTGGCGATGACATCGCCCTCCTGGACCTGCATGTGATAGATGTCGTAGAGCAGCTTCATGCGCGGGCTGCCGACGCCCTTGCAGACGGCCACGCCCCACGCGGTACGGTCGCACTGATAATCCTTGTGGTTGCGCTTGGAATTCAGCAGCTCCATGCAGAGCGTGACCTTCTTCTCCTCGGCATAGCCGATGACCTGCTTGAGGCCCTCGATGCAAACCTTGGCGCCCTCTTCGTCGCCCAGGCCCGCGCGGTTGCCGGAGAAGCAGATGACGTTCTGCCAGCCGTGCTCGGCGGCCTGGTCGATGCCCTTCTTGACGGCCTCGATGCAGCCGGCATGGTTTTCCTTGCGGTTGAACCCCTTGCCGATGCCGTGCGAGGGGACCATCGAACAGACCAGCCCGTGCTTTTTCATCGCCGGCCAGTCGCCCGGCCCGGTCAGGTCCACGCCCTTGATGCCCATCGCGGCGACGGCTTCATAGAACTTCTCCCGATCCTCAGGGGTCTTCGTCTGCTTGCCGTAGCACCACTGGCAAACCGTCTGCTTGATGCGCCCCCCACCCTGCGTCGGGGCGGAACCCCCGGCGGCGCCAGCGCGCAGCGCCGACAACGCAGCGGTGCCACCGAGGGCGCTCTTGAGGAGATTACGTCGGTTCAGGTTCCGGACGGCGTGTGCTGACTTTTGCATAAGGTCCCTTCGTGGCTCCGCCCACAGGCGGCGGCGCAAACGTGCCGCAATTCACGGCCCATCGCAAGCAAGAATTCCACCCCGCGGCGCCATCACTGCGGTTTGAGCGTGGCGATGCGGGCCATGATCAGCCGGGCGATCTTCGTGTAGCCGTCGTCCTGGTCGGCCAGCGCGGCGACCTCGGCGGGCGTGATCGGCGGGCCGTAGGTGATGGAAACCCGGCCGGGGCGGATGAAACGCGCGCCCTTCGGATAGGCCCGGAAGGTGCCGCTGATGTAGGCGGGCACCACCGGCACGCCGGCCTTCGCGATCAGGAACCCGACGCCGCCTTTCGGCTCCTGCAACTGGCCGTCGGGCGAACGGGTGCCCTCGGGGAACAGGCCGATGACCGCTCCGCTCTTCAGGCTCTGGATCGCGTTGCGCAGCGCGCTGATGTCGCCGCGTGTGCGGTCGAGCGCGATGACGCCGATGGCCGGCAGCAGCCAGTTCATGAAGCGCCCCTTGAACAGGGTGTCGCGCGCCATGAAGCGGACCTGGCGGTGGGCGACGCCGACGCCGACGACGGGCGGATCGAGGAAGCTGGCATGGTTGGCGCAGATGACGCAGCCGCCGGCGGCGGGCACGTGCTCGGAGCCGCGCGAGGCGAACCGGTTCCACAGCGTCAGCCCACACTTGCACAGGCGGCGGAAGCGGTTGTAGGAGCGCTGGCTGGGGTGGTCGTTGAGCATCATGGCGCGGCCCCCGCCTGGCGCAGTTCGCCGAGGACCAGGGCGACGACGTCCGCGATGCCCAGCTGCGTGGAATCGATCACGCGTGCGCCGAGCGGGATCTGCAGCGGCGCGGTCTTGCGACCGCTGTCCTTCTGGTCGCGCTGCGTCAGCAAGGAGAGCACCTGGGCGACGTCGCCACGGCCCTCATTCTCGGGCCGCGCGAGTTCGGCCGCGCGCCGGCGCGCGCGCTCGGCGGGGTTGGCGTCGAGGTAGAATTTGAACGGGGTGTCCGGAAACACGACCGAGCCGATGTCGCGGCCTTCCATGACCAGCGACCCGAACTCGGTCATCTTGCGCAGCTCGCCGACGATGAAGGTCCGCACCTCCGGCACGACGGCGATGTCGCTGGCCGCCTTGCTCACGATTTCGGAGCGGAGCTGCTGGCCGGGGTCCTCGCCGTCGAGCGTGAAGCGGATGGAGTGCTGGTCATCGAAAAAGTCCCACTTGATCCGCGCGAGGAGCGCGATGACGTCCGCGGGCCGGGTCGTGTCCACGTTCTCGCGCAGCGCCTTCCACGTCAGGCCGCGGTAGAGCGCGCCGGAATCGACATAGACCCAGCCGAGCGCCTGCGCCGTCTGGCGGGCGACGGTGGATTTGCCCGACGCGGCGGGCCCATCGATCGCGACCACGGTGACCGGTTTATTCGACATGGCCGCCGAGGGTTTTGAGGTCCGTCCAGAAGTTGGGATAGGAGGTTTGCACGCAGCCGACGTTGTTGATGCAGACCGGCTCCGGCGCGGACAGCGCCAGCACGGCCATCGCCATCGCGATGCGGTGGTCGCCGTAGCTGCGGACGCCGCCCCCGACCTTCAGCGTGGCGGGGCCGCGGATGCACATGCCGTCCGCGCGCTCCTCGACGTCGACGCCGAGCAGGCGCATGTTGGCGGCCATCGCGGCAATCCGGTCCGATTCCTTGACGCGCAGCTCGGCGGCGTCCCGGATGATCGTCTCGCCCTCGGCCAGCGCGCCGGCGATGGCGATGACCGGCAGCTCGTCGATCAGGTTCGGGATCTCGTCGCCCCCGATTTCGGTCGCGCGCAGGCCGACGCCCTCGATGACGATCGTGCCGACCGGCTCGGCGTCCGGGCGCTGCTCCGGGGTGAGGGTGACCTTGGCGCCCATGCGCCGGAGCACGTCCAGCAGCGCCGTGCGGCGCGGGTTGAGGCCCACGTGGTCGAGCGTCAGGCGGGCGCCGGGCCGCGCGGCGGCGGCGACCATCCAGAAGGCGACCGAGGAAAAATCGCCGGGCACGGTCCACTCGCGCGCGAGCAGCGTCGGCCCCTTCGCGCCGAAGCCCTGGAGCGTGATGCGCAGGCCGTCCACCGTCACCGGCACGCCGAGCGACTGCAGCAGGCGCTCGGTGTGGTCGCGCGTCGGGCGCGGCTCGATGACCACCGTGGTGCCCTCGGCGTAGAGCGTGGCGAGCAGGACGCAGCTCTTGACCTGGGCGGACGCCATCGGCAGGGCATAGGTGATGCCCTTGAGGCCCCCGCCGGTGATGCGCAGCGGCGCGCAGTTGTTGGCGCCGAGCAATTCGATCTTCGCGCCCATCTGTTCGAGCGGGGCCTGGATGCGGATCATCGGGCGCGAGCGCAGCGACTCGTCGCCGGTCATCTCGACCTTGATCGGGAAGCCCGCCATCAGGCCGGCGAGCAGGCGCATGCTGGTGCCGGAGTTGCCCAGGTCGAGCGGGTTCGCCGGCTCCAGCGCCTTGCCGGCGGTGCCGTTGATCACGAGGTCGCCGGCGTCGTTGGAGTGGATGCGCGCCCCGAGCGCCTCCATCGCGCGCAGCGTGTTCACGCAATCCTCGCTGGGGAGGAAGTTTTTCACCACGCTTTCGCCGTCCGCCAGCGCGGCCAGCATGGCGATGCGGTGCGAGATGCTCTTGTCGCCCGGCGGCTGCTGCAACTGTCCCCCGAACGACTGGGCCGGGTGGACGATCACCGATTGGGTCACTTGGCTCATTCTTCACCTCTTACGTTGTTTTTGTCGCGCAGCGCGCGGCGCGCGCTGCGGCTCTCTTCCAGAAACCGGCGCAGCGCCGCGGCGTCGTTGCCTTCCAGCGCCGCCAGCACGGCATCCAGCCGGACCTGCAGCGCCTTCACTTCTTCCGCCACCGCCGGGCGGTTGCTCTGTAAAATATCCAGCCAGACGTCCGGCGAACCTTCCGCCACGCGCGTCACGTCGCGAAAACCAGACCCGCAGAACAGGCCGAGGTTCTCGGTGCCGTTCGCGCGCCCGACCGTCGCCGCGACCAGCGCCGCCGCCACGTGCGGCAGGTGGCTCGTCCGCGCCATGATCCGGTCGTGGTCCGCCGGCGTCATCACGCGCACCACCGCGCCGACGCCGCGCCAGAACGCACACAGCTTGTCGACGGCCGCCGGCGGCTCGCTGCCGTCGCGCGTCACGATCGTCACGGCGTCCGCATACAGGTCGCCCCGCGCCGCCTCCAACCCCTGCTGTTCGGAACCCGCAATCGGATGGCTGCCGACGAAGACCGCCCCGGAGCCGTGCAACGATAGCCGGATTTGTTCGGTCAGCAAAGCCTTCGTGCTGCCCACGTCCGTGACGAGACAGCCGGGCTGGAGCCCGGCGCGACACGCGGCCGCCAGCGCCTGCATCGAAAAAACCGGCACGCACAGGACCACGAGGTCCGCGCCGCGCACGGCCTCGGCCGGGTCGGCAAACACGGCGTCCACCGCCTGGAGCCGCACGGCGTCCGCGCGCGTCGCCTCGCGCCGCGCATAGCCCGCCACCGTGACGCCGCCGCGCGCCTTCAGCGCCAGCCCCAGCGCACCGCCCATCAGGCCCAATCCCAGTATGGCAACCTTGTCCATCAGCACTCTCAATGAGGGTTAAGCTGTACCAGGGAGCCCTTCACCTGGTCACTTTCCGCCCGAGCACCCGCGCGACGCGGTCGAGTTCCTTCATCATCTTCAAATAGGTTTTCGGCAGCAGCGCCTGCGAGCCGTCGGACATGGCCTCCGCCGGCTTCGGGTGGATTTCCACCATGATGCCATCGGCGCCGGCCGCGACCGCGGCACGCGCCATCGGCACGACGAGATCCCAGTGGCCCGTGCCGTGGCTCGGGTCCACGATCACCGGCAGGTGGCTCTCGCGCTGGAGCACCGGCACGGCGGCGAGGTCGAGCGTGTTGCGCGTCATCGTCTCGAACGTGCGGATGCCGCGCTCGCAGAGCAGCACCTCGTGGTTGCCCTCGCTCATCACGTACTCCGCGCTCATCAGCAGCTCTTCCATCGTGTTGGCCAGCCCGCGCTTGATCATCACCGGCTTGTGCAGCTTGCCGATCGCCTTGAGCAGCGTGAAATTCTGCATGTTGCGCGCGCCGACCTGGAGCACGTCGGCCACCGCGGCGACGGCGTCGAGATCGCGCACGTCCATGACCTCGGTGATCACGTGGATGCCGACGGCCTCGCGCGCCTCGGCCAGCAGGCGCAGGCCCTCGTTGCCCATGCCCTGGAACGAGTACGGCGAGGTCCGCGGCTTGAAGGCGCCGGCGCGCAGCAGGTGCGCGCCGCTCTTCTTCACCAGTTGCGCCAGGTCGAGCAGCATCTCGCGGCTCTCGATCGAGCACGGCCCGGCCATGACGATCACTTCCGGCCCGCCGATGACGACCGTGCGGCCGCCCTTCTTGACCGGCGCCAGCTTGATGCGCGTGCCTTCGGGCCGGCCCTCCGCCGCCGCCAGCTTGTAGGGCTTGAGCACGGCCAGCACGGACTCGACGCCCGGCAACATGTCGAGCGGCTTGCCGTGGATGATCCGCTCGTCGCCGATCAGCCCGATGATCGTGCGCTCGACGCCGCGGCTGACGTTGGTCTTCAGACCCCACGCCCGCGCCGCCTCCACGATGTGCTGGGCATCTTTCTCGGTCGCCGACTTCTTCAGGACAATAATCATAAACACCAAGGGTTAAGGGTGCATGGTTGAGGGTGTATGGCGGATGGATGATGGATCGCGCTTGTGACGCTTTCCATCCGCCATGCACCATCCTCCATCAACCATTCTCTTTCATTACTTTCTCCAGCGCCTTCAAAAAGTGCGTGTTCTCGGCGCGCGTGCCCACCGTGACACGGATGTATTCCGGCAGCCCGTAGCCGTCCACCGGCCGCACAATCACCTTCTCGCGCTCGAGCGCCTTGCAGACCTGGCGGCCGCGCCCGACTTTGACGAGCATGAAATTCACCACCGAGGGCACGAACGCCAGGCCGAGCCTGGCGCAGCCGCGCTCGAGCTGCCGCAGGCCGGCGGCCACCATCCGCCGCGTGCGCGCCACATGCGCCTCGTCGGCCAGCGCGGCCTCGGCCGCGGCCAGCGCCATCGCATTCACGTTGAACGGCTGCCGGACCTTGTTGAGCAGTTCCACCCCCGCGCGCGGCCCGACGGCATAGCCGACGCGCAGCCCGGCCAGGCCATAGGTCTTGGAAAAGGTGCGCAACACAAAGACATGCCGGCCCTCGCGGACATAGCGCAGCGTGTCCGGCTGCCGCGCGGGCGGCAGCAGCTCGATATACGCCTCGTCGAGCACCACCGCCACATGCGGCGGAACCTGGTCCATAAAGCGTTCGAGCGCAGCGTTGTCCACCACGGTCCCGGTCGGGTTGTTCGGGTTGGCGATGAACACCAGCTTGGTCTGCGGCGTGATCGCCGCCAGCATCGCCTCGAGGTCGTGCGTGAACTGCTGCATCGGCACCGCGATCGTCCGCGCGCGGAACGCGTCGGCGACAAGGCGGTAGACGATGAACGCGCCCTGCGCCATGACGATTTCGGTGTCCGGCCCGAGGAAGGCCTGGCCCAGCAGCGCGAGGATCTCGTTGCTGCCGTGGCCGACCATGATCTGGTCCATCTCGACGCCGAGCTTCTTGGCCAGCGCGCGGCGCAGGTAGAACGCGCCGCCATCGGGATAGAGGTGCATCTGCCGGACGGCGCGGCGCATCGCCGCGACGGCCTTGGGCGCGGGGCCGATCGCGTTCTCGTTGGAGGCCAGCTTGATGATCTCCTCCGCGTCGGCAAAGCCCAGCTCGCGCGCGACCTCCTCGATGGGCCGGCCCGGCTCATAAACGGTCAACGACCGCACCCACGGGTGCGCCAACTCATGGATATTCTTGCTCATGGCTGCTCTCGAAGGCCGGAACGATAGCGGAACCCCCTGCCGCTGTCGAGGCAGAGAAAAGCCCTCCGCCAGCCGCGCTTTTCCGGGGCGGCCCCGCCTTGGGCACCACCGGGGCCTGCGGTTTGCACAGCTCCAGGACAACGGCCCCGACCTTTTCCAGACCATGGAAAAAGCTGGCCAAGCGCGCCCAAGGCTTGGAATATAGGGGGATGAAAGCGCCCCTGTTCTGGACCCTCCTGCTGCTGGCGGCGGCCGGCCGCGCCGCCGAGACGCCCAACGCGGCCGAGGTCTATCGCCGCGCCTTCGAGGCCCTGCCGAAGCTGACCGCCGCGGAAGAGCAGCTGTTGCAAAAGCCGGCGGCCGACGCCAGCGCCGCCGCCTTGAGCAGCAAGCTGGCGCCGGCCCTGGCGCTTTACCGCCAGGCCGCGAACACACCGCGCTGCGACTGGGGGATTGACCTGGAAAAGCAGGACCTCAGCTTCAAGTCGCTGCTCCCGCACATGGCGCCGCTCAACCAGCTTGCGAACGTCGCCGCGTGGGAGGCGGAACGCGTGAAGAAAAGCGACCCGGCGGCGTTCGTCGCGCTGCACGCGGACGCGCTGCGCTCGGCGGGACACGCCGGCGAGGGCTGGCCGCTGATCTCCGGGCTGTTCGACGCCACGATCCGGCAGCGGTCGCTTGAGGCGCTCTCGGCCAACCTCGCCGCGCTGCCGCCGGACCTGCTCGCCCGGCTGGACGCACAGCTCAACGCCATCCCGCCGTGCGTGGATTTCCGCCAGGCGATGCTCGCCGAGAAAGCCTTCGGCATCGACTGGTTCATGCGGCACCTCGTTGCCGTCAGCCGCGAGCAGCAGGCGGGCGCGGCGGCGACGAACTTCGCCGCCAGCCTGCGCCTGAGCGCGGTGGCCGCGGGCGGCCCGGTCGGCCTGAAGATCGGGCTGGAGGAAAACGGCGGCGACAGCTTCTGGCTCGGCCTCGGCCAGCGCAAGCGCGGCATCGCGCTGCTCTCCGCCGACGTGCGGCGCGGCGAGGCGCTCCTGTTCAAGGACGGACAGGCCGCGCTGGTCCTGCTGCAGGAGAAACGCATCGAGCCCATCAACGTGAAGCTGATCCGCGGCGAGCTGTTCCGGCTGCTCGGCGACAAGGACGCGCAAAAGGTCCTCGGCGGCGTCGGCACCAACTCGACGCGGCTGGTCCAGCAGCTGATGGAAGCCTCCGAGCTCATGGGCGCCATCGCGGAAGCCGGCGCCACGCCGGTCAAGGATGCCGCCGCCTGGTCCCAGAACGTCGCCGCGCAGGTGACAAACCAGAACGCGATCGCGGGGCTGTACTTCCCCATCGCGGGCGGCGTCCGCGCCAGCATGGATGCGGCGCGCGCAAAGGAGCTGATGCTGCGCACGGCCCTGGAGGTGATGCGCGACGGCCCCGCCGCCGCCGCCCGCAGCCGCGACCCGTGGGGCGAAGGTGCCCCCTTCAGCTGCCGCCCCGACGGCGACAGCTACGAACTCACCTCGCAGCTCCAGCGCGACGGCAAGAGCGTCACGCTGCGTCTCCCGCGCCGCTGAATGGCGCGGTCATATCAGCCCTTGGCCCTTGAGGGCGGGCCGCGCGCCCCGCCCGTATGCCTGTGCAGGGCAGGCAGGCCCCGCCACAAAAGAGGAAGTTTGGCTTGCACCCCACGCCGCACGCCTTTAAAAACGCCACACGGCTCATTTTGGGGAGAACGCGATGATCTTCGACGAACTGACGCAGGCGGAATTGGACCTGGTGGATCGCGCCGGCGTGCCGCGTCACTATCCGCAGGGCACGCGGATCGTGGAGGAGCGCCAAACCGGCGACGCCTTCTTCATGGTCATCGCCGGCCGCGTGGAGGTCCGCAAGCACATCGGCGGCGGGCAATACCGCCGGCTGGCCGAGCTGGGCCCCTGCGACATCTTCGGTGAAATCTGTTTCCTGGGCGTGCCCGCCCGCTCGGCCAGCGTCGTGGCGCTGACCGAGGGCACGGCGCTGGAATTTTCACGCGCCGCCTTTGCGCGCCTCGTGGAGCAGCATCCGGCCATCGGGCTGAAGACCTACCGCGGCCTCGCCCGCGAGCTGGCGCAACGCATGGCCGCGCTGGACGATGACCTGCGCGACGCCCTGCTGTGGGCGATCAGCGAAACCCGTGCCAAGTGAAGCCTAGAATTTGGCGCCGACGCCGAGCGAGAGCATCCAGATCTGGTTGTTCAAACCGGCGGTGCCGGTGCTGGTATCGCTCGCCCCCGTCCGGGTGTTGATGACAGTCGTATCGCCGTAGATCTCGGGGATGATCTGGCCATCAAGCGAGAGCGTGGCAAAGCCGCGCTCCAGGAAGGTGCAGGTGCCCCGCACGCCGAGGCCGAAGTATTGCCCGCCGCTGAAGTCCTCCTGGAATTTCAGCTGACGAAGCAGGTGTTCGTCATGGTCGGTCGCGATGACGTAGGGGCTGTAGAGCGCATAGGCGTCCAGGCTCCAGCGGCCGGCGACGCAGTTCAATCCCGCGCCGACGTAGGGGATGTGGATGTCCTGCTCGTAGGTGATGCCGGTGTTGGGACTGTCGTCCGCCACATCGTTGCGGAAGCCGCCGGGGACGGCCGGGTTGGAGGAATAGATGTGCTGGATCCCATGATCCTCCCACGACCACGTGTTGTACTTGTAGCCGGCGATGCCGCGCAGGCCGAGCCCGCCAAAGCGCGTCACCTCGATGTTGACGTTGAGGTCGAGCAGCCACGCGCGCGTCACATCCACCGAGCTCAAGGACCAGTCGGTCCACGGCGAACCGGGCTCCTCCAACAACCAGTCCCAATCGTTCATCTGGCCGTTGCCCTTGGTCGCCGCGCCCCAGAGGCCGGCGTTGAGCCAGACGGTGTTCTGCAGCGCCACGGTCACTTCCGCCCCCACCATGACCACGTTGCGGATGTCCCAGTCGAGCTGGCTCAACTGATAACGCCCGCCCCCGACGCTGCTGTAGACCGTCTCCTGGGCCGTGCCGTTGACCAGCCCGATGCTGCCCTGCACGCTGACCGCCATGAAGCCGTTCGACATCACCGGCAGGCCCTCGCCCGCGTGCATGGCGTACGCTCCGCCCGTGCCCGCCAGCAAGCCCATCAGTGCCAGACATCCGCGTTTGATTTTCATGTTTGTTTCCTTGTTGCCAATCCAGTGGGGTCCGCGGCCAGGTCATCGAGCGCCTCGCGCAGCAGGGCCTCGGCCTCCGCGGGCGACGCCGCCTCGGCCGTCACGCGCAGCACCGGCTCGGTGTTCGAGCGGCGCACGCTGAGCCAGCGGTCGCCAAACGCCGCATGGACGCCGTCGAGCAGCGAGATGCGCGCACCCCGCTCCTCGAAGCGCCGCCGCAGCCGCCGCAGCAGCTCCGGCGCGGCGTCGCCGCTGACGGTCAGCTTGTGTTTGACGAGGTGAAACTCCGGGATCTCGGCGCGCACGGCGCTGAGGGCGCGCTGCTGCGCGGCGAGCAGTTCCAGGATCAGCGCCATGGCGATATAGGCGCAGCGGCACGGGTGCACCGCCGGCACGATGACGCCGCCGGAGCCCTCGCCGCCGACCGGCGCGCCGAGCTGCAGCATTTTTTCCACCACGTTGATCTCGCCGATCTTCGTGCGGATGACTTCCTGCCCGAATTTCCTGGCGACCGCATCCACGCACAGGCTCGTGGAGATGGTCGTCACCACCGGCCCGCGGGCGTGCCGTTCCAGCACCTGCCAGGCGGCCAGCGCCAGGGTGAAGTCCTCGCCCAGCGGCTGGCCGCGCTCGTTGACGAGCGCCAGCCGGTCGCCGTCGGGATCGTGCGCGAAGCCGACCGCGCACCCGTTGCTGCGCACCGCATCGCCGAGCCGCGTCAGGTTTTCCGGCACCGGCTCCGGGCCGCGCTCGAAGAAGCCGGTCGGCCGCTCGTGCAGCGCCACCACCTCGCACCCCAGCGCCTCGCGCAACCACTCCGGAGTGAAGACCGCGCCGACGCCGTTGACGCAGTCCACCGCCACCTTGAAGCGCCGCGCCCGGATGGCGCCGAGATCCGCATAGCTGGCGATGCGCGCCGCGTGCCGCGCAAAGGCATGCTGCTGCGTCGCGATGCCCGGCAGCTCGGCTTCCGGCACCAGCGGAAATTCGCCCTGATGATAGAGGTCGTAGAGCTCGCCGGCGCGCGTCTCGTCGAGGAACAGGCCCGTGCGGTCGACGAACTTGAGGGCGTTCCACTCGGCGGCGTTGTGGCTCGCGGTGATGGCGATGCCGCCGCGCGCGCCGAGCTCCTTGGTCGCCAGCAGCAGCGTCGGCGTCGGCACGATGCCCAGCAGCACCGGCGTGCAGCCGACGCTCTGCAGGCCGGCGATCACCGCCTGCTCCAGCATCGTGCCGGAGGGCCGCGTGTCGCGCCCGATGACGACCGGGCCGCGCCCGACGAACGCGCCGAACGCCTGCGCAAAGGTCGCCGCCAGCTGCGGGGTGAAGCTCTCGCCCACCACGCCGCGCACGCCCGATACGCCGACCTTTAACGATTCCTTCATTCCTCTTTACTTCGATGTTCGATGTTGAATGTTCGGTGTTCGATGTTCATCAGATTTCCTGCTCGATCAGCCGTTCGACCTCGTCCGCGCGCTGCACGGCGACGGCGCGCGTCTGGGCCTCGGAGATGACGCGCACGAGCTGCTCGGTCCGCGAGGCGCGCGCATGCACCCAGCCGTCGGGCCAGTCCATGCGGAGGCCATCGGTCTGGTCCAGCGTGCCGGCATCGGGCCGCGCGCGCAGCTGCGCCTTAAGGAAGTCGAGCGCGCGATAGCCGTGGCGCGAATCGCAGCGGATCTGACGCTTGACGATCTGGTAGCGCGGCAGCGCGCCGAGCAGGGCCGAAAGTTTCTGGCAGCGCTGCGCCATCGCCTCCAGCACCAGGCCGATCATCAGGAAGCCGTCGAACGCGCGGCTGAAGTCCGGCAGCACCGCGCTGCCGCTGCCCTCACCGCCCAGGACGCCCTGCTCGTCGAGCAGCGCCGAAACGATGTACGCCTGCCCGACGCAGGTCTTCACCAGCCGCGCCCCGCGCTGCGCGGCGATGTCGTCGATCATCCGCGTCGTGCACGTGTTCGTGACCACCGTGCCGGCGTTGCGGCCGAGGACGTGGTTGGCGATCACCGCGAACGTGCACTCCTCGCTCGCCGGCTCGCCGGTCTCGGACACCAGCGAGAGGCGCGTCATGTCGCTGGACAGCAGGAAGCCCGCGTCGCCGCCGAGCTGGCTGATGATGCCGGCCATCTGCCGCGCGCTGCGCGGCCGCGGCTCCGGCTCGCGCGCGAGATAGGCCGAAGGGTGGGCGTTGATGGGCAGCAGGCGGACGCCGAGCCGCCGCGCGAACTCCTCGAGAAACGCGCAGCCCGCGCCGCCCACCGGGTCGATCAGCACCGTCAGCTGCGCGGCGCGGATCGCCGCCACATCGAGCCGCTCCACCAGCGCCTCGAAGTACGGCGCGGCCACATCGTTCACCGCCCGGACCGTGCCCAGGTGCGCCCAGTCGGCCAGCAGGAAGGCGCCGGCATGGTAGCGGTCGAGCACGGCTTCGCCGCCGACGGGGTCGAGAAATTCGCCGCCCGCCCCGATGAAAGTCAGCGAGTTCCAGCCCATCGCGTTGTGGCCGCCGGAAATGGAGAGAGCGCCGGCCGCGCCGCGCGGCCGGACGGCATATTGGAGGAGCGGCGTCGGGCAGATGCCCAGGTCGAGCACCTCGCAGCCCGCGCCGACGAGGCTGCTCAAGGTCGCGGCGTGGAGCATCGCGCTCGAGCCGCGCGTGTCGCGGCCGAGCAGCACGCGGCCGCCGCCGAGGTGCGCGGCAAACGCCCCCGCGAAATCCATCGCGACTTTCGGCGTGAGCGAAACACCGACGAACCCCCTGACCCCGAAGCTGGCAATGCGCAACGTCACGGGCCCACGCTAGCACGTTTCCCCGCTTTGGCAAAGCCGCGAGCGGCCGGAGGAAGCGGAGGAAATTCCACCGCAGAGGGCACAGAGGTGGGGAGAATCAGCCATGGACCATAAAGCAGGAAGCTGCACCCCGCACGACCGCCCTGGCTGGCGCTGCGTGCCTTCGTGGTGGAGTGTTCATCTGCCGCCGCCGCTTCCGCGCTTGTTTCCGGATTCGAGGCTGCTACAGTCACCGCCCCTGACGCATGAGCAAGCCGCCACAACACAACTACGACGAGGGCAAGATCAAGACCCTCTCGCCGCTGGAGCACATCCGGAAGCGGACGGGCATGTACATCGGCCGCGTCGGCGACGGCCTCGACTACGACGACGGCATCTACATCCTCCTCAAGGAGATCGTCGACAACGCCGTGGACGAGTTCATCATGGGCTGCGGCCAGCGCGTGGCGGTGACGCGCGAGGGCATGCGGGTGACGGTGCGCGACTTCGGGCGCGGCATCCCGCTGGGCAAGGTGGTGGAGTGCGTCTCGAAGATCAACACCGGCGCCAAGTACAGCAACGAGGTCTTCCAGTTCAGCGTCGGCCTCAACGGCGTCGGCACCAAGGCGGTCAACGCGCTCTCGGCCCACTTCGAGGTCCGCAGCTTCCGCGCGGGCGTGTTCGCCGGCGCGGTCTTCGCGCGCGGCAAGCTGAAGAAGGAAACCCAAGGCGAGGCGCCCGGGGAGCCGGACGGCACGTTCATCTGCTTCGAGCCCGACCCGGAGATCTTCGGCAAGGCGGCGTACGTCGAGGAGCACCTCGCCCGCCGGCTGCAGCTCTACGCGTTCCTGAACGCCGGGCTGCGACTGGAATACAACGGGGAGGTCTACCACTCGCGCGACGGCCTGCGCGACCTGCTGCGCGACGAGGTCGGCGACGAGGCGCTCTACCCGCCGCTGGCGTTCCGCTCGAAGACGCTGGAGCTGGTCTTCGCCCACACCAACCGCTTCGAGGAAACCTTCTTTTCGTTCGTCAACGGCCAGTTCACGCGCGACGGCGGCACGCACCTGAGCGCGTTCCGCGAGGGGCTGGTCAAGGCGTTCAACGAGTTCTCCAAGGAGAAATTCGAGGGCGACGACATCCGCGAGGGCATGGCCGGCGCGATCTCGATCCGCCTGCAGGAGCCGGTCTTCGAGTCGCAGACCAAGAACAAGCTGGGCAACTCCGAGCTGCGCGGCGAGCTGGTCGGGCAGGTCCGCGAGGCCGTCGTGGACCTGTTGCACCGCCAGCCGCTGGCGGCGGAGAAGGCGCTCGCCAAGATCGCGGAAAGCGTCAAGCTCCGCCGGGAGCTGCAGTCCATCAAGAAGATGGCCCGCGAGCGCGCCCGCTCCACCTCGATCCGCGTGCCGCAGCTCAAGGACTGCAAGCAGCACTTCGACGCGGAAACCGGCGCCGGCGAGGGGACGATGATCTTCCTGACCGAGGGCCAGTCCGCCGGCGGCTCGATCGTCAGCTGCCGCGACGTCATGAAGCAGGCGATCTTCACGCTGCGCGGCAAGCCGCTGAACGTCTGCGATCTCAACCGCGACATCATGTACAAGAACGAGGAGCTCTACAACCTGATGCGCAGCCTCGACATCGAGGAGTCGCCCGAGCGCCTGCGCTACGCCAAGGTCATCCTGGCCACCGACGCTGACGTGGACGGCCTGCACATCCGCAACCTGCTGCTGACGTTCTTCCTGCGCTTCTTCGAGCCCGTGGTCCACAACGGCCATGTCCACATCCTCGAAACGCCGCTCTTCCGCGTCCGCAACGCGAAGCAGACGCACTACTGCTATTCCGAGGCCGAGCGCGACACCGCCGTCAAGGGCCTGCGCGGCGCCGAGGTGACGCGGTTCAAAGGGCTCGGCGAAATTTCGCCGGCGGAGTTCAAGCAGTTCATCGGCCCGGCGATGCGGCTGACGCCGGTGCGCGTCAGCCAGCGGCACAGCGTGCCCGCGGTGCTGAATTTCTACATGGGCCGCAACACGCCCGAGCGGCGCGCCTACATCATGAACCACCTGGTCGTGGAGGCCGACGCGTGAGCGCGCCCGACGACAAACCCGGCGAGCTGCCGCTGTTCAACCCCGCGCCAAACCCCGATCCGGGGCCCGCGCCGGAACTCCCCGGCATGCAGGCCCCGCCGGCGCCGGCCGCTGCCATCCCCGCAGCCGTAGGCAACAGCCCGGCCGAAGGCGGGACGGACGCTGTCCAGATGCCGCCCGCAACGCCAGCCACGGGCCTGAAGGCCACCGGCGACGGCGCGCTCAAGCAGATGATGGACAGCAACTTTCTCCAGTACGCCGCCTATGTCATCCGCGACCGCGCCATCCCCGACCTCGACGACGGCCTCAAACCGGTGCAGCGGCGCATCCTGTTCTCGCTCCACGAAAACGACGACGGGAAGTTCATCAAGGTCGCCAACATCGTCGGCTACTGCATGCAGTTCCACCCGCACGGCGACGCCTCGATCGGCGACGCGCTCGTCACGCTGGCGAACAAGCAGTACCTGATCGAGCGGCAGGGCAACTACGGCAACATCTTCACCGGCGACCCGGCCGCCGCGGTGCGCTACATCGAGTGCCGGCTGACGCCCCTGGCGCGCGAAGTGTTGTTCAACGACGCGCTCACGGCGTACGTGCCGTCCTACGATGGCCGCAAGCAGGAGCCGGTCTCCCTGCCGGCGAAGATCCCGCTGCTGCTGATGCTCGGCGCCGAGGGCATCGCCGTGGGCATCTCCACGCGCATCCTGTCGCACAACTTCGCGGAGCTGCTCGAGGCGCAGATCGCCATCCTCCAGAAGAAGGCGCTCCGCGTGCTGCCCGACTTCCCGCAGGGCGGCCTGATGGACGCGCGCGCCTACGACGACGGGCGCGGGCACGTCCTGCTCCGCGCCCACATCGAGCAGAAGGATGAACAGACGTTGGTGCTGCGCTCGCTGCCGTTCGGCGTCACGACCGACGCGGTCATGGCCTCCATCGAGGAGGCGTCGCGCAAGGGGCGGCTCAAGCTCAAAAGCCTCAACGACTTCACCGCCGAGCAGGTCGAGATCGAGATCAAGCTGCCGCCGGACCAGGATCCGGCCCGCGCCATGGAGTCGCTCTTCGCCTTCACGCAGTGCCAGGTGCAGGTCGCCAGCCGCATCGTCGTCATCCACGACCAGAAGCCGGTCGAGCTGACGGTGCCGGAGATCCTGCGCCACAACACGGCGCGGCTGGTCGAGCTGCTGCGCGCCGAGCTGCTGCACCGGCGCCGCGAGCTGGTGGACGCGCTCCACGGCCTGACGCTCGTCCGCCTGTTCATCGAGCAGCGCATCTACAAGAGCATCGAGACCTGCGCCACCGCGGCCGCCGTGCAGCAGGCCGTGCTCGACGGGCTGCTGCCGTTCCGCGACCAGCTCCAGCGCGACGTGACCAAGGACGACCTGGAGACGCTGCTCGGCATCCCCGTCCGGCGCATCTCGCTGTTCGACATCGAGAAGAACCGGGCGGAGCTGGAGCGCAGCCGCGCCGAGCTGGCGGAGGTGGGCCAGAACCTGGACGCGCTCGCGCCCTACGCCATCCGCTACCTGCGGAACCTGCTGAAGAAATACGGCGCGGACTATCCGCGGCGCACGCAGCTCGCGCAGTTCGGCGAGATCTCCGAGCGCGAGCTGACCTCCGACGCGCTGGCCATCGCCTACGACCGCGAGAAGGGCTACCTGGGCCACAAGATCGCGGGCGAGCCGCTGCTCACCTGCTCGCCGCTCGACAAGCTGCTGCTCGTCTGGCGCGACGGGCGCTGCAAGGTGGTCGCGCCGGCCGACAAGCTGTTCGTCGATGGCACGCTGCTCCACTGCTCCATCCTCGACCGCGAGCGCGTGCTGACGGTGGTCTACGAGTTCGACCTCTTCACGCACCTCCGGCGGTTCGTCACCGGCGGGCTGATCACCAACCGCGAGTACCGCCTCGGCGCCAAGGGCGCGGTGGTCCGGTTCTTCGCCGACGACAACCCGGCCGCGCTCTACGTGCGCTACAAGGATCCCGGCAAGCCGCCGATCCCGCAGCAGATTTTCGCGCTCGAGGCCATCCCGGTGCGGGAGCGCGACGCGCGCGCACCGGTGCTGACCTCGCGCCGCATCGCCACCATCGCCGGCGCCAAACCCGCCGACTGGAACGACGAACTCAACGGCCCCCCCGGCCGCCTGATGCCCTTCGCCTGATCGCGCGCAAACTTTTCCGCGGGTTGGGAACATGCTTTCACCGCAGACGTCACGGAAGTCAGCAGGAGGCTCTCAGGGGAAGTTACAAAAAAACCACCCGACAGGGTGGCGATGGCTCACGGGCGGCCGTCGTGTGCGGCGGCTGGCAGATGTTGTGAAAAAAGTCTGGTTGGTGCGCACCGCACGGCGCAGGGTCAGCGGCCGCCGGAGTACCGGCCCCGTCACCCGCCACAGGGCCCTGAGCCGCGGCCGGACAGGTCAACCGAACCGGTGTACCCACCCGGCGTGATATTGACACGGAACCCGTCAGGAGGCGCAGACAGCCGCAAGGCCTTGGCCCGGCCGGATGGGCCCCGTCAACGGCAGAGCCAGCGGCAGCCTCCGCCAGCCCAGCGCAGCCACCTGCACGATCCGCCAGCTTCCCACGAATCGTGGCCCCTGGGTAGGTGGTCGGGAGGGCGGCGCTCCTGGGGACTCGGACTAGCTGGCGCGTGCACCCAACCCTCATCACCTGCGCCAAGCCCTGCGCGCGGTGCAAAGGCGGCAGGGACAGTTTGACATCGCGACTAAATTAAACTTACAAGTATTTCAATTTAAAATAATAACAAATAATTAAGTGATTTCTTTTTCCAGCCACCGGGCACAAGAAAACATTCCTGGTCAATTTAAATATTTTTATTTGCGTCGCTCTCCACGCCGGCAAAGGCTTCCGTCCGCCACACCCGGCCGGTCCGCGGCGCGCTCGACTGGCGCGACCGTCTGCACCGCGCCAGCCAACAGCCGCTTCTTTTCCGCGGCCACCGGTCAGCTTGACCCAAGTTTATACCTACGCTTCATGTGCACGTAAATTAGCACAGGGCTGAGAGCCGTGCAACCCCATGGACAGCCCGGACTCCGGACACGCTGCCGGGCACTCCCACGCCCGTTGCGTCAAATAGAAACGATACCGAAACCGCGCGGGCTGCCTGAGCACGGCGCATGATCGTGTGCATTTTTCGCTGACAAAATCTGCCGCGCTTGCTAGCCTGCGCAGGCTGAAATTGATGAACAGCTTATGCGGAAGGACGTGAACCATGCCTGATGAACCCGGTGTATCGGCACAGCAACCGCCCCCGCCCGCGGGGCACGCAGGCCAAAAGCCCAAGCAGCGGGCCGCCAGAGAGTCCTCCAAGAAACGCCGGGAGGAGCGGAGGGCCCGCCCAGACCATCAAAAGCCCCCGCGCGATCCCGAGCGTGAATACCAGGAGGCGCATCAGGCGGCCATCGCGCAAGGCGACCTGGAGACAATCTTCGGGCACAACCTGCCGTCCAACCAGGGGGGCATGCTAAAGTACGGGCTGCTAACGTATGAGCGGGAGATCCGCCAAACGGTGCAGAACGCGCTGGACCAGCGGGGCATCATGGGCCTCACCGAGCAGATCGTCGGGTCGCATCTGAAAATGCTCGCCGAAGTCATCATGCGGCTCCGGCTGTTCCTCGCCAGCCGCGATTACGGCCTGTCGACCCAGGCACCTACCGTCCCGCTCCCGTCCATTGCCAGCGTTCACGCGCCGGATGAGGAGAACCTGCAGCTGTTTGAGCTCCTGGACCGGGCCACGCAGAGCTATATGAAGGTCTTGCGCGATTACACGTCCGCCCGCCACGCGCTGCTGTTAGGCCAAGGACCGCAGAAGGGCCAGCAGGCGGAGGGCGCAGCGGCCCCGTCCGCCCGAAGGGCTTGAGATGTCGCTGGACGTGGACCAGCTCCTGCGGCATGAGCGCCTGCTGGCCTTGCCGCCCGCGGTGCGCGATAAACTGCGCACCGTCCTGCCCCATTTCCTGGAAAACGGATCCGTCCAAGGCCGGCACTACGGAGCGGGCCAGCACTTTGGCTGGCGCATCCGCTACCGGGTCACCACGCCCGAGGGACGGCAGCGGCAAGGCTCCCTGAGCCTGGGCGCAACCGGGCCGGCCCTGCTGGCCGCCCAGCTGCTGACGGAGCTCAAGCGGGAGGAGCTGGCCCAGGAGTCGCAACTGCGCGCCGACGAGCAGGCGTGCCGCGCGGAAGACCGGGCGCGGGCCCGCCAGCTGAAGCATCTGCGGGGGCTCTTCATGCGCCAGGCCCCCGGCTCGCTCAAGTTCAAGCGCCTGGCTTGGGAGCAGGTTAATAAGAACATTCCAGCTGCCCAGATCTCCCTGGAGGGCTTGGAAGCCTACGTGAAGGCGTGCGCCGGCCAGGTGCGGCCACCGGCCAGGGGGCGGCCGCGGCAGCGGCGGTTCGGGGCGCGCCCCCTGGCAACCCGAAAACCAGGCCTGCTGGCCCAGGCCGCCGGGCTGCTGTGGGCGGCGCAACAGCCGCCGAAACAGGCCCCCGGGAGCAAGCCCGGCAGCTAGGCCGAGGGAACGGCGTGGCGCGCCCTCAGCTACGCCAGGGACTGCGGCCGGGGCTGAGCGAGCGCGAGCAACAGGTGCTGCCGGCCTTGGTAGCGGGCCCCGGCACCAGCGAGAGCGCGTGCGGCGGTCAGGTGGCGGCGCCGGCGGTCACCCAGGCCAGGCGGCGGAGCGGACGGAAGATCAGCGGCTGCTGGAGAGCGTCGTCCGCGTGGCCTGTGCAGCGCCACAACACGCCCGCGAAAAGCGTCACGCCCTTTCAAATCGCCAGGGCGCTCGGGGCGCTTGCGGCCCTGACAAAACAAAAAGTACTGCGGCTCATCAGCCTTGCGCTCGGCGCGGTCGGCCTGTTTTTCTTGGCGCTTGGCTGCGTGCAACACCGCGGCCCCACAGTTCGAAAGGCCTGGGCCGCCTTAGTTCCAAGCAGCGGAACCGCACAAGGAGTTCCGGTGTAGCATCACGCCGACTCTGCGGCCCGTGGCGCCCGCGACCGAGCGGGACGGCCAAGCGGGGCTCTGCGGTCTGTAGCTACCAGAGAGGGCCGGCAGGCCGCTGCTCCGCCCTGCCTTAAAAGCCCGTCTTGCCGCGGCATAATACTACGGTAGCAACCACGCCCTGACCGGCGTACCAGCAGGGATCCCTCCGCAGAAGCCCCACCGCTTAAAACACCCCCCTACCCCGGCATAATAAGATGACGGATGTTTAACCCGTCACCACACTCCCACCCAAGGAGCCTGATGCCGTATTTCCCCGGGCCCGCCGCCGCCCTGT
The DNA here is from genome assembly GCA_903896925.1 of uncultured Lentisphaerota bacterium. Classification (GTDB taxonomy): domain Bacteria; phylum Verrucomicrobiota; class Kiritimatiellia; order CAIQIC01; family CAIQIC01; genus DP16D-bin41. The sequence continues at coordinate 19,508 of CAITZM010000081.1, read as the reverse complement.
CGGAGGAAGACTTGCGGCGCCTGCACGGCGTCCGCGCAGGCCCTCCCCGCCGGGTGCCCAGCACCCGGCTCAGCGCCGAAGCTGTGCGCCAGACCAAGGGCGCCGCCACCTCCAACCCCAGGAAACCCATGAAAATAACACTCCCGCGTCACGAGTTGCGTGACGCCCTGGCCGGCCTGTCCAAGGTCGTGCCCCCTAAAACCACCCTGCCAGTGTTCCAACTCGTAAGGCTCAGCGCCTACCCAGGCCGGCTCACACTTACCGCGACCGATCTCGACAGCGTGCTGGCCTACCGCTGCGGATCAGCCCACATCCAAACCGCGGGTGAGACCCTCGTGCCGTTCACGGAGCTCAGCCGCCTGGCCCACGGCCGGGGAGCGGAAGCCGTCGAGCTTGGCTCCGTAGACCACCGCCTCCAACTCACCCAGACCTTCGCCGGCCAGCGGCTCAGCCGCGAGGTGACGGCCACCCCACTGGACGAGTGGCCGCTGCTGCCGCCCAAGCCCGAGGTCGGCGCGGTCGATCCCGCCTTGCTCGGCCACCTGCGCAAAGCCGCGCCGTTCGCGTCGCGCGACACGTCCCGACCTAGCCTGGGCGGCCTGTATCTCGACAGCAGCGCGGAGGGGGACTACGTCGTGGCCACGGATGGCCGGCGCCTGAGCGCCTTCAACACGGTCCGCCAGCCGTTCCGCACCAGCTGCATTGTCCCGGCGAGCCAGTTCCTGCTCTGGACCGAGCTCACGCCCACGGAGCTGCAGGTCGGGTACTCGGCCGACCAGGCGGGCGGCTGGTTCCGGCTGGTGACGCTCCGCTGGGATTACCAGGTGCGCACCATCGGCGGCACCTTCCCGCACTGGCGCCAGGTCATCCCACCGTCCGCAGGGGCGTGGGTGCTGACCATCAGCGAGGCGGATGCCGGACTGCTGACCGAGGCGCTCCCGCTGTTCACAGGGCAGGAGCTCGAGCCTGCCGGGGTGACGCTCCACCGGCAGGCGGGCGCCGTCGTGGTGAGCCGCGCAGGGGACCCCGCGCCACCGTCCACCAGCCTGCGGCTCCCCAGCAGCACGCTCGAACCGCACACCGCCCACCTCAGCGTGGACCGCACCTACCTGCTGGCCGCGCTGGCCGCAGGGTTCCGTGCGTTCCGCTGGGCGGATGGGCAGGGCCCGCTGTACAGCCGTGACCGGCAGGGCGGCCTCCATGTGCTGATGCCGCTGCGCAGCCCCGCCTCCCAGCCGACACCCGGCCAGCCCCGGCGCCCCCAGCCGGGACGCTAGCCCACCCCACCCCACGGGCCGCCGGTTGACCCCGGTGGCCCTGGGCCTTGTAGCCAGCCGCAGCCAGCCCGCACGCGGGCCCACCACGGCGGCGGCCGCCGCCGGCTGCGGTGCAGCCGCTGTGCAGACCAACCCCACCCCAAGGAACCCATGAACACGTATCACGTAGTGCTGGCCGTCGCCCGGGGCGCGCGCCTCGACAGCGGCCGGAAGCTCCGGATGACCATCACGGCCTCCGGCCCGCTGCGGACGGCCCTGGTGGCCGAACACCTCGCCCCTCAGGCGTTGGGCGAGGCCGAAGATACCCACGCGCAGCAGGTGCGGCGGCGGCCGCCTGCGCCGACCCTGGCGCTGGCGCCCTGAGGAGACACCCATGCTCAAGCTCAGTGCCAGCTACAGCAAGAAAGTCCCCGTGCCGGGGCAGGAGTTCAGCTCGCAGAGCTACCACGCCGCCGTGGAGCTCGAGCTCCCCGACGCGCTCCAGCCCGGGGAGGTCCAGGAGCGCATGCGCCAGACGTTCGCACTCGTGCGGCAGGCGGTGGAGACCGAGCTCCACGGCCAGGCCGCGCCCACGGCGGCCCAGCCCGCGGCGCCACCGGCGGCTCCGGCGGCGGCTGTGCCGGTCGGCAGGCCGGCCGAACAGGCGAGCGCCAAGCAGCTCCGGTTCATCCGCGACCTGGCCGAGCGCCAGGACCTGTCGCTCAGCCAGCTCAACGCCGAGGTGCACCAGTACTTCGGCGTCGCCGACCTCTACGCGCTCGACCGCAAGCAGGCGAGCGCCCTGGTGGATGAGCTCAAGCTGCGCGCGGCGGCGTGAACCGCGCGGGGGGGGGGCGCCGGCCGGAGCCCCCCCCGCCGTCTCACAGACGGCCCGCAGACGCCACGCCACCTGCTGCTTAAACCGTCATGTGTTACCCCGGCATAATAGCCTGAGTCGGGTTAGCACTCGCCTCCTGCCGCCCACGCCGGCCGACCAACCAACCTTGGCGGCCGCGTGGGGCCGTCTGCATTTCAGGAGGGCGTATGAGCCCAAGAGCAGGCGAGCTGTTGCTGGACGTCATCCAGCCGATGCTGATCGCGGTGGTGCCGCAGGCAGTGAAGACCACCGGAGCGGAAGACCCCGAAGAGCTGGTACAGGACGGCATGTGCATGGCCGCCCAGGCCATCGAGGTGTTGGAGAACCAGGGTAAGGAGCTGATGCCCAGGAGCGTGGCCTACTACACGATCCAGCGGCTCAAATCCGGCCATCGGTCGCAGTACGCAGGCAGGATGGACGCCATGTGCCCCGGCGCCACACTCGACAAGCAGGTGGTCATGGCCGATATGGAGGCCCCGGCGCATGACGAGGCCGGCGAGGAGTTGACGTTCGGCGACCTGCTGGCATCGGATGGCGAGGATGCTGCTACGTTGGCGGCGCGCGACATCGACTGGTCGCTGATCGAGCCGCTGCTGACCATCCGCGAGCTCAAGGTGCTGCAGGCGCTGGTGGAAGGCCGTGGCACCAACGAGATCGCGTTCAGTTGCCAGGTCAGCGCGCCGGCGGTGACGCAGGCCAAGCGGCGGATCGGGCGGAAGCTCAACGGCTGCTGGGGAGCAAGCCTGGTGCGCGAGGTCGGCCGGTTGCCGGCCTGGCGGGCCGGGCTACGGGCAGCACGAGCGATGTAAGGGTTGATGCACCCGGCGACCGTCACTTTCGTGACGGCCGCCGGGTGACTTTTTCTTTCGCCGTGGAAAGATACGGGCAATTTTCTTTAGAAATTCCACGGTTGGGGCGTTCCAGTGACCACGTTGTCATAGAGGTGTTCTCCATAAAAAGCTCCTAGCAGATCCCGAAGCTGTCCCACGTCGCCAGCAGCAAGGCGACGAAGACGCCGAGTTTGAGGGCCGTGTGGACCCGTTCGACAGAGTTCATGGGTTGTTTTCCTTTCGGGTAAATTCTTGCTTCGGCTATCGTGAAAAGGGCTGGGCTTCGGTGCGAAACACGCGTGTTTCTCCAAAGGGCATCTCCACGGTGAATTCACCGGCCTTTTCGGCGATCACTTCACCAGTGATAGCATCGGTAATCTTAGAAGGCTGGCGAGGAGTGAGCGCTTTCTTCCCGGCGGACAGGGCATGGATGGTGATCAAGTGCTGGTTGGCGAACACCGCGTCGTGCGGCTCGCCTGCCCGCCAGGCGCTGGCGGTGCGCGCAAGGTTGGCCATGAATTGCGCTTCCAGCCACGGAACGCCCATGAATACGCAGCGCCATTCTGGAAACTCCTTCACGGCGCAGGCGATGTCCGCCGAGTCCCGGTATTCCGCAAGTGGGACGGCCGCCTTGTCCGCAACGGCAAAGGCCAGTCCGCGGCTTTCACGGTCGGTGAACGCCCACGGAATCGGCCGGTCGCCGAAGCGGTCCGACAGATTCTTCACGAGCGGATGCTCCGACTGGCGCCAGACGCCGGCGAGAGGCTGCGGACCAGCTAACCGGATGACGTTCATCTCCAAAATCGCGGAGAGCGACTCGGTCGGTGCAGCCGTGTTGTTCAACAAGTCGGGTGCATGGAGGAAGACCAGCGTGTGCCCATCCCGCTTCAAGGCATTGATGGCCTTGAGTTCTGCCGGGCTGATGGCCTGCGGCAGGAGGAAGACATAAACCTTGTAGTCGGGCAGGCGCTGGTTGGTGATGTCGCGTTGCAGATAGACATGATACGGCACGCCGGAGGTATCCCATTGCGGCCGATGGCGGCGCGTCAGGCGCATCAGAAAACGCGATGATTCCGGATCCTCACACAGCGAACTGACGCTCTGCTCATTGACGAACAGGGCCACGTCCGCTTCCGGGGCGTCGCGCACATCGGCCAGTGCGGTAAAGAGCTGATAGCCCTTGGCGACGCCGTTCATGATACCGGCATCCGCATAGCTGGGTTGATCCAAATCAAAGCAATAGATGCCCTGGCCGTGTGCCGCCAGATTCCCCGCCTCGCGCAGGAACATGGCCTGATGAGCAGCCGCATCCTTGGCACGCCCCACACCGAAGTCCCAGGCCTCCGGGCCCTTTTTCCGGCTTGTGAAGGCCCGGTAGTCGAACTCGTGAAAGAAGGCCTTCCCGTTGAGCCTGAGGCTGTCGGGCAGCGAGTCGAATCCTCCGGTATAGCCCGGCCAACGAACGCCGTAGTCGGAAGTGGCCGTAAGGCAATTGATGCCGGGAGCGTCGATCATTTTCCCCAAGCCGACATAGCCTCGCCAGCCGTGCATGACATTTCCGAAATGCGTGACCACGATTTTCTTCCGCTTCATCTGGGCGCGCAGTTGGGAGGTGATTCCATCCAGCAACACACCCGGCGCCTCGCCGTAGAATTGGTTGAAGTCGCGCACATCCTGCTCCGACGGTCCCAGCCAGGGAAACAGGTCGCCAGCTTTCACGCGGCGACGTTCGGGAGTGGGCAGCGTTACGGCCTCGAACGACAGGTCGGCACGGCCCCACGCACGGCTCAGCGCGGCGCGATCATCGCCGTATTTCTTTTTCAACCAGACCTGAAACGCCTTCCGCGCGGCGGGCGAGTAGTCATCGAGGTCCTTTTCCCCGCCGGAGGTGGCGGGATGAACCCAGTGCCCGAAATCCGCGTCATTGAAGCCCCAAAGATAATATCCGACCACGGCCTTGCCGAGTTCGTGCGTGTCTGTCCACTCGTCAATCCGGGCGAGCATTTCGCCGACATCGTGCTGCGCCTTCGTGGAAAACACCGAAGGTAGAAAACGTAGCTTTCCCGAGTCGGTGCCCCACTTTTTGAAATGCGCGTCGCCGATCGCTTTCAGCCCGGCTGTGTTGGCGCAGACATCGTCCGGGTTCTCCACGCTCCACATGGGATAGGTGTCGGCCCAGACGCCGAGAATGATTCGTGCTTGAGGATCAACAGCCAGCACCCGTTTGATCGCGCGCTCGATGACAGCGAAGTCGTACTGGCCGCGTGCCTTCCAGACCTCACTTGATACAAAATCGGTGTTGATCGAGAGCAGATGAACGCCTTTTTCGGCAAATAGACCGTAGTGTCCGGCCCCTTCTCCCAGCTTGAGTCCATTGTAGAAAAACCGGGGCACCGGTTTCCCGGCGATGCACAAGCTGACCGTGCCCTTTTCGGAAGTGATTTCCGCCTGTTCCCATGTCCGTCCGGCCAACGTTTCCTTGATCCGCACATCATGGACCTCGAACTTTTCGGGTGTTGTACCAGTAAATGGTGACACATAAGGGCCACCCCCGCGCACAAATACATTGCTGACGGACACCGCATTCGCCACACCGCGTGCCTGGATGGAGATCGTCACCTTGGTGTTAGGCGTACGCAGATAGAAAGGAACGGCGAACTGTGAACCGTCCGGCGATCCGTTCACCGTCAGTTCTGTCGTGGTATCGGGTTTTTCTGCCACTGGATATTTGGTATCGAACTGCTTGATCACCAGCGTCAGTTTCGCACCCGACTCGCGGGCGAGCGCCCGACCTTCGAGAGTGTAGAGCCGGTTATTGATGAGTGACCCGAGTTCACATTCTGCGGCGATGCTGTCCTGCCAGGCCAGTTTGATGGTGTTGCCTTCCACCACACAGGAGGCCGTACTCGTTCCCTCCGTGGCGGGGAACAGATGCCACGAGGAGACGGGGATCATTTTGACCGGAGCCGCGAGTTGCTCTGCGCTGCCAGACGCGGTAACAGCCGTCGCGCCGGAATCGGCCGCGCGTAGCGCGCCCAGCGACGCCAACAGCAAGGTAGAAAGAAGGGTAGGGGTGGGTTTCATGAGAGATCGTGTAAGTGGTTGATGCCGGTGGGGACCAGACTACCGGCTGGGCTCAGGCGATCATGACTTTGGTCTTGCTCGTGGTTTTGAAGAGCAGGCTGCATGGCTGCGCATTACGCCATGACCGCCTACATGTGACAACGCAAAATGTGTTTTACAGTAAACCGAGCCCAGCCGACAGTAGGGCGCTGAGAAGTGTGGAGGCGTGTTTCACGGGTGGTTCTTTCGTTTGCATTTGATTAGTCAGTTCCAAGCATTGGAAGTCATCGTGCCGTAGTTCTCCAATGGTTGGGCGCTTAGGCGACTCCGCTGATGTCGATCAGGTGAAGTTGACGACCTTGGCCGGTGTGCGGAGAGTCGAGGCAGACCCAGCGCTCGTCGCGGCTGAGGCGCGGGTGGGTGTCCACGCGCCATTCGCCGGTGTATTCACGCGGCAATGGGAAGTTGCCGAGGTTGATGCGGCGGTTCTTCGCGATGTGGTAGAGATGCGGAGTCTGGAAACGCTGCGGGCCTTGGGGGTAGGTGTCGTTGAGGAGCCACTCGTTGTGCCGCAGGTAGGTGAGGTGGCCGCCGGCATCGAGCACGCCTTTGCCGATCTCCGCGACGATGCCTGAATCCTTGTCCTCGAAAAGGAAATCGCCCCAGGCGTTGTTGCCCAGCCAGCCTTTGGCCTGCGAGAGGATGTGCGTGGCATCCCGCCAGATGAAGTGCGAGGCGTAACCGTTCGGAATGACGATGCGCAGGTCACTGCCGTCCATGTTCGCAGTGATGAGGCGCGAGAGTTGACCGCCTTTCGGCTGCGTCCAGCGGTGAAACAGGATGAAGCGCTTCCCGTCCGGGCTGCATAGCAGGTGGTAGGCGTGGTGTTTGGAGTTGGGATGGTTTTGAATGACCTCGCCGGTCGTGGCCAACCGCTTGTGCGTGACGATCAGCTTCGACTCACCCGTCTCCAGATTGACGTACGTGACGCCGCTGCCCGCGGGCGCCATGTCGTCGAAAAAGCGGTCGCGGATGCCCGCGTAGCCGTAGCCCGGGCGGCAGTCGGCCACCCGCGCGAAGTCGCAGGACACGGCCTCCTTGCCGTTTGGGCTGAGCGCGTAGATGGGCGTCGGCAGCGTGCGCTTGGCGCCGGTTTTGACATCGAGGATGTGGCTGACGAAGCGGTCCTTCTCGCGGTCGTTCCAGATCACTTTCGACTCCGTGCCGGGAATCCATTGCAACATGCAGCCCTGTTGCCAGCACCACGCCTTGGATTGGCCGAGGGGAATCCATTTGTCGTTCTCGTGCAGATCAATCATGCCGACCTCGATCACATCGTCCGCCGTGGGCGAGCGATGCTCGAAGCTGACTTTGTTGGTGAGCACAAAACGGTTGTCGGGCGAGAACTGCAGCTTGTCGTAGTAGCCGAACCAGTGGAATTGCGGTCCCCGCGTGATCTGCCGCACCGGCGGGAACGCGCCCGTCTCCGCGCCCAACGTGCGGCAGGCTCCGAAGAGACCGCAGGCGGCGGTCGCCGTCAAGGTGGTCTTCAAAAACTCGCGCCGGTTGATTCTGTCGTAGCCTGTCTTCATCATTTTTTACTCCTGTCTGAAACCATGTCCGCGCGCGCCTGACTTGTCGCTCGAAGGAGGATCTCTCTGATCTGCCGGTCGGGGTCATCGGGATCGCGCGGGAAACGTCCCGCCTCATCCCAAGCGGCGAGGGTGTCCCAAATCTTTCCGTCGCGAAACAGGGCGCGCGTTTCGGTGTCGAACTGATCGGGAAGCGCGCAGCCTTCGGCCTGCCCCCCGGCATAAAGCCGGCGGAAGAGACCCGCCAGTTGCCAGCGGGCAAAGTAGATTCCGTCCACGCCCTTGCTAGCGTTCAGGGCTTTCTCGCAGAGGAACAGGATGTCGTCGGGTTTGCTGGTTCCGAGGATGCCAACGGGCGGATTGGCGGAGCGGTGCCGGATCTCGTCCATGATTTCGACCACCTGCCGCTGGCGCAACAGCCACTCCTGCCCGGCGGGCGACAGTCCATCGGACGGGATGGACCGGATGGCCGCAGTGTACGCTTCAGCCGCCTGCGGCATCCGATGCATCCAGTGCATTTCGCCATAAGGCCCACCGCCGGTGGCAACGCTCCGCATCTCTTGGGCAATTCGGCGCGGATACTCGCGATAAAATGCGCAAAGCGCGGATGACTGCTTACCCAGGAGGTGTTCAAAGAATTCCTGTTGGAGCCGGTCCGCATCCAGCGAGGTGTCCCAGCACAACCGCCCCAACGCCCAAAAGTCCGAGGCAAAGGAATTCCAGCCTTGCGCGTAGGACTCGAACAGGTAGCCATCCAAACCTTCCTTGGCAGCCGCGCGCAGGTCAGCGGCGATCACATGCAGATTCGGAATCGGCAAGGAATAGGTGCCGTGCAGCATCAAGTTTTCGAACAGCCAGATGCGGCCCTTGGCGACCGACTTCCACGCCGCGAGCCGGTCGGCCAGATACGCGTTGTTGGATAATTTGGCCGCGCGCGGATCAAACGGAATTTCACTCTTGCCCGGTGGTCCCTTCGGGTCACGCAGGGCGAACCATTTGTTTCGCGGATAGACGTCGAAATAGTGATCCATCGCCGGCGATGCATACGGGGCGGCGTCAACGGGCAGGTCGTAGCGGTTGTGGTAGATGAAATTTTGCAGGCGGATGTTGGGCAACTCGCGGGCCACCGCCTGCGCCAGCGGAACGAAAAACGCCGCCCACTGATCCTTGGGCAGAAGCTTTTTGCAGCCCTCACACTGGCACCAATTGGCACCGTCGTTGGGCGAGATCAGCCACTGGCTGAGTTCGCTGTCGCGGAGGAATCTGACTCCATTCTTCACGAACAGAGCGATCGCTTCCTTTGAGGAGGCGCAACGCTTGATGTTGTAGTTCACATGCCGTTGCCCCTTCGTGAAGGCGAAGTATTCGGGATGTTCCTTGCCCAGCTCCAGCGGGAGAAGCAGTTCAAAACTCCAGAGGTAGCCGACAATCTGAATATCGCGCTTGGCGGCCTCGCGCCGAATCGTGGCTCCGAGACGTCTCCAGCCGTAGTTCTGGATCGCGCAAAGATGGTTGAATCCGTTCTTGGCCATCCAATCGAGCAACTCGCTGACCTCCCGCTCGGAGTAGCGCTGGAGATTCTCGACCGGGAAGAGCCCCCGCATCGCCAGATCAGCCCGCCGTCCGCGTTGCCCGACCGGGAAGACGAGTTCGTTTTTGCGGGGAATCACCTCGCCCTGCGCACCGGGATAGAGCCAGTGACAACCCTGCGTTTCGAGCAACGAGTAAACGGCGAACAACAAGGAGGCCGGGTTCGATGCCGTAACGTCAATCATGTCCGGGGCCGTTTCGATCCGGAATTCATCGACCCCGGGAGCCATCCGTGGCGTGGCACCGGCCACCGGCTGGGTTTTTCCGCCCGTTACGAGACGGACACGGTAGCCCGCATCCGCCCATTTCCGTTCCGCCAAGGCCAATCGTGCCGGCTCGCCCAGCATCCGTGAGAGATGCGCATCCAGTTGCTCCGCAGCAAAGCGAAGGACTTCGGGTTTCGTCGGCCCGCTATATTCGATCAACCATCGCGACTTGGAATCGATCCGAAACGAAGGATTGTTTACGTCCGCGACGACGATCTGATTCCCGAACGCCAGCAACAGGGCGGTGAGGGGGAGCAGCATGGTTCGGTTTGGATAGTTCATTCTCATGATGGCGACCTTCACTTGTTTTTTGGCACGTTGCTCGGGGTTACGCCGGGGATGCGGTAAACGCGGGACTCGATACTGTTGAGGTTGAGCGTCAGTTTGCCCTCGATTACGGGCGCGGTTCCCTCGCCGAAAACCATCTGCGCGGTGGCATTTACGATGCCGGGCACTCGCAGCGCGGTCTTGGTTGGTTTGCGCTCATAGTTGGCGACGATGATGTAGAGGTCCCGGCCATCGCTCTTGATGAGCGCCACCACGTTATCCTTCTGCGAGAACGTCTCCGGTGTCTCGGCGGTCAGCACGGGGCTGAGTTCGTGAAGTTCGCGGGTCACACTGCTGAGTCGCTGCCAGTAGTCCTCGCTAGATTGCCCCTCGGTGACGAGCTTGCGAAGCTCGTTCATGGACCAATAAAAGATGCCTCGAGCACCGGACGCCACTGCGGTGTAGCTCATCGTGCGCAGTTCCTCACGAGTCGGGAATCGTCGCCATTCCGCAGGGACATCTTTGTCCTTTTGATACAAGGCATAGTCGAAAGCCTGGCAGACGAACCATAGCGGCTTGGCCCCACAGCTTGCCTCCCGGACAAGTCGTGGATGCCGGGCGATGCCCGCAAAACCCGTGCCGATGAAGTTCCCGGCTGGGAACGGGGGAATGGGGTAATAGTCAGCCTGGTGGACATCCAGGCTTGGGGTGAAACGCTGGTGATCCGCCAGTCGGCACACCACTGCGGTCACGGGATGATGCGAGTCGTTCTCTTTGATCACTCGATAGATGCCGGGCATGAACGCATCCGCCGATAGCTCCTTGAGATCCTTCTCGCCAATGCCAGCCCCAGGCTCGTCCATGGTGTGCCAGGCAAGCACCGCGGGATGGTCTCGAAACAGGCGAACCCGAACTGCGCTGTTCGTATACTTTTCGGCTACCACCTCCTGCCGATTCATGCCGACGAGAGCCATCAACCCGTTCTGTGCCGCAGCATCCAGGAACTCATTACCCCAAGCAGCCACGGCGCCATCCGCCTTGTGATCCCAACCATAGCTATGCACCACATTGAAGCCCGCTGCCGCGAGAGTCGGGAAGTCCGCCGTGCTGGCTGAATACATGCCAATGACAAAGAAGGGCTTGCCATTGACCTTTAGGCACCGCCCGCCGTCGAGTTGCACGATCGTTGGTGCGGCGGCGATGTTGACCGGCTGTGCGGCGTGGATGGTCGTCATTATCGCCAGCAACAGACCGGTCAGCGTGAGGAGGTGGATTTTCTTCATACTATTTCCCCGTCTTTTTCCAATGATTGGAAGTTGTCGGCACGCTTGTTTCCAATGATTGGAAATCTTGACGAGTTGCGACCAGCGGCGGGGCAGTGACGAAGCAGGGAGTTCATACTTGGTCACAGCTCCCATTTGCCGGTGAGGTAGGCCGTGACGCGGATCTGTTCTTCCTTGGTCAAGGCTCGGCCGAAAACGAGGATCTCTGCGATCTGGCCATTGAAGAAGGTCTGGTAATTCGGTGAGAAGCAGCCGACGCGCACGCTCTTGGCCCAGCGGTCTTTGGCGGTCGCGGTAATCACGCGCGGGCCGCCCGTCTCCGAGCCGGGAATGGTGCAGTCGATCCCGCACAGGTAGTCGTAGCCTTTCCCGTCGCTCGCCGTGAAGACCCGCTGACTCGGGTTATGGAGCGCCCCGCGCTCCGGATTGCTGACGACGGCAAAGACGGTCGCGGTCATTGGCCGGTCCGAGAGGTCGGGCAGTTCGAGGCGCGTCCGTCGGGCATCATCAAACTGCAACGCCGGCTTTCCGTTCAGCGCTTGCGCCGCATAACGCGGTTTGGATCCAGCCGTATTCTGCACCGCGTGGCGCCCCTTGCCGCTCTTGTCTTTCCAGACGCCCACCGCCCCCGTCGCGTCCTTCTCGATGAGGGAGGCGTCCGCGGCATCCAGCCAGACCTCCAGGCTTTTCTTCAGGCTGTCCGGGAGCGCCGCTTCGCGCGCGCTCAAAATGAGGGTCGCGCCGTTGTGGAGGTCATACGTGGAGCCGCTTGCGATCCGCCACGTGCGCCACAGGTTCTGTCCGATATTGCGCGATGTCAGATTGGCGTTGAGCAGGGCCGGCGCGCCGCCCAAGGCGGCAAAGGGAATGCGCCACTCGCAGGTCCATGCGTCTTTTTCTATTTTCGTCCGGTAGGTGACGGAGTTCTCCAAGCGTTTGCGAACCGTTGCGGATGTACCGGCCAGATCCGGCGCGCTGAAATGTCCGTCCGCCCAGCCGCGCAGAATGAACGTCGGCCCCGGCGGATTGACCTCTGCATCCTGAAACGCAAGCTCGACGCCATCCGTCTCGCCCCACAGATGTCCGGCCGTGCGCGGCGTCGTTCCATCCCGCAGCGGATTCCGCATCGCCACATAGAGTGCCTGATCGTCGTACCCCGCCCAGGCTGAAACCGGGCTCTCTTCGACGTCCGCGCCTTCCAGCGTTTGCTTCAATTCAATCACCCGGCCCGTCCACTCCTGTAGCGCGCCATCGACAACCGGGCTGGGTGCCATGCGTCTGACTCCGAAGATTGGGCGCGCGCCAGTCGCCTGCCGGTAATGATCCGAAGGTGCCGCGCACGGCCTGTTCGCCGGCTCGGGAAGAAGCATACTTCCCATGCCCCACCACGAGCGACGCGGCGGCTGAGGCACGCCGATGGCAGACCAGTCAAGCGGCCCACGTGCTTTTTGGAGGCTGATTCCGCCGATGGTTCCGACCGGGCTTGGCATCGCCGAACGAACCACCAGGAAAAGCGGCTGCACGCCCTGCGCAGGTTCGAGTTGCGCCACGAGATTCAAGAACTCATCAACGCCACCCGTGAAGCGCGGGAAGAACTCGCCGATCTTCTCTCCGTTCCGACTCCCGACGCGCAGTTCCAGCCGCACATCGTTCTTCGGCAGCGCAATCGGCGTGCGGGCGCGCTCGAAACGGAAATACTCAAACTCGGCGACCGGTTTCCCGTCGTCGGAGCGGAAGACAAAATACACATCGTGGGTATCGGTTGCCGCTGGCAATAACTCACCCACGGCCTCCTCGAACATCTGGATGGATTTCTGCCTCGGCCGATCGGTGGGCGGGAGCGCCGCCTGCCCGACGAGGAGACCATCGGGTTTGTCGAGCCGGACTTCGATATGGCGCGGGGTCCGGCTTGTCGTGCCATACACCGCGCGAAACCGCCGGTAGCCATCGGCCAGCGGCACCTGGTTGAAACGGACCCAGCCACCATTGGCCGCGCGGAAAACCAGCCAGTTCTTCATCACGCCTTCGCTGCCATCCATGACGGTGGCATCCATGACCAGCGGATCCGTGGCTTTCTGATGCCGGGGTGCGGCCCGCATGGAGCGGTCGGTGTTCATGGCTCTCGCATCGCTGGCAAACCGCAACACAGCCGACTGCCAGCCTTGGACGAAGTCCACGTTGCCGAGGCAGAGCCCATCGCCGTCCTTGAGGCCGCTCAGACCTGCGGTGCCATGATCTATCGCAAGCGCGAACGTGTCGAGTTGCGGCCACGTTGGCACCGGCGGCGAAACCGCGAAGTCGTGTCCGAAGCGGAACGGCTCCCCTTTAGGAAAATCCTCGGCGCGCAGGTCAGCGCTCGTGCGCGTGAACAACCCGTGAAAAACGTTCTCGCAGTCGCTGACGTTGATGTTCGGCGGGTTGAACCAGATACCGCTCTGGAGCGAACCGGGCGCGGCCCACAACAAGTTATGATGGACGTCCACTTCGCGCGACCCGTTGTCGAGGTAGATCATGCCCAGGTGATTCCATCGCATAGCCGCAATGTCGTAGCAGTCATGCATGACATTGTAGGCGACTTGCGAGTGCAGGCCGTTGAGCGTCCCGCCGCTGGAGAAAAAGCTGGTGATGAACCCCGCATCGCGCGTCAGCAGCATGCCGTTATAGAGGTGGTTGCCGGCAAACAACGTGGCGGCGTAGTCCATCGGCCCGCGGTCGCGCGACGACAGACTGGGGCCGTTGCCGTAGAAGTTGAAGAAGTGCCGTCCGGCGTTACGCATCGTGTTGAACGTGATGACGTGCCCGCCCACAAGGGTGTTCTCGTAGTCTTTGAAATCGCTCACCGCATCGGTGATCGCGTTGAGGTAATGGCCGACATAGCTGACTTCGTCGATGAGGCAGTTGTGGATCGTGTGATGGTACCCCCGCACATGGAAGCCAGTCCCCGCGCTGAACCGCACGCTGCAATTCAGGAAGGCGTTGTCGTGGCCGCCCACGAAAATCCCTGTCTCGCCCGACTTGATCGTATTGCGCCCCTTCTCAATCTCCCCGATACCGTAGTGCCGGGTGTAGTGCGCGATGTAGGTGAAGTCGCACCGGTCCACCGTGCAAAACGCCGAGTTCTCCAGCCGCATCGACGCGGCGCGGACAGACAACCCTTCAATGCGGATGTGCTCGCGCCCGCTCAAATCAAACGCGAGCTGGCGCCGCTTGGTCTCAACCTCCTGCGGCTGACCGCCGCCAGGCGCGATCAGATAGAGCACATTGTCCTGCCAATGCCATTCGGTTGGGACGTCCAGCGCGTGCATGTGCCCCACGATCATGCCGCGGCCTTCCTCGTGTTCCTGCGGATACCTGCCGCCGTAGGAGGAGCCGAACCACCACCCCTGCGTGCGGTCGCCCACGTTGATTTCGCCGGGCTTCGAACTTTCGATAACGCCGGTCTGCGCGCACCAGCCTTCGAAGTGGACGCCGCAGTAGAGCGCGCCCTTCCAATAATCGTCCGGCTGATTCTCCAGCAGCTTGCTCACAATCCGGCCTGGCTTGTTTGTGCGCGACTCCCTTGGAATCGAAAACTCGCCATACGTCGGCCATAGCGGCGAAAGGTCGGCCACATACATCTCCAGGCCCGGTGCCGAGACATTCGGGTAGCGGGCCTCGATCATGACCTGCCCGTAGCAGAAAACCTGATTGCGCCCCAAGCCTAGCGTCCACGGCATAGCCGCTTTCCAGATGTTGTTGGTGTGCTGCGTCCAGCCCGTCACCGGCTCGCAGCCGCTCACCGTCACCCGCTCGTTTCCGTACGGCTTGAGCGTGATCGGCTTGTCGGCCGTTCCGCTGCGCGGGAACGTCACCGTCTCGCGATACGTGCCGCCCCGGACAAGACAGGTGTCCCCCGGCTGCAGCTTGTTCACCGCCGCCTGAATCGTGGCAAAGGGTTTGGCCTTCGTGCCGGGGTTGGCGTCGTTGCCGGTCGTCGCGACATAAATCTCGGCAGCCTGCAACGTAGCCAGCGACGCCAGCAGCAGGGTGAGGAGGAAGGTGAGGGTGGGTTTCATACTCTTGTTCCTTTCACTGCGGCGATGATGAGCGCCAGCGCGACTGCGATCATTCGGGTGATGGTGGCGTTCATGGCTTGGTTGCCTGCTGAACCGGCAGACCGCGCACCTTGACGCGAACCGTAACCGGCCGGCCGGCGGTGAGCTTGAGCGTCTGCATGAACCGGCGGTCCTGCGTGACTTTGACCAGCCACGCGCCGGACGCGGCCAGTTTCGGATCGTGAATCGAAATGCCCGGCTTGACGTGCGGACGCCAGGCGACGGATTCGCCGTTGGCCTGCCGTTCCTCGAAGTCGCCGTTGCTCAACGTGGCGCCCTCCACCCGCAGATCGTCCATGTAAACCCACACCGGCAGTTGCGTTTTGGTGCCCGGATCGGTGAACGCGTCGCCCAGCAGGATGAGGCTGACCTCGCCGTCCACTGCGGACACAAAGGAGAAACTCATCTCGCGCCACGAATCGGCCGGCAAGTCGCGCAGATTCGCCGACAGCCGGTAGCCCAGCGGCTTGGCCCATTCGCACACTTCGCATCCCTGAATCGGCTTCAGCATCTGCGGCGTCTGCTTCAGCGACAGGATGTGGAGCACCGCGTCGGAGGGTTTGGGATTGGGCACCGGCAGACCACCAAACTGGGCGAGCCAGAGGATGGCGCTGGTGTCCAATTCCCAGGTGCGGCCTCCTGTGTGCTTCAACATCACCGACTCGTTATCACCCGTTTTGCGCACGCTCAAATTGAAGAGCAGGCGGGGATTATGCGCGGCCGGGTTCACCCCAAGCGCAGCGAAGGGAATCTTCCATTCCGCCGTCCACAACCCCTTGCTCGCCACGTCCGCCGCGTAATGAATGCCGCCCTGACGAAGTCGGGTCAGCACGGATTCCGGCGCCTTGCTCTCGCCGGTGGTTTCCCACGTGCCATCCGCGTAGCCGCGCAGGACCATGATGGGGCCGGTCTGCTCGCCGGCTTCGGCGAGGGCGATCTCCACCGCGTCGTCCTTCTCCCAACGATGGCCGCCGCTCACACCCTTGTCTGGGTTGACCTCGTTGTGGAACCGCACATAGAGGTTGCCCTCATCCGTCTGCACCATCGCGTGGCTCGGGCGGATGGCTTTCTTCATGTCCGTCGTCCAGGCCATTTCCAGGGTTTGATGCACTTCCGGGGCCGTGCCCGTCGCATCGCCCGGAGTCCATTCCATCACGCTGGTCTTGCCGTCGATCACCAGGATGCCGGTCGCCCTGACAGCCTTGAAGACCGGGAGACGGCCCGGTGATTTGGCTTCCAGATCGCGCAGACGCATCCAACGCGGCTTCCAGTCCGCCGGCGGCAGATCCAGTTTCACCGGCCAAGAACGACGCTCCAACGACGCGTAGAGACCGATCTGCTCAAGCGGAATGGCTGGGAACCCGATTTGCCGTCGAACGACTGCATCGGTCCGCAAGCGGAAGTCCAGCTTGGTGTGATCCGCCTCCTCAAATCCGGGATCGCCGCCCTCCCAGTTGTCGCGGAACGCGGACCACTCCGGCTTCATGTTGCCGTTGCGGATGCCGGAACCGCAATCGACCATGACATTGCGCTCAACCGCATTGAACCACGGCGCCGCAATCGGGTTCTTGGTGAAGATTTCGACCAGCTTCGGATACCGCGTGCTGTAGGGCGGCTGGTTCCAGTGATACCCCTCTAACTTTTTTACCAGTAAAGGCCAGTTCCAGCGGCCGGGCACTACGCGAAACCCACCCTTGTCGTCGCTCTCGAACATGCCTTCGCCGCGCGGACCGGCATCCACGCCCCAGTTGCATTCCACAAAGAGATTGTCGTGCACGTGATTGTCCGCGCCGCCGCAGATCGACACCCCGCCGCCCAGCCGGTAGCAGACGTTGCCGTAAATCTCGGTGCCCGGCGCGGAATCGTCCAGGTGCGCAAACCGGGTGGCGCTGCCGCATCCTTCCCGCGAGTCCTCGACGTGGTGGATGAAGTTGTAGCGAATGATGCTGCCCCGACTGGTCCAATCCGCTCCCGTGTAGAACACGCCGCCCTCACTGGATTCGTCATTGGTGCGGAACAGCCGGTTGAATTCCATCACGTGGTCGTTGCCACTAAATCTGATGGCGATGTAGCCCACGTCGTGAATCAGGTTGTGCGAAACGCGGATGCCCACGCCGTCAATCGACACGGCCCGCGAGCCGGCGCGCACCAACCGGCCGGTGTGATGGATATGGCAGTTGTCGAGCACCGCATCGCCGCGGGTCAACTTGTGGCGATCTCCGGAGTTGATCAGAACACCCGCGTTGCCGGTATCGTGGATGTCACAGCCCACGATTTGGTGTCGGCTGCCGATGGCGGCCACGCCGGTGAACGCCACGTTCCGAATTTCACAACCCACGATGCGGCAGTCCGAGCCGTATTCGATGCGGATGCCATCCCGAGCGGAGCACTCGATGCCGAGTCCGCGGAGTTCTACGTGTTGCACTCCCGCGCAGCGAATGACCGCCTCGCGGTTTACCGAAAATGTTACCTGGCCATGGCGCAAACCGTCCGGCGGAATGAGATAGAGTGTGCGGTGGTCGCGATCCAGAAACCATTCACCCGGCGTGTCCAGTTCCTCCAACAGGTTGACTGCGAAATAACGGCTGGCGCCACCCTCCTCCAAGTTACCCAGACTGTTCCGGGCCGCGAGCTGAATCGTCTTCCGCTGCCGGTTGATGGCCTGCACGCGAATAAACTCCGCGCGGTAACCACGCCGCCAGTAGCCGTACAACCACACGCTCCGGTCCGCCGCCCATCGCTCGGGTCGTTGGCCGAGGTATTGGAATTCGGGCGTCTCCCCGGTCTGATGGGCGGGGGCGATGATCTTGCCGAAGGTCGTGTAATCGTCGTTGGGCCACCGCGCCAGGGGCAGCCGTTGGCCGTCGGCGAACAGTTCGTTGACGGCTTTCAGTTCCCACTCGCTCCACCACGTGTCCGGCCACGGCGGCGCGAACCGTGAGGCTTGCTCCGCGGTAAACTGATACGCCAGCACGTGGCCGCGCCGTTCCTTTGGCAAACGCGCCAGGATTGACGGGTCGGTCACCGGTTTGAAATCGGCGAGCTTCAACGGCACGCCGCCATTGAGCCACACGGATTCACCGGCCGCCGCGCGATACACCACCGGCGCATCGGGGGTTCCGCCGTCCTGAGCGTCCAGCGCGAAAGGCTCAGGCATCCAATAGGTGCCACCATGGATGACCACAGTGGCTCCACCCGCTACCCGCCCATCCTGTTTCCTTGACGCACGAATGGCGTCGCGCGCCCGTTCCAGCGTGGCGAACGGTTTATTTTTCGTGCCGGGATTCGCGTCGTCGCCGGTCGTCGCGACATAAATCTCGGCAGCGTGCAGCGCGGCCAGCGGGGCCAGCATCAGGGCGGCGAGGAGTTTGAGAATGGATTTCATAGTTGTTTCTTCGCTGTCATTTGCTTCGTCAGTTCCAAGCCTTGGAAGTCAGCGCACCGCGGTTTTCCAACGGTAGGAAAGAGCCCATGCGGAGTTTTCCAAACCTTGGAACTCCCGGCAAGTCGTGGATAGTGGGTTCATTCCAGTCCGAGTCATGGCACGGGGCACAACGGGATTTGAAGGCTGTAGGAGTGGGCCAGCTTGGCGTCTTCGGCGACGGCGCACAGGAGCACGGCGGGTTTGCCGTTCTCGAAGAACACTTGGGGGCGTTCCAAATACACCACCGCTTGTTTTCGGCCGTCGGCCCAGCGGATATCGGTTGTCGTCACCATGGGATGGGCGGCGAGTTTCCAATCGAAGCCATCCAGGGATTCCCACAGGATGAGCGACCGGCCGCGCTGCGGGGTGAAGTGCCCATTCTGATCCTTCACAATCGCATAGTATCGGTGTGCCGCCTTGTCGAACCAGATGAAGGGATCTTCGGCTGGGAACGCTGCGCCCGGGGCGGTGAAGGTGGGGCGCATTTGTTTGGTAATGGGGCCGGTGAGCGAGTCCGCGGTGGCGGTGAGATGCACTACCGGGCCGCCGAACGGTGCCTTGCCCTGCTTGCCCACCGCTTTGTAGAGAATCAAATAGCCGCCGCCTGGCCGCTCGCAGAACGCCGGGTTGGAGGTCATCAGCGCATCGGGCGCAGCGGAGTCCGGACTCACGTCAACGACGGGCCGATCCAGCCGGGTCCACGGTCCGTTGGGCGAATCCGCCACGGCGACGCCAATGCGCTGGTTGTTGCGGTGCGTCCAGTTCAACCCTTTCATGGGCAGGCCGTCGCCGGTGTTGCCCATGTAATAGAGGCAGTATTTGCCACCGAACTTGTTGACGGATGGATTGTGCGTGCACAGGCCGTCCCAGAACTCCTTGCCGCGTGGCGGGAGTGCGACGTCGCGGTGTTTGAAGGGTCCGAGCGGCGTGTCGCCCACCGCGTGGGCGATCTCGGAATGCGTGACC
>CAITZM010000080.1 GCA_903896925.1 uncultured Lentisphaerota bacterium | reverse complement strand
TTCCGCCGCGTGCGGACACGGATAGAAGGTGGTTGCAGACTTGTTCTGCCGCCTCATCACAACCGGACACCCGGCTCAGCAGAGCAGCGGATAGAAGCGGAAGAACAACTCAGACTTGACCGTCCACATAGAAGGGCGAGCCTCCCGGCGAGCCGCGCGCAACACCAACGGCTCGCGAGTACGCTCGCCCTCCCGTTGCAGCGCAGACCCGCAGCACAAAGCCCGCGGCCTAGCCTTGATGACGGCTGGTTGCCAGGATAGGCGAAGAGGACCTGAAGCGTGCGAGCTCAACGCTGGGGATTGAGCGCTTCCAGCGCCAGGATGAGCGCCTGGGTGCCGCTGCGGCCGTGGCCCAGTGCGCGCGCTTTCTCGTAGAGGGTGCGGGCCAGTTCGACGCCCGGGAGCTTGAGTCCGAGTGCCTCGGCCTCGTGCAGAGCAATCTCGAGGTCCTTCAGGAAATGATCCACCATGAAGCCCGGCGCCTGGTCGCCGCGCGCGAGGCGCGGGCCGAGCCGCTGCAGCGCCCACGAGCCGGCCGCACCCGCGCCGAGCAGGCGGATCAACTGGGTCTGGTCCAGGCCGGCGCGCGCGGCGACCAGCAACGCCTCGCACAGCCCGACCATCGTGCCGGCGATCAAGATCTGGTTCACCACTTTCGCCTGCTGGCCCGCACCCGGCCCGCCGACGCGCTCGATGTTCCGGCCCATGAGCCGCAGCAGCGGCAGCGCACGCTCGAAGGCGTCCGCGTTACCGCCGACCATGATCGAGAGCGTGCCTTCGCGCGCGCCGACATCGCCGCCGGTGACGGGTGCGTCGAGCGCTGCCAGGCCGCGCGCCGTGGCGGCGGCGGAGATCCGGCGCGCCAGGGCCGGCGGACTGCTCGTCAGGTCCACGAGCAGGGTGGCCGTGCTTTTTTCCGCCGAGAAGATACCGTGCGCGCCAAAATACACGGCTTCGACCTCGGCGGGATAGCCGACGATCGTGAAGACGACCTCCGTGGCGCGTGCGACCTCTGCCGGGTCCGGACACCACGCGGCGCCGCCTGCGAGCAGCTGTTCCGCCTTCGCCCGTGTGCGCGTGCAAAGGTGCAGCGCATGGCCTGCAGCCTGCAGGTGCTCCGCTATCGCCGCGCCCATGATGCCCGTGCCGATCCAGCCGATGTTCATCGTCCGTTTTCTCCGTGCCCAGCCTACCACAGCGCACGGGTGGCCAGCCCTTTGAAAAACCGCGCCGCGCGGGAGGATTTGCCTTGCGTTGGCGCTGGCGGCTGGGCATCATGCGCGCCGCTTTTGCTGACCGCCCGCGGGCCCGAGGTTCGAGGTGGGTACGGCAGGCAAACCTGAACAGGAGATACCGATGCATGTCCGTCCGATGATGATGATAGCCGTGCTCGCCGCCGCGGGTTTCACAGTCCGTGCCGCCGACGAGAAGAAAGCCGAAGCCCCGACGGTCCCCCCCCCGGCCATGCCTGCCCTGCCGGTGCTCAAAGTGGTCGCCCCGACGACCGTGGTGGCGATCGTCAACGGCGTGGAACTGCGCCAGTCCGAAGTGAACGAGCGGCTGGACAAGGTCATGAAGATGCTCGGCGGCCGGATCCCGGCGGAAAAGCAGGGGATGTTCCGCGCGCAGGTCAGCGGCCGCGTGCTGGACGAACTCGTGATGCAGATGCTGTTGCTCGCCGCCGCCGACAAGGCGAAGATCGAGGTCACGCCCGACGACCTCAAGAAGGCGATCAAGGACCTGCCGGTGCCTCCGGGCCAGACGGTGGAAGCCACCTATGAGGCCCAGGGCTTGAACAAGGCGGAGTTCGAAAAGGAAATTTCCACCGGCCTGAAGATCCAGAAGCTGATCGAAAAAGAGACCGGCGGGACGACCAAGGTGACGGACGAAGAGCTCAAGAAGTTCTTTGACGAGAACAAGGAACGCCTCGCGCAGCCCGAGACCGTGACCGCGCGCCACATCCTCGTGAAGATCGAGCAGGGCGCCGATGACAAGGCCAAGGCGGCCGCCAAGGACAAGGCCGAGGGCCTGCGCAAGCAGCTCCAGAACGGCGCGGACTTCGCGAAGCTGGCCAAGGAAAACTCGGACGATCCGGGGAGCAAGGAAACGGGCGGCGAATACACCTTCCCGCGCGGCCAGATGGTGCCTGCGTTTGAGAACGCCGCCTTCACCCAGACTCTCAAGGAGATCGGTCCGCTGGTCGAGACCCCCTTCGGCTTCCACATCATCCAGACACTCTCCAAGAACGCGGCCAAGTCGCCGGCCTTTGCCGAGGTCAAGAGCGACATCGTCAAGTACCTGGAAAACAAGAACAAGAACGAAGTCGTCCAGAAGTACATCGCTGCGCTGAAAGCCAAAGCCGACATCAAGTATCCGGAAGCGAAATAAGTCCGCGGTCCGAACGTCAGCCGGCCGGAGTTTTCCACGTGAAAATTCCGGCCGGTTTGCTTTTGGTGCATCGCGTGGGATTGCTGCCGGGCGACGGCTGCCGAAAAGAAGGCCGTCATGTCGGCTAATTCACGTAGAACAATGGGGATAGAGTCTGAGGATGCGCCTGCAGGCGGACGCTATGACGGGGCAAGCTACGGCGCGCCCGAGGACGCCGGGAAGCGGTGCTTGCGCGGCGGTCAGTATTCGAACTTCACGGGCACGGCCCCGCCGGGGCCATAGTCCATCCGCAGCGGACCGTTGTTGGACGAGGCGAGCATGACGGGCAGGTTTTCCACCGCGCCGGGCACCGGCGCCGGCGTGAAGCCGGTCGCCCCACCGGCGGGCTGCGCGGGCTGTTCGATGCGGATTTGCGACCAGAGGGCCGGCGCACCGGCATCGTTCGTGGCCGGCGCGTGCGTCAGGTAGAGGCCCAAGCCCACGACCAGCACCGCGGCGGCGGCCAGCCGCAGCGGCTGCAGCCCCCGGCCCGCGTGTTCGCGCCACGCGGTCCACCAGGCGTAGGCCGGCGTGGAGGCGGCAGGCTGTGCCTGGACGGCACGCATGATCTGGCTGACGCAGCGGGCGGAAAAATCCGCCGCCGGCTGCTCATAGCGCAGCAGTCCGAAGGTGGCGCGGATGTTGTTCTGGTGATCCACCTCGGCGCGGCACATGGCGCACGCGCGGAGATGCGCGCGCATCTCCGCGGCGCGCGGGTCGTCAGCGTCCAGCCCGACATAATATTTGGCTTCGTCGCAGTTCATGGCGCAAACTCCGCAAGTTCCCGCTGCAATAGCTGCCGCGCGTAGAAGAGCCGGGAGCGCACCGTGCCTTCCGATAGCTTCATCATCTGCGCGATTTCGTGGTGCTTGAGACCTTCGATATCGTGCAGCACCACGACCATTCTGTGTTCATCTGACAACTTCTGGAGCGCGGCGTTCAATCTTTTTTGCAACTCGGCCACCGTGGCGTCGCGGTAGGGCGATTCGCGCGCCCGCAATTCGACGAACGTCGGGTCGCGCTCGACGGCCGCCTCCATGTCGTCCAGCCGCAGCTCCGTAGCGCGGCGCCGGGTTTTCTCGCGGAAATTCAGCGCATGGTTGACGGCGATCCGGTAGACCCACGTGTAGAACGACGAGGAGCCCTGGAAGCGCGCCAGGGCGGCGTAAGCCTTGAGAAAGACCTCCTGCGCCAGATCCTCCGCGTCCTCGCGGTTCGACGTCATGTGATAGAGCAGCCGGTAGATCTGCGGGTGGGTATGGCGCACCAGCTCCTCGTAGGCGCCAAGGTCACCGCGCTGTGCGCGCCGGACCAGCTCGCGCTGGGCGGCAGGATCCGGCGCGCCGGTGTCCGGCGTAGGTTGTGAGGGCGTGACATCCATGGCGTTCAGACCGTCAGTTTTCCAGCCGCTGTCGGCGGCCGCGTGAGCATAGGAGAAACACGCTTACTGTCAATGCCGCACCGCCGCAGTTTTCATGGGCCCAGCATCACCCGGGCGCTATTTTCCCCCGGACCCGGGGCGCGCCCTGGCGCGCCGGTCGGGTTCTGTCGGCGCCGGCCACCGTCACTTCTTGCGCCGTGGCAGGCGCGTGCCCCTCGGGCGGGACCGCTCCGGGCGGTGCGCGCGGGGTGCCGCCGCCGGCACGAAGTGTTTGTTGGGGGCCCCGCCCTGGGAAGTGCCGCCCACCGAGGGCGGGGTGTGGCTCGAGGCGAGCTGGAAGATGACCGGCGCGCCGTCGAGGTCGAACGTGCGGCGCAGGGCGCGGATGAGATAGGTCTCGTAGGCCGGGGTCAGGCGTCGGACCTGGTTGACGAACAGCTTGAGGCGTAC
Organism: uncultured Lentisphaerota bacterium; assembly: GCA_903896925.1. Lineage (GTDB taxonomy): Bacteria > Verrucomicrobiota > Kiritimatiellia > CAIQIC01 > CAIQIC01 > DP16D-bin41. The sequence goes on along the minus strand of CAITZM010000080.1, from coordinate 100,484 downwards.
GGGCTTGGTGCCGACCTGCGTGGCGTAGTAGAGCTTGAGGCGCCGGCCCTCGATCATCGGCGGCTGCACCTTCTGCATCGCATCGCGCAGGACGCGGTTCATCAGGCCGGTCGGCATCTTGAACTGTACGGCGGCGGAGACGCGGTCGATCGCCTCGATGCTCTTGGGGATGTTCGTGCCGTCCAGCGCGGAGACGAACAGCATGGGCACCGCGAGGTAGGGCAGCGCCGCGTGCAGGGCGGTCTCGTAGGTCGCCATTTTCACGGTGCCGGCGGCGAGGTCCCATTTGTTGACGATGATGAGGCAGCCCTTGCGCGCCTCCTGGATCATCGCGGCGATGCGCTTGTCGAGGGCGGTCGGTCCGTCCTCGGCGTCGAGCATCAGCACGACCACGTCGGCGAGCCGGATGCTTTCCTCGGACCGGATCAGGCTGAATTTTTCCACGGCCTCGTGGAGGCGGCCGGAGCGCCGGATGCCGGCCGTGTCGATCAGCTGGTAGCGGCGCGCCTGCGGACCCTCGCCGATGACGAAGGGCACCACGATGCTGTCGCGCGTCGTGCCCGGGACGTTGGAAACGATCACGCGGTTATGGCCGAGCAGCTTGTTGATGAACGACGACTTGCCGACGTTCGGCCGCCCCGCGATCACGACCTTGAGCGCCTCCACGGCTTCCGGCGGCGCCCCCGGCGGCAGGTGCTCCATGGCGGCGCAGATCAGCTCGCCGATGCCGCGCGCGTGCAGCGCGGAGACGGGATAGATCGGATAATTGAATTTTTCGAACTCGCCGGTCTTGTCGTCGAGCCGCGGCGTGTCCGCCTTGTTGGCGGCGAGGAAGACCGGTTTGCCGCTGCGGCGCAGCATGGCGCCGACTTCTTCATCGAGCGGAGCGCAGCCGGCGGTGATATCCACGACCCAGATGAGCGCGGCCGCGTCCTCGATGGCGATCTCGACCTGCTGCCGCGTGCCCACGTAGATTTCGTGATCGGGCTGCTGGCGGTCGAACGTGTCCAGTCCGCCGGTGTCGATCAGCTCGAACCGTTCGCCGTCGCGGTTCACCTCGTGAACGAGCCGGTCGCGCGTGACGCCCGCTTCCTCGTGCACGATCGCGATGCGCTGGCCGACGAGCCGGTTGAAGAGCGCGCTCTTGCCGACGTTAGGCCGGCCGACGATCGCGATCACGCGGCCGGGCGCGCCGGGGGCGCCGGGGGCGGGCGGAGCTGCAGGCGCCAGATCGGCGGCCGCAGGCGTATCGCTGGCTTCGGCCGGCACATATTTTTTATTTTTTCTCATCTCTGCCTTCCATCAACTTGCCACCGGCAACTTGAAAATGGTCACTTCGGTTGCGCGCCGTGCTGGACGTGCGCGAGCTGGCGCGCGCCATCCACGACGTATTGGACCCACGAGATCGCCGTCAGCAGGGCGGCGACACCCACGAACCAGTTGAACTGCCGCTCCGCGCCGCCGATCAGCACCCAGATGATGGTCGCCATCTGGACGAACGTCGCCAGCTTGCCGCTGATCCGCGGCCGGACCGTCACGTTGCCGGCCAGCTCGTGCACGAGGAACGAGCCGAGGATGAGGACAACATCGCGGCTGATGACCAGGGTCGTGAACCAGACCGGGATGTGCGGCGCCAGCGCCGGCAGCGAGGGCCGGGTCAACAGGATCAGCCCGGAGAGCAGCAGCGCCTTGTCGGCGATCGGGTCGAGCATCCGGCCGAGGTCGGTCACCTCGTTGCGCGAGCGGGCCAGATAGCCGTCGAGCGCGTCGGTGACCGCCACCGCCGAGAAGACCACCAGGGCCAACATGCGCTCCAGCCAGATATCTTCTCCGTTGTGCAGGCCGATCAAGTAATAGACCAGCAGCGCAATGAAGACCGGCACGCCCATGATGCGGACGATGGTGACTTTCGTCGCCAGCGTCAGCTTGGGCCTATGTTGTGGCTCATCCATTGTCCAGACCTTGGAAACGCGAACAGCCGGGTTTTCCAAATCATGGAAGCAACCCACCACCACTTTTCCAAGCCTTGGAAAAGTCGCAGCGCCATTGTTCCAAGGTTTGGAGGAAATCGCAAGCCCCGCCATGCGGCCCTGATCCTCGCCTACGCTCGGCACGAAAGCGGGTAAGCTCCGGCTGGACGCATGATGGGTGATATTGGGGCTTTCGGAGCACTCTCCCTATAGGATGCTGCCGCGCGCCGCAGGTGTGCCGACAAACGTTGTCTGCGGACCCGCTGCGCGCGTCGCAGCGGAAAAGCCCCTGTTTACGGGCCGTTTGATCCCTTTTCCAAACGCCCTCCCAGCCACCCTCAGCCCTCACACCCCGCCGCACCCCCTCCAGACAATCCTTAGGCGAGGATTTGGGGCTGGCGTGGGGCCTTGCCAAGTGTCACGCGAAGGGACATGATGACGGGCGTGTTTGGCTGGAAGCGTGTGGAATGGGAAGCGTAAAGATGAAACGACTCGCTGGGATGGTGCTGGCGTTGGGCACGCTGGCGTATGCGGCGGACCAGTCGCAGTGGGGCGCTATGCCATCGCGCAACATGGTCTCCGCCGAGACCGGCTTGCCCGACAGCTGCGACCCCACCAATGGCGTAAACATCAAATGGGTGGCCCCTCTCGGCTCGCAATGTTTCGCCACGCCGGTCGTCGCCGGCGGCCATGTGTATATCGGCGCGAACAACGCCGCGCCGCGCGATCCGGCCGTCGTCGGGGACCGCGGCGTGCTGCTGTGTTTCGACGAGCAGACCGGCGCATTCCGCTGGCAGCTCGCCTGCCCCAAGCTGACCAACAGCGTCTACTGGGATTGGACGAACGTCGGGCTCTGCTCGCCCGCGACGGTCGTCAGCGGCCGCGTCTGCATCGTCAGCAACCGCGGCGAGCTGTGGAACCTCGACCCCGCCGGCCCGGCAGGCGGCGCGCTGACGGTCCGCGAGTCCGACGCCCGCTGGCGCTTCGACATCCTCAAGCAATGCGGCGTCCGCCAGCACGACAGCGCGCATGCCTCGCCCCTGCTCGTCGGCAACGTCCTCTACGTGAATACCTCAAACGGCGTGGATGACACCCACCGCGGCATCGCCGCACCCGATGCGCCGAGCCTGATCGGCGTAGATCTCGCCACCGGCCGCCTCGCGGCGCGTGACGCCGAGCATATCGGCCCCGACATCTTCCACTGTACGTGGTCCTCGCCGTGCAGCGGCGAGGTCGCCGGCCGGCCGCTGATTTTCTTCTGCGGCGGCAATGGTCTCATCTACGCCTTCGAGGCCGTGACCTCCGCGGGGGCGGAAGTCGCCACGCTGAAAAAGGTCTGGCAGTTCGATGGCGATCCCGCCGCGCCAAAGGAGAACATCCACAGCTATCTCGGGAACCGCAAAGTGAGTCCGGTGAATGTCTACGGCATGCCGGTCTTCCACAACAGCCGGCTCTACGTGGCCGGCGGCGGCGACATGTGGTGGGGCAAGCGCGAGGCCTGGCTCAAGTGTCTCGATGTCGCCGGCACCGGCGACGTGACGAAAACCGCGACGCGCTGGACCTATCCGCTCGAACGCCACACCTGCGCGACGCCGGCCGTCGCCGACGGCCTCGTCTATGTCACCGACCTCGGCCACTTTGTGCACTGCGTGGACGCGGAGACCGGCCTGCCCGTGTGGAAGCATGACACCGGCGCGGAAATCTGGACCTCGCCGCTCGTCGCCGACGGCAAGGTGTACGTCGGCACGCGCAAGGGCGAACTGGTGATTCTCGCCGCCGGCCGCGAGAAGCGTGTGCTCTGCACCGCGAAGCTCGAAGGCGCGATCAACGGCACCGCCACCGCCGCCAACGGCACGGTCTACGTCGCCACGATGAAAAAGCTCTACGCCCTCGCCAAAACGCCGGCGAAATAAGCTGGTGGACGCCGCAGTGCGGCGTCCCTACCGCACGCATCGGCATCTTGGGTAGGGATCCTTCAGCTGAAGGACGATGTCCGCCACTCACATCAACTCTCACCCAGGCATCAACACCTGATACGGTTCAGCGGTCCGACTGCGCGCGGGCGGCTTCGGAGGCGAGTCCCTTGCGCTCGCGGTTGAAGACGCGCCACGGGAAGAAATAGAACAGCAGGATGGGAAAGAGGGCGAAGTGGGCCAGGTGGGCAAACTGCAGCCCGGCAAAGACGAAAATCAGGATATGCATGCGAATGACGTTGAGATAGGGCTGAAACATGACCGACGAACCTGCCATCGCCTTGTGGCCAAGCGGAAAATCACGCGCCCGCGAGATGAGGGTCATCAGGACAAAAGGCCAGTAGGCTGCCAGGGCTGTCCCGGCCAACGTCAAGATGCTGGGCATTCCGCCCCGTATTCCAGGACTAAGCGGGAAGAACTCGTTAAGAAAGGCACCATGCACCATGTGGAACATGCCGAAATGAAACGTGAAGAAAGCCATCAGAAAGAGGCCGCCCGCAACCACGGCCAGTTTCGCCTTGCCGGGCACGAACACGAGGGCGCAGATGTAGGCCGTGAACATCCACACGAAGCCGAAGCTCAAGCTGGAGATCCACAGGCTCCAGATCAGGTCGCGCGCCTGCCAGCGGAATACGAGCGCGAGCGTCACCGTGCCCGCGAAGGCGAGCAGGTCGAGCGCGTAGTCGGACGGTTTCATACGCCGCAGGATGGCCAGCAGTTTGCTCATGCGCGGGGGCATGATACGGATCGCGGCCGGGTTTGCAAGGCGCGGCGGGCTGTGCTAAAGCAGCGGCACGAGGTACGACAATATGAACTGGATGCATACCGTGTCGCAGTGGCCGCTCTGGCTGGTGGTGGTGGGCCTGTGCGTGTTCAGCCTGGCGGCGTCGTGGGGCCTGGTCGCCCTGGTGCGGCGTTATGCCCCCTATCCGGCGTTCAAGGAAAACAACGAACTGGTCGGCTTCACCTACGCGGTGTTCGGCCTGATCTATGGAGTGCTCCTTGCCTTCACGATCATCGTCGCCTGGGAACGGTTCGCCGAAACGGAGCGGATCGTGATGCAAGAGACCACCGTGCTCAGCGAACTGTGGCGCGACATCAAGGTCTTCCCCGCGACGGATCGCGACGGCTTGCACAGCAACCTGATCGCCTACGCGCAATCGGTGGTGGACGATGAGTGGCCGGTGATGGCCTTGCGCGGCAAGGGGAGCCCGAAGACCGCCAAGCTTTATGAGCAGCTCTGGGACCGCACCTACGTCCTCCATCCCGAGACGAAATTGCAGGAAGGTTATCTGGCCCAGGTGCTCGGCGACATCAACCAGCTGAGCTCAAGCCGCCGCCTGCGGTTGCTCTACAGCCGCATGGACATCAATCCCATCCTGTGGCTCGTCCTGCTCGTCGGGGCGGCGCCGACCATCGGGTACACGCTCCTGCTTGCCAACAAGCACCGCTGGATCCAGGTGTGCATCACGATGTCCATCATGCTCATCGTGCTCTTGAGCCTGCTCGTGGTGCTCTCGCTGCAATATCCGTTCACCGGCGATGTCAGCCTCCAGCCGGAAGCCTTCCGCGACCTGCTGGAATCCTTCCACCAGCGACTGCTCGCCGCCGGCGGGCAGGGCTGACGCGGCGCGAAACCCGACCTCGTCCTCGCGAACCGCACCTCGCTAAAATTATTTTCCCTCTCTTGTGGGCGGGGCTTTCCAGCCCCGCGAACCCCTCCGCAACACACATCCGCGGGAGCAGGAGCTCCCGCCCACAAAGGCCAATGCTGTAGCGGCGGTCTGCGACCGCCGACGGCGGCCACAGGCCGCCGCTACAGCAGCAAAAAGTGCCGCATGCTGCACAACTGTAATCTATCGCAGGAGCCCGGCCCTGTCGGGCGATGCGTGTGTCGGTCGCCCGCGGGTCGGGCTCCTACAGAGGGTGGAGCGCGCGCAACGGTTGCGCGTCACTTCTTTTTCCGCCCGCCGTAGAAGACCTTCCAGAGGAACAGGCCTTCCGGCGGGGCGGTGGGGACGGTCGCGGTGCGGAGCTTGGCGTCGAGGATCGTGCGCGCGGACTCCGGGGGCAGGTCGCCCGCGCCGACGCGGATCAGAAAGCCGGCGAGGCTGCGCACCATCTTGTAGAGGAAGCCGTCGCCGCTGGCGCGGATGACGATCTCGTGGCCGCGCTTGGCGATGACAAGCCCGTGCAGGTGCCGGACCGTGCCGCTGATTTCGCGGTTGGGGTTGGCGGAGAACGAGGCGAAATCCTGCTTCCCGACGAGCAGCGCGGCGGCGCGGCGCATGGCGGCGACGTCGAGCGGCTTGCGGACGAAATAATGGTGGTGACGCAGGTGTGGCGGCATCACCGGGCCGTTCCAGATGAAATAGCGGTATTCCTTGCCCTTGGGGCTGAACCGCGCGTGGAAATCGGGTTGCGCACGCTTGAGCTCGAGTACTCGGATGTCCTCCGGCAGTACGGAGTTGAGGCTGAACTGGAGCTTGTCGAGCGCGTACGGCTTCGCGAGGTCGAAGTGCGCCGCCTGGCCGATGGCGTGGACCCCCGCATCGGTGCGCCCGCTGCACTGCACGCGCGTCGTCTCGCCGGTCACCTGCTTCAGCGCCGCCTCCATCGCCCCCTGGATCGTCACCGCCCCCGGCTGCACCTGCCACCCGGCATACCCCGTGCCGTCATAGGCCACGACCATGCGGAAGCGGCAGGAAGGGGAAATGGAGGAGGGCGAATGGTTAATGGTGGACGGGGCAGAAGCCATGGCTGATGAAGAATGGTTTATGGAGCAGATCGGATGTGCGGCGGAATTTTTCCTCTTCATCTTCCATCAACCATTCACCATCTCACCATCATCCATAGGTGCCGCATGCGCATCAAGGTAGCTCTGCAGGAAGATCTGCGCGGCGAGCTTGTCCACGATCTGCTTGCGCCGGTCGCGCGAGAGGTCGGACTCGCGCATGGCGATGTGCGCGCTGACGGTGCTCAGGCGTTCGTCCCACGTTTCGATCGGGATGGTCAGGCGCTGCTCCAGCTGCTCCTTGAGCTTCAGGACGCCTTCCGCGGCGGGGCCGAGCGTGCCGTTCATGTTCTTGGGCAGACCGATGACCAGCCTGGCCGCGCCGGTTTCCTTGCACTTGCGCTCGATGACGTTGAGGGCCTGGTTCGCATCGGCCAGCGTCTCGACGGAGTGCGGCGTGGCGAGCATGCCGGTGGGATCGCTCAGGGCAAAGCCAAGCCGCTTGCTGCCGAAGTCGAGGCCGAGGATGCGGCCCATCAAAGCACCTTGTCGTAGGTTTTCGTGGCGCGCAGCTTCTCGACCATCTTCTTGATGTCCTGCGCGCGCGCCTTGGGGCACACGAGCGTGACGCCTGCGGCCTGCACGACGATCAAATCCTTTACGCCGATGAGCGCCGTCAGGTGTCCGCGCGACAGGACGATATTGCCGCTCGCGTCCAGGTTCTCGCAGGTGCCGACCACCGTGTTGTTGGCGGCGTCCTTGGCGATGTGGTTTTCCAGCGCCGGCCAGGAGCCGACATCGTCCCACGGGAACACGCCGCGGATCATGACGATGTTGTTGGCCTTCTCCATCAGCGCGTAGTCCACGGAGATCTTTTCGAGCTTCGGGTATTCCTTGTTCATCGCGGCCTCGAGCTGCGCCGCGGTGCGCGTCTTCCCGACGCGCGCCATCATGGGCAGCAACTGCGGGCGGAACTGCGCGATCGCCTTGCGCACGGCGGCCAGCGACCAGATGAACATGCCCGCGTTCCAGAAGTAGCGGCCGGTGTTCACGTAGTCTTCAGCCGTCTCCGCATTCGGCTTCTCGACGAACCGCCGCGCCTTGAGGAACGTGATGCCGTCGTTCTCCGCGAGCACATCGCCGGCCTCGACATAGCCGAAGCCGGTGCTTGGAAACGCCGGCTGGATGCCGATGGTGATAAGCACGTCGTTTTGGGCCGCCAGCTTGAGGCCCTCGCGCAGCGTGCGCTGGAACAGCGGGCGGTCGCCGATGATGTGGTCGGCGGTCAGCACGCAGAACGACGCGTTCGGGTCGCGTGCACCGATCAGCGCCGCGCCGAGCGCGATCGCGGCGGCGGTGTCGCGCCCGACCGGCTCGCCGATGATCTGCTTCGCCGGCAGCATGGGGGCCGCCTTGCGCGCCTCCTTGACGATGTCGCGGTTGGTGATGACGAAGATATTCTGTGGCGGGATCAGCCCTTCCAGCCGGTCCACGGCCTGCGCCAGCAGCGTCTTCTCGCCGACGAGCGCGAGCAGCTGTTTCGGCTTCTTCGCGGTGCTCGCCGGCCAGAACCGCTCGCCCTTGCCGCCGGCCATGATCACGGCGAAGAAGGCGGAACGAGGGGCGGGTGCCGAGGGACGGGTGGCGGGGGCCGAGGGTCGAGTTTTCTTTTTCATGCTTCTCCTCTTAATCTGTGAAATCTGCGTAATCTGTGGACGACTGCTCTGCTTCGTTTTCTTCGTAAGCTTTGGTTCAGACAGCTTTCACGGCTTTGACCAAATCTCCGACCCAGCGCGTGGCGGCGGCGCGGCCGGCGGGCGAGTGCGCCGCCTTGTGGAAGCGGTCCACGATCGCGCTGCCGACAACGATGGCGTCCGCATCCTGAGCCGCCGCGGCGGCATGCGCCGGCGTTGCGATGCCGAAGCCGAGCGCGACCGGCAGTTTGGTCAGCCGCTGCGTCGCCTGCACCAGCTTCACCGCGCCGGGTGCGAGCTGCTGCTGCATGCCGGTGACGCCCTCGCGCGAGACGCAGTAGACGAAGCCGCTCGACGCCGCGACGATCCGCCGGATGCGCTCCGCAGGGCTCGTCGGCGTGACGAGGCCGATGTGGTCGAGGTTCAGCTTGTCCAGGGTCTGGAAATTCTTTGCGGCCTCTTCCACGGGCAGGTCGAGGATCAGGAAGCCGTCGGCGCCCGCCGCCGCGGCGTCGCGCGCCGTGCGGTCGAAGCCGCGCACGAGCAGGGGGTTGAGGTAGCTGAACAACAGCAGCGGCACTTCCGAACGCCGCCGCAACCGCGCGACCATCGCGATCAGCCGCGACCAGGTGGAGCCCGCCGCGAGCGCGCGGCCCGCGGCCTCCTGGATGACGGGGCCGTCGGCGAGCGGGTCGGAGAACGGCACACCCAGTTCGACCACGTCCACGCCCGCGTCCTCGAGGCGCAGGATGATGTCCTCGGTCGCCGCCAGGCTGGGGTCGCCGCCGGTGACGTAGGCGATGAAGCCCTTCCGCCCGCGGGCGCGCAGGTCGGTGAAGCGCGCCGCGATGCGCGTCGGCGGCTGAAGCAGTTTCGTTTTCGGCATGGCGGGAATATGCCGCAATCCCCCCGTTGCTGGCCAGCGCAAAGCGCCGCCAGCGGCAAAGCAAACCTGCAGGCCCTGCCATCCAGATCGCGAAGACCTGCCGCCCGCAACGTGTGCCCGATACCTCGGATACCGAGGTATCCGCACGAGAAGAGCCCGTGCCTGGCGTCGATCCTGCGGCGGCTGGCTTGCCCCGGCGCAGTACCTGGACGAAGACGGGAATACCGCCGCTCCCAGTTAGCCGGAACACGCGGCCTGGTTCACCAGTGGTGTCTCTGCGCAAGACTCCCATGTTCCATCACGCCCTGTTCCTGGAAGCGTCAACAATCATTGGATACCCGCCGATGCCCCACTTCACCACGACCACCCGCCCAAAATGCAGGCAATTGCATTTTAGTCGTGTCCTAAATGCAACAGTCTGCCGTTTGGTCGCATGGCTTGATTGGGCTATCGAGGTTTGTGAGGTAGCCGCCAGATGGCTTCACTGGTAAAATAATCGGTGCGGCGGGGCGTTGTTCCCGTGATGGTAGCGAGGCTGATATGAAAATCCTGTTCGGCGGCATATTTTGCGGGCTGGCGTGCGTCGCGGCGGCGGCGACGGGCGCGCTGGAGACGGAGTTGGACCAGCAGTTTGCGGCGCTCCAACACGACCTGGCCTCGCGCCCGGCCTTCGCCAAGGTCGCCGGCGAGACCTTCCGGCCGGAGTCGCTGCTCCTCGAAAGCGACCGCGACCCGGCCGACATCGTACTGCGCCGCACGGCGGCGCTGCTCGCCGACCTGCAGCACAGCGCGCCTGCGCCGAAACTGGCGGAACTGGGCCGGCAGCTCGCCGCACTGCAAAAAAACTCCGCACTCGCCGCGCCCGGCGATGCGCTGGCGCGCCGTACGCTCTTCGACCAGGCCTGCCAGCTCCGGCGGCAGATCGCCTTCGCCAATCCGCTGCTGGATTTCGACCAACTGCTCTTCGTCAAGCGGCACCGCGGCATTTACAACCACATGTGCGACCAGTTCTACGGCATCACCGCGCGGCCGGGCGGCGGTCTGTTCGTGCTGAAGCATCCGTTCGGCGAGCAGCCGGAGGTGCGCGATGTGCTGGCGGAGGCCACCGTGAAGAATGGCCGGCTCCAGGGCCAGAAGCTGCTCAGCAGCAACGCGGCGGCCGCGAACCTGCGGTACGACGGCGTGCGGCTGCTGTCCGGCGACGAAACACAGGGTGGCGCGTTCCTTTCACCGGCGCTCTCCTATGACGGGAAGGAAATCCTTTTCGCCTACTGCGAGTGCCGCGGCGACCGCGACCAGAAGATGCACGAGGATCCGGCGCGCGGCCACTGGGCCGAGGGCCGCTGCTTCCACATCTTCAAGGTCAACGTCGACGGCAGCGACCTGCGGCAGGTCACCGACGGCACGTGGAACGAGTTCGACCCGTGCTGGCTGCCGAACGGCCGGGTCGCGTTCATCAGCGAGCGGCGCGGTGGCTACCTCCGCTGCGGCCGCGCGTGCCCGCTCTACAACCTCTACGACATGGCCGCCGACGGCAGCGGCATCAACCTCCTCAGCATCCACGACAGCAACGAGTGGGGGCCGAGCGTGACGCACGACGGCCGCATCATCTGGACCCGCTGGGATTATATCGACCGGCACGGCTGCATCGCGCACGTGCCGTGGATCACCCGGCTCGACGGCACCGACCCGCGCGCGCTGCACGGCAACTTTGCGCCGCGCAACCTGCGGGCGGACATGGAGCTCGGCGTGCGCGCGATCCCCGGCTCGCCCAAATTCATCGCCACCGCCGCGCCGCACCACGGGCAGGCGTTCGGCTCGCTCGTCCTGATCGACCCGCGCGTGTCCGACGACGATGCGATGGGCCCGGTCCGGCGCCTTACGCCGGACGTGGGTTTCCCGGAGAGCCAGGGCGGGGCGCAGGCCTATGGGACGCCGTGGCCACTCGGCGAAAATTACTTCCTGTGCGTCTATGACGCTGCGCAGGCCGGCGCCGTGAAATCCCGCAACGCGAACGGCGACTACGGCATCTACCTCGTGGATGCGTTCGGCAACAAGGAGCTGCTCTACCGTGACCCGGAGATCGGCTGCTCCAGCCCGATCCCGCTGCGCCCGACCGCGCTGCAGTCCGTGCAGCGCACGCCGACCTCCGTCGCGGAAGACAAACCGTTGAAGCCCGGTGATGCCGGGGAGGGCACGATGGCGGTGCTGAATATTTTCAACACGCTCCGCCCGCTGCCGGCGGGCACGAAGGCCACCACGCTCCGCATCCTGCAGGTGTTGCCGTGCTCGGTGCCCTCGGGTGGCCTGGCGCCGCATCAGACCGGCCAGCGCATGGCGGAAGCCCGGGACTCGATCGTGAACGCGCGCTGGGTGCTGGGTACCGTGCCGATCGAGAGCGATGGCAGCGCCTACTTCAAGGTGCCTGCCAACCGCGAGCTGTTCTTCCAACTCGTGGATGAGCGCGGCATGGCCGTGCAGTCCATGCGCTCCGGCACCGCGGTCCGCAACGGCGAGAAGCTCGTCTGCGCCGGCTGCCACGAGCCCAAGCACCAAATCGCCACCGCCCCCACAGCCACGCCGCTCGCGCTGCGCCGGGCGCCCTCGGTGCCGCAGCCGGATGTCGAGGGTGCGAACCCGTTCAGCTACCCGCGTCTCGTCCAGCCCGTGCTGGAGCGCAACTGCGTCGCCTGCCACGACAAGAATCCCGGCAAGGCGCCGAATCTAAAGCGCGAGCCGATCCAGAACCATTTCTACGCCTCCTACAATGCGCTCCAAAAATACTCCTTCTTCAGCTACGGCGATGGGTACCGCACGATCCCCGGCAAGTTCGGCGCGCACGCCGCGCCCCTGATCGCGCTGCTGGAGAAGGGCCACCACGACGTGAAGCTCTCTCCGGAGGATTTCCACCGGCTCACGCTCTGGCAGGATTGCGTCGGCCTCTTCTACGGCGTCTTCGAGAAGGCACCCGGCGAGGCGCAGCTCCGCGGCGAAGTCGCGCAGGCGATTTTGCAGTAGACACAGAATGAACCGCCAAGGCGCCAAGAACGCCAAGAAGAAGTAGCCACGGATGAACACGGTTGGCACGGAAGGTAGGGACGGCGCGCCGCGCCGTCCGCCAGACAAACCAATACAAACCAAGCCGGTGTCGGACATCCCTCGCAGAAACAACCTGGCCAGGGCCTGACGTGGTGCGCCGGGGTCAACGACCCCGGCTACAGCAGAGTGGGTGCGGGCCGGCTTCCGACACCGCTGTATTGCGGTTTGGCCCTTTGCGTTGACTCCCTCAGTGAACCTCTTTCCGGCCTCTGTGACCTCAGTGGTAAGATTTTGCCGGGTCGGATGTTCGTCATTTTTCCGGCAAGCGGCGGGTGCCGTCGGGGAGTTTGAGGTCCACGATGCGGGCGTCATGGACGCCGTGGATGCCCTCGATGGAGTTCTGCTCGATGGCGCAGGTGGTGTTGGTGCTGTCTACCTGGAAGGCGACCGGCGCGTTGGTGGCGTTGTTCACCGGGTACCAGAAGTAGGCGTGGTTGCGGCGCAGCACCGTGGCGTCGGCGCTGGCGGCGGCGTGATAGGCGGTCGCGGCGTCGCGCACGACGTTGAACTCGACGATGGTGCCGGCCACGGAAGCGGAGGTGTCGGTCACGCCCTTGGCCGGGCTGCGGCTGGTGAGGACGACGCCATCGGTGCGGCTGCGGATGAAGGAATTGTGGCGCAGGACGTTGCCGAGCGCGCGCGGGAACTCGACCGGCAGCGCGGCGGCGTCGCCGCTGGTGACGAGCGCGCCGGCGCTGCATTCCTCGGCGCGGTTGCCCTCGGCCACGTTCCAGAAGAGCGGGCTGATGCCGCGGTTCCACGTGCGCGGCATCGAGGAGGCGAGCGTCGTGCCGTTGCCGTAGAGATAGAGGCCCGGCTTGCGCTGGCGCGCGATGGTGTTGCCGGCGATGATGTTTTCCACGCACGAGATCCAGAGCTGGATGCCGGTCATGCCGTCGGGCGTATGGTTGCCGACGATCAGGTTCTGATGGAACATCGTCGCCACCGCCACGACGCTGCCGGCGGCGGGCGCGACGCGCCACGGCCGGTCGAGCACCAGCTTTTCCTCCGCGCGGGTGACGACCCGCCGCGTCTGCCCCTGCCCGCGGCCGGAGAGGATCGTGACGTGGTATTCGCGCAGCGGCGGTTCGTCGGAACCATCGTCCATGTTTGGCGGCCAGTAGGGTGTCTCGTTGCCGGCCGCGTCGTGCGCAAGCTGCTCGCGTTTGACGTTGCCCAGCCGGTTGTCCGGCGTCGCCGGAAGCGTCTTCGGCAACGTCACGCTCTGCGCATCGGCGCCGGCGAGCGGGCCGAAGTACGCGGTGCGGTGGTTGCCTTCGAACAAAATCATCTCGCCCACATTCTGGTCCGTGCCCGCGACGCCGCTGAAGCGTGCCGGGCCCGCCCCTGCGGCGGCGCCGGGCGCCGTGGGGCTCTCGACACCGTTGTGCGCAATCCAGTTGTGGACAATCGAGCCGTGCCCGGTGGAGAACCAGAGCAGGCGGCGTGCGGTCGCGCCGCCGGCCTCGGCGCCGGGCGGCGAGGCAATCAGGTTGTTCTCGATGATGCATTCCTCGATGGGTTCGCAGCGACCGAGGATGGCGGCCTCGGCGTTGCCGCCGAAACGCGTCACCGAAACCAGACGGTTGCCGCTGAAGGTGCCGCGGCGTGCGCCGGAGATGAAGAGCGGCGTGCGGCCGAAGAGTTCGCAGTCGCTGACGGCCGCGCGCTCGGCCTTCTGCACATGGACGCCGCAGTTTTCGGCCTGCTTGCCGTCGCAATCCGCGATGCGGATGCGCCGGACGCGGTTGTCGGCCTGCCAGGTGAGCGGCAGCGGCGCGCGGATGGCGACACCGATGTTCAGCCGCGCGTCGCCGAGCACTGTCAGGTCGCTGACGCTCGCGCCATTGCCCGCAAGCCAGATGGCCGCATGATCGCCGCCGGGCAGGTTGCCGTCCTTGGAGACGAAGCGCGAGCATTCCTCGCACTGCTGGATGACCACCTGCGCCGTCGGGGCAGGCGGCGGGGTTTGCTCGGGAACAAATTGTTTGTCGAGCGCGAAGACGAAGGCGTCGAGAGAAGCGCCGCCGCCCTTGACGTTTTTCCAGACGAGCAGGTGGCGACCCGCCGTCAACTTCAGCTCTGCCGACTTCGTCCACTTGAACGCACCGAAGCTGCCGGTGTTGTCGAGATGCTTGAGCCAGACCGGTTCGCCTCCGTCGACGGCGAGGGTGTAGCAATCACTGACGCCCGGTTTCTTCCACGGGCTCATGTCGGTGCCATAGCGCAGCCAGACGGTCCACGTGCCGGTGGTGGGCACGTCGAGTTGATATTCCATCAGGTCGCCGGGCGTATGGATCGCTCCCGGCGCATGGCCCCAGCCGTCGCCGCCGAGCCGGGGGAGCGGCACCGCCGGGTCAGGGATGAACTGCAGCCGCGTCGCCTCGCGACCGGCGCCCGAGAGGCGCACGCCGGCGGGGATGCGCAGTGTGGTGGCGATGTTGAAGGTGCCTTCCGGCAAACGGACCAGGCCGCCCCCGTGTGACGCCCGCTGCTCCAAGGCCGCCTGGATGTCAGCGCCCGTCAGGCCGGCGGGCAGGGTGGTGCTTTTCTCCTCGCTCGAGAGCAGGCTGCCTTTGAACCGCGCGGGGACGATGTTCAAGGGGGCTGGTCCACCCCAGCCGAATTCTCCGCCGCCGCCGGCATGGACCCAAGCCTGATAGTTGCCCTCGGTCACGTCTTCGGGGAGCAGAAACTCCACCTCGTAGGGGCCCACCCGCACCGCCTCCATCCGGCGGTCCGCTTTGCCAGGTTGCGAGAGGCAGACGAATGCGGTACGGGCATCGGGGCGCCGCGTGAGGTTGCGGCCGAAGATACGGACCCGCGCGCCCTGCTCGGCGCGCGCCTGGCTGCACCACCACGGCTGCGGCGCGTTGAGCACGACGGGCGCGGACCAGCCGTGCCCGTTTTTGACCCACACCAGGAAGAGGCCGTCCTGTGCCTTCTGCGGCAGTGTGGCCGCGAGCAGGCCGTTGGTCAGGAACTGCACGCGCGGTTTCCATTCCTGACCGGCTGGCGACTGCGCGCTCTCGCCCCAGGCGAAAAGATTGGTGGTGAGGTTTTCGCCGACGAGCAGGAAGGTCTCGTCCGGCCCGGCTGACGCGCTGTGTTCGTAGATCAGCGGCGCCCCTTCGGCCGTCGGTCGTGCGGGAAAGTCAAAACGATGCCCGGGCAGCGGGATGTCCGGCGCGGCGCAGGCCGCGCTGCCGAGCGCGGCGGACAAGAGCAAGGCGTGAATTCTCATGACGCTGTTTCCTGTGTGGCGACTGTAGCGGCGGTGCCGCGGTGGCGGTAACAGGCCGCCGCTACAGAAGACTGAATGCGGACTATATCGGAAGCCCGGGCGCGAGTCCAAGCCTAGGTCGCATACCACCAGGGAAGGGCCAATCCGTCCTGCGCATGGTTTGCGCCCGGTGGCCAAGGCGTATAGGTTGTGTCCATGAACAAGTCATCCGTCATTTTCTGGGCTCTGGCCGTTTCGATCTCGCCCGCGGCCGCCGTCGGGGAAACGAACAGGCTGGAGACCGTCGTGGCAGAAATCCGGTATCAAGTGACTGCGATCGAGCACCAGCCGGGCGACAAGGTTCAGGCGTTTGCGCGGCTGGTTGAAAAGGCCGACGCCTTGGTGCAGGCCTATCCCCAACGGGCTGAGCCTTTAGTCTGGAAGGGTATTGCGCTGCTGATTCAGGCGAAACACGCGGGTTTGAAGGCTCTGCCGAAGGTCTTCCAGGCCAGGCGGCTGCTGGATGCTTCTCTCGTGCTGGATCCCAAAGCCAGCGGCGGCGCGGCCTATCTCGCCCTGGCCATGTTGTACTATCAAGTGCCCCGGTGGCCTTTGGGTTTCCGCAGCGACCAGCAGGCGGAGGCATATTTTGCTAAAGCCTTGGAAGTTTCCTCACAGTTGGACGCGCACTATCGCTACGGAGAATATCTGCTGGCGAAAAAGCGTCTGCCCGAGGCGCGCAGCCAGTTGCAGCAGGCGCTGGCCTTTCCCGACCGGGCTGACGAGCCCGCCGATGCGCTCAAGAAAAAGGACCTCCGCCGGCTGTTGGGCCGGATGTAGCGGCGGCCTGCGGTCATTGACCGCCGCTACAGAAGCAAAGCACGAGCTATAGCGGAAGCTCAGGTGCGATTTCAAGGCTCGTGGAAAGCGCAGTTGATATGACAGACGGGCGCACCTGGGAGCGGCGGCACTCCTGCCGCCGAAGAAACGCAAACGTACGGGGCGCAGTTCTCTCGCGAAAACACCCGGCCGTTCCACGACACGAACCAAGTTGACGTCAAAGACTTCCGCTACGGCGGCAAGAGTGCCGCCGCTCCGGCCGCTCAGTCCGGCGCAAAACGTCCGCAGCGCCGGCTCACTTGCCGAACACGCCGCGGATTGCTCGAGATCTTTCAGGCCGTGGACGGTGTCGGGCTCGAGGCAGCTGCACTCGGTCCATTCGTTCCAGCAGTTGATGTTGAAGACGCGCGAGCTGTTGTCCCAGCCCATCGTCACGTTCGGGTAATGGGACGCGCGTGAACCGTTCAAGCGCTCGGGAGCGCGGGCGCGGGCTGCGCGGCAAGTTCGGCGGCCTCGATGCGGCGGATGGCGGTGCCGAGCGCCATCGCGATGCCGAGGTAGATCATGTTCCGGTAAAACGTGATCTGCAGGTCGTAGTAAGCGATGATCACCTGGCTGACGATGAAGAGGATGACCATCATGGCGAGCGCCTTGAAGTAGGGGTCGCGCATGGCGCGGTAGTCGATCATCGCCTGGACGATCGCGGTGCCGAAGAACAGCCAGAAGATGGTGAAGCCGACGAAGCCGGTCTTGATCCAGACCCAGAACAACGCGCAATGCGGGATCCAGCGCCAGAGTGGGAATTCGTCGCCGATATCGCCCTCCTCCACGACCATGAGGTATTTGTTGCCGAAGCCGATGCCGAGCGGGTAGGCGCGGACGGTGGCCTTGAGGTTGATCATCTCCAGCTTGCGCCACTCGTTCGATTCGTTGTCCTGGGTGCCCTCCTGCTTGACGAACATGGACTTCACTTTTTGCGCGGGCATCGCGATGCCGCCGGACTTGTTCCAGAAGGCGGCGGTATAGAGGGCGAACAGGATGGCGAAGGGGATGACGACATGCAGCGCCTTGCGCAACTGCTCCTTCGGCAGCATGGCCACGACAATGCCGAGGCTCAAGCCGAGCACGCCGTAGGTGATGCGGCGCTGGTTGAAGATGAACGTGAGCAGGTTGGGGAGAAAGGTGGCAAGGAGATATTTGTATTCGCGGCCGCGGTAACCGAGGAAGGAGTAGGCGGCGAAGAGGATGAACACCGTGACAATGAACAGCGAGTCCTCGTGGCCGAGGATGGCGCGCAACGTGCCGAGGTCGCCGCCGCGAGTGATGAAGTAGCGCCAGCAGCCCTGGAAGCCCTTGATGCTGACACCGATGATGATGATCCACACGCAAATCTGCACCTGCCGCCGCGTGCGGATGATCTGGGCGGCGATGAAGTAGACGAAGCAGAGGTAGTAGAGCGCGCGGATTTCCCACAGCGCCGCCTTCCAGTCGCCGCCGCGCGCGAGGCCGTAGCCGGTAAAGAACACCAGCATCAGCAGGAAGACGACGGCGAGGCCGGCATTGGGGATGCTGTGCAGGTGCCACTCGCGGCTGATCGTCGCGCGCCAGAACCACGCGCCGACCATCATCACCAGCAGCATCTCCACCGGGTTGAAGACCAGCGGGCCGATGCCGGTGCTGGTGTTGAGGTTGAGGTAGAACGGGATCTTGGTGGTGACGGCGTCGAGGAAGCCGAACACACGAAACTGGTCGATCACCATCGTGGCGGCCAGCAGGCAGTAGAGCGCCAGGTCGAGGTAGTGGATGAACAGCCACATCACCATGATGCCCGCGCAGATGGCGGGGATGATGATCATGTTGCCGTTGGTGAGCCAGAGCAGGACGGCGCCCAGCACGGAGAGGGCGACGGCGGTGATGACGGGGGTGGATGGGACGCGCATGTCGCCGCCTAGAAGGTCATGCGGGTGAACGCCAGCACGACGGCGATCAACAGCGTCATGGTAATGGTGGTCCAGCGCGTGATTTCCTGCGACACCGCGCCGGTGACGAAAAAGATCACCATCATGAGCATGATCATCTTCATGCGGTCAGATCCACCTGTAGAGCCATTCCGGGATCCAATATTCGGCGTGGGTGACGACGATGCCGACGAGCTTCTCGGACGGCACCTTGGCGAGCGCGGCGTTGATGGCCTGCTTCTTGGTGACGTAGAGGCGCGTGAGGAAGAGCACGCCATCGGTCTCGGGCGCGATGAGCTGGCCCGCGGTGTTGCCGATCAGGTCGGGCGCCTCGAGCAGCGTCACCGCGAACCGCTCGCGCAGCTGGGCCAGCAGCATGTGGAAGGCGGTGGTGTTGAAGAGCACCTCGGCATATTCCGTCGCCTGGCCGGCGGGCAGGATGAAGACGTTGGGTGCGCCGCCGGGCAGCAGCGCGTCCTCGAGGCGCGCGCGGCCCTCGACGACCTCGGCGAGGCCCGGCGTCACGCGGCCGGCGCGGCGCGAAATCTCCGGGTTCGGCAGGTTCGCATCCACGATGCAGATGGGGCGCTTGAGATCGCCGGCCAGCACGACGGCGAGGTTCTGGATGAACAGGCTGCTGCCCTCGCCGGGGCGCGTGCTCGTCACCATCCAGAGCAGCTGCTCGGGCGCGGGGTAGGCGGCGCGCGCGGCGATGGCGATGCCCCGCAGCCGGTCGATGTAGTCGTCGAGCGCCTCGTCGTACCGCGTGTCGAGGGCGCCGGCCTGGTGGAGCCGCGCGGACGGCAGGACGAGGTCGGCCGGGAAGTCGCGCGGCAGCACGAAGCGGCGGGCGGCAAAGACGAGGCGCAGCACACGGTCCACGCGCCGCAGGACGGGCAGCAGCCACTTCAGCTGCGGCCGGTGCATCCACTCCATGAAGCGCGTCCAGGCGAAACGCAGCCAGCCGAACAGCGGCAGCGGCGAGAGTTCGCCGTAGTGGTAGAGCTTGGGCAGCGTGCCCAGCAGCGGCAGGTGCGTGCGCCGCAGGATCTCGCCGGGCCGCACCAGACGCGGATCGGTGAACTCCAGCAGGAAGACCAGCATGAAGCCGAGCATGAAGCCACTCGCCAGGCCGCCGATGATGAACGTCTTGCGGATGGGCTTGAAGCGCGAAAGCGGCGCCAGCGGCGGGTCGATGATCGAGAAGCGGTTCTTCTGCTGTTCGATCTCGACCTCGCAGGAGACGCGCGCGTGCTCGAGCTTGAGCTGCAGCGTCTCGGAGAGGTCGCGCGTCAGCTTGGCCTCGCCCTCCAGCCGCGCCTGCTCCCGCTCCAGCTCGGGGACGTCCGTGAGCTTCTGGCGCGTGTCCGTGATGACGCGCCGGAATTCCTCGCATTTCTGCTCCAGCACCTTGGCGTGGATGCGCGCATCCTCGAGGCGGGCGCTGACCTCCTGGTAGACCGGCGAGCGCATCTCGCGCGACTCCGTGGCCTCGTGCTTCTGCTTTTCAGCCTCGAGCAGGTCCACGATGTAGTCCATCTCGCGCTGGAGCTTCTGGACCTCCGGGTGCGATTTGTCGCGCGTGGCGACCAGGTTGCCCATCCTGATCTTCAACGTCTGATAGGCCATCTGGTAGGGCGTGTTCTGCACGTAGAGCGCCTGCGCGATGACCATCGGCTTTTCACCCGAGAGCCGGGCGGCATAGAGCTGCTGGTTGAGCTGTTCCTGCTTGAGCTCCAGCTCCGCATCGAGCAGCTTGATCCGGTATTCGTTGATCAGTCCGCCGAGCGAGAGCGAGGTCTTCAGCGTCTCGGCATTCTTCTTGCGGAAAGCCTGCAGCTCGCCATCAATCCGCTCCAGTTCGCTCTTGTAGTGGCCCAGCTGCTTCTGGATGAAGTTGACCGCCGACATCGCCTCTTTCCGGCTGCCATCGAGGCTGCGGTCGATGAACAGCTGCGTGATCGTGGCGACCATGTTGCTGGCCAGCGGCGCGTTGGGCGCGCTGCAGCCGATCTGGAACGAGTCCGAGGCCAGGGTGATCAGGTGGATGTTGGCGCGGATGTTGTTGATCAGGCCTTCCAGCTCCATCGCGCTCTTCGCCTGCTGCGCGAGGCCCAGCTTGTTTGCCGCCTCCTCGAGCAGCGTGCGGCTGTAGAGGATCTTCTGGAAGGAGCCGAGCCGGTTCCAGTCGGTCATCGTCACCGCGGTATCGTAGCGGACCAGCGGGTTGAGGATGTCTTCCTTGCCCATCAGGATGGTCGTCTGGGACATGTAGCTGGGCTTGATCGCGTAGCTGAACAGGAACGCCAGCACCGGCGTCAGCAGCATGGGCACGATGAACAGCCGCTTGCGCCGGAAGATGATCTCCAGCAGGTAGCGCACGCTGAAGTCGCCGGCGAGCTTCGGCTCGCCGGCGCCCGGCGGCGCCCGCCGCGGCGACTTGGTTGTCAGTTCCGGGTTCACTGGCTGAGGGTCTTCATCGATGCGCCGATCATGATCGTGTTCAGCGACGGCGTCAGCTGCCGCAGGTAGTAGTTGAACTTCGCCATGCCGCGCCGTTCCACAAAGACGATGTCGCCGGATTCGATGGAGGGGCTGATCCCTGCCCGGCCCTTGAGCAGGTCCGCCATATCCACGTCAATCAGCTCCGGCTCACCCGGTTTGATGCGCCGGACGATATGGACCTTCTGCAGCGCGCCATCCTCGGTGGAGCCGCCCGCCAGCGCGATCGCGCGGATCACGTCCACATCCTGCCCCCGCGGGAACACGCCGGGCCGGTTGACTTCGCCAAGCACATAGTACGTGTGCTCCTCGTCGGCCTTCACATAGACCGCATCCTCCGGCAGCAGCGGGACGTTCAGTGTCTGGTCGCCTTTGCGCAGGAGGTCGTAGAGGTCGATCTCGATCAGCATCCCCTTGCCGCGGACGATCGTGCAGCCGCGCATGTCGGCCTTGTCGGTCAGCCCCTCCGCGCGCGCCAGGGCGCTCAGGAGCAGCGGCCGGCCCGGGAAATTGTACTGGCCCGGCTTGCGCACCTCGCCGAGCACGAAGATGCGGTTGTTGTTGTAGGCCTCCACGATCACGTCGATCCGCGGGCTCAGGTACTGCAGCTTGACCCGGTCGGTGATCAGCTTGGCCGCCTGCTCGCGCGTCAGCCCGTCGAGCATCACCACGCCGAAGCCCGGCACCGTGATCTTGCCGTCCGGTCCGATCACGTACTTGCGGTTCAATTCCACGATGTCCATCGCGTAAATCTGGATTTCGTCGCCGGCGCCGAGCTTGTAGTCGCCCAGCTCGGTCTGGAGCGACTTGAGTTGCTCGGCCGACATGCTCCGGCTCGGGGCGTTCGTGGACACCGGCGCCGGCGGCAACGTCACTTTCGTCACGCAACCCGCCGCCAGCACAACCAGCGCCAGCGCCGCCGCCTGGCCAAGGTGCTGCAGGGCGGCACACGGTTTTCTCCAAGCCTTGGGAAAAGCCGCGACGACCGCTTCCAAGCCTTGGAAACGCGCCCGGTTGTTGTCCTTGCCGGGCAACGTCAAGGGCGGTTGTCCGGGCAACCGGCCGCTGACCGCTGACGACTGACCGCTGATGTTTCTGCCGCTCATGGTTTTAGCTCAAACCGCAGATGCACGGCCGTACGCGCCGGCAGTTGCACCACGCCTTCCGGCGTGACCGGCGGCTCCGGCAGTGCTGCGACATGCGGCCCGCTTGGTCCGAGAGCATAGCCGCGGGCCGTGCCTGCGGCAATCCCATTCCACCGCAGCCGCAGGGCTTGCGGCAGGCCGGACTTGTTCACGCACACCAGGGTGGCGGCGCCGGCGGCCCGGTCGCGCGCCGCGAACACCGACACGTCCTCGGCGGCCGCGCCGGTCCACGTGGTGTCGAGCGCCTCGCCGCCGAACGCCGCCCCGTGGCCATCCGCGTTGCGAAACAGCTGATAGGCCGCCGCCGCGAACGAGCCTTCCGGCGGGGCCGTCCAGTAGCAGGCCGCATCCGCGCCCTCGCGGCCCAGCACGCCGAGGATTTCCGCCAGCGCCAGCCCGCCGCTGACATCGTTCTCGCCGCCCCAGTTGTATTCCGTCAAGGCGATCCGCGTGCCCGGGTAGTGTTCCGCGACCCAGCGCCGCAGCCGCGGCAGCAGCTCGACGCGCTCCCGGATCCACGACGGGTCGCGATAGCCCGCGTCCCAGAGCGACCGCACGCTCTCGATGCGCAGGCGCGTCGCCTCCAAGTCGGCCGCCGCGGAGAACACGTTGGGCGCCTGCGGGTAGAAATGGACGCTGACATAGTCCAGCAGGCGCGTACCGCCGCGCTGTTCCTCGGCGCGCAGCTCCTGCAAAAACCACGGCAGCAGGTCGGCGCCGCCGCGCGCGCGCCGGTCGGCGTGGTCGCGCCGCCCGGTGTCGAAGGCGGAGTCGAAGTAGGCCGGCCAGCCCCACAGCTCCGGGCCGGCGATCTGCACCTCCGGCGCGGCGGCCTTGATCGCGCGCGCGATCTTCACGAACCTCTCGAGCAGCTCGCGCGCGGTCGCCGGCTCGGGATGCACGTCGCGGTGCGTGATGTGCCACAGCATCGGCTCGTTGCCTGGCGCGAGGATGATGCGCCGCTCGGCGAACAGGCTCGGGAATTTTTCCTTCATCGCCTTGACCCAGCCGGCGATGAACTCGCCGTCGGCGACGATCGAAGTGTCGTAGCGGTTGTTGCCGGTGACCGGCGTGCCGTCGGCGTGCAGTCCGTTGCCCACGTCGGGCCGGCCCGGCTCGCACTCTTTTTGAGGCCCGTATTTCTTGACGGAGAACGCGTAGGAGCCGGTGTCCTTCGCCGCGTAGCCGATCAGCGGCACGTTGAGGTAGGCCTTGGCGCCGGCCTTTTCCACGCGGTCGAGGAAGCCGACCCACGCGTGCCGCTCGACGCCGACGTTCTCGAAGAACCAGTCGCGGCCCGTGTTCCAGGCGTTGCCGAGCTTCCAGTTGTAGCGCTCCGACGTGTTGCCGCCCCAGCGCAGCAGCGGCACGTGCCAGTTCGTCGCCTGGGCCATGGACGGCACCGCGAGCCCGTAAATTTCCGGCGGGATCTGCCGCGGCCGCTCCGGCGCGCTGATCACGCAGACCGCCGGCTCCGCGGCGGACGCCAGCCCCGCCCCCAGCAGCAGCGCGATACAGGTTGCCCGGCCTTGGAGAAAAGTCATGGCGTGTTTTCCGGGGCCGGGCCGCCCGGCAGCTCGCGGAGGACCTTGGCGGGGACGCCGCCGGCGAGCACGTTCGGCGGGATGTCCTTGGCGACGACCGCGCCGGCGGCGACGACCGCGCCGGCCCCGATGGTCACGCCGGGCAGCACGGTGACGCGCGCCCCGAGCCACGCGCCGCGGCCGACGGCGATCGGCTTGGCGTGGACCGCGCCGGCGCGAAAGTCCGGCGTGCCCAGTTCGTGCGTGTTGGTGAGGAACAGGCACTCCATGCCGATCGAGACGTTGTCGGCGATGACCACATCGCCGCCGAGGTTGAAGGTGGTGTTCTCGTTCAGGTAGCAGTGCGCGCCGATGACGAGGCGGCGCGTGACCGGACCGGTGCCGGTCAGGCGCAGGCGGCCGGAGAGGACGGTGCCGTGGCCGAGGCGGACGCCGCCGAGGCGGTAGAGGCGCGGGCGCAGGCGGAGCCCGGCCTCCGGCGGCAACAGGGCCACCAGCATTTGCGCCAGCTGGAGGCGCGGGTGCCAGCCGCCGAACTCGCTCCGCACGATGTCCAGCAGCTTGCCGCCGCTCATGAGGTGGGTTCCTCGGGCGCGCCGCGGAACAGGCCCGCGAACCGGCCGGACAGGGCGCGCAGCAGGATCCGCGCGTCCTCGGCGAGCGCGCGGTGGTGCGCGTAGTAGAGCGCATCCACGCGCTTGATGAGCGTGTCGGACGCCTCCGCGCGCGGCGTCGCGTAGGTCAGGGCGGCGGGGAAATATTCCTTCAGCTCGCGGCGCAACGCATCGTCGAAGTCCACGCGGAGCGGCTCCTGGCCGCAGAGCCAGAGCCGGCCGGCGAGCACGCGCAGCAGCGCCGGGAAGAGGTCGAGCCCCAGCCCGCGGAACAGGCGCGCGAGCAGCGGCAGCCGGCCGGTCTGCGGGCTGGTGAGCAGGGTGGTCCGCCGCTGGCGCGTGGCATGAAATTCGCCGCGTACCATGCGCCACGATCCGGTGCTTTTCAGCACGACTCCCAGCAGCAGGAACGGCAGGACCTGCGCGACGACGAGCAGCAGCGCGCACAGCCAGCCGAGCGCGGCGCGGAGCAGGTCGGCTGGCCGCAGGGTGCCGGGCACGGTGGCGAGCAGCCAGGGGTCGTCGATGTCGGCCACGGTGCCGTCGACCGGGTCGATCATCCGCCGGCCGACGATGATCTTGTCGCGGATCTCCAGATTGCGGCCGATATAGGTCCCGTCGAGAATGACGCAGTTGGCGAGCTCGCTCTGCTGGTCCACGATGCACCGGTTGCCGATGATCACGTCGGGCCCGATGTTCGTCATGGCGCTCAGCCGCGTGTTGTTGCCGATGAGCAGCGGCGGCTGCAGGCGGGCGGCGGGCGGGATGACGACGTTGAAGCCGATGCCCGCGCCATCCTTGTAGAAGTAGCCGGGGCTGACATAGCGGGCGCATTCGCCGCGCACCATCCGCTGGTTCAAGGCGAAATAATCCTGCAGGCTTGCGATCGGTTCCGGCGTGAAGCCCAGCTCGGTAAAGTCGTGCGCGCCGAGCGCGAGCTCGCCGCCGGCGAGGAACGCCTTGAGGAAGTCCGGCGCGGAGCTGGCGAGGCACGCGGTGCGGCCGCCTTCGCGGTGCAGGTGCGTGCCCGTCACGTGCATCTGCGCCAGCGGCTCGGCGGCGACCCGGCGCGGGAAGAGCGGCGCGCGCAGGTAGAACAGCCCCCCGGTCCACAGCTCCGGCGTCCGCGTGAGAAAGGTGTCGGGATCCTCGTCGGGGTCGAGGAAGCTGTAGGTGATCTTCAGGCCCCAGCGCGCCCCGTCCTGCGCAAAGTCCTCGACGGCCTGGGCGCCATCGGAGAGCACGAGCCGGACCTCGGTGATGCGCAGCAGGTCGCACAGCTCGAGCCAGTACTCGAGCAGCGGCCGGCCGGCGACGGGGGCGAGCGCCCACGTCTCGAAGCCGAGGTCGTGCACCCACGCCGGTGCGCCACCGGTCTGGAGGACGGCTTTCACTGGCAGGCTTGCAGCGCTTCCTCGACTGTGTCGCAGATCTGGAAGATTTTGTAGGCGCGGGTGATCTCGAAGACCATGCGGACCTTCTTCGGCAGGCGCGCCAGCTTGAGGTCGCCGCCGTGCTCGGTGACGCGCTTGAGGAGGGCGATCAGCGCGCCCAAGCCCGAGCTGTCCATGAAGTCGATCCCGTGGCAGTCCAGGACGACGTTGCGGAAGGCCTCGCTGTTCTTCTGCCAGTCGTTGAACTCGGCGCGGAAGGCGTCCACCTGTCCGGCCGTGAGCGGTCCGATCATGGTGACCAACCCGACCCCGTTTTTAACTTCGAATGTGGCTGCCATAGGGCTGTCCTTTCGTCAATACGCGCCGCGGCCGAGCAGGACCGCGGGCACAGTTTTCAGCATGATCACAAAATCCTTGAGCAGGCTCTGACTCTGGATGTATTGCAGGTCGAGCCGGACCTGCTCCTTGAACGGGATTTCCGAGCGGCCCTGGATCTGCCAGAGGCAGGTGAGGCCGGGCTTGACGTGCAGGCGCTTGCGGTCCTCGAGCGTGTATTGCGCGACCTCGCGCGGCACGGGCGGGCGCGGGCCGACGATCGCCAGGTCGCCCTTGAGCACGTTGAAAAACTGCGGAAATTCATCCACGCTGAACCGGCGCAGGAAGCCGCCGATCTTGGTGATGCGCGGGTCCTTCTTCATCTTGAAAATCACGCCGTCGCCGGACTCGTTCTGCTTGATCAGCTGGTCCTTGAGCTTCTCGGCGTTCTTCACCATCGAGCGGAACTTGTAGAAATTGAAGATGCGGCCGTTGAGCCCGACGCGCTGCTGGGTGAAGAAGAACGGGCGGCCATCCTCGACCAGGATGATGAGCATGATGACCAGGAAGAACGGCGTCAGCAGCACCAGCGCGAGCAGGCTGCAGCCGATGTCCACCAGGCGCTTGAAGGCGTAGAGGCTGCGCAGGCCCAGCTCCCAGAAGCCGAGCTTGCAGCGCAGGCGCCAGCGAAACAGCTGGGTGCTCGCCCGCGAGACCGGCAGGTTCAGCGTCTTGAACAGCTCCATGCGCGCTTGATAGATTGAATCGTTCATCGGTGTCCACTATAGCGGATCAGCGCACAGTTTGGCAGTATCGAAATCGGCAGACAGCAAATAAAAGGCGATGTTTTCCGAGCCCCGCCGGAACACCTCGATATGGCTGGCGATGGTGCGGATGATGCCGAGACCGCGGCCGCGCGGCGCGTCGGCCCCGCGGCGGCGGGCCCAGTACAGGCCGTCCTCGAAATCCCACTCGCGGCCCGGATCGCGGAAGAGGAGGCAGGCGGTGCCGCCGTTGACGCGCAACTGGCAGGCAATCAGGCCGCCTGCCGGCACATGGCCGTGGTCCACCGTGTTGGCGCAGTGTTCCATCACGAGCAGGCGCGCCGCGGTGGCGGCCTCCTCGGCCCAGCCGAGCTTGTGCAGCACGCTCTCGCAGTCGGCGGCGAGCTCGGTGACGTGCTGGTGGTCCGGCACGATGGAGCAGGACAGCTTGACCTCGTCCGGCGCGATCTGCGCCACCAGCAGGGCGGTGCAGTCATCGGCCTCCAACTGATAGCCGGCCGTGCGCACGCGGTTGAGCACCTCGACGGGGACGTTTGGCACGGAGGGGTCGCCCAGCAGCTTCCCGACGATCTCGCCGAGTGCGGTCACGCCGAGTTCGCTGCCCGAGCCGGCGCAGCGCGCCTCGGTCAGGCCGTCGGTATAGAGGAACAGCAGGGAGCCGGGCGGCCCGGTCAAGATCATCTCGCTGTCCACGGAGTACCCCGCCCCGCGCTCGTCGCCGAGGCCGATGGGCAGGTCGCCGTTCTGGTCCAGCAGCACCGGCGTCGCGCCGCGGCGCTCGAAGAACAACGGCGCCGGATGGCCGCAGTTGAGGCAGTGCCAGTGCTGGTGCAGCGGGTCGAACAGCGCGAGAAAGAGCGTGGCATAGACCTCGGGGTTGTCCACCTGCCGGCGGAAACGCACGTTCAGTTCGGTGCAGACGGCGGCCGGCCCGCGGTCGGCATAGGCCCGGATCAGGTCGGTCAGCATCGCCTTGAGCATCGAGGAGATCATGGCCGGGCCGATGCCATGGCCGGACACGTCGCCGGCGTAGACGGCCAGCCCGCCCTCCTTCAGCGGCAGCACGTCGAAGAAGTCGCCGCCGATGTTCATGGAGGGCTGGAAGACGGCGCGCACCTCGAAGCGCTCGGTCAGCAGCGGCCGCGCCGCGAACAGTTTGCGCTGGAGCGAGCCGGCGACCTCCAGCTCGTGCGACATCTTTTGCTTCCAGACGCGCACCTCCTCGGTGCTGCGCTTGAGGAGCAGCGCGTTGCGGACGCGCACGATGAGCTCGCGCGGGTTGAAGGGTTTGCGGATGTAATCGAACGCGCCCAGCAGGAACGCGCGCTCGATGTCCGCAATATCGGTGCGCGCGGTGACCATGATGACGGGGATCTCCTGGAGCGCGGGATCGCTCTTCATGGTCTGGCAGACTTCGTAGCCGCTGATGCCGGGCATCATCACATCCACGAGCGCGAGGTCGGGCTTGTGCGCGCGCACCAGCTGCAGGGCGATGGCGCCATCGGATGCCTCGAGCACCTCGCAGCCGCGTGCCGTCAGGATTTTTTTCAGGTAGGCGCGGTTCGGCAGCTCATCGTCCACGATCAGCACGCGCCCGAACAGCTGTTCCGGGGCGGCGAGGTCGGGCGTGGCGGCGGGCGGTGCGACGTTCATGGGCCGTCCTTGCGTAAGCGGGCCTGGAAGGCGGTGATCCATTGCTGCAGGGCGGCCACCAGCCGGCCGCACCGCGCGAAGTCGCCGGCCTTGGCGGCGGCACTGAGCTCCTCGCCGACCACGGAAATCTCCGCCTCGCCCACGGTGCCGCCCATGCCGGTGAGCGAGTGCGCGAAGCGGCGGACCTCCGTCTCGTTCGCGGCGCGCACGGCGGGCGGCAGGTCGCGGATGATCTCCGCCATCTGCGTGCTGAACAGCACCAGGATTTCCTCGTCCATCTCGCCGGGGCCGACGCGGAACGGCGCGGCCCGGCGGTCCAGGTCGGGAATCAGCGCGGCGAATAAATGGGTGGCGTTGGCCGGCGCGCCCGCGGCCTCGGTTCCGTTCGCCAGGCGGCCCAGGGCGTTCTCTCCGGCATGCCGCGTCCACTTGGTCAGCAGCTGGTTGAGCTGCTCGATGCGTACCGGCTTCGCCAGGTAGTCGTCCATGCCGGCGGCCAGGCATTTTTCGCGGTCGCCCTCGAGCGCATTGGCTGTCATGGCGATGATCGGGATGTGCACGGCGGGCTGGCCGCCCTGCGCCGCGGTCTCCTCGGTTTCCCGGATCTTGCGCGAGGCGTCATACCCGTCCATGTTGGGCATCTGGCAATCCATGAGGACCAGGTCATAGGGCAGGTTCTGCAACGCCGCGACGGCTTCCAGCCCGTTGGCGACCGCATCCGTGTGCACATAGCCGAGCTTGGCCAGCTGGCGCACGGCGACCTTCTGGTTGACGGGGTTATCCTCCACCAGCAGGATGCGCGTGGCTTTGATGCCGGTGGAGAGCGGCTCGCTCGTGGCGCGATGCGGCGCCGGCGCGGGCGCCGCCGGCGCCTGGGTTTCCAGAATCAGCAGGATGGTGTCGAGCAGTTGCGACTGCTTGACGGGTTTTACAAGCACGCGCACGCCGGGCATTTTTTTGAGCCCGTCAATTTCGCGCGCATGGCCCATCGATGTCATCACGATGACCGGCGTGGCCTGCAGTTCCGCCACCGTCCGCATGGTGTTGATCAGGTCGGCGCCGGTCAGGTCGGGCATCATCATGTCGGTGATGACCAGGTCGCAAGCGTGACCTGCGGCGATGCGGGCGCGCAGGGCGGCGAGCGCGGCAGCGGCGCCGTCGAAGCTGGTGCAGCGCAGGCCCCACGACGCCAGCTGCTTTTCGAGGATCAGCCGGTTCGTGTCGTTGTCGTCCACGATCAACAGGTCGAGGTTGCGCAGGCTTTCGGGGTCGGGCAGCTTGCGCCGGACCTGGTGCGGGCTGGCCAGCAGCGGGGCCTCGAACCAGAAGATCGAACCCTGACCCGGCGCGCTCTGGACGCCGATCTGGCCGCCCATCATCTCCACGAGCCGGCGGGAGATCGCCAGGCCCAGTCCCGTGCCGCCGTGGCGCCGCGCCGCGGAGCCATCGACCTGCGAAAACAATTCGAACAGCCGCGGCAGCGCGTCCGGCGCGATGCCAATGCCGGTGTCCTGCACCTCGAAACGGAGGGTGACCCGGTCGTCGGTTTGCACCAGCCGCCGGACGCGGACGACCACCTCGCCGCGCTCGGTAAACTTGATCGCGTTGGCGAGCAGGTTGACGAGCACCTGCCGCAGGCGCCCCTGGTCGCCGTGGAGCACCACCGGCACCTCCGGTTCGATAAAGGACATGACCTCGAGGCGTTTGGCGGCCGCCCGTTCCGCCAGCAGATCCACCGCCCCCTCGACCATGTTGACCAGGTCGAACTCCTCCGACTCGATCTTCATCTTGCCCGCCTCGATCTTGGAGAAGTCGAGAATGTCGTTGATCAGCGTCAGCAGCGCCTCGCCGCTGCTGTTGATGGTCTGGACGAAATCGCGCTGCTCCTCGGTCAGCGGCGTCTGCAGCAGCAGTCCGGTCAGTCCGATCACGGCGTTCATCGGCGTGCGGATCTCGTGGCTCATGTTGGCCAGGAATTCGCTCTTGGCCTGGTTGGCGGCCTCGGCGGCCACCGCGAGCTGGTTGGCACGCTCGATCGCCTGCTGCAACTCGACGTGCGATTCCTCAAGGTTGTGCCGTGACCGTTCCAGGTCCTCCACCATGCTCAGCATCAGGACGTGGTTCTGCTCCAGTTCGGCGGTGCGCCGGACCTGGTCCTCGTTGACGTGCTTGAGCTTCTCCTCCATCTGCTTGCGCTCGGAGATGTCCACGAAACTTTCCAGCAGATAGCGGCGGCCGCGCAGCATGATCGGCACCACGGTCTTGAGGATGGCGATGGCCGTGCCGTCGTGCCGCAGCAGCTTGCGCTCCGCGTTGTCCACCCGCTGGTGCAGGTCGGTGATGGGGCAGTGGCCCTCCTCCGCCGGACAGATGAACTTGTGGCACAGGCGGCCGATGACCTCCTCGCGCTTGGCGCCGATCATGCGCAAGGCGGAAGGGTTGATGTCGAAGACCGTGTGCTCCTTTTCGTCCACCACCACCACGCCGGCCTGGAGATTATCCAGCAAGATTTGCAGACGCCCTTCGCTTTCGCGCAGGGCCTGCTCGGCTTTCTTGGTTTCCGTGATATCGACGGTGAACCCGATGACCTCGGTCACCTGGCCGTCCTCCCGGAGCGGCTGCAAGCCCGTGAGAAAATGGGCCTGACCATCCGCGGTGGCATTCTCGAAGGAAAAGGACTCGCCGCCCCACGCCCGCTCGAAATGGGGCCGCAGGATCCGGAGGCTGCCTTCCCAAGGCGAGTCCTCCAGCGTGCGGCCCTCCATCTGCGCCGAGGTGAGATGCATCTGGGCCAGCAGTTTCCCGCGGCAGAGCGAATAGACGAACTGGGCGCCGACTTTCTTGAAGCGGAAGGTCAGGCTCTGCTGCAGGTCCAGCGTCTGCTCGAAATAGTTGCTCAGCCGGCGCAGGCGGTTTTCCGCCTCCTGACGGAGCTTTTCGTTCGCCTCGGTCAACTCCTGCGACATCACTTCCAGCGTATTGCGCACGAATTTCTCATCCACCTCGAACTGGTCGTAGGCGGCCGCGATGTCGGCCAGCAGCGCCGGCCAGCCGGGGTCGTTCAGCTCCCGCCCCTGCAGGTGTTTGCGCAACTGACGTTCGAGCAGTGGATTCATCGCGGGCTTTTCAGGCTTCGGTGAAGGTCGTGATCGTCATGGTCTGGTTGTGCAGTTCGCAGTTCCGCAGGCCGGTCGGCGGGCAGATCTCTCCGTAGGAGTAGAAGCCCAGGGCCACGCCGCCGGGCGGCAAGGCCTTGCGGACCGCTTCCACCTCTTCCTCGACGCGCTGCCCCAGCACCAGGCGGCGGCCCACGCAACTGACCAGCACGGCCAGTTGGCCGCCGCCGCTGGCGGCGCTTGCCGCCTGCGCCGCGCCATGGACCAGCCCGTCCTGCCCGGCCTTCATCAGGCGGGCATACTGACCTTCCGGCATGTCGCCGGCAAACGTCAGGGAATGCTGCTGTTCGTCCACCGCCAGGATCGTGCGCACGAGACCGTTCGGCGCGTTCGCGTTGGCCAGCAGCTGGAGCGGGAACAGAAGTCCGGTCGCCGGCAGACCGGACGCACGCTCGCCCAGATATTTCTTGTAGAGATCCAGCGCGGGCTGGCCATCGAGCTCAAAGAGCACGTTGCCCTGTGACTTCGTGATCAGCCGGCGCGGGCCGAAGGCCTCCCAGCCGCCTTCCGTGCCGTAGCCCACCCGCAGGTGCTGGCCGTAGAAGCCGACGGCGACCACCTGGCTGCCGAGGATTTGCTCGCCCAGGCCCGTGAAGGTGCGGCCGAACCGCGTGCCATCGCCGGCGAGCCCACCGGTCAGTGTCACGCCCGGCGTCAGCGCTTCGCGGAAGCCGGCGATCAGCGTGGTGCCGTTCACCTTGAGACCTTCGGAAAGCACGAGCACGTGGCGCAGATCGTCGGCGCACAACTGCTGTGCCAGCGACTTGCCGGCCGCGCTGCTGTGTTCCGGTCCGGCCACCTGTGCAGCCACGGCTTTTACGCGTGTGGTCGAAAATTTCACCAGCGCAGCCACCACCGTGTCGTCGCTGACGTGGTCGCCGAGGATTTCGCCGGACGTGCTGCACCCGCAGCAGATGGCCTTGGGGAAGCGGCTGTGCAGTTCGCGCGCCGGCCCGTTGGCTTCTTCCAGCCGTGCGGTGGCGCCGAAGTAGAGGATCCAGTCGGGCTCGAACAGTCCCTCGGGGGCATCGAAGGACCAACCGCGGGTCGTCGACCACTGGGCTGCGATGACTTTCATGAGCCGGACTCCTGTGTTGGCGCCGCGGGCCGGGCTATGACCGCCGGATAGGCCGGCGATCTCCCCATGGCCAGCGAAAGCGCATTGATTTCCTTCTTCAACTCGACCACCCGGATCTCCCGCCCCACCATGAGGCGGTTGTGCCGTTCCATGTCACTCAACATTTTCTGCAGCCGCTCTTCGGCTTCTTTGCGCGCAGTGATATCAGATATGAGTACCAGATCGCCGATCAACTTTCCATCCCGCTCTGTCAGTGGCACGGCCAGGACAAAGCCCACCAGCCGGCGCCCGTCGGGCGTGATGAATTCCAATTCGTAGGGGGGCACCTGCTCGCCCTGCAGCCGCCGCCGCATGCTGCCCATCACCAGCCGCTTGCCCTCTTCCGACAGGTGGGGCCATTCGAGGATCGAACGCCCCAGCAGCGCCGTGCGCGGAAATCCGCTGAGCGCCACAGCCCGGTCATTGATGTCCAGCATGCATCCATCGGTGGCGCCCAGCAGCACGATCGCCTCCGGTGCGAGCTCGAAGATGCGCTGGTACTTTTCGAGCTGCGCCAGGCCGGCCTGCGCTGTCTGCCGCCGCCGGTGTTCCGCAAGAAAGCGGCACAGGGCGACGGTGGCCAGCACGGACCACGCCAGCCAGTTGACGACAGTCCACGGGTTCATGCCGGGCCGCCGCCTTTCCGCAACCCGCCGGCGCTCTCCGTGGAGGCATAGGCCGGTGGCTGGCCCGCGGCGCGGCGCAGGTCGTTGACCTCCTGTTTGAGTTCAAGGACCCGCAGTTCGCGTCCGATCATGAGCCGGTTGAAACGCTCCAGCTCCGTCATCGTCTTGCGCAACCGCTCCTCGCTCTGCTCGCGTTCGGTGATGTCGCGCACAAAGGCGAGCACCGCCGGCCCGACCTGGAACCGGCAGGGCACCTGCGTGATCTCCACGGGGAACAAGGTGCCGTCCTTGCGCCGATAGCTGCTGCGTACGGTCGTCGGCACTGGCGAACGCCAGGCGATCTCCAGGTTCTGGCGGATGATGTTCGGCTCCTTGCTGGCGAAATCGAAGAGCGTGCGCCCTTGGAATTCCCCGGGTTCATAGCCGAGCCAGCGCGGCAGCAGGGGGTTCATGTCCAAGATGCGCGTGTCGGCCAGGTTGACCACAAAGACGGCCTCCGGCGCATTCTCGATCAGGTCGCGGTACCGGCCTTCCGAGGCCGCGACCTCAAACGCCGCTTCCCGCGCCAGCTGCAGGCCGGCCAACAGGGCGAGCAACAGCAGATCCACAAACAGCATCAGTCCCAGCATAGCCAGCCGGTGGTAATAGACCTCGATGCGCCACGCGCGGGCCGCCACATCCATGCCGAGCAGCGCCACCGGCGCACCACCCCGCACGGATGGCACGCCGGCGAAACCCGACATCCACAAACCCCAGCGGTCCTCCAGCGGCCCTTCCAGAAACGCCGCGCCCGTGTGCAGCGCCTGCCGCACCTCGGCGCTGGCTTCCTCGTAGACCTGGCCCGGGGGTGAATAATCCTTCGAGGTCTCCAGTTCGGAGTCGGCCAGAAACACCGCCTGTGTGCCGCGCGGCGCAAACAAATAGACAAAACGCATGTCGGCATTGCCCTCGCGGATCTGCCGCAGCTGACGGCGCACGCGCGCATACTCCGGCTGCGTCGTGTCGGCCGCGGTCGCGGTCAACCGGGCCACGGTCTCGGCATCCAGTGCGGCGGCGGCGGTTTTGGCGCGCAGCAGCAACTGCGTGCGGTGATCGTTGTCCTCCCTGCGCGACGCAAAGTTGCTGAAGCACACGCCCGAAAACAATACCGCCGCCTGCAGCGGCACACTCCACAGCAGGAGCGGCGCGGTCTTGCGCGTGCGGTGGGTGTGCAACGCCGGAAAAAACAGCCCCAACGCACCTGCGGCCAGAAGCAGCGGCAGTCCTTGCTGGGTCCAGCGCAGCAGCCAGCCGCCGGCCGGCTCCTTCAGGACTTGCCAGGGTTGGGCCGGCGGGGTCAGCACGAAAGCCGTCAACAGGAACAAGCCCAGCACGCCGCCGCAGAGCGTCATCCAGGCCGGACCGCCGACACGCGCCGTCGGGTGGGCGTTCCGGCGCAACACCAGCACCGCCGCGCCGCCAGCCGCCGCGGTCAGCAGCCAGAGCGCCCCGTGTTCCAGCCAAGGCCAGCCGCCCGCGAGGGCCAGTCCTCCCGCCAGCGCCGCCAGCCCGCCATAGAGCCACCACCCTGCCAGTGGCCGGGGCGGCTGCCAGTTGCGGCGGCCGCACTCCAGCAACACCAGCAAGGCCAGGATGCGCAGCCCCCACGCGCTGACGATAAAAACCGGCTGCTCGTGAAAGACCGGCGTCAACATTTCGAACCAGCGCTCCAGTCCCGCCACGAACACGGCCGCGGCCAGCCAGCGCCAGAGCGCTGTCCGGCCCAGCAGCACGCAGGCCAGCGCCAACGTCACGCAGACCACCCCCTGCACGCTCAAAATGAAATCGCCCTGCCCGTTGAAGAAGGCGGTCATGGCGCCGGTGCCTCGGGGCGGGTCGCAGAGGGTGCGGTCGGCAGCAGTTCGTTGATGGTCGCCAGGACTTCCTCGGCGCGGAACGGCTTCATCAGCACGCGCGCTGCGCCGAACAGGCTGGCGGTGCGGAGCATTTCGAACTGCGCCGCGCTGCCGCCGCCGGACATCGCAATGATCGGCAGCGCGCGGTTCGTCCGGCGCAGCGCCAGGATCGTCTCCAGCCCGTCCTGCTGCGGCATGAACAGGTCGGTGATCATCAGGTCCACGGTTTTCGCCTGCAGACACGCTAGCGCCTCGCGACCGTTGGCCGCCTCGAGGGTGCTGTAGCCGGCGCGCGTCAGCACGCGCCGCAGCAGCGTGCGCAAGGCGTCGTCATCGTCCACAATAAGGATGGTAGCCATGTGTGCCGGTCATTCTATGCCAATTACTTCGCGGGCTCAAGGCCCGCGATAGGCGCCCGCGTGCGAGCCCGGCGGGGTCCTCTGGCCGCCTGTCCGGGTTTCGACATGACGGGGACCGTCCTGGAGCGTGCCGGGCGGGTCAAGGCAGCGTCGTGATGTGCGCACAGTCGCCGCGGGTTTCGAGGAAGGTCTTCGCGCCGGCTGGCGCCGGGCTGGCGCGCAGGAGGGCGTCGCGGACGTTGTTCAGCAGCACCGTCGGCTCGTCGCCGGCGGGCAGGAGGTGGCAGCCGTCCAGCACCAAGTTCTTCACGTCATCGCAGACCAGTGCGGAGCGGTAGTCGCGGGCGGTGCAGCGGAAGGTGCAGTTGCTGAAGCTGATGCCTTCGGCGTGGCGGCAATAGAAGCCCCACGCGGGCAGTTCGCCGAACATGGAAAACTCGGGATACTTGGCCGCCTGTTCCGGTACGCGGTCCGGCGTCACCTGCGCGCGGTCGCGCCGGCCGCCGCCCGCATAGGTGATGGTGATGTCGCGCAGCCGGACATTCTGCACCGGGTGGCCGGGCAGTCCGACGATCGAGGCGGGGAGCAGGTTGTGCGGCGCGCGCACGGGCGGACAGGGGAAGGGATATTTCAAATCGGGCTGGTCCGCGGGCACGTCGACGATCACATCGGAGATCTGCACGTTGCGCAGCGCACCGACCGGGGACTTTTCGTCGCGATGGCCGAGCCGGAGGAATATCGCATTGCCGGTGTTCGTCGCTCGGACGTGGGAGATATCCACGTTCTCGATGAGGGCGCCGTCCACGCTTTCGAGTGCGATGGCGGAGCGCGCGGTGTCGTAGATGTCGAGATGGCGCACGGTGATGTTCTTGAACCCGGCGTGGGAACTGGTCCCGAACTTGAGCGCGCTGGCGCTGGAGCGGATCCGGCAGTTTTCGATCAGCACGCGGTCGCAGGCCGTGGCGCCGGATTTCAGGCAGATGCCATCGTCCGCGGAGTCCACGTCGCAGCCGCGCACGACGACGTCGCGGCAGCCATAGATGTCGATGCCGTCGTTGTTCCACGCGGCGGTGCTGCGCACGGTGACGTGGTCCAGGGTGAGGCGCTCGCAGTCGATGTAGTCCTGCACCCAGCACGCGGCGGACTTGAGCGTAAGGTCGCGGACGGTCACCTCGGCGCAGCCGGTGAACTTGATGAGCATCGGGCGGAGGTTTTCCGGCGGGCGTTTCCCGGAAAGTTTTCGCCAGGCGCCGTCTTTTTCGATGGCCGCATAGAGCTGTGCGCCCTGGCCATCGATGCAGCCCTCGCCGCAGAGTCCGAGGTGGTGTTGCCCTTCGGCGACGAGGAGCGCGTTGTGGTGGTAATCCCTGGGGTCGGTGCTGCCGAGCAACGTCGCGCCCTTTTGCAGCTGCAGCGTCACGCCGCTTTTCATTTCCAGCGTGCCGCACAGGTAGGCGCCCGGCGTCAACAGCACCGTGCCGCCGCCGGAGCCGCTGGCGGCGTCGATGGCTTTTTGTAGCGCCGCCGTGTCCTTGGTCCGTCCGTCGCCGGCTGCGCCATATTTCCGCGCGTCGAATTCAGCGGCCGCCGCGCAGAGCCCGCCGAGCAGCAGCACGAGCGGTAACAAGGGAAAGCAGCGCATAACGCGATGGCTCGCGCTCATTTCTTCTTGAAGATGTGGGTGCAGTGGCCGCCGGCGACTTCGGCGGCTTCCATCACCGTTTCGGAGAGGGTCGGGTGGGGATGGATGGTCAGGGCGAGATCCTTCGCGGTCGCGCCCATCTCGATGGCGAGGACGCCCTCGGCGATCATGTCGCCGGCGCCGGGGCCGGTGATGCCGACGCCGAGCACGCGGTCGCTGGCGGGATCGATCACCAGCTTGGTCACGCCTTCCTGCCGGTCGAGCGTCAGCGCGCGGCCGGAGGCGGCCCACGGGAACTTGGCGATCTTGACGGCGCGGCCATCCTTCTCGGCCTGCGCCTCGGTCAGACCGCACCAGGCGATTTCCGGGTCGGTGAAGACGACGCCCGGGATCGCCTGCGGCTCGAAGACGCCCTTCTTGCCGAGGATCGCCTCGACGGCGACGCGCGCCTCGTGCGTCGCCTTGTGCGCGAGCATCGGTTCGCCGGCGATGTCGCCGATGGCGAAGACCGTCGGCTCGGCGGTGCGGCGCTGTCCGTCCACCTTCACGAAGCCGCGCGGGTCGAGTTCGATCCTGGTGTTTTCCAACCCGAGGTCGCGCGAGTTCGGCTTGCGGCCGATGGACACCAGCACGCGGTCAAACGTCTGCTCCGGCTGCGTCACGTTGGCGCCCTCAAAGCGCACCTTGAGGCCGTCACTGACCTCGGTGATCGAGGCGACCTTGGTCTCCAGCATGATGCTGGCAAACTTCTTCTGCAGGCGCTTGGCGAGCGGTGCGACGAGGTCGCGGTCGGCGCCGGGCAGCAGCGTGGGCAGCATTTCCACCACGCTGACGCGCGTGCCGAGCGCGGCATAGACGCTGCCGAGTTCGAGGCCGATATAGCCGCCGCCGACCACGAGCAGCGAGGCCGGGATCGACTCCAGGGCGAGCGCACCGGTGCTGTCCCAGAGGCGGGGCGACTGGTTCGGGAAGCCGGGGATCTGCGCGGGCGAGGACCCGGCCGCGAGGATCGCGTGGTCGAACGCGATGGTCTCGTCGGTGCCGTCGGCCTTGCGGACGAGCAGCGTGTGGCCGTCGCGGAACCGCGCGCGGCCCTGGACGAAGTTGATCTTGCGCGCCTTGCGGAGCTGGCCGAGGCCGCCGGTCAGCGTGGCGACGACGCTTTCCTTCCACGAGCGGATCTTGGCGAGGTCGAGCTGCGGTGCGCCGAACGTCACGCCCAGCTTGGCCGCCTCGTGCGCCTCCTCGATCAGCCTGGCGATATGCAGCAGCGCCTTCGACGGGATGCAGCCGCGGTAGAGGCAGACGCCGCCGGGGTTCTGCTCCTGATCCACCAGCGTCACCTCCAGCCCGAGGTCCGCCGCCAGAAACGCCGCCGGATAACCGCCCGGCCCGCCACCGATCACAACGAGTTTGCTCATAACGTGCTCCTGAAAAATGCGGCCCAAGGCTACCACACCTGCGGGCCGATGCAAAACAACGTCGTTTTACGGGTTGTGGGCAGCCGGCCTTATACCCACGATCGTTATCAGGCAGGAAGCGCAGGCCGGGGCTTCAGTCCGTCACGACCGCATAACCCAGCAACACGCCCAGTTCCCGAGGGAGGCCGGGAGCGTTGCCATGCAACGGTGGAGCGGTGGTCAGCGTCACGACATGATTGGTGGGTGTGAACCCGATGGCGGCCGCACGGAAGATGTACCAACGCGGGTCGCCGGGCACCAGGTGTCGCGGTGCCTGGTTGTCCGTGCCGCGGCCCGCCACGCGCAAGGAGAAGGGCGATACCGTCGCCGCGGGCGGTGCGGCCAGATAGAGCATCAAGTCGCCCGTTGCGCCACGCGGGGCAGGCATGGTGAAGGAAGCCTCGGGCAGCGTCCAGCGTGCGCGCAATGGTGGCAGCACTTTGACGCTCAAGCCGTTGGTCGCCCAGCCGGTGGCCAGGGACTGGAACGTGCCATCGCGCAGAACCTGCACATCGGTCAGGAGGGCCTCGGTCGTGCTGTGGATGCGAAAAGACCGCGCTGCGGTGATCTGGCCGTGCAGCCGCAACACCCACCAATCATCGGTCAGGTGCAACCATTTGACCTCATGTATCCCGGTGAAATTTCCCAGCAGGTGCGGGGGGTGCAGCTGCCGGAAGGACCCGTAAAAAATAAAATACAGGTCATCGCCTTGCAGGAAGGTGGTCTCGCCATCCAGCGGGATGGGAACCTCGGTATCGGCCGGCACGGCCAACCCGTGGACCGGCCAGGGCGCTGTCTGCAGTTGGGAAAAACCATGCAGGCCGAAATTGCTCGCATCGGGTCTCAGGGCTTGGTTCAGCTCCGGGTTTTCGTGCTCTGTGTCCGCCGGCGTGCGCAAGGCCATGCGGTAAAGCGAGAGCGCGAAGCCGCGGTCTACGATCTGGTCCGGTAACCGGTCCGGCCCCCCGGCCATGGCCGGACCGGCGCCATGCAGACGCTGCTCCAGCGCGAACACAAAACGTTCGCTGTAGGGCGGATGGAAGGGCGTCAGGAAGAAACAGGCCTGCCGGGGGTTGATGCGCATCAGGTGTTCCCAGGCTGCCTCGGCCACGGGAAAGGCGCTGGCGTGATGCACGGTATCCAGCGCCAGGGTAGGCACGGCGAACATATGTTCCATGGGTGCCGCCAGGGGCGAATATTCCACCAGCAGCCACCCCTTGGCCGCCTGGACCGGCGCCGCCAGCTTTTCATAGGTGCGATAGAGTCCTGCGCAACCCACGCGCTCCGCCACGTGCGTGCGTCCATGCCATAGCGCCACCAGCAACAGCGCCGCCACAACCACGGCCACCGGTCGACTCCAAGCCTGGCGGTGCTCCCAGACCCACAGCACGAGAGCCGCCAGGCACAACGCCATTACCGGCGCCCAGAAGAACAAGCCCTGGCGTGCACCCAGCGCGTAGTGCTGCAAGCTCCCCGACAGCAGCAGGCCCGGCAGAAGGATGGCGGCCGATCCGAGGCGGAGGTCCGCATGCGCACCCTTCCTGAAAAGCCAGGCACCCCAGCCGGCCCACGCCGCCCAAAGTGCGCTGCGCGAAACGCATGGCGGCCAGCCCTGCACATCCGTCGGGCCCGGGTCAACCGACAGGCTGCTGGATACGAGCGGCAGATGTTCCCGCAGGCCGGGGCAGAGGCCGATCACCAGCAGTGCCAGCCAAAGCACCAGGGCGAATCGGTCGGGATGCCGGTCCGCCAACGGCCGGCCGGGTCCCGTCGATGACGTCAGCCGGCTGCACAAGGTGCTCAGCGCCAGCAAGACCGCCAAGGCCGCTGCGAACACCCAGCCGGGATGCTGATTCAGCGGTTGCAGGTAGGGCAGCAGGTGGTGGGGATCGGTCACCTGGGCCACATGCCAAAGAAAGGCGAGGAAGCCCACGGTCATGATGGGCACGATCAGGATGAACAGCCGCCGACCCAGCGCGGCCTTGACAAGCAGGATGCCCCCCACGGGCAGGATGCCGAACCATGCGGAGATGTGGAAAAATGGGGCGACCATCAAGCACAGAGCCCCCAAGGCGAAGTCGGCCATGTGGCGCTCGCCGGGCGAACGCCAGGCGTGCGCCACCAAGGCCAGCCCTAACCAGAAGAACAAAAGCGCGCCCCATTCCGCACAGGAACTGCGCCCGAGCCAGAGCACCATGGGGTTGGCCAGGAGAAAGATCGCCGTCAGGATCCCGCCCCGGCGGCTGCCGAACAACTGCACACCCAGCAGCGCCAAGGCCGCGGCGGTTAGCACGGCCAACAACGGTGCGCCGTACAGCACACACCATGCAGGCAGATACTTGAGCGGGAGGCTCAGCCATACCGCATAGGCCGGTTGGAACCAGGGCCCCAGTTCTGCCGTGTGCAGATTCTTCACCCAGAGGCAGGCATCCTTGGTCTGGCCGGGTCCGGCCCCGCCCAACAGGAAGGCGGCGCGTTCCGATTCCGGAATCCGGGCCAGCAGCGGGTCCGTGTGGGACAGGTGGCCGGTGCGGGCGAAGGTCGCGGCGGTATTGGCGCACGCGCCGGCCTCCGTGCCGCCGAGCAACTCCTCGTGGGGCCGGAAATAGAAGGGTACGGCCAGCGCCGGGACGAGCAGCAGCCACAAGGCCCCCAGCCGCCGCTGGAGGGACGAATGGCCCAAGCTCCAGAAACAACGCGTGAGCGCCAGCAGCAACAACAGCCATAAGCCCGCGCTGAAAATGCCCATCATAGATCACCTTCCTCGTCGCCAAGAATACCCCGCTTTGCGCAAAGCGAAAATGCCTCCGGCGTTTTACCTTCGAAAAGAGAGCGGACGGGGTCGCGCCCGGCTTCTGCGTGGGCAGGCCATCCATTCGCGCCTGGCCGCCAGCCCGGGACAGCCGGAAAATAAAAGGCCGGGCATTTGACAGCCTGAAGAATGGTTGTAAATTGCAACCACAAAATGAAAGCACGCGCCAAATACGAACTCGCGGAATCGCTCGGTTACCTGACGACGCTGTTCTCCCGGACCATCCTCAAGCGCATCAGCGAGGAACTGCCGCGGCGCGCGGTCCCGATCTGCTCGGAGAAATGGTCGCTGCTGGTGCACGTCTGGGCCCAGGGCGGCCAGT
Source organism: uncultured Lentisphaerota bacterium (assembly GCA_903896925.1). GTDB lineage: Bacteria > Verrucomicrobiota > Kiritimatiellia > CAIQIC01 > CAIQIC01 > DP16D-bin41. The sequence goes on along the minus strand of CAITZM010000080.1, from coordinate 58,746 downwards.
CGCAGCGGGAGTTGGCCGAGCGGCTGGTCAAGGATAAGACGTACATGGCCCGGCTCGCCGCCGACCTGGAAAAAAGCGGGCTGATCCTGCGCCTGGCCGGCCAGAGCGACCGCCGCGAAAAAATGATCTTTCTGACCAAGCAGGGCGCCGCCGTGATGGGCAAGGCCACCGCGCTGGTGCAGGGCATCCTGGACGAGGCCACCGCAGGCATCACCGCGCCGGAGCTGGCCACCTGCAAGCATGTGTTGCGGCGCGCCCAGCAGAACCTGGTAGAGCCCGCGGACACCGATGGTTTCAAAGTGCAACCAGTTGTGGACAGCAGGTCGGCCGGGCCGGCAGGTCGGGCCCGCGGACATTCAGCAGTGAAGACAATCTAACCAACAAAAAGGAACAGCCATGCAAAAGAAACAAGTGATGACGATCGTGGCGGGCGCGCTGGCGCTCGCAGGCCTGGCCGCGGGTGCGGCCGATTACCAGGTGGATGCCGTCCACAGCACCGTCGGGTTCGCGATCCGGCACCTGGGGATCAGCGAGGTGCGGGGTTCGTTCACGAACTTCACGGGGAAGATCAGTTTTGACCCCGCGAAGCCGGAGGAGTTCAAGGCGAGCGGCACGGTGGCGGTGGGCAGCATCAACACCGGCAACGATAAGCGCGACGGTCATCTCCTCAGCCCTGAGTTCTTCGATGCCGCGAAGCTGCCGGACATCAAGTTCGAGACCACCGGGATCAAGAAGGATGACGGCGAGTGGGTGGTCACCGGCAAGTTCACCCTGCACGGTGTGACGAAGGATATCAAGTTGCGCGGCGAGCTGTCCGGCCCGGTGCAGGATCCTTGGGGCAAGACGCGCATCGGACTCAGTGCCGCGACGAAGATCAACCGCCTCGACTATGGCATCACCTGGAACAAGACGCTCGACAAGGGTGGCGTGATGATCGGCGAGGATGTGAAGATCACCCTCAACATCGAGGCTGTGCAGCCATAAAAGGTATCGAACCCTAGTTGCTGAAGCAGGGCCACCCGGATGGGTGGCCCTTTTTTACGCCTGCAGTCCGGTGTCCGCGGCAGTGGTCGGTGGGCCAGCGGTTGCCGGGTGTGCTGGTTACGGGCCGCCGTCACGGCGCCGCGCGGCCGGGCTTGAGCAACAGATAGTCCAACCCGACCATGTAGGCCTTCTGCGCCTTGGGATTCGCGCCGGTGATGGTGATGCCCAGCTGGTTTTCGCCCTGTTTGAGCTCGAACGTGCCCAGTTCGAAGGCCTTGGGCAGGATCACTTTCTCGTTATAGAAATCCACGGGTTGGCCGGCGCTGACACCGTTGACCTTGAATTGCGCGATGCCGTAGTCCCGCGCCTTGAGGCAATGCGCCAACACGCGATAGGTGCCGGCCGTCGCGACGTTGAAGCCGAGCAGCAGTTGGTCGCCGGGCTTCTGTCCGCCGCGCCACCAGAGGTGCTTGCCGTCGCTGTCGCCATCCCACTCCTGCGTGTCGAGCCGCCCGGTTTTCTCGATGACACGCAGGGTCTCGCCCTCGATGGCGCCGGCGACTTTCTCCGGCGTAAAAACCGGCAGCGGGCGCAGCGTCACATCGGCGGGTTGGAGTCGCGCGAAGCCATCGGTCGCGCCCGGCGCGGCGTACCACCAGGCGAGCACGGAGGCGTTGATCTGGCACTGCTTCCAGTGCCAGATTTCCATGTCGAAGCGGAAGTCCTGCGTGAACGGGATTCGGTCGAGGATGTGGAAGCGGTTGAGGCTCGTGCGGCCGAAGTTGCCGGGGCCGTCGCAGCGCGACTGGCTGTGATAGGCGTGCGTGAACAGTTTCGGGAAGCACCACGCATAGCCGTAATAATCCTCGCTGCCGGTGCCGAAGTGGCTCGGGAAGGATTCGCCGTCCACGTAGATCTTCTCGTCGCCCTCGCCCCACCACGCCTTCACCGGGTTGTCGATGTTGAACGAAACCCCGGCGAAAAGGCCGCGCCCTTTCGCCGTCAGGTAGTTCCAGTCGATCTTCGGGTCCGTAGGCAGAGCGTGCTGGATGCGCCACTTGGTGTGGAACAGCAGCGAGCGGTCGGTCCACGGCCGCGGCACGGCGACCACATCGATCGAAAATTTCACCGGCGACGTGCCGTGATTGTGCACTCTCAACATGGAGGAGCGCTGGAAGGGCATCACCCAGCGGCATTCCATCGTGCCGTTGCTGCTCACGCTCAAGGGCAGCGTCGTGAGCGGGTTGACGCCCGGCGCGCTGCCGAAGAAATCGCCTAGCGGCGCGGCGACCGTCTGCTCGCCATCGAACGTCATATCCAGCAGGCACGCGCGCAGCGCCGCCTCGTCGCGGTCGCCGCCGGGCGCCCAGTGCAGCCGCAGTACCTGGAGCGCCATCTCGCCCTTGAACAAATCGAACGCCGCCTGGCTGCCCGGCGCGATGGATGCATTCAGGGTGATGTGCCGTGACTCCTTGGACAGCTCGCCGGTGGTTTCCGGGGCATCGAGTTTTGCGGCGACGGCCTTCAGCTCCGCCTCGAGCGCGTCGAGCTGCGCGGCTTGGAACGTCACGACCGGCGTGCCCGCCGCGTAGGTGCGGTAAGCAATGTGGTAGTAAATGTTTTTCGCGTCGCACGTCACCTTGCAATGCTTCGCGTACGGGATGGGCAGGTAGAGGTTCCAGCCGCGGCTGTACTCGCCGGAGAACGGCGGCGGCAGGTGCGGCAGTTTTCCGCCGAGGATGTCCCGCAGCGGCGCCGCGAGCGCCGGTTGTTCCGCGCCGTCGAGGTAGATGCGCAACACGCCCTGCAAATCCGCGCCGAACGTGGCCCAGATCATGGCGATGGCGCCCGGCCCGTCGGCATCCATCATTACGAATTCCTTGCGCCCGCCGCGCTCCTCCGCGCGCAGGAACTGCCCGCTGTCGCCGTTGGCGAACCACGTCTTCGGATCGTCCGGCGTTTTCGACGCGCGGTCATAGGAAGAAAACTGTTTGCAGGTGTAGGCGGGCGACGGAAACTCCGTCATGCGCCCGAGGTCCGTCATGTCGGCGAGCAAGCTCTTGACGGATACCTCCTCGCCTCCGCGCGCCGCCACTGCGAGCGCCACACCCACCGCCGCCAGCATCCAGCGTTGCATAATCTTTCTCCTCTGCCGTCGCGCACCCCGTGGCAGCAGGCGCGCAGCATAGCCAGCGGCGCAACGTTTTCCAAGGCTTGGAAACCGGGACCGTCGTCTTTGCCAAGCCTTGGAAAACCGCTCGTTTTATCTTCACTTCGCGGTGTCCCCTCATTATCCTCCGCGCACCATGAAGCACATCATCCGCTCGCTCGCCATCGGTTCCGCCGCGCTCGGCCTCCTGGCCGTTCCCGTCCTCGCCGGTTCGTTCAACGGTCCTGTCGGTTTGCAGCTCTACAGCCTGCGCGCCGATTTCCCGAAGGACGTCCCCGGCACGCTCAACCTCGTGGAGAAGCTGGGCTTCAAGGAAGTGGAAGTCGCCGGCACCTACGGCCTCAAGCCGGAGGAGTTCAAGAAGATGCTCGACGCGCACGGCTTCCTGCCGATCGGCGCGCATTTCCCCTTCGACAAGCTGCGCGATGACCCCGAGAGCGTCGCGCGCGAGGCCCAGGCGCTCGGCCTGAAGTACGCCGGCGTGGCGTGGATCCCGCACAAGGGCGCGTTCGACGAGAAGCAGGCGCGCGCCGCCGCCGCCGTCTTCAACAGCGCGGGCAAGGTCTTCGCGAAGTACGGCATCAAGGCCTACTACCATTGCCACGGCTACGAATTCGCACCGCTCGGCGACGGCACCGTGTTCGATGTGCTGATGAAGGAGACCGATCCCCAGTACGTGACGTTCGAGATGGACATCCTGTGGGTCGTTTTCCCCGGCCAGGACCCGGTGAAGCTGCTGGAGAAATATCCCACCCGCTGGGCGATGCTGCACCTCAAGGACCTCAAGAAGGGCGTGCAGACCGGCGAGCTGACCAGCCACACCGATGTGAAGAACGATGTCGCCATCGGCTCCGGCCAGATGGATTACCCGGCGATCCTGAAGACGGCGCAGCGGCTGGGCATCAAGCACTACTTCATCGAGGACGAGTCGCCCTCCGTGCACGAGCAGCTGCCGAAGAGCCTCGAGTTCCTGAAAAACGTGACATGGTGACCTACCACGCGGAGGTGAGCCCGTGAAAGCCAATCTGTCGCGGCGGAATTTTCTGGCGAGTTCCCTGCTGGGCGCCGCGGCCGCCGGCGTGGCCGGCCGGCCGGTGGGCGCGCTGGCGGAGAACACACCGGCGAGCGTGCCGGCCAGCGCGGGCAGCCTGCCCAAGGGGAAGCTCGGCACCCTGGAGCTGTCGCGGCTCATCCTCGGCACCAACATCATCACGCACCACGTGCACTCCCGCCGCCTGAATTTCGTCAACAACCTGGAGCGGAAATACAACACCGACGAGAAGGTGCAGGAGACCTTCGCGCTGGCGCAGGCGCATGGCGTCAATACGTTCATGACGCACCACGACCAGAAGGTGATGGTGCTGTTCCGGGAATTCCGCGACCGGCGCGGCGGCAAGATGAACTGGCTCGTCGCGCCCGATCCCAGCGAGAGCCGGAAGGAAGCGGACTTCAAGCGCTCCGTCGAGGAGCTCGTGAACCTCGGCGTGGATGCCCTCTATTTGCACGGCGCCACGGCCGACCCGCTGGTGCAGAAGGGCAACGTCGCGCAGGTCGCCAGATACGTGGACATCATGAAGGCGACCGGCCTGCCGGCGGGCGTGGCGGCGCACGACCTCAAGACGGTGCAAGCCTGCGTTGCGGCGAAAATGCCCGTGGACTACTGGGTGAAGACCTTCCACCACCTCAACTATCCCACCGCGCCGCGGCCGGAGGAAATCAAGGGCCCGACCGAGGAAGTGCCGCACGGCTACTGGTGCAGCAGCCCGGAGGAAACCACGGCCTTCATGAAGACGCTGCCGCAGCCCTGGATCGCCTACAAGGTCATGGCCGCCGGCGCCATCCCGCCGCGCGATGCCTTCGACTACAGCTACCGCAACGGCGCGGACTTCATCCTGGCCGGGATGTTCGATTTCGAAATCGCCGAGGACGCGGAAATCACCCGCGATGTGCTCGCGCGGCTCGGCCAGCGCGAACGCCCGTGGCGGGGCTGAGCCGGGCGTAACGCGAGCCGGCACGGCTGGGTCGGAGCGGCGGCACTCCTGCCGCCGCAGCCAGAACGGCTGCAGGCGGGCCTTGCGCCGGCTGTGCGTGTAAGGCGATGGTGAGGTTGAGGTGGTTTCGGCGGCAGGAGTGCCGCCGCTCCAGGCCAGCCAACGAGCAACGCCGGTTTTACGTCGCGTCCTCAGCGAGCAGGTCGCGCGCACGGTTGCTGGGGATGATCGGCGCGTCGGCGGGCAAGCGGAACACCGGCAACCCATGCCGGGACGCTGGCGCCGCCTGCGTCCGCAAGCCGCGCCGGGCAAGCTCCGAAAGCACCTGACCAAGCCTCTAGCCCGACGAGGCCGCCAGCGACTGTGCCGCTTCAAGCACCTCGTTGCCCAATGTGATGGTCGTTCTCATGGTGAGATGCTGTGATACGCTGATACACAGATGTCAACATTCTGTTCTATGATCACCGAGACGTGGATCCATCCGCCAGCACACACCGAAAGCCTATTGAATAAGGATGGTTTCTGCCAAGACCGCGGGTGCGATAAGAGGACAACAATGCGCGAGTACGGGAGTCCTCCCACGCACTACCACGAAACACATAGTGACCGCTTTGGCCATCAAAGAAATCCTAATACCACGGGACCCTCTTCAAGTTGGTAACTTGTTCGCGGAAGCAGGCAGCAGCGGTTAGGGGCGCGCGGAAAGCTTCTGGCAGTCGTCCGGCGCTAGAGCGCCATTGTAGATCGCAACCTCGCCGATCAAACCGTCAAACATGCGCCCGTACGAGCCGCCGAGGTTCTTGAAGGACCACTCCTTGTCGGTCGCATGCCATTCGGCCCCGATGACGTTCAAGGTGAAATCGGGTGGCAGTGTCATGACGGTGGCTTTTTCTCCCCCGACGAACATCATTACTTTCCGACCGGTGACATTCACGCTGCACGCCACGGTATACCACTGATCTGTCTTCAAACGCGTATTCGATAATTTGCCACAGCTTTCCAAACCGACGAACAAATGACTGGAGGGATCCCGCGAGAGCGTGAACCAGCGATGATCGCCTGCGGTGAGCAGTGGACTATAGGTCTCGAACTTGGTCGCTTTGAACTTGAGCAGGACAGTGAAGGCGGAATAGTCCAGCTTAGGAGTACTGATAATCGCATCACATCCGTTCGGCCCATCACTGGTATGAATGCCGTTGAGGCACACCCCGCCTTGCGTCAATCCCGCATTGATCAAATTAAGATCGGAACATTTATCCACTTCCGCCTGAGTCATGCGCGCGAAGTTGTAGTGTGCCAGTAATCCCTCAGACGGAATGTTGTCCTCAGTTCCGGTTTGTCCGGTGCTGGTTGTGTTCGCCCTTGGAGCAATTGTCGCAGCCGGAGCCACCACCGGTTGCGGTGGCGGCACGACCGTTGAGACTTGCGCCGTCGTCGACGCAGGCGTGAGTTTGGCCTCTGCTGGGACGGTGCTTGCGATGGCGTTTATGGCTGCCGATGAGAAGGCAGGCGTCTGGATTTGAACCTGGACGGCGCCGGGCAGGTTGGCGGGCAGAGGAGTGACGGCATCCTTCTGTTGTTGATACTGCCGCACTCCGAGAAAAATGCCGAGGACAAGAGCAGCACCGAGGATGGCTGTGGCTGCGCCTTTCCACGGCAAGGTGCTGGCGCGCGGATTCAAGGCAGCCAGAGGAGCCGTGCTCGTCGTGGCGTCCTTGGCTTGGGCTTTCTTGAACAAGATCAACCGTACCATCTCGGTAAATTGGGTGAGATGTTTCTCCAGCGGCGGCGTGAGCGCATCGAACCAGTGGCTGGAGCTCAGGAAATACTCCATGTCCTTGGACATCGGCGCAGCCTCGATGCGGAATGGGACAATCAGCAGCCCTTTGGCCACGGCGCGCTCCACTTCACGGATGATCTGCGGCGAGAGGTTGGAGTGGCCGGAATAGACCAGTACCATCACTTGCGCGTCCTCGATCGCCTCGATGATCGAGCCGCCCCAGGAGTTGCCCGCGGAGATATCGCGCGGCGCGATCCAGCAGCGGATGTGCTTTTCCTCCAGCGTGGCGCAGATGGCGTCGGCGACGGCCTTGTCCTTATTGGAGTAGCTGACGAAAACCTCGTGGTTGGGCACCCGCTCGCCCGTCAGCGTCAGCGCCGCCTTGCACGAGGGACACCAAACATCCTTGCCGAGGTACTCGTCCCGCACCCGCAATTTCGCCCCGCATGCGCTACATGTCACCAAGATTGCCATTGTCTAACGCCCTGTCGTGGTTCGAAGTTACTCACGGAGCCGCGGACGCGCCGCCACCTGTCAACACACAGCGAAAACCGCGGTCACCGACGCGAATGTCGGGATTGCGGTATTCGCGAAACGAGGACAACATGTGGTCACGAAGACCGAGCTTCCACGATCCCCCACGCATCACATGATTGTTGCTCTGGCCATTGTAAAAATCCTCACACCACTGCCATACGTTGCCACCCATGTCGTAGAGTCCAAACCGGTTTGCCGCGAAGCTGCCCACAGGACTGGTGTTAGCGAAGTCATCGGCGTTCAATGACGAAGGGTAGTTGCCTGCGCCGCGCGGTGGTGGCCAATCTGTGCCCCACGGATATATTTCCTCATTATGCCTTTGACGGTCCCTCGGTGTATTGCCTGTTTCGGTCTCCAAGCCCATCGCAGCGCTCCACTCCAAGTCCGTTGGCAGCCGGTATTCTTGTGAGGAATTCAGCGTGCCCGCACGTCGTTCTTTTTCCGTCAACCATGCGCAGAACGCTTTCGCATCGTCCCAGAAGACGTTTACCGCCGGATGCGTTGGCCCTTGTTCAAAATTAGGTTTCTGCCAAGAGCGTCCCGTGGCGGTGACGAAAGCTTGGTAGTCCTGCACGCGCGTGTCCCAGATCGAGAACTGCACCGCTGTGCCCGGCACCGGCACGAAGATCATGCCGAGGCTGTTGGTCCATGGCTGGCCGGATTGCGCGGTGGGTACAGGTGTTGACTTGTCAGCTGCTGCTTTTTCGTCACGCACCGAGTTGTCGAGGTAAATGTTTTTTGCAGCGAGTTGCAACTCCAAGCCATTCAGATTGATGACTTCGCCAGCGGTAACCTTGCGGCGCAGGCAAAGGTGAACATTACTGCCAACGATAGCATCAGCAGCATTCTCCCATTTATCATCAGCAACCTCTTCGGCGCCGAGAAAACTCCGCAGGCTCTTATCTCTCGCACTACCCCCAAAGGCATAGAGGACGCCAGCTTGGTCCACACGCACCTTGTAGGCGATGGTGGCGCGTGCAGGAATGGAGCTAAACTGCCAATCTCTCATCTCCGCGCCGATGCTCTTGATCCTCAGACTCGCTCCAGAGCATCTCAACTGTTCTGGCTCTAATGAAGCGACACAAACCGTGTCGGGACAAGAAAGAGTAATGGTTGCGCCCTCCATTTTCGTCACAGGAGCGCTGGCAACAACTGGTGCGACAGCGGAAGGTGCAGGCACCGGCGCGGCCGGCTTTGTGGTGGGTTCCGCATTCCCCTTAGTCACAAGCTGGATGCTTTTTGCCGCGACCTCCAACTCATTGCCAGTCAGCTTAATGATTTCACCGGCGGCTACCTTGCGACGTAAGCAATAGCCGATCGACCCTTGCCTAATCGCGCCGTCAGCGGCTTCCCATTTGCTGTTGTCTTCAATGCCAAGACGTTCTTGGGAGCCATGACCGAAGGCATAGAGGACTCCATCTTGGTTTACACGGACTTCATACGAACTGTTGAAGCCCTGTGGAATGGATGTGAATTGCCAGCCTGACAATTCGGGGATGACGTTCCGAATTGCAGACTCAGAACGGGTGTATAATCTCAGTTGCCCAGCCGCTAATGGTAGGACGCGCACCGCATCAGAACAGGTGATGGTGATGATGGCAGCGCCTTTCGTGTTCTCAGTAGTCTTCGGCGTCTCGACCGGTCTTGGCGACACGGCCGGCTGCATGGCGGATTCCGGTTTCCCGTCACGCAAAAGTTCGATACTTTTTGCGGCAAGCCGTAAATCGATTCCTTGCAGCTTGATGATTTCGCCACCGACAACCTTGCGCCGGATGCAGAGATTGGCTGCCGAGCCACTAATCTGGCCGGCAGCATCTTCCCACTTGCGGGCCTCTTCGCTGCCGAGAGAATTTCGAGTCTTCTTGCCGCTGCCAAGGGCATAGAGGAAACCGTCTTGGTTTACGCGGATTTCATAGGCGATCGCCTTGTGGAGTGGAACGAACAGAAACTGCCAACCTGCCAACTCTGGGCTAACGCTTTCAAGCCTGTGCAACCTAAGATTGTGCTTTGACAAATCGTAAGCTGTCGGCTGACCGACTTCCAACGGCTCGACGCGCACTGCCTCAGAACAGGAAATGGTGATGTTAGCGCTCACCCTTTTCGCCGCAGGAACACCGTCCATGTCTGGCGCAATTACGGCGGGTGTTGACGTCGGCATGATCGGCTGCGTGGCGGATACCGCTTTCCCGGCAGGCATAAGCTCGATGCTTTTTGCCGCGAGTTGCAACGTTTGTCCCATCAGCTTGATGATGTCACCGGCAATTACTTTGCGACGAAGGCAGCGACTGACGGCCGCGCTAACAATCGCGTCGTCTGCCTCCTCCCATTTACCGGTCTCTTCGGTGCCTAAAAACGCTTGGATCGTGTTTTTCTTGGCGCCACCAAAGGCGTAGAGGATGCCGTCTCGGTTTACACGGATTACATAGGAGTTGATGCTATGCGGTGTAACAGACACGAATTTCCAACCTATCAACTCCGGGCTGATGCTTCTGAAAGGCCGTGCTCCATTTGTGGCTAGCTTTGTTAGCTGTCCGACGGTTAGGGGTAATATGCTCACCGGGGCAGAACAAGAAATGGTTATGTCAGCGGCCGCTACTCTTGCCTCTGGCGCGATTGCTGAAGTCGGCGTCTCCCGCGGCTTCTCCGTCGGCACGGCGGGCGCGGTTTGCACCGCCGAGCCTGCTGTTGCGGCGTTAGACGCCTTGGCTGTAGCACTGGCAAGGTTTGCGTTTATTGGCGCTGACGAACCGGCGGCTGGCTGCGTCTGTTGTGGGGCTGTGCCGGGAAATTGGGCGGATGTAAGGGGGCCGACATCCTTCGCTTGTTGATCCTGACGCGTCCAGAGCACGGCCCCGATGGCGAGAGCAACCCCGAGGAGGCCCACCGTGGCGCCTTTCCATGGCAAGGTGTTGGTGCGCGGTTTCGCGGTCGCCACGGGATCCGTGCTCGTTACGGCGTCCTTGGCTTGGGCTTTCTTGAACAAGATCAGCCTCACCATCTCGGCAAATTGGGCTAGGTGCTGTTCCACCGGCGGCGTGAGCGCATCGAACCAGTGGCTGGAGCTCAGGAAATACTCCATGTCCTTGGACATCGGCGCGGCCTCGATGCGGAACGGGACGATCAGGAGTCCCTTGGCTACGGCACGCTCAATCTCGCGGATGATCTGCGGCGAGAGGTTCGAGTGGGCGGAATAGACCAGCACCATCACCTGCGCATCCTCGATCGCCTCGATGATCGAGCCGCCCCAGGAGTTGCCCGCGGAGATATCGCGCGGCGCGATCCAGCAGCGGATGTGCTTTTCCTCCAGCGTGGCGCAGATGGCGTCGGCGACCGCCTTGTCCTTGTTGGAATAGCTGACGAACACCTCGTGGTTGGGCACGCGCTCGCCCGTCAGCGTCAGCGGCGCCTTGCACGCCGGGCACCAGACCTCCTTGCCGAGGTATTCGTCGCGCACCCGCAATTTCGCACCGCACGCACTACATGTCACTAAGACGGCCAAGCCATACCTCCACCTTGCCATTCCCTGTAAGAATGGCGACAGCCTATCGGCAGCGCAGGACAAGTCAATGCAACAAACCGGAGTGTTGGGCTCTGTACTGCCCCGCGGCCTTTGCTACACTTGGCGCGTGGCCGTCGTCAACGACAGTGGCTTGAATCCTGATATCGCTACAAAGGGCGTGCGGGCTCAAGAAAGGACTGCATGAAAAAACATCTTGGTCTCGCGTTGGCCGTGCTGGCGCTGTGCGGCGTACGCGCCGCGGTGCAGGTGGATGCCGACCTGCCGGCGGGCAACATCGTCGTGGAGAAAGTTTCCGGCGACGAGGTCTTCCTGCATCAGGATCTGCGCGACACCGCGGGCGACTGGTTCTACTGGAGCTTTCGCGTGCGCGGTGCGCAGGAGCGCAAGCTGACCTTTCACTTTACCAAGGGCAACCCCATCGGCGGGCGCGGGCCGGCGGTCAGCACCGATGGCGGCGCGTCGTGGCAGTGGCTCGGGGCGCAGGCGGTGCAGGGCACCAACTTCAGCTACGGCTTCGGCGCGCAGGAGGCCGATGTCCGCTTCGGCGTGGCGTTCCCCTACACGGAGCAGAATCTCACGGCGTTTCTCGCTGTTCACACGAACAACCCGCATCTCAAGGTCGCGACACTGTGCCGGACGGAACGCGGCCGCGACGCCGAGCTGTTGCGCGTCGGCCGGCTCGATGGACGCGCGGAACAGAGAGTCGTGATTACCTGCCGCCATCACTGTTGCGAGATGATGGCGAGCTATGTCCTGGAAGGCCTCATCGCGGGATTGCTGGCCGACACCACCGAAGGTCGCTGGTTGCGCGAGCACGTCGAGTTTTTCGTCGTGCCGTTCGTGGACAAGGATGGCGTCGAGGCGGGCGACCAGGGCAAGAACCGCAAGCCGCACGATCACAACCGCGACTACGCCGGTGACAGTCTCTATGCGACCGTGCGCGCGATTCGCGAGCAGGTGCCGAAGTGGTCCGAGGGCAAATTGCGTTTCGCGCTCGATCTGCATTGTCCGACGCTCCGCGGCGGCGGCAACGAGCAGTTGGTGTTCGTCGGTGGACCGGACACCAACCGCTGGCACGAGGCGGAACGTTTCACCCGACTGTTGGAAGTCAGCCAGACCGGTCCCTTGCGTTATTCCACAAGGAACAATCTGCCGTTCGGGAAGGGCTGGAACACGCCGGCTAATTTCACCGCGGGCCTCTCGTTCGGCCGCTGGGCCGCGGCGCTGCCCGGCGTGCGCGCCGCCGCGACCCTCGAAACCCCCTACGCCAATGCCGGCGGCGTCGCGGTCACCGACGCGAGCGCCCGTGCCCTCGGCCAGGATCTGGCGCGCGCGCTGCAAAAATACCTGGCTGATTCGGAAAATAGCCCATAAACAAGCCGGGAAGTCCATCCAGCTTCCAAGGTTAGGGAAACTATCAACAGACTTTTCCAAGGCTCGGAAAAATGCTAGACGGCGGTATGAAAATTTCCCTGATCGGTATTATGTCGGTGCTGTTGCTTGGGGTCGGCCTGGCACAAGCGGAATCAGTCACATCTTTTGATCTGCGCGATGTGAAGCTGCTGGACGGGCCGTTCCGCGACGCGCAGGAACGCGACAAGGGGTACATCCTGCGCGTGGAGCCGGACCGGCTGATGCACTGGTGGCGCGTGAACAACTCGCTCCCCTCGCCGGCGAAGCCGTACGCCGAGTGGAAGGCGAAGGACTACGGCTGCCAAGGCCACTACGAGGGGCACTTCCTGTCGGCGTGCGCCCAGATGTATCGCAGCACCGGCGACGCGCGCTTCAAGGAGCGGCTCGACGCGGTGGTGGCGATCATCGCGGAAGTGCAGGCGGCGAAGAAAACCGGCTTCATCGCGCCGTTCCCGGAGCAGTGGGTGCGCATCATGGCCGGGCTGGAATCGCGGCCGGCCGAACTGGGGCGGCTGCCTGTGCCGTGGTATGCGTTGCACAAGGTTTATCAAGGTCTCCTTGACGCGCACAGCCTCGCGGGCAACCGGCAGGCGCTGGAGATCATGAACAAGGTCGCCGCGTGGTTGGAGGGTTACTCCGCGCAGATCGGCGACGAGGCGTTTCAGAAGATGCTCGACGAGGAACATGGTGGCATCAACGAGGCGCTGGCGAATCTCTACGCGATCACGAAGCATCCGGCGCACCTCAAACTCGCACAGCGTTTCTGTCACCACAAAGTCATGGACCCGCTGGCGCGCGATGAGGATATCCTCGACGGGCTGCACGCCAACACGCAGGTGCCGAAGTTCACCGGCTTCGCGCGCCTCTATGAATGCACCGGCGACACCCGCTACCGCGATGCCGCGCGCAACTTCTGGCGGCATGTCGTCACGGAGCGCAGCTACGCGAACGGCGGCAACAGCAATCACGAAAAGTTCACGCCCAAGACCAGCCTTTCGCTGTCGTTGAGCAAGGGCAACACGGAGACCTGCAACACGCACAACCTGCTCAAGCTCACGCGCCACCTGTTCCTGTGGCAGCCCGACGCCACCGTGGCGGACTATTTCGAGCGCGCGCAGCTCAACCACATCCTCTCCTCGCAACACCCGCAGTACGCACGGTGGCCTATTTCCATGCGCTGGAGAGCGGCAACCGCAAGAACTTCAGTCCCGGCTCGGTGAGCCTGGCCTGCTGCCACGGCTCCGGCATGGAGAACCACGCGAAGTACGGCGACAGCATCTACTTCCACACCGGCGCCGACCGGCTCTTCATCAGCCTCTTCATCGCCTCCGAACTGAATTGGAAAGATGCCGGCCTCGTCCTGCGCCAGACCACCAAATTCCCCGAGGAAGCCGGTACCACGATTGAGATCGTCGCCGCCAAGCCCGCCAAGACCACGTTCAGCATCCGCAAACCATCGTGGGTCGCCAACAGATTTGCGGTCACCGTCAATAGCGAATCCGTCCCCACAACGACTGGGCCCGAAGGCTACGTTGACCTCACGCGCACGTGGAAGGCGGGCGACAAAATCACCGTCAAGTTGCCGATGACACTCCGCTGGGAAGGTTTCCGCGACAACCCTGACCGCGCCGCGCTCATGTACGGCCCCGTGATGCTTGTGGCGAAGACCGACAACAGCGCCCGCTACGCCGTCGCGCGCAAACCCGCCGACAAAGCCCTCATGGCCATCACGCCCGCAGCCCAGCCGCTGCGTTTCACCGGCGACCCCGCCGTCTTCCTGCGCGACCTTACCCAAAAGACCATCAATTTCCTCCCCATGTACCAGGAGTACCAAGACCCTTACATCGCCTACTGGGATTTGCGCGACGACGCGCAACTGGCTGCCGAGCACGCCGCCTACGAGGGCGAGGCGAAGCGCTGGGCTGCGCTCGCGCCGCACACGGTGGACATCGCGTTCTTCGACGCGGGCACGCCGGCCGCGGGCAGCACGCTGCCCGGCCGGCTCGCGAACGATCCGGCGCTGCCGCGTACCGCCGGCGCGAACCGCACCGAGAAGGACCACGCGCTCGAGGCTCCCAACGGATACAACCATGAGTTCAACGAACTACAGCGCGTCATCGCCGGCCACTGGCAAACGTTCCGTACGGCGGAACTCGGCCCGGATCGCTTTGGCTGGACGCTCGCTGTCGAGCCGGACAAACCGCAGACGTTGCTCATACGGCTCTGGTCGCCGCCCGCCAACGATCCCGATGCGCGCCGCGCCACGAATTGCGGGTTCGAGGTGTGTGTCGCGGGCGTGAAGGCGGAAGCCGCCGTCGCGAAAAGTTCGGGCCCAACCGACACCACGCTGGGCAACCAGCTCGACACCGGCGCGAAGGCCACGGCGCTGCCGCCGCTGACCAAGCTCGGCGCCATCGGCCCGGCGCAGGCCAACGGCTCGTTCCGCGACGTCAACTTCCCGCTTCCCGCCTCGCTCGTGGCCGGCAAAGACCGCCTCATCGTTCGCCTCATACGGCAGAAAGGCAAGGTCGGCGGTCTTGTCGGTGAAATCCGCGTCATGCGCCAACACGAGGTCCGAAAATAAACCAGCCGTAGCACAGGTTCCCAAGCGGTTGAAAAATGAAAAACCGAATTCCGATCCGGGAGAGATGCGAATCATGAAAACGAACATCGGTCGGCGGATCGCGGGCGCACTGACCACCATGGCCCTGACCGCCGCGGCGCAGACGGCGACGATCACCGTGCAGGCGGATAAACCAGGCGCGCAAATTTCGCCACAGCTTTATGGCCAGTTCATCGAGCATCTCGGCCGCTGCATCAACGGCGGCATCTTCGAGCCGGGCTCGCCGCTTTCCGACACGAATGGTTTCCGGCGCGACGTGCTGGAGAAGGTGTGCGAACTGAATCCGCGTCTGCTGCGCTGGCCGGGCGGCACGTTCACCAAGATCTATCACTGGCAGGATGGTGTCGGGGCGCAGTCTGAACGCCGCTGCCGGCCGAACCTGATCCGGGGCGGCGAAGTGGACAACCCGTTCGGCACCGACGAGTTCATCCGCTACTGCCGCGCGATCGGCGCGGAGCCCTATATCAGCGTGAACATGGGCACCGGTTCGGCGGAGGAGGCGGCGAACTGGGTCGAGTATTGCAACGGCACGGGCACGACCTATTTCGCGGAGCTGCGGCGGAAGCATGGTTCGCCCGAGCCGTTTCGCGTGAAGTATTGGGGGCTCGGCAACGAGGAGGAAGCTGACCCGGATTGCGGACGGCTGCAGGACCCGGCCGAGTACGCGAAGGTCGCGTGGCAGTTTGCCAAGCTGATGAAGTTGCAGGACCCGGCGATCAAGCTCATCGTCGCCGGCGTCGGCAACAACACGAACTGGAACACGACCGTTCTGAAGTCGCTGCATCCGGTGGCCGATTTCATTTCCGCGCACTGGTATTTCCGGACGACGCAGTACACCAACCTGCTCGGCAGCGTCGCCGCGTTCGACCGGCAGTTGGACGCCTACGCGAAATTCCTGGCCGGGTTTCCGGCGGAGCCGAAGGGTTTCTCGCACTGGTATCGTTTCCCGCCGCGCACCGGGCCGGTGAAGCTGGCAATTGACGAGTGGGGCTTGTGGAATGGCGGCGCCGGCGGACGCGAGGTGCTGTGGAACCTGGAGCAGACCTACACGTGGCAGGACGCGCTGGCGGTCGCGAGCTGGCTCAACGCGATGCACCGCCACGCGGATATCATCGGCTTCGCCACGTGGGCGCAACTGGCCAATGTCATCGCGCCGATCCAGACCGACCGCAACGGCTCCGTGCGCCAGACCATCTTCCATCCGCTCGCGCTTTATGCCAAACATTGCGGCACCCAAGCTGTGGCCGCGCATTGCGAGTCGCCATGGCTCGACGGCACGGCGTTGCCCGCGCTCGACGTGGCCGCCACCGCCAACGATCGGCAGCGCACGCTCACCGTCGCCGTCGTCAACCGCCACGCGACGCAAGCCGTGCCCGCCCGCATCGAAATCACCGGCGGCGCCTACACGCTGACCGGCGGACACGAGCTGACCGCGCCCTCGATGCTGGCCACCAACTCCGTCACGCGCTTGGCCGAGGATTGCGTCCGCACGCGCCAGTTGCCCGCGTCCTTCCGCGAGTTTCCGCCGCGTTCCATCACCTTATTGACCTACGAGTCCAAACCATGAAAAAGCATTCTGTCGTCGCGTTGTTGTCCATCTTCGTGCTGCGTGCCGGCGCCGCTGAGGAGGCGTGGAAGCCCGCGCCTGTCCCGATCATGAGCGAGTGGGGCGCTCAGGTGACGCCGCAAAACGCCTGGCGGGAATATCCGCGTCCGCGGCTCGTGCGCGGCGACTGGACCTGCCTGAACGGTTTGTGGAACCGGGCGGTCACCGCCGCGACCGCCGCGCGGCCGGAACGCTGGGATGGAAAGATTCTTGTTCCGTATCCGCTCGAATCCGCGCTCTCCGGCGTGGGGCGGTTGCTCAAGCCCGACGAGGCGCTCTGGTATCAGCGCGTCATCGCCACGCCCGCCATAGCCCAAGGCCAGCGCCGGTTCCTGCGGTTTGAGGGGGTTGATTGGGACGCGAAGGTCTGGGTCAACGGCGCGGAAGTCGGCGGCAACCGCGGCATGAATCGGCGTTGGTCGTGCGACATCACCGCCGCCACGGCGGGCAAGCCGGAGTCGGAGATCGTCGTTCGTGTGCTCGATGTCACCACCGGCAACCAGCCGCACGGCAAGCAGAGCCTCGATCCGAAAGGCTGTTTCTACACGCGCGTGTCCGGCATCTGGCAGACGGTCTGGATGGAGATTGTTCCCGCCAACCACGTGACGGATGTGTTGGCCGAGAGCCTGGCGGATTTGTCGGGCGTGAAGGTGACCGTGGCCGCCGCAGGAGACGGCGGGCCGGTCGCCGTGAAGATGCTCGACGGCAAACAGGTCGTGGCCGAAGCAACAGGCGTCACCGGCCAGCCGCTGACGTTGCGTCCCGCCCAACCGAAAACGTGGTCGCCGGACCGGCCGCAGCTTTACGACCTGGAGATCGCGCTCAAGGGTGGCGAGGCCGTGCGCAGCTACGCCGCCATCCGCACCTGCGAGGTCAAACCCGATGCGCACGGCATCCAGCGCATCCACTTGAATGGCCGCCCGGGGTTCCAGTACGGCCCGCTCGACCAGGGCTGGTGGCCGGAGAGTTTGTTGACGCCGCCCTCGGACGCGGCCCAGCGCTGGGAACTGGAGTTCCTGAAACGCGCCGGCTTCAACATGCTGCGCAAACACCTGAAAGTGGAGAACGACCGTTACTACCGTACGTGCGACGAACTCGGCCTGTTGGTCTGGCAGGACTTCCCGTTCCCGGGCAGCCGCAAGACACCGGAAGGGCGGGCGATTTTCAAGGACGAGTCCAACTCGATTGTCGAGCAGCTCCGCGGCTTCCCGTGCATCGTGGTGTGGGTCGTGTTCAACGAGATGTGGGAGCAGTTCGACGCCGCTGGCACGAAGGACATGGCGGCTTGGACCAAGACGAAGGACCCGACCCGCATCGTCAACAGCGCAAGCGGCTGGATGGACTACGGCGTCGGCGACGTGGTGGATGCCCACCGCTATCCCGGCCCAGCGATGCCCGCGCTCGACCCGAAGCGCGCCGCCGTGCTCGGCGAATTCGGCGGACAAGGTCTCGCCGTGCCCGGCCACATGTGGAAGGCGGAGAGCTGGGGCTACAAGGATTCGTCCGACGCCAGCAAGCTGTTCGCGACGTATGCGGGCTTCATGGACAAGCTGCGTCCGCTCATCGCGCGCGGGCTGGCCGCGGCGGTGTACACGCAGACCAGCGATGTTGAGATCGAAAAGAATGGCCTGCTCAGCTACGACCGCAAGGTCGCGAAGTTGCCCGCCGAGAAACTCAAGGCACTGCACGCCCCGTTGTATCGGGAGAGCGCTCCGGTGCGCGTCATCGCCCCGACGGCGGAACTGGCGCCCGTCACGTGGCGCTTCACCACCAATGCGCCGCCGGCCGCATGGTCGGCCGCGCGCTTTGCCGATGAAACCTGGCTCTCCGCCGCCGCCGGTTTTGGCGCGGTGAGCAACAAATACACGAGCGGCATGACCCGCATCCGCACGCCGTGGTGTACGCGGGAAATCTGGCTGCGGCGCAGCTTCGAGTTTCGCGGTCCCGCTCCCGTGCGTCCGGCGCTCGTCATCTATGCTGACCACAAGGCGGAGGTCTGGCTGAATGGAAAACAGATCGGTGGGGAGATCGAACGCAACAATGCCGGCTCCTACACGATCATCCCGGTGGACGCGCTGCCGCTCACGGAAGGCACCAACACGCTCGCCGTGCATGGCCGCAGCCAGACCATTGGCAACCAGTACCTTGATGTCGGCCTCATTGACTTGCCCGCCCCTTGACCCCTATGACACGGTTCCACGCCTTTCATTGGAAAGCCACGGCACGGAGACTTCCAATGATTGGAACTGACAATCAAATGAATGCGCAGCAACAACCATGAAACACACCCACACCCTCCTCAGCGCCCTGCTGCTCGCGCCGCTGGCTGCGTTGCAGGCGGCCGGCCAGCCGCTGGAGTCGGGATTCATAAATCCGTCTCCGATAGCCCGGCCGATGGTGTGGTGGCACTGGATGGACGGCAACGTCACCCGCGAGGGCATCACGCTGGACCTGGAGTCCATGCAGCGGGTCGGACTCGGCGGCGCGTCGATCTTCACGCTCGGTCCCATCGTGGCCCCGCCGACCACCGGCCTGACGAAGGTCGAGTACCAGAGTCCGGAATGGCTCGACCTGGTCCGGCACGCCGGTCGGGAGGCGAAGCGGCTCGATCTCGATCTCGGCACGATGGTCTGCGCCGGCTGGGCGACTGCAGGCGGCATCTGGGTGAAGCCGGAACAGGCGATGCGCAAGCTGGTGTGGAGCGAAGCATCCGTCTCCGGCCCCGGTCGGTTCGCCGGACCGCTGCCGCAACCGCCCGACTGCTTCGGACCGTTTCAGGACCTCGTCCACCACGGCACGGAGGGGCGGCGGCATTACGAGGATGCGGCCGTCGTGGCCTATCGCCAGCCGGAGGGCTCTCAACGCATGGCCGATGCGGGGCCCGCCGTGTCGTGCTCCGCGACCGGTCTCGATATGAGGACGATCTGGGACGGCCGGCTCGCGACGCGCGTCGAACTGCCGAAGGGGAAGGGCACGGCCTGGGTACGCTACGATTTCGCCCAGCCGTTCGCCTGCCGCGGCGTGGTCTCGTGGGCGGCCTTGCCGAAGGGCGGCATGGCCGAACTGGAGGCCAGCGATGATGGCCAAACCTTCCGCTCCGTCGGCCGGGTCATGCAGTGGGCCAGCCCGACGCTGGTCGCGGACAACGGGCTCCCGCTCTATTCGTGGACGCGGCCGACCACGGCTCGGTGTTTCCGTGTGTCCTTCACCGGCCTGATCAGCCGGCTGGTCGTCGGCGAGCTGCAGTTGGTCGGCGAACCCTGGCTGGGAAGTTGGCCGCGGTCGTGGACGATGAACACGTTCCCGCTGCCGCAGGACGCGCGGCCGGACGGGATTCCCGCCACGAACGTGGTGGACCTGAGCGCGCATCTGAAACCCGACGGAACCCTCGACTGGGAATTCCCGGCGGGCCGCTGGGTCATCCTGCGCTTCGGGCATACGCCGACCGGACACATGAATAACCGTCCGCCGTCCGCCGCCGAGGGGTTGGAATGCGACAAGCTCAACCGCGACGCGGTGCGGGCGTTTCTGGACGGCGCCTTCGCTCCGCTGGAGCAACGCTTCGGCTCGCCCGGCAAGGCGGGATTGCGACACCTGCTGATGGATTCCTGGGAGTGCGACAGCCAGAGCTGGACACCGGCGATGATCGCCGAGTTTACGCGCCGCCGGGGATACGATCCGCGCCCTTGGATGCCGGTCTTCTCCGGCCGCGTTGTCGGCAGCGTCATGCTCAGCGAGCGCTTCCTGTGCGATTTCCGGCGCACCGTCGGCGATCTGCTGGTCGAGAACTACTATGCGGCAGCCGATGAGATCGCGCGCCGGAAGGGCCTCGTCCTCATGGCCGAGGCGCCGGGCATCGTCACCACCTGCATCGACGCGCTGCGGGCCAAGGGCGTGGTGCAGGTTCCGATGGGCGAGTTCTGGCACCGGGATGTCTTTGACGAGAAGAGCAACTTCCGCAGCCTGCTCGATTGCCGCGATGCTTCCAGCGGCGCGCATCTGTACGGCAAGCGCGTCGTCGCAGCCGAGGCGTACACCTATGCCGGTGGCCGGATCTGGCGTAGCCATCCCTTCACGCTGAAGGCCCTCGGCGACCTCTACTTCTGCCAGGGCATCAATCGCTTCGTATTCCACTCCTATCCTCACCAGCCCTTTGCGGACCCGCGGCAGCGGCCGGGCATGTCCATGTGGACCATCGGCACCTTCTTCGGTCGCACCGATACCTGGTGGGAGACCGGCGGCAAGGCGTGGGTCGCCTACCTGACGCGCTGCCAGTATCTGCTGCAACAGGGGCGGCCCGTGCGCGACATCGCCATCCTCACCGGCGAGACGATCCCCTCCGGCGCGATCGCATCGTCCGGCATCGAGAAGACCATCCGCAGCCTGCCACCCGGCTACGACTACGACCTCGTCAACGCCGATGCGCTGCTCACGCGCATCACGCGGCGTGACGGTCGAGCGGCGCTGCCCGACGGAAGCGGCTACCGCGTGCTGGCGATCCCGGACGCCGCCGTCATGTCGCCCGCCGTCGCGGCCAGGGTGCGCGACCTGGTGGCCGGAGGCGTCGCGGTGTTCGGCGCCAAACCCGCAATCGCGCCCACGCTCACGGACTATCCCGGATGCGATGAGCAGGTGCGGCGCATCGCGGACGAGGTCTGGGCCGACTGCGACGGGCGGACGGTCACCCAGCGGGCCTTCCAGGCGGGCTGGGTTTTCAACGGCGCGCCGGTCGCCGCGGCGCTCGAGCGCGCGGGCGTTGCGCCGGACTTCACGTTCCGCACCGCCGAAACCAACACGGCGCTCGCGTTCACGCATCGCCGGCTTGACGACGGCGCGCACGTCTACTTCGTCAGCCATCAGGGCACGGCGACCCTCGCCAGGGTGGAGTGCTCGTTCCGCGTGGCGGGCCTGCTGCCAGAATTGTGGGACCCCGCCGACGGCAGCAGGCGCGATGCCGCGGCGTTCCGAATGGAGAACGGTCGCACCGTGGTCCCGCTCCGCTTCGACCCCGCCGGCTCGCGGTTCGTCGTCTTTCGGAAGCCGGCGACCGCCACGAAAGGAACGGCTTCGCGCAACGAAGCCGACTATGCCGCTGTGAAGCCGCTGTCTGGTCCGTGGTCGGTTGCGTTCGATCCAACGCTTGGAGGGCCGGCGTCGGTCGAGTTCCAGACGCTGGCAGACTGGACGGGCCGTCCCGAACCGGGGATTCGCCACTATTCCGGCACCGCGACCTATCGCACCGCCTTCGAACTGGACGCGGCACAGGTCGGCCAACCGCTCTTCCTCGACCTCGGCGGCGTCGGGGTCATGGCGGAGGTCGCGCTCAACGGCCGCGAACTGGGCACGCTCTGGAAGCCGCCATTCCGCGTCGCCCTCGCCGACACGGTCCGGGCCGGCCGCAACGAATTGACCGTGCGCGTGACCAATCCGTGGGCCAACCGCCTCATCGGCGACAGCGGACTGCCGGAGACGCAACGCATCGCCCGCGTCTCGTATCCCAACCTGTACAAACCCGACGCCCCGCTCGTGCCGTCGGGCCTGCGCGGGCCGGTGACGGTCCTGGCTGCCGGAGCGGAGAGCGTGCCGTGAAGCGTGCCGTCATCGGGCTCTTGTTCGCGCTGCCGACGCTGGCCGGCACGCTGGAGGAGGAATTCGCAAGCCCGCCGCCCGCCGCGCGACCGGAGGTGATCTGGTACTGGCGGCATGAGCTGCACACGAAGGAGGGGATCACCGCGGATCTCGAAGCGATGAACCGGGTTGGCATCGGTGGGGTGCTGATCGGGTTTATCGGGGGCCACGACGAGCCCAAGGGCGATGTGACGATTCTCTCGCCAAAGTGGCGCGAGATGTTCGCGCACGCAGTCCGAGAAGCGCAGCGGCTCGGGATTCGCGTCAACATGTGGAACAGCCCCGGCTGGTCCTCCAGCGGCGGGCCGTGGATCACGCCGGAGCTGGCGATGCAGAAGCTGACGTGGAGCGAAACGCGCGTCCAAGGCCCCGGCAAAGCCGCCGCGCCCTTGCCGCGCCCCCACGCCTCGAAACTCGGCAATACCTGGTCTGTCACGAAAGAGAAGCCGGCGCTCTGGAACGACTACTACCGCGACATCGCCGTGCTGGCCTTCCCGACCCCGGCCGCGGAGTCGTGGGACGGTGCGCCACCAGTTGTCACCAGCGACGATCCGAAGTTCGACCCGAGCAAGATCGGCGATGGTGATCTCGCGACGTTCTCAAGCCTGGCCAACCCTACTCCCGGCGCCACGAACTGGCTCCGGTTCGATTTCGGGAAACCCTACCCGGCCCGGTCGCTGGCCGTGAACTTCCGCGAGTGGGACGGTTCGGTGAAGCAGGTCGAGGCGGCGCAATCGGACGACGGCAAGACATGGCGGGAAGTACGGCGCTGCGCCACACGCGGCTCGCAGGGCCTGCCGGTGAACGCGACCATCGACGCCGCGCCGTCGCGCTATTGGCGGATCGGGTTCATCAGCGATGCGAAGGGTCCCGCCAAGATGGATCTGGCTGAAGTCGCCTTACTCTCCGGCGTGCGGATCGAGGATTGGACCGGCAAGGCGATGTTCGACAAGTTCGGCCTGCACAAACCGCCGTTCACCGCGACGCCCGCACCAGTGGACGCCACGATCCCGCGTGACAGGATTCTCGACCTTACCGACCGGTTGCGTCCCGACGGCACGCTCGACTGGGAAGCTCCGCCGGGCGACTGGACGGTCGTGCGCTACGGACGCACCCTGACCCTCGCGCTCAACGGCCCCGCCACGCCGGCCGGTACGGGGCTGGAGTGCGACAAGCTCAATGCCGCCGCCTTGGATCACCATTGGAACAGCTACCTCGCGCCGCTCTTTGCCGACGCAGAGTTCAACCGCGGCGTGGCCTGCGTCCACATCGACAGCTACGAGAAGCACGCGCAGAACTGGTCGCCGCGCCTGCCCGACGAGTTCCGGCAGCGCCGCGGCTACGACCTCATCCGCTTTCTGCCCGCCATGACGGGCCGCATCATCGAGAGCGTCGAAACCACCGAGCGCTTTCTATGGGACCTGCGCCAGACGATCTGCGACACGATGGCCGACGCGTACTACGGCCGCATGGCGGAGTTGTGCCACAAGCAGGGCAAGCTCTTCAGCGTCGAGCCGTACCATCAGGTTCAGTTCGACAACGTCACCGTCGGCGGCCGCGGCGATCTGGTCGTCACCGAGTTCTGGAACGGCGGCTGGCCCGGGCCGTACTGGTTCAAGCTCGGCGCGTCGCCTGCACACATCTACGGCAAGCGCATCGTCGGTGCCGAGGCGTTTACCGCAGGCTCCAAGGACGGCGGCGACTGGTCCACCGATCCGTGGGCGCTGAAGGCGCTTGGCGATTCCGCCTATTGCTCCGGCGTGAATCACTTCATCTTCCACGTCTCGACGCAGCAGCCGTGGACGAACGTGTATCCCGGCCTGACCTCCGGCCCGTGGGGCCAGCACATCGAACGCGGCAACACCTGGTTCGAGTTGAGCAGCGGTTGGTTGAAGTACCTCGCGCGCTGCCAGCACCTGCTCCAGCAGGGCCAGTTCGTGGGCGACGTGCTCTACGCTGTTGGCGAGAACACACCGAACGAAAGCCACGACGGCGGCAAGGGTTTGCCGCCCGGCTACGACTACGACAATATCAGCCCCGAGGCGATTCTCACGCGGCTGACCGTGAATAACGGTCGCTTCGTGCTGCCCGATGGCGTGAGCTACGCCGTACTCGTGCTGCCGGAGAACGACGATTTCATGACTGCCGCGATGGCGGAGAAGCTGCGGGCCTTGGTGAAAGCGGGCGGCACCGTCGTCGGGCCGCGGCCGTCGCGTTCGCCGAGCCTGATGAATCAACCGGCGGAAGACGAAGCCGTGCGCGCCGTCGCCGCTGAACTCTGGTGCGACCTGGACGGCCGGCAGGTCACGGAACGCCGTGTCGGTGCCGGGCGGGTCTTCCTCGGCCGGCCGCTGGCGGAGGTGTTGCGCGCCATCGGGGTCGGGTCCGACTTCACGTACGCGGCGCAGGGCCTGGGTCTGAAGTACATCCATCGCCGCACCTGCGAAGCCGAGTTGTACTTCGTCGCCGACGCCACCTGGCCCATCCGCGCGGCCACGGCTTCTGCGGTGAACGTGGAGGCGCGTTTCCGAGTGGCCGGGCGTACGCCCGAGTTGTGGGATGCCGTCACGGGTGGGCTCCGACCGTTGCCGGAGTACCGCGAAGAAAACGGCGAGACGGTTGTGCCGCTTCAATTCGGGCCACGGCAGAGTTGGTTCGTCGCATTCCGCGACAGGGCTCGCGTGGACGGGACGGATGCAGCAGGGAAGAACTTTCCAAACGTGACGAATCTACTGGAAATTGCGGGGCCGTGGGAAGTGCGGTTTGATCCGCGCTGGGGCGGGCCGGACGAGCCGGTGACATTCGCCGGACTCGATGACTGGTCCCGGCGTCCCGAGCCCGGCATCCGCCACTATTCCGGCACCGCGACCTACCGGAAAACATTCGAGTTCCCGTCCGCGTCCGTTGGTCAGCGGCAATTCCTCTCACTCGGCACGATCAAGAATGTCGCCGCTGTCCGTCTCAATGGCCGCGATCTCGGCACCGTCTGGTGCGCGCCGTGGCAGATCGAGATCACGCCAGCGCTGCGTGCGGGCACCAACGCGCTGGAGGTCACCATCGCCAACCTCTGGCCCAACCGCATCATCGGTGACGAGCGGCTCCCCGACGATTGCGAATGGACCATGACCGGCTTCGGCACCGCCCAGCTCAAGGCGTGGCCCGAATGGCTGCGGGGCCAGACCCAGCGGACCAGCGGCCGCCATACCTTCGCTTCGTGGAAACACTGGAACAAGGACACCCCCCTGCTACCCTCCGGCCTGCTTGGCCCGGTGACGATTCAAACAATTGAACGAACGACAAGACCATGAAACGCACCCTCACACTCCTCACCGCCCTGCTGCTCGCGCCGCTGGCCGCGTTGCATGCGGCAGAAGTTGACGACCTGCTGGCCCGTTGCCAGGTGACCAAGACCAGTCCCACCGCGCCGGGCAGTGCCGGCGGATATGGCACGATGAACCAGTGCCTGCTGCTGGGGAACGGCAACCTCATGGTCAGCGTCGCGGGCGGGCCGGAAACGATCACGCTCTTCCTCGGCAAGACGGATTTCT
Organism: uncultured Lentisphaerota bacterium; assembly: GCA_903896925.1. Classification (GTDB taxonomy): domain Bacteria; phylum Verrucomicrobiota; class Kiritimatiellia; order CAIQIC01; family CAIQIC01; genus DP16D-bin41. Next base: position 32,946 of record CAITZM010000080.1, on the reverse strand, counting down.
GGCGCGATCGGGGTCACGGCAAAGTCGGCACGCTCTGGCAGAGCGGCAATGTTTTGCCAGGTTGGTTGAATTTGACGTTCCCGGCGATGAAGGGTGCGAAGTTCGAACAGGTGCAGGACATGGCGCTGGCCGAGGTGCGCACGAAGCTCACCAAAGGCAGCGATGTGATCGAGGTGCGCTCGGTTACGCCGCACGAGGCCGACAACTTCATCATTAGCGATATCGCCAACAAGGGCGCGGTCGCCGTCGAGGTGCGGGTCGAGACCTGCACGAGCCAGTTCAACAGTAAAAAGGACCCGTTTGAGATTGCCGCCGGAAAGGATGCAAACGATCCATCGCTCACCTGGGTCACGCGCAAGACACACGTGCCGCCGCCGCCGAGCAAAGAGAGTGGCGATCCGGCTTTTCGCATGTGGGCGGCCATCGGCACGCGCGTCATCGGCGCGACGGTGCAATCTGAAGCAGCCGACGCGCGCGCCACGAGCACCTTCACCCTCCAGCCCGGCCAGCAGGTGCGCGTCATCACCAAGGTTCACAGCACCGGCCTGCCGCTCACGCTCACGCCGCCGGATCCACTACCGGAAACGCTGCAAAAGCTGTCGGCTTGCCAGGCTACGCAGCTCATCGCCGACCATCGCGCGTGGTGGGCGGCCTTCTGGCGCAAGGCCTGGGTTCAACTCGACGCCGAGCCGCTCATGGAACGCGTCTGGTTCGGTTGCCTCTACGTCTTTGGCTGCGCGAACAAAGTCGGCCAGTGGCCTGCCGGTTGCAATGGCTGGCCGGTCAACGACGACGTGCCGTGGGGCGGTGACTATCACTGGAACTACAACAACGAGGCCCCTTACTATGGCGCCTATGCCGCCAACCGCGTCGAACTGACCGAGCCGTACGACCGCACCGTGCTTGACGCGAACCGCTACGGTCGTCGCCATGCCCGGGAAACGGGCGCACCCGGCACGCTCTTCTACATGGCGACCGCGCCGGGCCATCTCAACGAAGCGATCACCGTGGGCCAGAAGACGCACGCGCTCGAGGCATCGCTCAATCTCATCCAGCGCTACTACCACACCTATGATGTCGACTGGATGGCGCGGCACTTTGACTTTTTCAAAGATGTGGCGGCCTTCTGGGACTTCACGCTCCAACGCGACAAGGAGACGAGGCCCAACGGCACGTACCGCTATGTCGTCAAGGACAGCGCGCCGATGGAAGGCGCCGGCAACGACCGCTTCAACGGGATCACAGGTCTGGCGTTCTTACGCCGTTTCTACTCCGCGATGCTCGACATGACCGCCGACCTGCAAGCCGTAGGCCGCGACACCGGCGTGACCGAAACGCAGCGGGCGCTGTGGCGCGACATCCTCGCGCACTTGAGTGACTACCCGACGAGCTACGCCTATGGTCGGAAGGTGTTCGCTTGGAGCGAGGAGTCGCTCAATCCACTGCTTACCGAGCAGGACTGGATTCTCTATCCTGTTTTTCCGGGCGAGCAGGTGAACCTGGGTTCGGACCCCGAACTGCTGCGCTTGGCGCGGAACACCCTCGTCATCAAGCCGCAATACTACGTCGAGTGGCTGAACAACCCGCCGCAGATCTTCGGCATGGCCGCACGGCTGGCGCATCATCCGCCGGAGATCACGGAACGGTTCCGCGCTTACTTCCGCGACTTGGGTCCAAGCCATTTCAAGAGCGGGGGCGGCAACGTCGAAGGTGCCGGAATCGCCGACGGCATTCAGGCGATGCTGCTGCAAAGCCAGGAAGGTTTTCTACGGCTGTTCCCGTGCTGGCATCACGCCGACGGGAAGTTCGTCACGCTGCGGGCGGCGGGAGCGTTTCTCGTCACTGCGGAAAAGAAGAACGGCGTCGTCCAACCTGTCACGATTGTGAGCGAGAAAGGCCGGCCGTGCCGCGTGCTGAACCCGTGGCCGGGAAGAACGCTCGCGGTGGATGGAACCAGCGTCAGCGTGGAAGCGCGTCCCTTTGGCCAGGTCTGCACGTTCAAGACCGAGCCGGGCAGAACCTATGTCATCGCGCCGCAGGAGACTTTGCCGGCCGCGCAGCCTTACTGGAACGCCGCTCTCTACAAAACCGTCACCGCCTCCAGCAACCACCGGCCCGCGAAGGAAACCAACAACTGGGACAGCGCCAGACTCACCGACGGCACGCGCATAAACACCCGCGCCAGCCATCGCGGTTGGTCCAGCACGTTGCACGAAGATGGCGCGCACACCGAGTGGGTACAGGTGGACCTCGGCGATGCCGTGCCGGTGAACCGCGTGGATCTCTGGCCTCTCGACCACGGCGACGCGTGGCAGCACACGCATTGCAGCGAGCCGTTCGTGCAGTCCGACGAAATTGATCAATCCTACGATGGCTTCCCGCTCGACTTCCGCATCCTCGTCTCCGTCGACGACACGAAATGGGACGAGGTGGCCAAGCGAGAGCAGTTCCGCAAACCCGCCACCGGCGCGCCCGACTCCGACCGCAAGCCTCGTGACGTGACCGGCCCGGAGAGTTTCTCGTTCGGCCTGCGGTCGGTTCGCTTCGTGAAAGTCGAAATCACGCGCCTGCGCAAGACGCGATACTTCGGTCAACATGCGGCCCAGTTGGCGGAGATCGAGGTCATACGGGCGGAGCCAAAGTGAAGATGAACAACCCGAAAACAACCCAAACCATACTCCTCACAGGTGTGCCGCTGGCGACGCCAGCCGCGCTGCACGCGGACCGCAAAGTGACGGAAGCTCCAATCTCTGCCAGACTCCGCGTCCGCATGATGAGCAAAGTTTTCGCCGCACTTCTCGCTGCGTCCGCTCTCGGCTGCGGCGGTCTCGCCGCCGCGGAGCCCGCGCGCACGTTCTGCAACCCGCTGAACCTCGACTACGGCTGGGCTGGCGTGGATCAGCGGCACAGCGCCGATCCGGTGATTGTGCTGTTCAAGGAGCGCTACTATCTTTTCGCCACGGACGATGTGCCGGGCTATCGCGTGTCCGACGATCTGCTGACGTGGTCGAACATCTTGTTCTCCGCCGAACTGCGGCCGCTGGTTTCCGACAACAACCGTGGCACCTACTGCGCGCCGGCGGTGGCGGCGGACAAGCACCACGTCTATTTCATCCGCATGGATCGCCGCAAGGGCATCAAGACCGTGCCGGTGATGCGCAGCGCCGACCCCGCGTCGGGCCGCTGGGAACAGTGCGGCGCACTGCGCGTCACGGGCGACCCCGCGCTGTTTTTCGACGACGACGGACGCGCGTGGCTCTATCACGGGCTCAATCACCCGACGAAAGTTTTTGAAATCAACACGCAGTCGTGGACGGAAATTCCGGGCAGCGAGGTGCAGTTGCGCACGGCGGTCACCAACCTCGCGGACTGTGCCGGCGGGTTCGAGCGCGGCCGCCGCGAGCTGACCGGCGAGACCGACACCGGCGCATGGCTCGACAAGTTCGCGATGCTGCCGTGCCAGGAAGCGGCGTGGATGACGAAGCGCAACGGCCGCTACTATCTTCAGTACTCGACGCCCGGCACGGTGACGCAATGGTACTGCGATGTCGCACTTGAGGGCCGTGCGCCGACGGGACCTTTCAAGCTCGCTGATTACTCGCCGGTCTCGATGAAGATCGGCGGCTTCATGGGCAGCGCCGGACACAGTTGCGTGTTTCAGGACAAGCGCGGCCGGTGGTGGCGCGCCACGACCATGTGGATTGGCGTGCAACACTTGTTCGAGCGCCGGCTCGGCCTGTTCCCGGTCAGCTTCGATGCGGCGGGCCGCATGTCCACCGATACCGCGCTCGGCGATTATCCGCGCCAGCTTTCTGACGGCTCTCCTGCCGGCTGGATGGTGCAATCGTTTGGCAAAACGTGCAGCGCCTCGTCCTCGCTGACCAATCACCCGCCCGCGTTTGCAGCCGATGATAACTGTCGGACATGGTGGTCGGCGCAGTCCGGCAACGCGGGCGAATGGTTCCAGATGGATCTCGGCAAGCCGTGCCGGATCAACGCCGTTCAGGTGAACTTTGCCGAACAGGAGGTTCAGCTAACGCCCGCCGATGACTTTCACGCCTACCGTCTGCTCGTCTCCGGGAATGGCGTCGAGTGGCGCGTGCTGGTGGACAAGAGCGCCGCAAAAATCTGCACACCGCACGACTACATCGAACTCTCCGTGCCGGCCACGGCCCGCAACCTCAAGCTCGAAAATGTCCATACGCCCGGCGGCGGGAAATTCGCCGTGCGCGACCTGCGCGTCTTCGGTCACGGCGGTGGTGCGGCGCCCGCGCAAGCCGGCGGCGTGCATATCGCGCGCCAGGCCGACGACCGCAACGTCACCGTGCGCTGGACCGCCGCCGCCCGCGCCGACGGTTATCTGGTCCGCTACGGGGTTGCGCCGGACGCGCTCAACCAGTGCATCCAGCTGCAGGGCGGGCAGAGCGACAGGCTGACGTTCCACGCGCTGACCCACGGCATGCGCTACATCTGGCGTGTGGATGCTTTCAACGACAGCGGTGTGACGCATGGCGTCTGTGCTGAGGAATCGTCCCGTTCGACAAAGGAGTGATCTGAAAACAAGCGGATGTTCGCCTCGGCGCTGGTGGTGGCCGTGCGGACTGACGAGGCGGGTCTGGGTCAGGAACTTGGACCGCGTAGCCCGAACCGCTCTGTTCGGCACCGTGAGCACCGGAGGGGTCCTCGGAAACCACCCTGGCGGTCAGATGCGTTGCGTCTTTGCATCGGCACATTCGCGCTTGAAGGCGGCTTCGTCGAGGACGAGGCCCAGGCCGGGCGTGGCTGCGGGCGTCATGAAACCGTCGCGGAAGGTGACTGCGGGCATGGTCACGACCTGGCCGGTGAGGCGCGGGTCCTCGATCACCGAAAAGTTGGGCATGACCATGCCGAGCAGGCAGCACTCGAACGCGCCGATATATTTTGACCAGCCGTGCGGCGCGACGAGCGTGCCGTAGGGGCGGATTTCCGCGCCGTAATCCAGGTAGCGGAACATCCCGAGGTTCCAGATGTCGGGCTGGCTGACGTTGATCGTACCGTCCTGCAGCAGCGGCAGGATGGTCGGCTCGGTGCCGCGCGAGCTTTCGCCGTCGGCGAGCAGCGTCGGCAGCTTGGCATCAAGGATCGCGCGGCGCAGCGCGCGATAGCCGGCGTGCAGTTCCGGCTTCCGCTCGTCGAGCATTTCCTCCATCCAGTAGAGCGGCTGCGTGGCGGTGTCCTTGACCAGCCGCAGCGCTTCCTCGGGCGTGTAGTAATTGTTGGCGTCCACCATGAGCTGGGCGTGCGGCCCGGCGGCGGCGCGCACTTCGCCGATCGCCCAGAGGTCGCGGTCGTAGCCCTTGGTCCGGTCGTTGAGCCAGTGCCCGCGGCCGATCTTGATCTTGAACATCGTGTGGCCGGCGGCCACGCCCCTGGCCACATCCTCGCGAAGCGCGCCCTCGCCGGCGTCGAGTTCGCGCATGTAGATGGAGCCGTCATACATCGGCACCTGCTTGCGCGCGACCGTGCCGAGCAGTGCATACGCGGGCTGGCCGACGAGCTTGCCGACCAAATCCAGCAGCACCGCCTCGTCGGTGGGCTTCAGGCTTTGCTTGCCCAGCCCGGTCAGCCACAGGCGGCCGTCGCGTTGTTCGACGAGTTCGTCGAGCGTGCGGCCCAGCGCGGCGGCGGAGAGCGTGTTGCCGAGGCCTTCGACGCCGGCGCTGGTCTGCACGCGCACCAGGGGATCGGCATGGCTGGCGCTGTGGTCCTTGAAGGAATTGCGGCCGATTTTCCGCCCGTGCGACACGGTGTAGCGCGTGCTGGTGATGGCCGTGATCCGCACGCCTTTCGGCAGGGTCCAGGCTGACCGCGCAACGGCGGGTGTTTCAGCCCTTGCCGCAAGCCTGACGGCGAGCGCGCTCATGCCCAGCGCCAGAAACTCGCGCCGGGAACAGGCCCCGGTAGGGCGTAGCGGACACGGGCTTGTGGGGTTGCTCATCGGGGTCGCTTTCTGGATGCCTAAAGGTCTTTTTTCCCGGACAGGTAGACCTTGACGCTTACCATAAAACCCAAGACGCCGAAGGCCAGGGTAGCCACAGCCACCAAGGTGGCGAAGGGCGGTGGCTTGCAGAGGAGCATAAAGGTGCCCAAGCCCACGAAGAAAAGACCGCCCAGAAAGAGCTTCACCGGTCCGGGGCGCGGGTCCGGGTACGGAGTCCCCGCCTGCCGGGCTGGGGACATCAGCGGAGGCAATGTACCCGGTTTGTCCAACTGAAGAAATTCACCGGACTGCGGATCGAACAGCTTCAGCTTGCGCTGCACGGCAAAGCGCACCAAGGCGGCATAGGCCGTGGCGGCCTCCTGTTTGTCCCGGGGCAACCGGACAACCGCCAAGGAGACCTTGGTCGCCTCGTCCTTGGAGCCTGCCCGGGACGAACAGCGCGTGATTTCGCAGAGCGGCGCGATGGTCGCATCCGCCGTGAGTTCCTGTCCCCAGCGGGCGAGAACGGCGGGGTCCGGGTGGTCGCCAGGGGCACAAAGATTGAGGTCGTAGGCCATGTTTTCCTCTTCCGCCGGTTGGTTCCAGCGCACGCCGGTCATCGGCGCGCAGGCTAGCCATCAGGCCTCAAGGCGTCAATGCGGAAAGCCTGTTGGTCCGCTACACTGAACGCCGGACGGCGGTCTGGCCACGGGCGAGGGCGCCCAGGCCCGCGCCGAGAAATGCGCGGCGGGAGTGTGCGCCAGGAGCGTGCCGCTGGCGGTGGGTGGCGGGTGTCGGATATGCTTTCATGGTGCGAGTGTGTTTCCATGAACAAGTCGGGCTGGTGGCGGGCCGGCGCGATTTGTTATACACCTCGAAATGTTCCGGGCCTTGGAAATGTGCAGCACGGAAGTTTCCCAGCCTTGGAAAACGGAAGGCGGCAGCTGGTGAAAGCAAAATGGTTGATGGGTGCGGTGTCCTGCCTGGTCTCGTTGCCCGCGTGGGCCGCGCCGGCGGAAAAATCCTGGGGCGAACTGGAGCGGCACTTTCGCGGTATGCCGATGGAGGCGCGGCGCGGCACGGGGCCGCTGTTCTGGATGCACGGCGACGAGAGCCAGGCGCAGCTCGAAGGCGAACTGGCGAAGGTCGTCGAGGGGCACAATGGCATTTTCACGACGGAACCGCGCCCGCACACGGACTGGCTGGGCGCTGGCTGGTATCGCGACCTGGGCATCTGCCTGGATTTCGCGCGCAAGCATGACCTGAAGCTGATCATCTACGACGACTGGTGGTGGCCGAGCCAGATGATGGGCGGGCGTGTGCCGCCGGAGTATGGCAGCAAGCGGCTCGTGGCGGAGGCGGCGACGGTGGCCGGCCCGCAGGCGTTCACCGGCAGCGGCTACGCGGCCTCGAACCTGATCGCGGTCGTTGCGGGCCGCGTGGCGGAGGGCGACGCCATCGAGGGCAGCAGCCTCCTGGACCTGACGCCGGAGGTTAAAAACGGGACGTTGAACTGGACGGCGCCGGCGGGCACCTGGCGGGTGATGAAGTTTTCGTGGAGCTTCAACGGCACGCACGGCGGACAGCAGAAGTACGTCTCGGTGGACGGGGCCGACGAGGCCTGCACGGCGTGGTTCATCAACGCGGTGTATCAACCGCACTACGACCGTTTCAAGGCGGACTATGGCAAGACGATCGCCGGCTATTTTTATGACGAGCCGGAGACGCAGGGCGATTGGGGCAGCGTGTTGCGCACGGTCGCCGCGGAGCGGCAGCTGGACCTGAAGAAGCTGCTGGTCGGCTACAAGTTCAAACTTGCGGGCGAGGAGCAGACGGCCGCGTTCTACAGCTATCTGGACTGTTTCGCGGACGCCTGGGGCCGCACCATGTACGGCGGCATGAGCAAGTGGTGCCGCGCGCATGGCGTCTATTCGATGGGCCACTTCATGGAGCACAGCGACTGCCTCTACAGCCGGACGCTGTCCGGTGGCAACATGATGCAGCTCCAGCGCTACAGCGACATGGGCGGCATGGACCTGGTGTGCAACCAGGTTTACCCCGGCGAGCGCAAAGACGGTCTCTATCAGATGCCGAAGATCGCGAGTTCGATCTCGCACACCTACGACAAGGCGGACGACATCGCCTTCTGCGAGATCTACGGCGGCTACGGGCAGAAGCTGACTTACCCGCAGATGAAGTGGCTGGCCGACTGGCACCAGGTGCGCGGCGTGAATTTTCTGATTCCACATTCGTTCAATCCGCGCGCACCGTTCGATCATGATTATCCGCCGTATTTTTTCAACGGCGGCTTCGAGCCGCGCTGGCCGCTCTACCGTGTCTGGGCCGACTACAACAACCGGCTCTTCACGCTGCTCACCGGCGGGCGGCACGTTGCGCCGGTCGCGTTCCTGCAACTCGGGCAGAGCATCCATGTGGGCGAGAACCAGCGGCCCGAAAAGCTGACCACGGCACTGCAGGACGCGCTGTTCGATTGCGACTGGCTGCTCTACGACGCTTGGGAAAACGCGGCGACGCTGGCCGGCAAGGAAATCCAACTCCACAAGGAGCGTTATCGCGTGCTGGTGCTCCCGTCCGTCGAGGTGCTGCCCTATCCGACGCTGCTGAAGGCGAAACAATTCTTCGATGGCGGCGGCGTGGTCATCGCCTACGGCAGGTTGCCCGCCAAATCCGCGACGCTGGGCCACGGCACGCAGGACATCGCGGCGCTGTGCGCGGACCTCTGGGGTGATGCGAAGCCCGGCCTGACGTGTTGCAAGACCAGCGCCGCCGGCGGACGCTCCTATTTCCTGCCGGCGGAACCGTCAACGGCAGATATCCAGAAAGTGCTCACCTGCGATGCCGGCATTCACCCGACACTGGAAGTGCTGGAGGGCTTGACCGGCGACTGGCTGCATGTGCTGCACCGCCAGAAGAGCGGCCGCGATGTTTTCCTCGTCTGCAACCAGCATCACGAAGGCGCGGCGCGTTCGTTCACGTTCAAGCTCACCGCCGGGGGCGAACCGGAATGCTGGGATGCGATGCACAACGAAATCACCGCGGTGCCGTATCGCCGGCTGGATGCGCACACGGTCGAGGTGGATCTGACCTTGGAACCTGCGGAGAGCGTGCTGTTGGTGTTCCAGCCGCAAAAGCGCCACCTGCCGCCGCGGCTCGACGCGCACACGAAACCGGTAGGCGTACCGCTCGAGGTACGCGATACGCGTACACACGCCGCCCAGCCGCCGAGCGCCAAGCTGGTCGTGACAAAGGCGATCTACGGCGTGCCCGGTGACGCAAAGCGTAGCCGCGATGTGCGTGCACGCCTGCAAAAAATGATTGATGCGGGCGAGCAGGAGCTTCAGGTGTCGCAACTGGCCAAGGGCGATGACCCGGCCTTTGGCGTGGTCAAGACGCTGGTGATCGAAGGCACGCGCGGCGACCAACACCTTACGCTAAAGGGCAAGGATACGCAGAGCGTCACCCTGACGGAGCGCCCGTCGGCGCTCAACCAGGAACTGAAGCGCATCGCCGCGGGCCGGCGCTACACCGGCAGCCCGGTGGTCGCCGATCCGTTCGACGGCGTCTGCGAAATTCCGGCGACGGTCAAGCTGGCCTCGTCGCGCATCTATCTCGAAATGGACGGGCTGCTGCCCGAGGCCGCCGCGCGCGTGACGGTCAACGGACAGGACGCCGGAGGGTGCATCGGCCTGCCGCTGCGGCTCGACATCACCGCCCATCTGAAGGCCGGTGCGAACACCATCCGTATCGATCCCTTCGCGCCCAAGACCGCCCGGCTCGTCGTCTATGACGGCGGCGCAGAGCAATAAGGACCGACGTGAAAAAACAACTTGGCCTCGCGCTGGCCCTGCTGGCGCTGTGCGGCGTGCGCGCCGCGCCGGTCGCGGCGGACTATGCGCGGCTCGCGGACGAGCTCGACGCGCATTTCCGCACACAGGTGCTCAAGCACTGGTTCCCAGGCTGCGTGGACCGCGAGCACGGCGGTTTCTATGCGGAATTCCGCGAGGACTGGACGCGCGCCAAGGAAAACCCGAAGACCATCGTCTACCAGGCGCGCCAGACGTGGGTCTGCGCGCAGGTGGCGCAGCGCTATCCCGAACTCGCGGCGGAATTCCGCGGCTACGCGCAGCACGGCCTGCAGTTCCTCGATGCGACCCTATGGGACAAGGAGCAGGGCGGATTTTTCTGGGCGCTGGACGAGCAGGGGAAACTTCCGCCGGGCGGCGACGGGGAGAAACACATCTATGGCATCAGCTTCGGCCTCTACGCAGCCGCGGCGTGCGTGCTGGCGAAGGACGAGCGCGCACTTGACCTGGCAAAGCGTACGTTCAACTGGCTGGAGGCGCACGCGCATGACGCGCAGAACGGCGGCTACTACGAGGCGCTGACCCGCGCCGGCCAGCCGATCCTCGCGCCCAAGGCTGCGCGCACCGTGGACAGTATCGGCACGCGCTATGGTTGCAAGTCCATGAACAGCCACATCCATCTGCTGGAGTCGGTCACCGCCTGCTATCAGGCATGGCCCGACCCGCGCGTCCGCGCGCGGCTGGAGGAACTGCTCGGTATCGTGCGCGACCGCGTCACGGTCGAGCCCGGCTGCATGAATTTATACTTCACGCCCGACTGGCGCGCGCTGCCCGACCACGACTCGTTCGGCCACGACGTGGAGACGGCGTTCCTGATGGTCGAGGCCGCCGAGGCGCTGGGCAAACCGGACGACGAGCGCACGTGGCAGGTCGCGCGCAGCCTCTTGGATCACGCGCTCGACTACGGCTGGGACGAAAAGCACGGCGGCTTCTACGACAAGGGTTCGGCCTTCGCCCCGGCGTACGGTCTCGAGAAGGTCTGGTGGACGCAGGCTGAGGGACTGAACGCGTTGCTGCTGATGCACGAGCGCTACGGCCGCGAGACCGACCGCTACTGGAAGGCCTTCCTCAAGCAATGGTCTTTCATCGTGAAATTCCAGACGGACGCGCGCCACGGCGAGTGGTTCAACACCGTCAGCGAAGACGGCCGCGCCGCACCCGGGCAGAACAAAGGCTCGATCTGGAAAGCCGCCTACCACAACGGCCGCGCGCTGATGTTCACCGGCGAGCGCCTCCGCCGCCTCGCCCGGGAAGCGCACTGAAGCCTGCCGCGTTTCCCAAGGCGGGCTCGTGTTCTGGCGCTATATCAACCCTTGGAAGTTGCCGCTTTTTACGGCGCGAGGCGCGCGGTCTCGCTGGTGGTTTTTGCGCCAGCGGGGCTGAGGCCTTCGATCTTGAAGGAAAATTCCGTCGCGGCGTCGGGCACGGGGATGCTGAACTCGAACGGGAACGCCTTGTCGGTCACGCTCTGCCACACACCGCCGGTGGAGTAGTGCAGCGTGGCCTGTTTGAGCTCGCGCTCTTGCAGATAGACATAGGCCCAGCGGTGGCCGGCGCCGAGATTGAGCGCCATGGCGTGCGCGCCGCAGTACTCCAGCGTGACGAAATCCTGCTTCCACGGCTGTAGCGCCTGTGCAAGCCGGAACTTGGGTGTCACCTTCACGTTGGCGAGGACGTGCGGCGTAATGCCGCTGGGCGCGATCGTGACGGTGAAGGTCTGCGGCGCGATGACGCCGGCAAGCGCGACGGTGCAGCGGGCGGTGACGGGCTTGGCGGACTGGTTCATCAGCGCGAAGCAGAGCTTGTTGTTGCCGCGCGCGGCGATGTAGTTGACCTCGGGGTTATCGCACGTGAGCAGCCCCTTGGGCAGCCAGAGCCAGACGTCCTTTTCGCCGTAGAAGGTGCCGGGCCGGTCGCCGTAGATGCGGCCTTGCAGATAGGCGTAGCCCTCGGTGAAGTGTGAGGGAAAGCTGATCGCGCCCTTGGAGCGGTAGCCGGCGTCGGCGATGAGATAGTCCACGAGCAGCGCGACCTGTGGCCAGATGTGGTTGTAGTGGAGCGACGAGGTGGAGTTGATCTGGTCGGTGGGCCGCTCGGCAAAATTGGGTTTTTCGTAGACGGTGGTGCGCGCGGTGTTCATGTGGTAGCCGGGGAAACTGGTGTAACGGCCGATGATCGCGCTGCGGGCGATGTCGTGGAGGAACGTGTCGCCGGTCAGCTCGGCCAAGCGGAGCATGTAGGGCGCGTGCGTGGCGAGGAAGATGCCGCGGTGGCCCTTGCTCGTGCCGGAGGATTCGCACGTCAGTCCGATTTCGGAGACGCGCCACGCGGGCACGCGCTCCTCGGGCAGGTCGATGTGCGGGAGCTTCTCGCTCTTGCGGTAAATCGGCGCGTGGCCGCCCTCATTGACGAGCACGTCGCCGTCCGGGATCACCGGGCACATCCAGACGAACCCGGCGAAGCGGCGCGCGCCCTCGCGCGAGGCGTCGAGAAAGCGGCGCTCGCCGGTGGCGGCATAGAGCTCGAACAGCTCCATCCAGTTCGGCGAGTAGCTGGTCCAGAAAAACATGCCGCGGCCGTACTTGTCGCGGAACTTGGTCTGCGGTGTTGCGATGCGCTCGCGCAGATAGGTGTCGGCGCCGGCCACGGCCAGCTTCAGCCACTGGGCATCGCCGCTGGCGCGGTAGAGCGCGAGCGCGTTCTGCCAGATGTTGCCGGGCACCGCGTCGCTGAGGTTGAGCGTGCGCGTCTTGCCGAACAGGGCCTCGGTCATCTTGAGCAGGCAGCCCTGGTGCGTCAGCTCATACCAGACCGCCATTTCGGAGAGCGGCGCGCTGGGGCCGTTCAGCTTGGCCGACGCGCCTTGGCCCTTGATGTTCGGGTCGGTGGTGAACAGGAATTTCTCGCGGCTGAGCAGCGATTCGAAAATCGGCTGCGCGCGGCGCGCGAAGATCTGCTCGTCATCGGTGACAAGCGCGACGCCCAGCGGGTGCAGCGCCGAGACATTCTTCACGGAGCCGGGCACGTCGGTGTCGTAGGCGCAGCCGCGCAGGTCGTCGTTGAAGCGCGCCCACGGGCCCATCGCATACTCAATCATCCGCTCGAGCGTGCGGTTGAGCGGGCCCAGCCCGTTGTTGAAGCGGTAGTCATGAAACTGGAACAGTCCGCGCGCGAGGCTCTCGTAGGCGTCGGTGATCTTCCCGCGCCGCGTCACGAGGCGCAGCTTGAAGGTGAACGGCTCGCCGGCCTTCATCTGCGAGCCGACGCCGCCGGGGATCGGCGCGAAGAGCGTCGGCTGCGCCTGGCCCGCCGCGTTGCGGACCGCGACGCCGAAGCGCGAGTTGTATTGCGTGGGCAGCGGCATGAAGGGCAACTCGGCTGGATCGGCCAGCACACCGAAGGTCACGCCACCCTGCGCGACCAGCGTGCCCGGCAGCGTGCAGCGGCTTGCCTCCGTGAGGTAGGGGGACAAAGGAAACCGTTTTTCCTGCCAGACCAGCGGCTGCCACATCTCGTCCATCGCCGCCGGGTCGACTTCCGGCGCGCCGACGTAGCCGATGGAATACCAGCCATCCTGCTTGGGCGTGAACGTGAAGGTCAGCAACGGGTCGTCGCTCCCGGCGAGCGTCGCCTGCAAGGCGAAGCGCGGGTGGTCCGGAAACTTCCAGTCGCTGGAGCCGGTCACGGTTTCCAGTGCGCCGGACTGGAAGACATCGAACGTCCGCCCCTCGTCCTTGGCGAGATCGGCGGCGGGATCGAAGCCATCGGCGACGTGTTCCTTCTTGGCGGTCTGCTTCGCCACCTTCTTCACCGGCTTGGTCTGCCACGTCAGCACATTGTAATGTTCGCGCGCGCCGGGGCCGAGGTCGGCCCAACGATATTTCGGCGCGGGATCGTTCGTCGCGGTCAGCACGACGAAACGCGGCTGGAAAACAACCTCCGCCGCCAAACCGGATGACGCCATGCCCAGCATCGCCAGCAGCAAACCCGCGATCTTATGTTTCATATCAGGTATCTCTTGAGTTCAACTTTTCAGGCCGCGTACACAACGCACAACCACGGACGGTAGTGTCATCCTTTGCAGCGCGCAGCAGGCCGGCGCGGTTCGGGGAACCTGGTCATTCCGGCTTGAACAGGGCTACGAAGCCGCCACCGGAGGACAGTTTGAAGTTCAAGGTGGTTGCGGAGGAGACCTGCTCCCGCTTGCTGATGACGCCCAGCGGCGACTCCGCCCCGTCGGCGAGCCATAGGGCTTCCCACTTGGGGTTGGAAAGAAACGATAGCTGCAACCGATAGTCCCGGGCCGACCCGCCGTTCACGGCCGCCACGAACCAACACGCACCCCGCCGTCGGGCCAGGACGGCCAGCTCGCCGATCTTGCTGCCGGGCAGCACGCGCGTCTCATCCCAGACCGTCGGCAGCGCCTTGAGAAATGCGGGCACTTCCACGACGGGATGCTGCAGCACGTTGCTGGGCATCTCGTTGAGCACCTGCAGCGGCGAGGTCGTGACCACGGCGGTCGCGAGCTGATGCGCGATGGTCGTCCCGCCCAGGTGGCCGGGCTGGAACGTCACCGGCGTGTAATCGCCATGCCCCACGACATACCGGGTGAAAGGCAGCGCCGCGTTGTGGCGCGGCGGCAGCGGCCCCTCGCTCATGAAATTCAGCTCGAGCCCGCGCACGCCTTCGCGCGTCAGTTCGTTGGGATAGGTACGGGCTTCGCCGGTGGGCTTGGGACAGCCGTGCAGGTCCACGAGCAGTTTGCGCTTGGCGGCTTCGCCCAGCAGGGTCTCCTCGCCCCGCCGCGTCACGAGGTCTTCGGAGTTGAAGAAGTCCACCTTGATGCCGGCGGCGCCCGCCCCCTTGACCTGGTCCAGCCACGCGCGGAGTTGCGCATAGTCGTTGGTGGCATCCCTCAGCTCGGCCCAGGGCTTCCAGACGAGCACGGAGATTTTTTTCTTGGCTGCGTATTGGCAAAGCCCGGCCAGATTTTCAAACGGACTCTTCCAGTCCTTTTCCCAGCCATCGTCAACCAGCGTGTACGGGTAACCCAGCTCGGCGGCTCGGTCCACAAAGCGGCGCTGCTCGGCCGGCGTGCCGACGCCCTGCAATTGCCAGCGCCAGACGCACCAGCCCGGGCGGATCCAGCTTGTGTCGGCAAACAGTTGCGCATCCGGCGGCGGGGCGAGATTCGGGACCACGGTCTGGTTCACCAACTCATCCAGGTTCTGCGCCAGAATCACCACGCGCCATGGCGTGACGATTTCGCCGTTGAGTTCAAAGCCTTTTAAGCCTTCGGTGAAGTCGGCCTGAAACCGGCGCTGGCCGACGGCGCGCAAGCGCATGCCGCTGTACTGGAACACCGCCGCTTCGCTGATGACGGCATAACCGCCCGCCGGCAGTTCCGCGACCAGCGGCGCGCCTTGCACAGGCCCCTGTTTCGAGATGGTCGGCATTTCATCCAGTCCGGCCGCCATCCATTCGCCGGCATAGCTCTTGAGCTTCCAGGCGTTCTTGCGTTCGCCGAACCAGATCCGACTGCCGACCGGCAGCGTCCAGCTCGACGCTTCGCCTTGCACCTTGCGCGCACCCTCGCCGGGAATCCGATAGCGCCAGCCCACTCCGTCGTCAAAAACCCGCACCTCCAAAACAAAGCGTGTCCCGGCACCCGTCCGGACCACCGGAATTTCCGCCGAGCAGAAATGATTCGTGGCCACGGCGTGCGCGCCGCGCAGCGGATAGGTTTCGTTCGTCTCGCCGCGCCGTGGCTTTTCCAGGCGTACGCCCTCGCCCCAATCAACGCCGTCCAGCGTGATGCCCAGCGGCGACGGTTCGATGGCCACCGCTCCACCGCGTTGAACGCCATAGGTCAGGCGTCCGGCGGCATCAGCCCAGAAGCGGGCCTGCACCGTGCCCGCCGGACCGGATATGTCACATTGCGCCGCGGCAGGCAGCGCGGCCAGCAGGAGGATGCATAGAAATATTTTCATGGCAGCCAGCCTACCCGACACGGGCCGAATTGTGTAGGCAATCCTGCGGTTTTGTTTTAGAAGTCGCCGCGCATGCGCACCATGAAACAAGCCCTACCTTCCGCCTTCGTTCTTGCGGGGCCGGAAGCTGTGCCGGCGCAGCGGAGGTAGGTGTGGGCGTCCCGTTTGTTGCTTAGGAAAGGTGGCGGGTGGATTCACGATCGCCGGCTTCTTTGACCGGGTTCGCCTGAGCGCGCCCGTGGTGCTGATGTTCGCGGTGTGCGCCGCCGGGCGTCGAAAGGATGGGGAACCCTGTGTGAAAAAAATGCACCTGTTTTTGTGGTCCGGGCTGTGCGCCATGGCAGTCGCACCCTTTGCCGCGTCTGCTGCGGACATGCTAGACCAGGCAGGTGACGCAGCTTGGAGTCCGTTCGGCATCGGTAGCTGTCACATCAACAATCGCTCGGCGGCGGATAACGCCCGATGGCTGCCCCAGATGGCGGCCATTGGCCTCCACAGTTACCGTACGTGCAACACGGGTTGGTCGGCGGTCGAACCCGAGGAGGGGCAATGGGCCTGGGCGGCTTTGGACAGCCAGATGAACTATCTGGCCGGGCAGCACATGACGTTCGGCGGGCTCCTCTATGGCGGTGTCAAGTGGAACACCAAGGACCGCCCCGGTACTTTGCCCGTCAACAATCTTCCCGCCTGGTCTGCCTATGTTACGGCGGTTGTGAAACACTCCAGGGGCCGGATCAAATACTGGGAGGTCTGGAACGAACCGCCCAACGGGACGGGCCGTGATCAGACGGCCGCGGATTACGCGAAGATCGCGGTCAGCGCCTATGATGCCGCCAAGGCGGCCGATCCCAGTTGCCGGGTGGGCCTGGCCGCCAAATCCGTGCATGTGAACTATCTGGAGCAGGTGATCGAGGCGGGTGCCAAGGACCATTTCGACTACCTCACCCTGCATCCCTACGAAGTGCTCAATGGCATCGCGGACGAGGCCGGGACGGAACCTGTTTTCATGCGCATTGTTCCTACCATCCGGAAGATGCTGGCAGCCCGGAATCCGGCCAAGGTGAACGTGCCGATCATCTTTACTGAGTTGGGCTCCGATGCCAGCAAAGGCGCGGCGCATCAGGCCCAGGCCTTGGTCAAAGCCTACAGCATGGGCATCGCCCAAGGCGTCGCGTGCATCCAATGGTTCGAAGGGATGGATGGCGACAGCGGTCCGATGGGCCTGCTCGAACGCAACGGCACTCCACGCCCGGCCTACACCGCCCTGGCCCAAATGATCCGATATCTGGGCCAGCAGCCCACCTGCCTGGGCTGGGTCCTGCTCAAGGATCGGGACTACGGTTTTGTTTTCCAGGGTACCCAAGGCACCGTCTTGGTCGCATGGGCGCCGCAGGGCAACCCCGACCACATCGTGTTTGGACAGACGGTGCAGGTCGTGGATCCGCTGACGGGCACCGTGACGGCCACGGGCACCTATGAACTGACCGGCTCCCCGGTTTTGATTCTGGGTGTGCCGGAGGACTTGGTGGCCCGGGCGCGGGCCAACCAGGGCCAGCCCCTCCCATGGGGCGGCGATTACACCCATGCGAAATCTGTTTCCATCGCCCTGGGCGCGACGAATGAGGAACACGGGCTGCACACGTTGGCGGGCGCGGCGGTGGCCGCCGCGGTCGTGGCCTATGGCGGTTCGGCACGGGCGGGCAATGTCCCGGGCGGCAATATGTTCATCGTGGATCCCGGCTTCCTGTCTTACACGACGACGCCCATTGAGATCACCGCCGTGGTCCGCCGCAATCCCGCCAACGATAATGCGGGGTTCAAGCTCGTTTATGAATCCACCAACGGCTTCAAGAACAGCGGTTGGTACACGGTGCCGGACAACCGGCAGTGGCACACGGTGACCTGGAAAATCTACGACGCGCAATTCGTCAACTATTGGGGTTTCAACTTCTCGCTCAACTCCGACGGGAACCAATTCAACAAGTATTACCTCCAGAGCGTGACGGTGACGAAACTCGCCCCGTAGGCCGCGCCTGTGGCCCTGGTTTTAAGCGCTTGCGTTTGGCCCGGCCCGGCATGAAGATTTGCTCGCGTTCAGGTGAACAGAACAAGTAGTGAGCGGAGCAATAGGACGATGAAAACAGGCCTGTGCACGTTGATCTTGGCCGGCTGGGCCCTCGCCGCATGCGGCGCAGGCGCCGTCGAAATAGCCCGGCCGCAGGTGATCATCCTCAAGCTCGACGACGTGCAGCAAGTGAAGAACGGGGCCATCCATCGGAACTGGCAGCGGGTGGTGGATTATATCGAGTCGAACCAGCTGAGGGCGTCGTTCGGCATCATCTGCTCCTCGCTGGAACAGGACAACCCCGCGTACTTCGACTGGATCAAGGCGCAGCAGAAAAAAGGCCGCATCGAGTTCTGGCTGCACGGCTACTACACGCGGAAGAACGAGGACAAGACCGGCGAATTCGAACAGGGCACCGCGGCGGAGCAGCAGGCGGTGTTCGAAAAGTGCGAGCGGCTCGCCAAGGAGAAGCTCGGTTTCCCGCTGACCGCCTTCGGCCCGCACTGGAGCGGCACCACCGACGCGACCGACCGCGCGCTCGACGCGGTCCCCGAAATCAAGATCTGGCTCTATGGCCCCAAGCCGCCGAAACATTTCAGCCGCTTGAGCCTCGAGCGCGTGATGGCGCTGGAGAATCCAACCTTCGTGCCGGACTTCGCCAGGTTCAAAGCCTTCTACGAGCGCAACGCTGCGCAGCAGCCGTTCCTCGTCCTCCAAGGCCACCCGCCGAACTGGCACACCGACGAGCGCTGGAACGGCTTCATCCAGATCGTCGAATTCCTCCGCGCGAAAAACTGTGTCTTCATGACGCCGACGGAATATATGAACAGCCTTGCCCCTGCGAAGAAATGAAAAGAAACACCGCATGGTCTGCCCCCCGTTGTGACCGGGGATTAAGCAGGGTGGCCCGATGAACTGGTCTGGGTGTTGGCTGGCTGCCTTGGTGGCCGTTCAATGGGCGGCGGGTGAGCCGGCGCCGCGCATCCGGCTGGGGGACTTTCGCATCGAACCGCTGGAGTTGCGGCTGGGTGAGACGTTCACGATCCACGCGCAGGCCGTGGCCGCCGGTACCAAGCTGGGCAGCTTCCTGCTGCGCACCGCCGGCGAAGTGCAGCCGCAAGAAGTCCCTCCGGGCTTCACGCGCCTCACCGGCGGCCTGGCCTATGTCGTCGCCGACGGGCAACAGTATCTCAAGGACAATGGCCCGCGCGATCGCGCTCCGGGCGAAGGCGCCTTGGCACTTGAGGTGAACACGCGCGGGTGGCGGCAGGGCCGGCAGGTCTTTGCGTTCTTCGCCAGCAACCGCCCCGCGCCCGGCCCGTTCGCGGCCGCGCGGCGCGAGTTTGCGGTCGTGGTCCATGGCGAACAGGTCAGCATCGAGGATCTGGGCGAAGTGGCGGACGGGGAGAGCCGGGATATCACCGCCTTCGCAGCAGAACCGGCCGAGGTGGTGCCGGGCCAGAAGGTGGCTGTGCGTGTGACCTTGCGCAACGCCGCAGTCAAAGGTGTACAGCTCACCAATCCTTACTACATCGCGGCGGCGGACACCCTGCCGGGCTTCCGCTTTGATGCGGTGCGAAAAAAATCTCTTCTCGCCATGCCGCAGGCTGACGTCATCACGGACAACAGCTCAGCCGATGGCGATCCTGCGACGGGAACCATCGCCTTGGAACTATCCACCCTGGGTTGGCCGGCGGGCGTGCATCATCTGGTGCTCCATGCCGTCGGCACGGCCAACCGTGTGCTCGACTATCGCAACTTTGCCATCAAGGTGACCGGGCCGCGCGACCAGTTCAGCGTGACCGTGGAGCCCTCGGTGGTGTTCAGCTCCGGCACCCACTTCGAACAATTCCTCCCGCTGCGTGACGGCGCGGTTTTGTGTGCCGGCAAGCTGTCCACCGACGGCGGCCGGCAGTGGCAGGGCCCGACGGGCGGCTTTGGCGTAGGTGGCACGCAACTCAAGAACGGCGACGCGATCGGCCTCGAGTACCGGTGCCTGCCGCTGGAGGGCCGCGAAGGGTGCTATCAGACTGCGCGCTTTTTCTCCGCTGATGGCGGGCGGTACTTCGTCAGGTCCCAGGCGGAGTTTCACGTGCCGGAGGCGAAGGCGGCGCAGGGGCACGGCCCGCACCCCGGCCCGCTGTTCATGCGCTCGATCATCGAGCGGACGGATGGCTCGCTGGTGGCCTTGATGGCGGGTTGGTTCAAGAGCGACATCGCGCTCTGCCCCTACGGCCGCGGCCGGCCTTACTCGCGCAGCTATGTCTGCGAGTCCGGCGACGGAGGCCAGACCTGGCGCTATCTCAGCACGCTGGGCTACGCGCAGCTCGGCAGCGAGGGCTACAACGAGGGCTCGATGCGGCGGCTGCCACAGGGCGATTGGCTGGCCGTGTTGCGCACGGGCAACGCCTCGGACGTCAACTGCCAGGACAATCCGATCATGTGGAGCCGCAGTCGCAACGAAGGGCGCACCTGGTCGGAGCCGGTGCGCACCGGCGTGCAGGGCGCCTTTCCGAGCCTCGCCGTGCTGCCTGATGGCGTGGTCGCGATGAGCTACGGCCGTCCCGGCGCCATGCTGGTCTTCAGCACCGATGGCGGGCAAACGTGGACCGACCCAACCTGCGTGGACGCCACGCCGTATTCCGGATACACCGCCGTCGCCAGTCTTGGACCGGGCGAACTGCTGGTCGGGTTCGGCGTCCAACACCGGCTTGATCCCCAGACGGGCCGGCGGGAGGACCAGTTGCGGCTGGCTCGTGTGCACTATGCCCGGAAGGCGGCGCCGTGATGAGGACGCCTATGAAAACAGCACTCGGACTGGCCGTCGCTTTGGCCGGCGCGGTCCCGGCGGCAGCAGGCCGTGAGGTGTTGGTCGAGGCCGAAAATTTTACGCAGCCAGGTGGCTGGGTGCTCGATCAGCAGTCCATGGATCAGATGGGCTCGCCCTTCTTGCTCGCCCACGGTTTGGGCCAGCCGGTGGCCGACGCCGCTACGACGATCGCCTTCCCGGAGCCCGGTTCGTACCGGGTCTGGGTCCGCACGCGGGATTGGGTGGCGCCGTGGAAGCAACCTGATACACCGGCGGCGATGAAAGCGGTGGGGACGCCCGGCGAGTTTCAGGTGCTGGTCGATGGCGCGGCTCTCGGGACGACCTTCGGCACAGAAGGCGCCGCGTGGCACTGGCAGGATGGAGGGACGGTTCAGGTCCAAAAGAAGAGCGTCACGCTGGCGTTGCATGATCTCACGGGGTTTGCCGGACGCTGCGATGCGATCCTGTTCAGCACCAACCACCAGCTCACCCCGCCGGGCAACGGTCCCGCGCTGCAAACGTTCCGCAGAACGTTGCTCGGCCAACCGGACAAGCCGCCGGAGGCCGGGTCCTACGACCTCGTGGTGGTCGGCGGTGGCATGGCCGGTTGCTGTGCGGCGGTCAGCGCTGCGCGGCTGGGCTGCAAGGTCGCCTTGATCCAGGACCGCCCCATATTGGGCGGCAACAACAGTTCCGAGGTGCGCGTCGGACTTTCGGGCCTGATCCACCAGCAGCCCTATCCGCGGCTCGGCGACGTGGTCGACGAACTCGGGCCGATCGGGCACTGGAACCTGTGGGAGGCCAAGCGGGAACCTACTGCTCCGCGCAGCCAGCAGATACTGGCCGTCATCAAGGAACATCCCGAAAAGAAGGTTCACAATGCCGGACCGCCCTCGAACTATGAGGACCAGCAGAAGCTGGACGTTGTGCGCGCCGAGCAAAACATCAGCCTCTTCCTCGGCTGGCATGTCAATGAGGCCGAGATGGACGGGACCCGTATCGCGGCAGTCATCGCGCAAAACATCCGGACCGGTGACCGGCTGAAATTCAAAGCCCGGCTCTTTGCCGATTGTACCGGTGATGGCAGTCTTGGCTTTCTGGCTAGGGCCGATTTCCGCGACGGCCGGGAGGCAAAAAGCGAGACGCAGGAAGAGCTGGCGCCCGACGCGGGCGATAAGCTGGTGATGGGGACCTCCGTGCAATGGTACGCAGTCAAGGAGGCGGAAGACTCCGCGTTCCCCGAGTGCCCGTGGGCGATACCGTTCAACGACAAGACCTGCATCAAGGCCAGCCGCGGCGACTGGGACTGGGAAACCGGTGCGACGCGCGATCAGGTCACAGAATGCGAACAGGTCCGCGACCATGCCCTGCGCGTGGTTTACGGCAACTGGGCCGTGCTCAAAAACCACGAACGCTTCAAACAGGATTTCGCCCGGCAGCGGCTGGGGTGGGTCGCCTATATCGGTGGCAAGCGCGAGTCGCGGCGGCTCCTGGGCGATGTTGTACTCAAGCAACAGGACATTGTGGAGCAGCGCGCTTTCCCCGATGCCTGCGTCACCACGACATGGACCATCGATCTGCACTATCCCAAGACGCCTGCCTGTGCGTGCGAAGCCTTTCAGTCGGAAGCCCGACAGCTGAACATCAAACCCTATCCCATCCCGTTCCGGTGCCTGTACTCCCGGAATATTTCCAACCTCATGATGGCCGGGCGCAACATCAGTGTGACGCATGTCGCCTTGGGCACCGTGCGAGTGCAGCGCACCACCGGCATGATGGGCGAGGTGCTGGGCATGGCGGCCACGCTGTGCAGGCAGCACGCCACGACCCCGCGCGGCGTCTTTCAAGAACATCTTGAAGAACTCCGGCAGCTCATGCGCAGCGGCGTGGGCGGACCGCACACCGAACAGCCACCGCTCGATCTGAAACCAAGAAACAAACAGGAGCTACCATGAACCGACAGACCTCCCGCCGCAACTTCCTCGCCACCGGCGCGCTCGCCGCCCTGCTCGCTGGCGCCGGGGCGGCCCGCGCCGCCGACCCGCTGAAGTTCGACCTCACACCGTACGAGAAGATACCCGCCGTGAAATTTCCCTGGGGCTGGATCCGCTGGGTGATGAACGCCGACGTCGATCCGCAGTCGGAGTTGACCATCGGCATCGTTTATGTGGAACCGCAGCAGAGCAATCCGGTGCACATCCATCCGAATTCGGCGGAAGTGTTGCATGTGCTCGCCGGCGTGTGTGAGCACCAGACCGGCAAGCGCTGGGACAAACTGAAAGCCGGCGACAGCATCCGCATCCCTCAGAATGTGCCGCATCACGCGTGCACCCACGAAAGCCCGTGCCTCTCCCTGATCGTCTATAACACCGGCAAGCGCCAGATGGTGCCCGTTGTTGCCGATAAGACATGATTTTGTAGGGGCGCAGACTTGCTGCGCCCTTTTCTCGCATGCCGCACGCAATGGGCGCAGTCCTCCGTAGCGGAGGACGTCTCTGTGATTTCCAAAGCATGGAGACCAAAACGGGTGACTCCCCCAAGCCTTGGACAATTTAATCGAGTGCTATTTCAAGGTTCCAAAGAACCGAATTTTGACAGGAGGTTCTGGCTAACTGGGAGCGGCGGCATTCCTGCCGCTGCAGATGAGCCGTCGGGCGTGGGTGCTGCACACGGGTCTGCGGTCATGGAACGACGGCCGCACTATGCGGGGCGGTGAGGACACCGCCCCTCCCAGCTAGTCTGCCAAACCGCGGCCAACCTCCCTGTTTGGCGATGAGCACAGGGTGGGTATAGACGGGTACTCACGTCATGCGGTTTCAGGCCGCTCCCATTCTTGACGCATTATCAAGTTGCGGAAACATCTCCGCTCACGGTGCCAGCGTGAGCAGGCGCGGATGGTCGGCGACGGGCAGCGTCACCTCAACGACGCCGTCCGCGACGCGGCGCACCTCGAGCGGCACGGCGCGGTCTTCCAGCGGGTCGTAACCGGTGACGCATTCGCCACACGCGCCGGAAATCTTCAGGCGGAACGGAGCCGGCGAAAACTCCTGCATCGCGTCGCGCGTCATCACATAGACGGCGACGACATGCTTGTAGTCGTGGACTTGGAACGGCAGCACGGCGAGCACGTCGCGCGCCCAGAGCGGCGGATGTGTGGCGTCGCCCTCGAAGATCTTCGTCTGTGCGCCGAGCGCGGTGACCTCGACGGCGAGCGGTTTCGTGTGCTCAAACGGTACGCTGCCGGCGAAGGCCCGGGTGAGGTTGCGGAGCGCGCGCATCGGCGGTGTGGCGACATCGTCGAATTTGGCGTCGGCCGGCAACGTCTTGAGATCGGTCGGCAGCAAGCCGAAGTCCGTGGCCTTGTCCTGGTAGGCGCAGAAGTAGTGGAGCGCATCCACGCCCTTGTTCAGCCAGAAGCAGAAGCTGCGCGTGGCGCAGAGCGTCTTGAGCCGCCAGGCGCCGGCGTCGTCGTTCGCGCCGCATTCCGGCGGCAGCACGCCGTGCTCGGTCATGTAGTGGTGGAAGTTCGTCACGCCCGCCGGCATTTTCGCCAGCCGGGTGGCGGGGTTGAGCAGACGGATCAGCGATTCGGTCTGGACGAACGTGCCGGCCCAGCCTTCGGGCATGCGGAGAGCATAGCGCGGCACGAAGCCCTCGATGGACGGCTGGTCGGGGCGGGCGGGGTGGCCATCGATCTCGCGCATGCCGGTGCCGTATGGGTGGTAGCTCTGGCCCTCCGTGCCCGGCGGGAGGTTGGTCACCTGGCAATGGAAGAACGTCGTGTTGGAGAAGCCCCAGATGCAGCGCGTCTCCGGGAAGTCCTGCTTCACGGCGGCGACGATCCGCCGCGCCAGTTCCCAGCAGCGTCCGCCGCGGTTGAGGTGGTCGGCCTGCCGGCCGGGGATCTTCGGCGCGGCCTTGTCGTAATAATCGTTGATGTTGAGGAAATGGGTGCCGAAGCCCATCTCGTTCCAGATTTCGATGTCGAACTCCTTCACGCCGGCGGCGCGGACGAGGCCGCATACGTACAGCGTATGCCGGACGCAGCCGGCGGCGCTCGTGTCGAATTCCGGCGTGCCGACCGGATGCAGCGGCGCGTACTTCAACGTCGCCATCGGCACCGGCCCCGCCGGCAGCGCCTTGGGCAGCGGCTTGCTCAGCGTGACCACGCCGGTGGCGGCATCCACGGCCGTGACGAGCGCCTCGGCGGCCCAGTAGGTCGTCAGCTGGCTCAGCCCGGAGCGGCCGGGGACGAGGTCGGCGACGCTGTCGAGCGTGACGGTGGTGCTGCCCGCGGGTGCGGCGGCGACGAGGCGGCGCTGGAAGCCGCGCATCGGGCACGGCACGCCCTGGTGGGCATTGATCAGGATGGTCGGGCGGATGCCGTAGCGTGTGCAGAGTGCGAGGCGGCGGCGCAGCTGGGCCTCGTTGTTCAGCTGCGTCTCGTCCCAGTTCATCTCGCCCCAGCCGACCTCGATGCGGAAGGTGCGCAGGCCGGACTCCGCCAGCAGGCGGATGGCGGGTTCCTCGGTGCCGCCGGGGATCTGCAGGTTCACGCCGAGGCCGCGCAGAAAATCATCGCCGCTGCGCGTCTCCAGGTAGCCGCGCCACGGCTGGAGGTAGTGGCTCATCTTCGGCCACGGGCAGTCCAACTGCCGCGGATCCACATAGGGCGCCACCGGAAATTCCTCCGCTCCAGCGGCGTACAGAGACCAGGACGTCATGAGAAGCCCCCACATCGGGAAGCTGCGGAAGAACGATCGATGCATATTCATGCGGCAGGCGCTCCGGGTTCGACTAGTGCGGGATCATGGGGATAAAGGCGTCCGGCCATTTTGTCCCGGGACCGGATCCGACGCCGAAGTGGAAGGCCCCGTGGCCGCCAGTCGGCACGATGAAGAGCTCGACCTTGCCGCCCTGCCGTTTGACCGCTTCCGCGATCTCCAGCGCAAAGGCGGTGGGCGCGGTCTTGTCGTCCCGGGCCGAGGCGATGAATACCGGCGGAGGATTCTTGTGGATCGGATAAGCGGCGGCGGTTTTGCCGTTCGGCCAAGGACACATCAGCGCCATAAAATCCGGACGGCTGGAATATTTTTCGACGGGATCGGACGCTCCGGCCTCTCCCTCATCGAAACGTCCCAGCAGGTTCAGGCAGACGTTGGCCCCGGCGGAATAACCTTGGACACCGACCCGCGCCGGATCGAGCCCCCATTCCGCCGCATGCAGGCGGATGAGGCGCAGCGCCCGCGCGCAGTCGGTCACCGCATCGTTGACCACATCGTTGGTTCCGTAACGTGTCCGGTACTTGAGGCCGAACACCGCGAGCCCCTGACCGTTGAACAGTTTGACGACATTGCCCAGATGCAGCCCCATGGCCAGATGCCCATAGCCGCCGCCGGGGCAGATCAGCAGCGAGGCGCGGTTGCGCGCTGGTTGCGGCGGGAGGTAGACCCACAGTTCCGGGACCGAGACATTCCGATGTCGCTCATTCACGATGCACTCGACGTTGGTCGACGCCACCCAGCCCGGTGCGTCGCCTGGCCACAAGCGGAGGACCTGCCCTGGCACCGGCCAAGGCAAGGGCTTGTCCGCCGCTCGCAGTTGCCCGGTGGGAGCTGGCGGCACCGGGGATGCCACCGGAAAGTCGGCCGCCCCCGCTTGTAGCAGTACAACGCCCGCCAGCAACCCGCCCGCCCAGTGATTTCTCATGGCGGGTTTATACCACCCTTCAGGTGAATTACATAAAGAAAGCAATGTGCAAAAAATGCACATACCTGGTTCGGACAAGCCAGTGGTCTTCTACAGTCTGGACGCCATCCTGTCCGTCGGCTACCGCGTCAACTCCCGGCGTGGAACCGAATTTCGCATCTGGGCCACGGGTGTCTTGAAGGATCACCTCGTCAAGGGTTACACGCTCAACGAGAAACGGCTGCAGGCGCAGGTGGTCCGATTGTCAGAACTCCAGTCGGCGGTGGATGTGATGGGGCGGATCATCGCCGAAAAGGCTGTCACCGGCACGGAAGCCGAAGGCTTGCTCCGGGTCATCATCGATTACCCCCTTGCACTGCGGCTGCTGGATCAATATGACCATCAGCAGCTGCGACTCCACGGTATCACCGGGGTGGGATGGTTTTATGGAACTGGTTCCTCGACGCCAACGGCCTGCTCTACCGCAAGGACGGTTCGAAGCGGCTGGCGGATAACGCCCTCGTCGCCCTGACCCTGCTCATCGCCGAGAGCAAAGCGGCCGAGAAGGACACTCTCTGCAAGGTGGTCGTGAACCTGATCAGCAGGCAAAATCTATAAACCCTGTCGTGGGTTCCGCATCCATTGCCCCCTCCCGTCGAGGTGGCGCTGAAGTTTTAAGGCGGAGCGGGCTATTTCCCGTACTGGAGCTTGAGCTGCTCGATGCGCGGGAACTCGGTGTAGAGCTCGCCTTGCGGGCCGATGAAGTTTGCCCCGGCGCGTTTGATGGGTACGGGCGTGAAGCCGCCCTGGGCGTTGGGAATGTTCACGGTGAAGACGTTGTTGGTGGCATCGCTTGCGGCACCGGCGGCGGGCGCGGGCGGAGGCCCGGTGACCACGGCGGGCGGCGCGGCGGAGGTGACGATCTGCTGCACGACCACGGCCGGCGGAGGCATGACCTCATAACCGTAGACGGTTTTCCGGTAGGCGACCCCATTGACGAGGTAGCACAGTGTGCTGCCGACCAACATCTGCTGCGAGCCGGGCGGCAATTCGGTCAGCGTCGCGCCGGCGGGCGTGGGCACGACCAGGTAGCCACCGACACCGGGTTGATAATATTGGCCGCCGCCAAAATAATATTGCGCGCCGCCGATGGTCATCAGGGCGCAACCCGGGGGCAGAGTGGGCACCGTGCGCGGCTGCGGCGTGTAATACTGGGCATTGGGACCAAAGGACTGCGGACCGCTGCGGCCCGTGTCCCGATGGCCGTACTGCGCCTGCGCGAACGATCCGGCCAACACGGTGGCGGCCAGCGAAAGCCATAGCAACTGTTTCATAGGAACTCCTTTTCCATGCATATGTATACCCGTTGTCGCCGTTTTTTCCAAGACGCGGCGGGCCGGAAGTTTATCCTTGGCGTTGGATGGTAACGGTTGGTGCGGGCGGGTTGTCAGGGGCCTGTAGCGTTGCAGCGGGTTGCGCGGGGGTGGAAGCCCCGCCCACCAAGGCGGGAGCTGAGCAACGCGTAGAACTGCACATCCAACGCGTTATCGTCAGAGCCTTCTGCTGGCAGAGCAGCAAGCCCGCAACAACGAAACCAAGCGCAACAGCAGTCTCACTTTAACAGCTGTTGGTCTTTGTGGGCGGGGCTTCCAGCCCCGCGAACCCTGCCCACAAAGCCACCGAACCGGCACAAAAAAACCGGGCGGCGCGAGGGGCGCCGCCCGGCATCAGGCATCAAGTGCCAAGGCGGGGTCTACTTCTTGTCCCAACCGTGGGCCTTGACGATCTTTTCCAAGGTCGCGCACGGCGCGCAGTCGGTGCCGCAGCATTGGAACTTGGCGAGGTACTGGAACGCGCCGCGGACGCGCTTCACTTCATCCTTCTTGTCGTTGAGCTTGTTCTTCGGCAGCGCCTCGAGGCCGGCGACATAGGCACCGAGCTTGCCGCAGACGTCCTTCGCGGTCGCTTCGTCCTTTTCATAGATGAGCGACTCGGCGAGGCGGAGCATCTGGTCGAGGGGCTTGTCGCCCAGCTTGGCGGCATCGGCACGCACCGTGGCGGCGATTTCCTTGCGCTTGGCAGCCGTGGCTTCCTCGGAGAGCGGGCCATTGATGCCCGCATCGTCGGCCGCGGTGCGCGGCGGCAGGGCCTGAAGCCAGATGTTGCGGAAACGGACGGGATTGCCGTGGTCCTGCAGCTTGAGCGGGCCAACTTCGGGATAGGGGCCTGGTGTGGAGCGTTTCTTGTGGCCGCCCGTCCCGTCCAGCTGCGTTTTGTCCTGCACGAGGATGCCGTTGCAGTAGACGGTCATGTAGCCCGGATGCACCAGCTTGTCGCCTTCATAGACCGGGCGACGGAAGGTGATGTCGATCTGCTGCCACTCGCCGGGTTTGCGCAGCGCATTGGCCAGCGGAGGCCTGATGCCATAGATGGAGCACGCGAAACCATCTGCGTAGGTTTCGTTGTCGTAGTTGTCGAGCACCTGACATTCGACGGCGCCCATCAAGAAGATGCCGCTGTTGCCGCGGCCCTGGCTCTCGCCCTGCGGCGGCGTCGGCGCGGACCACTCGACGTGCAGCTGGCAGTCGCCGAATTTCGCCTTCGTGCGGACGTAACCGGACTTCGGCACGCACTGGAAGGCGCCATCCTTGGCGATCCACTTGGTTGCGCCGCCTTCCGGCTTGTCGCATTCCCACTTGGAGAGCGTCGCCTCGGTGCCGTCGCAGAGCACCACGGCGCCGGCGGGCGCTTTCGCTTTTTCGGCGTCATAGGGCAGCGGTTCGACGCGCGGCGGCTGCGGCCGGTTCCAATCGTGAATGGCCCATGGATGATGCGCATCGGGCGCATCGCCGTAGAAGGCCGAACCGGTATTGGCTTGGGCCGTCGCGCCGAGCACCAGCGCGGCGGCGGCAAAGGCGAACTGCTTCTTCATGGAGTTCCTCTGTTCAGGGTTGTCTGATCGCTGCACACGGGGGCGACTTGTAAGCCCGCGGCCGCGCCGATTCAAGCGCGAAGTGCGGCCAGCCCCACGCGCCGCAGTGCCCCGGCGGCCGGCCGCGCGCTCCGGCACGTCCATTGGGAAGCTTACCGGGCGGCGGCGCAGACTTCCGTGGCGAACCACTGGGCGGCAAGGTCGGGATGGCTGTCGTGGCCGCCCTCGGGGATGATTTCGTGCTTCAGATTCTTGCACTGGAATTTCTTCAGGAAGTCCAGCGAGGCGGGGCCTTCGCCGCCGGCCGAGGTCGGGCTTTTCGTGATGATGATCGGGTTATCCTTGGTGCCCCAGAACAGGTAGAGCGGCCGCGTTTTCCATTCCGCCTTGCGCGTGAAGCGAACGGCCTTCTCGCCATAGAAATTGGCGCTGCGGAAGCAGAGCGCGGTGAACCATTCCGGGTGCGCCCAGGCGATGTACCACGTGGGCACGCCTCCGCCGCTGAACCCGGTGTGCAGCACGTGCGCACGGTCCACGTTCAGCGACTTAAAAACGCGCTCCATGATGTCCTTCAGCTGCCGTTCGTCCTGCGCGATGACACCTTGCAGCGCGGCGAGCGTGGTGTGCGCCGTGGCGCAGCCATAGGAGGGACACACGACGAGGAAGCCGTATTTGTCCGCGAGCCGTATCCAGCCGCCGACTTCCTTCGGCCCGGTGCCGCCGGCGCCGTGCGAACTGACCACCAGCGGCATAGCTTTGTCGGGTGTATAACTTGCGGGCACATAGACGGCGAAAGTACCGCCGTCATATTTCCCCTTGCCCGTGGTATAGGTGTTCGTGCCCGGCGTCGCCTTGATGACCAGGTCGGGCTTCAACGTCGGGTCGGGAAATTTCGCACCCGCCGCCTGCGCCGTCAGCAGCGCGAGGCACAGGCCCATCCCTGTCGCGAGCCAGCCCTTACTCATGTTGTTTCTTCCGCTCTCATGATCGTTCGTCCTCGTGCTCAAAATTTCTACATGCCAAGCGAGGGCGACGACGAGAACGAGGACACTGTGCGCAACGAAATCACACCGTGCCGAAAGCCAGTTCCGGGTGCGCGTCGAGCCGCGGAATCTTTTCCGCGCCGGCGGCCAGCGGGAGCTGCCGGCAGGCGGCCGCAGCGATCATCGCCGCGTTGTCGGTGCAGAACTTCGGCGGCGCGAGCAGCAGCGGCACGCCACACTGCGCGGCCAGTTCCGCGAGCTTGGCGCGCAGGCGCTTGTTGATCGAGACGCCGCCGCAGCAGCCGAAATATTTCACATCCTGCCGTTCCAAGGCCCGGGCGCTGCGCGCGATGAGCGCGTCGAAGACGGCTTCCTGGTAGCTTGCCGCGGTGTGCGCCAGTTCCGGCGGCTGGGCGGCGGCGGGTTGCGCCTTGAGGTGGTAGAGCAGGGCGGTCTTCAGCCCGCTGTAGCTGAAGCACAGGGCGGGATCGAGCCCGCCGGTGTGCTCGGTCGGCTGGCCGCGCGGGAACTTGATGCGCCGCATGTCGCCACCCTGCGCGGCGCGCTCGATGAGCGGGCCGCCGGGGTAGCCGAGGCCGAGCAGTTTCGCGCCCTTGTCGAGCGCCTCGCCGGCGGCGTCGTCAAGCGTCTGGCCGAGCAGGCGGTACTGGCCGGGCGCCTCGACGCGGACGAGCTGCGTATGGCCGCCGGAGACGATCAGGGTGAGGAACGGGAGTGCGTCGGCGAACGCGGGCGCGGCCGGGTCGAGGAACAGCGAGCAGAGGTGGCCCTCGAGATGGTTGACGGCAAGCAGCGGGATGTCCAGGCGCAACGCGAGCGCCTGCGCGGCGGCGAGGCCGACCAGCAGCGCACTGGCGAGGCCGGGGCCGTGCGTGACGGCGATGGCATCAAGGTCGCCCCAGGCGAGGCCGGACTCGGCGAGGGCCTGCCGCAGCAGGCCGGGCAGCTCCTCGACGTGGCAGCGCGAGGCGATCTCCGGCACCACGCCGCCGTAGGGCCGGTGCTTCGCGATCTGCGTGTAGACGAGATTCGCGCGCAGCACATTGGGCGCGGTGAGCACGGCGACGGACGTCTCGTCGCACGAGGTTTCGATGGCGAGCAGGTTCATCAGGATTTCGGGATGGTCAGGCGCGCCTGCGCACGTTTGCCGATGACGAGCACGCCCTTGAGCGTATCCACGGCGCGCTCCAGCTGGACATCGGTGACGCGCGCTTCGGGTTCGGCGTCTTCCGCCGCCGGCGCATTCTTCGGACGCTGGCGCTGGAGCCAGAGCCTGCGGAAATCTTCCGGCGGCATGGCGACGACGATGTCCGGCTCGATGCCGTGCTCGTGGATCACGCGGTGGCCCGGCGTGTAGTACTTCGCCGTGGTCAGCTTGAGCGCGGAGCCGTCGTCGAGCGGGATGACGCTCTGGACCGAGCCCTTGCCGAAGGTCTTCTCGCCGACGAGGAACGCGCGGTGCTGGTCCTGCAACGCGCCGGAGACGATCTCCGCCGCGCTCGCGCTGCCGCCGTTGACGAGGATCGCCATCGGGAAATCGAGATAGCGGACGCGGCCGCCGGCCTTTTCGACGAGCAACTGCTTCTCGGTCCGGCCGACCGTCGAGACGATCAGGTCGCCCTTGCGCAGGAACTTCTGGCTGACCTCCACCGCGGAGGAGAGCAGTCCGCCGGGGTTGTTGCGCAGGTCGAGGATGAAGGCGCGCATGCCCTGCTTGTTGAGGTCGTCGAGCGCCTTCTGGAGGTCGGCGGCCGTGTGTTCGGTGAACTGCAGCATGCGGACGTAGCCGATGCCGTCCTCCAGCATCTGCGCATCCTTCACGCTGGGCACGTTGATCTCCGCACGGACGACCTCGACGGTGCGCAGCGCCTGCGTCTTGGGCCGCATCAGCCGCAGCACCACCTTGGAGCCCGGGAGACCGCGCATCTTCTTGACCACCTCGTCGAGCGCGAGGCCCTCGGTGGTCTTGCCGTCCACCTCGATGATCTTGTCGCCCGGCAGGATGCCGGCGCGGAAGCCCGGCGTGTCTTCCATCGGTGAGATGACCGTCGGCAGGCCGTCCTTCATGCCCACGAAGATGCCGAGCCCGCCGAACTGGCCGCTGGTGTCGTCCTTCATGTCCTTGTAGGTGGCCGGGTCGAGGAACGCGCTGTGCGGGTCGAGCGACTGGAGCATCCCGCGCATCGCGCCGTAGATCAGGTTGGTATAGGCGACCTTGTTCGTGTCGACATAGAGGTCGCGCACCTGTTCGATGACCTTGGTGAACAGGGTCATCTTCTCGTAGGCCGCCTCGCGTTCGCCGCCGCGCGGCGTACGCGCCCCGCGCGCGGCATAGCCGAAGTTGACCGCCAGCGCCACCGCCAGCAGCACCCAGCCCACGCCGATCCCGAGCTTCTTGAGTTGCATCATCCGCTTCTCCCGCGCCGCCCTGCGGCGCAAGGCCGGATGTATAGCCCATCCGCCCCGCCGACGCAACCGCCTCCGAGCCGCTTGTCAACGCTCGTTTAAAATGTCCCCTTTTTGCGCTCGATTAGAATGTCCCCTTTTTTTGTGAGTGATGATGTGTGTCGAGCCCTGTGGGAGCTCGGTTTTCCGCCCCCCGAGAATGGGCCGTA
>CAITZM010000079.1 GCA_903896925.1 uncultured Lentisphaerota bacterium | reverse complement strand
GCCAATGAGCACGACATTGGCTTTCTCCCGCATGAAGGCGAGGGTGAAAAGGTGCTTGACTTGATCTCGGTTGATCTTGGCCGGCCAGGCGAAGTCGAAGCTTTCCAGCGTGCGGGTGTCGCGCAACTTGGCGTTCTTGATGCAACGTTCGACAGCGCGGGCGTGGCGGGCATCGAGTTCTCCCCGGAAGAGGCGCAGCAGCAATTCGTGGTGGGTGCGATTGTGGCGGGCGGCTTCGGCTAGTTCATTCTCGTGGTTGTCGAGCATCCAGGTGAGCTGGAGCTCGGAGAGTTCGCTCTTGAGCGGGAAGTCGAGGCGTTTTGCTTTCATTGGGGATTCCTATCGGTAGACATCAAGGTTGGGTTCGGGGATTTCGAGTTCGAGCAGGTCGGCGCGGCGCGGGACGTGAAGCGGGCCGGGTTCGGGGCTGAGGCGACGTCGGGAATCGAGGAGATTGTGGATGTAGTCGGCCGAGAAGGCGGCGCTTTCCCGTGTATCGGCCAAGGCACGGAGAACCTCATCGCGCCCATGGATTTCCGCCAGGCTGTTGATGCGGTCGACATGGGATCGCCAGTTGGGGAGCCGTTCCTGCAATCTGGCAAGATAAGCGGCGGCATCGGGTCCGAGGACAAGGAAATGTTCCAGGCGGCGTTTGTCGCGGGCATGGCGCATCTTCAGGATCAGGTCGCGCTCGTGCCCTGGTTCGGCGACGTCCTGTTTTTTGCCGTAGTTCCGGGGATGGTCGGCAAGCAGCGTGCCGCCAGGGTCACGGATCACGATGCGGTCGACATGGCGATGGATGACGATCCGCCGCGAGGCGGCGGTGCTGGGAACGCTATAGCGGTTGCCATCCACCGTCACCCGGAAACGGCTGTCGGCGGCGGCGGCCTGGATTTGGTGGCAGTCGTAGGGTCCGGCCGGCAGCGGCCGCAGGGCGGCGCGCTCAGCCTCGTCAAACAGCTGCCGGGGCGGTTTGCCGGTGGTCGTGTGCATCCGCCGGTTGGCGGTGTTGTCCAGCCAGTCGGCCAGCGCCGGGGCGAGTATGCTGAGCGGACCAGGCTCGCGTCCGGCCAGAAAACTGGTGCGGATGTAGCCAACGGCATTCTCGACACGGCCCTTCTCGTTGGGGCGGCGGACGTTGCACGGAACGATGCGGAAACCGTAATGACGGGCGAACTCTTCATAGGCTGGATTCAGTTCAGCTTTCTCGTCGCCGTGCCGGGGTCTGAGAACGGCGGTCTTGCAGTTGTCGACCATGACTTGCTCGGGGACGCCGCCAAATGCCGTGAACGCGTTCCGGTGCGCCTGCAGCCAGTGTTCCATGGCCTCGCCCAGAAAGAACTCGGCGTAGAGCATGCGGCTGTGGCAGAGCACCATGACAAAGAAGCTGATCCGGCGCTGGCCGCCCTCAACATCGACGTTGTGCCACATCCCCCAGTCCACCTGTGCGCATTCGCCAGGCGCGAACGCCAGCGTCAGATAGGCTGGCTTCATTCGCGGACGAAGTTCGGCCACGCACCGCTTGACCACGCCGTATCCTCCCTTGTAGT
>CAITZM010000078.1 GCA_903896925.1 uncultured Lentisphaerota bacterium | reverse complement strand
CCTCCAGTACGGCGGCCAGTGCGACGAGGTCAGCGGCGAGTTCTGGGCCAACGGCAACCTCGGCAGCATCGAGCTGCGCGATGCTGCTTCTGCAGCACACATCTACGGCAAGAAGCAGGTCTTCGCCGAGGCGTTCACCGGTGGGCCGGCCTACCGCAACACGCCGCGCGAGCTGAAGGCGCGCGGCGACTGGTCGCTCTGCGAGGGCATCAACCAGTTCGTGCTGCACGTCTACATCCAGCAGCCCGACGAGCGCCGCCCCGGGGTCAACGCGTGGTTCGGCACGGAGTTCAACCGCAACAACACGTGGTTCGAGCGCGCGAAGCCGTGGATCGATTACCAGCGCCGGTGCAGCGTGCTGTTGCAGGCGGGCAAGCATGTGGCGGATATCGCCTATTTCATCAGCGAGGATGCGCCGAAGATGGCCGGCCGTTGCCAGCCGGAACTGCCGGCGGGCTATAACTTCGACTATATCAACGCCGAGGTCATCGAGCAGCGGATGCAGGTGAAGGATGGGCGGCTCGTGCTGCCCGACGGGATGAGCTACCGGCTCCTGGTGTTGCCCGAGCAGGCGACGATGCGGCCGGAGCTGCTGAAGAAGATCGGCGAACTCGTCGCCGCCGGCGGCGCGGTGCTCGGACCCGCGCCGTCGCGCTCGCCGAGCCTGCAAAACTTCCCGGCCTGCGATCAGCAGGTCAAGGCGCTCGCCGCCGGGCTGTGGGACGGGAACCGCGTGCTGACGGAAACCAATCTGCAGGTGGCGCTGGGCAAACTGCAGGCACCTCCGGACGTGGTGTGCCCGGCGGGCCTGCTCTGGACGCATCGCCGCGAGGGCGATGCCGACATCTATTTCCTTTCGAACCAGAAGGCGGCGGCGCGCACGGAGACGGTGTCGTTCCGCGTCAGCGGCCGCGCACCGGAGCTGTGGTGGCCGGAGAGCGGGCGGATCGAGAAGCCGGCGGTCTATGAAGCCGGTGCGGACCGCGTGCGCCTGCCGATTGCACTCGGGCCGAACACCTCGGTCTTCGTCGTGTTTCGCGAAAAGGCGGCCGCCGACCGTGTGGTGCAGGCGACGCGCAACGGGCAGCCGCTGTTCAACATGGCCGAGCCGCAGGCGGCCGGGAACGTTTCGCCTGCCGCCAATAATTTCACGATGGCGGTGTGGGCCCGGCCGGAGGCCGACACAGTGCTGCTGCCGGAAACCAACGCCGGCATTCATGGCATCCACGCGAACCGCAACGACGCGTTTGCCGCGCCGCACGGCGGCACCTTCGGGTCGGCGGAGAGCAACGCTGGCGCCGGCCTCGCCATCGGGCGCAACGGCGTCGCCGTCTTCGAGCACGGTGCGTCCTATTTCGCGCCGGTGCTCGTCCACGCCACGCCGCTGGCCGGCTGGACGCATGTGGCCGTGGTCTATCGCGATGGCGAGCCTACCCTCTACCTGAACGGCGCGCTCGTCCACAAGGGCCGCAAGAGCACGCACCAGGTGCATCCGGGCGTGACCGATGGCGCGGCCAACGCGCAGTTTGGCGGCAAGCTCGGCAGCTACGAGACGGTGGCGCGCGCGCTGGAGGCCGCCGAGGTCTCCGCGCTCATGCAGCGCATGCCGCAGTCCGCGGAAGGCGACACCGGGCCGGAGCTCACGCTCGTGCGCGGCGCGGAGGGCCGCCTGGAAACGCGCGCGCGGCGCGCCGGCGACTACGCGTGGCAGCTCGCGGATGGCCGCCCGCAAGCGCTCCACGTGCCCGCGTTGCCCGCGCCGGTCGCCGTCGCCGGTCCGTGGCAGGTGAGCTTCGAGCCGAAATGGGGCGGCCCTGAAAAACCGGTGACATTCGCGAACCTGGAAGACTGGACGAAGCGCAGCGAGCCCGGCATCCGCTACTACAGCGGCACGGCGCTATATCGCACGACCTTTTCCCTCAGCCATCCGCCTTCCGCCATCAACCATCTGCTGCTCGATCTTGGCGAGGTGCACGCCATCGCCACGGTGCGCCTCAACGGCAAGGAGCTTGGCACCGTGTGGAAGCAGCCCTATGAACTCGATATCAGCGCCGCGGCCAAGGAAGGCGCGAACGAACTGGAGATCGAGGTCGTCAACACCTGGCTGAACCGGCTCATCGGCGATGCGCAACCCGGCGCGCAACCCGTGACCTACACCCCCAAGACGGCGTGGAAGCCCGGGGAGAAACTGCTGCCCGCCGGCCTGCTCGGTCCCGTCAACGTGCGCAGCATCGCGGTGCAGCAGGTGGGCCCGTGATTGCGCACTTTGACCATGTGGGAGTGAACGTCCGCGACCTGGATGAGGCCATCAAGTTTTTCGCCGACCTGTTCGGCTTCGGGATACGGCAGCGCTGGAACCAGCCCCGGCAGGCGTTCGTCGGGCGCGGCGCGGTCGTGCTCGGGTTGATCGAACAGCCGGGCGCTGACGACCGCCGCATGACGGCGACGCATATCGCGTTCCCCTGCGCGCAGGAAGATTTCCCGGCCTATGTGGCGAAGCTCACGAAGCTCGGCGCGGAAATCGTCAGCGGGCCCAAACCGCAGCGCAACGGCGAAACCATCCTCTTCCGCGATCCGTCCGGCAACCTCTTCGAGCTCTGCTATCCGCCTTTTCGGAGTTGAAGAAGGCCCCGTCCCAAGATCTCGGAAAACAACAGCGGCCGGCCGCGTGCGCAAGCCTCAAGCTGCGTGAGCGGGCCAGGTTTTATTCATGTTGGTTTCGCTGCGAGCGGGCGGAGTCCGGGTGCGCCGGGTCGGAGACCCGGCCTGCATTAACCCCGCGCAAACAGAAACGCGCACTGGGCAATGACGCCCTGGTTTAGCACGCCTTGTGGGCGGGGCTTCCAGCCCCGCGAGCTCAGCCTGAACCGTGCCTTGTCAGTGGGAGGGCGAGCGTCCTCGCGAGCCGGACAGGTGGGACGGACGCGCAACGGTTGCGACCGGCGGATGGGGCACGGCTGGGCGGGTCGCGTTCTCACGAACGCGGCTACGGGGAGCGGATCGCGCGGGCGCGGATGCCCTCAGACCACCTTATTAGGCCAGACGCCGACGAGAAGAAGAGCCCGAGGGCGAGCCTCAATCGATCAGACCGCCTCGACCGCGAAACCAAACCCGCGTAAAAGTTCCAGCAGTAACTGCGAGGCGTTCGCGAGGCGCGTGGAACGCGCGGCAAATTCGCGGCGCTCGGGATAATTCTTGCGCAGCGCGTCGAAGTGCTGGCCCCACGCCTTGCCCTCGGCGGACGTGCCGGCGCGCAGGGCGCGGTCGTCGGCGGTGATGTCGTAGGCGGCCAGGAGGATGCGGGCGAGCGCGCTTTCCACGTCGAGCTGCGCGGCGTCGAGATCGATCGCCGGCAGGGTGGGGTGTGTGATGTCGCGCGGCGGCGTCCAGTTCGGGGTCAGTCCGAAGGCGCGGCAGAGCACGTGGTGGCACTGGATCGTGCCGTTGAGCCGGCCCTCGAAGGAGTAGCCCGCGATGTGCGGCGTGCCCAGCGCGGCGGCGGCGAGCAGCTCGCGCGCAATGTTGGGCTCCTCCTCCCAGACATCGAGCAGCGCGTCGCAGATGGTCTGCTGCGCGAGCGCCTGCTGCACGCACGCGGTTTCCATCACCTCGCCGCGCGAGGCGTTGATGAACAGCGCGCCGCGCTTGAGCTGCGCGAAAAACTGCGCGCCGGCGAGGTGGAACGTGGGATGCGCGCCCTTCTTCTCCAGCGGCGTGTGCAGCGTGACCACGTCGCACTGCGGCAGGATTTCGTCGAGCGGGCGGTAGACCGGGTCGCCGGTTTTCTCCGCGAGCGGCGGGTCGTTGAGCAACACGCGCATCCCCAGCAACCGCGCCTTGTGCGCCACGCGGCTGCCGACCTGGCCGACGCCGACGATGCCGAGCGTCAGGCCCGCGAGCTTGCGGCCGCGGCGCTGGCCGAGGTGGAGCAGCAGCGCGGCGCTGATGTATTCGGCCACGCTGTTCGCGTTGCAACCGGCCGCGGCGTACCACGCCAGGCCGGCCTGCGTCAGCCAGTCGGTGTCGAAATGGTCGAAGCCCGCCGTCGCGGTGCCGACGAAGCGGACGCGGCTGCCCGCGAGCAGCGCGGCGTTGCAGTCGGTCTTGGACCGGACGATGAGCGCATCGGCGTCGCGCACGGTCGCGGCCTTGATCTCGCGGTCCGGCACGACGACGCACTCGCCGAGCGTGGCGAACGCCTCGCGGCCGAGCAGCACACTGGATGCAACGATGGTTTTCATGAGGTTTCTCCTGTCTGGTGGTTGAGTGGGATCAGTTGAAGAGGTTCACGGTTCAGGTTTGTACAGCAGCAGCGTGCGGCGCGCGCCCATCGGCACCTGCGCCGCCGGTGCGCCCGCGAAGGCCGGGGGCAGTCGCTCGCCGCGCTTCTGGCAGAGGACCAGCGCATTGAATTGCGGGTGACTTCCTGCAAGCACGGCGACGGCCTCGGCGCGGTTGGTGAGTGCGGGGAATATCCGGTCCGCATACCAGTAGAACCCGGCGCTCGTGGTCTCGTCGAAATCCCAAGCCGCCGCGCTCAGCTTGGTTTGCGCGGCGAGCTGCCGGTCGAACTCGCGGAAAGCGCCCCCGTAGCTCTTGTGCCGGTCCACCAGCGGTTCGCCGATCAGCAGCGCCGCCAGATAAAGCCCGACGAGGCCGCCCGCATAGCGCACCACGGTCTGCGGGCGCACGGTCATCTGCCGCAGGGCCTGTGCCGCCAGCAGCGCAAACGCCGGCAGCAGCGGCGCGAGGTAGATTTCACGCTTGGTGGCGGAGAGCGAGAGCAGCAGCGTGCCGCCGAGGCCCCAAGCCAGGGGCATGGCGAGGTCGCGCCACAGCGTGCGCTCATGCGTGGCGCGCCAGAGCAGCCAGACGACCGCCGGCAGCCAGGGCAGGAGATAGAGCGGCAGCGCGCCGAGATAGAACAGGGGTCCGTTGATGTGGCCGAGCTGCGTGGCTGCGCCGCTGAAGCGGCCGAAGTGGTTTGTCCAGAACCATTCCATGAACAGCGCGCGCCCGCCGCGCTGCCAGAACGCCACCGCCCACGCCGCCACCGGCAGCGCGAACGCCGCCAGCGCCGCCAGATGGAAGAAAAGCATGGAGGATGGTGAAGGGTGGATGGTGGAGGGAGCCTGAGGCATGGTGGATGGTGGCACTGCGTTCTCCGACACTCGATCCTCGACGCTCGTCACCCGGCTTTCGCGCAGGCATCGCACCAGCAGCGGCAGGCCCCCGAACGCGATAAAGATCGGGCCGATGATGCCCTTTGTCAGAAACGCGGCGG
>CAITZM010000077.1 GCA_903896925.1 uncultured Lentisphaerota bacterium | reverse complement strand
TTTCTGCGGTACTCCCGCCGCTGCTGTAACCAGCATCCCGCACGCCTGACGCAACAGCGGGTGGCCGGCCAAGCAGCGTGACCGGGACAGCCGGGTTTGATACCTCGAACTTAGAGGTATCGGCGTGAGCACCCGTCCAGCTCGGGCCTGCGGACAGCCTCGGAGTGGCGGCACTCCTGCCGCCGTAGCCGACGCGTCGCGCGCGGGCCTTGCTCGCCTTGCGCGCGCAGGGCCCCGGTGTGTTGTGGCTGTTTCGGCGGCGGGAGTGCCGCCGCTCCAAAGCAGCTGGGCCAGCAATCCAGCCGCGGTTTTCGGGAGCCTTGGAAAACGGCACGAGGATTCGCGCTTGTGCGGCGACAGCGTCTCATTACAATGCGAAGCATGATGAAAACCACAGCGCTGTCCGGGTGGCTGGCCGCGAAATATTCCCTCTGGATGCTGACCGCCTCCTCCGCTCTTGTAGCGACGGTGGCGGCCGCGCCGGCGCCGGAGATGGAAAAGCTGCTGTTGTTCGGCGGGGCCTCGGCCCAAGGCTGGGCGCCGGCGGAATCCACCGTCGAGGTTTCCAAGACGCACGTGAAAATCAACGAGGCCGCGCTGCATTGGCACGTCACGGTGGATTATTACGGCGGCGAGGCCAAGTATCCCATCGGCTGGCCGCGTTTCGGCCGCGCGCTCCCCGCAGGCGTGCAGCGCGACTGGTCGGCATGGGATTTCCTGCACATGTGGATATTTACCACCTCCTCGCGCCAGGCGCTGCCCAAGGAGCCGGTCGGATTGGGCCTGCACGCGCCGGACAAGGCCCATGCCTATGACACCAGCCTGGCGGACCTGAAGCTGGGCGAGTGGGTCGAGGTCACCATCCCCATCGCGAAGATTCCGCAGCCCGCCGATGTCCGCAACCTCCAGTTCCACATCTCCGAGTCGAATTATAAACACGCCGACCAGCTCGATCTCTGGATCGATGACCTGGCGCTGCTGCGCTATGCGCGGCCGACGATCTTGGATTTTGCGGCGGAGACGGCCGTGCTGTTCGCCAATGCCAGGAACGTGACCGCGCATTTCCAGCTGGCGGGCATCAAGCCCGGCGAGTCTGTGCCGGTGACCTGCGAGTTGTGGCACGCCGGCAAGGTCATGGCGCACGCCACGGCGCAGGCGGCGCGGGGCGCGCAGCGGTTCGAGATCGGCCTGGAGCCCGGCGCGCTCGCGCCCGGTGCGTACGAACTGACGGCCCGCGCCGCCGATGGACAGCCCACGCCGCCGGTCGCCTTGCGCGTCGTCGAATTGCCGTGGAGGAAATGATCATGCGCATCCTGCCCTTGCTCGCCCTCGCCGCCTCCGCCCACGCAACGCCGCTGCTCTACGACATGGGCACACCCAAGTCGGAGGTCTGGTCCGGTTTCACGAAGGTCACATCCGCCAGTGTCTTCAGCGAACAGGCCGGTTTCGGCTGGCAGACCAAGGACGGGCTCGCCGCCTCGGCGCGCGCCTACCGCGAGCCGGTCGAAAACAAGAGCCGCGGCCACGCGGAGCCGCCGCCGATCTGGACCAATCCGATCACCGAGGCCGCCGTGGTCGGCTCCAGCACCAACGCGTTTCTCCTCGCGGCGCCGCCGGGCGATTACAACGTCTATGTGGTCTGTGGCACCAGCGACTCCAAGTATCGCGCGCAATATTTCGACTTCACCGTGCGGGTGGGTCGAGAGGTCCAGCGCGTGCAGATCGAAGGCGCCTATCAATTCCGCACGCTGCGTTTTCATGCCACGGCCGGCAGCGCGCCGCTATCCATCCGGTTTGAGCCCAACAGCAAATGGATCGTCAACGCCGTGCTGGCGTGGACCGACGCCGACGCCGCGCGCGTCGAGAAAGACATCATCGCGCCGTTTGAGGAATGGACCTTCCGCATGCCGTCGGCGGAGTGGGCCAAGTGGAAACAGGATCCGGAGCCGCCGGCCGGCCCGCAGCTGCAGCCGCAGGCGGCCGACGAGCAGCGCGGCTTCGCCGTCTGGTCGCGGCACTATCTCGAGTGCGTCTACCCGCACACCAACCCGCGCGCCGAGGA
>CAITZM010000076.1 GCA_903896925.1 uncultured Lentisphaerota bacterium | reverse complement strand
GTTCAAGAACCCGGCGAATCCGGCGATCCACGAGAAGACGACCGGCCCGGAAATCTGGAACGACACCGCGGGCAAGGTGGACGTACTGGTCAGCGGCGTCGGCACCGGCGGCACGATCAGCGGCGTCTCGCGCTTCATCAAGCATACGAAGGGCGCGAAGCTGCTGTCCGTCGCGGTCGAGCCGAAAGAGAGCCCGGTCATCACGCAGAAGCTGGCCGGGCAGGAACTCAAGCCGGGGCCGCACAAGATCCAGGGCATCGGCGCGGGCTTCATCCCGGATACCCTTGACCTGTCCATCGTGGACCGCGTCGAGCAGATCGACAGCCCCGCGGCGATCGAGTTTGCGCGGCGGCTGGCGCGGGAGGAAGGCCTGCTGGTGGGTATCTCGAGCGGCGCGGCGGCCGCGGTCGCCGTGCGGCTGGCCCATCTGCCGGAATTCGCGGGCAAGACGATCGTGGCCATTCTGCCCGACGCCGCCGAACGCTATCTCTCGACGCCCTTGTTCGAGGGTATCGGCTGATAAGCATGGCGGATGGTGGAAGGGCGAGAGGGTGGGTGGCGGATAAGTGTGATCGGTTCACACCGTACGCGGCATTACACTGCCGCCACCCGCTGCCGTCCACCAGCTGCCCGACGTGGAACTCAGGGGCGTGCCGCAGTCGCGTCCCGCTTGCGTGCAGGGTCAAGCCTTACTTGCTCTCGTGGCAGCCTGCCGCCGAATACTCCAAGTGTGCCTCGCGTCGTATCTGCCCGATACGAGCTGCAGCCATCTTCTCGATCTTGAGCCGGTGTTCGCCAGTCAAACCGCGGAGATACGCTGCGTCCTGTTTGAACCACAGTCCGTTGAACTTCTGCATCTCGGCGATGGCAGACTCCATCGGCACGCCCTCGAGAAGCACGCGGTATGCCGCAATCATGACGCCAGTTCGGTTCTGCCCTGACCTGCAATGAACGTAGATCGGCGTTGCCTGGGTCTTGGCGATGGCGATGAAGTCCGCTACATGGGCGTCAAGTAGTGCGGGCATCATGACCACGTTCGGCTCCCAGTCGCGGACGAGAAAGTAGTCGATACTTGCGGAGGTTGCTGTCGGCGGCCGCGCGGCACGAAAGGCATCCAGGTCGCTGTGCAGCAGTTCAAGATTGACTACGGTCTTTACGCCGAGCGAGAGGAGGGCCGTAGCGCCCTCGGCGTCAGGCTTGGCCCCGCGCCAGAGAACGCCCGGGGTTACCACACAAGAATTAGCGATGGCGGGCGTCAGCGGTGAGGCGCAGGCATTGGCCAGCGGTTTCGGAGCCGCGCAGCCGAACAACAAGGTTGTTCCCAGTAGTAAGAGAGCGGTCATTCTACGACGTGTGAACATAAACTCCTCATTTATAGCTCAGCTTCGTGATCCCACCGTGTTCTGGGACGAACCTCAATTTCGGTTTGTGCAGCCTTTGGTTTCTCACCATGGCGGCACCATAGGAAGCTGGCGCCATCTTGACAAGCGATAAAGCGGTTTGCTGGGGAATCTGTCAGGTGCGCAGGTAGTTAAGGTTGGGCTGCAGAGCGCTTGGTGTTCTTCGTGGCTCTGAAATGGTCGGTGGCCACAGGCCGCCGCTAAAGAAAAGCGGATTGCCAGTGCACGTTCGTTCCCTGTGGACGGTGCTTTCCAGCCCCGCGAACCGCAAACCAGGCCCAGCCTCGCGCTTTCCTTGTACCGCGAACTGATGTCACCGCTGACTTTTTTGTCCAGCATCGGGCGCAGCTCCGGCGGCGGGGGGGGCGGGCGCCGCGGGGGCGGGATGGAAGGCGGTCAGCCGCAGATGGACCTCGCCGGGGGTGCCGTGGTGAACGTAGTCGGTGGCTAGGATGCCGATGTTCGGCGCGAACTGCACGTCGAGCTGGTCGGGATTGGTGCGGAACGTCAGGGGGAAGAGCTCCAGCTGCCAATCCTTGGACAGCCCGGCGACATCCGCCAGCGAGGCCGCGCGAGGTGTGCCGGTGACCCAGCAGCACAGGCCGTCGAGCCGTTGCATGCCCGTCGGATCACC
Organism: uncultured Lentisphaerota bacterium; assembly: GCA_903896925.1. Taxonomy (GTDB): domain Bacteria; phylum Verrucomicrobiota; class Kiritimatiellia; order CAIQIC01; family CAIQIC01; genus DP16D-bin41. The sequence continues at coordinate 90,196 of CAITZM010000076.1, read as the reverse complement.
CCAGCGCAGGCCGGCCTTGAGCGGTTCGGCCAGCACCTGGGTCTCGAACGTCAGCAGGTCATCGAGCGCATCCTTGGGATCCGCAAGGCGGGCGAGGACCGGCCGCGCCTGGGTGGCCTCGATCGCGTGCCATGCGCCGGCCGGGGTCCGCAGCAACACATAGGGCGCGTTCGTCGGCACGGCCTCCCACGGCGAAAGCGCCGGCGGGAAACAACTCAAGCGCGCCATCCGATGGCCGCGCAGGGTCTGCGTCTCCTGCACCACGCACGTCAGCCGCACCGCGTTGGTCGTCACCACGCCGTTGGAGCCGCTGAGCAGGCTGCCGGCATAGGTCCAGCTCGTGCCCCGCTCCAGCGGCCAGAAGGCTGCGGGCCGCACCAGCGGCGGCGGCGCGGGTGGCTGGACTTGGGCCGCCGGCGCGGGTGTGGCGGGCGCGGTGGCTTTCGGTTTGGCGGAGTGGCAACCGCAGAGCACAAGCAGCGCGAGCAGCAGCGGAGAGGAGCATTTCATGACGTCAATTCCTCGCGGAAGGAAGATAGAGCATGGTGAATAGCGAACGGGGGAATGGTTGATGGCGGACGGTGAATTGATATTAAGCCAAGATTAGAGGGCGAGGCTGTCTGACTAGCTGGGAGGGGCGGTGTCCTCACCGCCCCGCATAGTGGGTCCGTCTGGCCGTGGCCGCAGAACCGTGTGCAACGCCCACGCCCGTCGGTTCCTCTGCGGCGGCAGGAATGCCGCCGCTCCCAGCTAGTGCCTGCGCGGGACACATCGGATGCAACGCGTAGCAACCGTGGAGTGTACACGCAGGTGCTTGTACGATACTCCCGCCCAACGTGCTTGGCGCAATTTCCAAGCTTTGGAAACGGCGCGCCTTGGTTTTTCCAATGATTGGAGAAACCGGCGGTCGGGGTTTCCAGTGTCTGGAAAAGCTTATGCACGGAATATTTCTGCCACGCTTTCAGCTTAACAACAACTCCAAATCTTTGCGTTGCAGCCCGCCGAGCAGGCTGTTCTCGGCGCCGATGATGGCGTCGGCCAGGGCGCGCTTGGTCTTTTGCAGGTCGAGGATCTTTTCCTCGACCGTGTCGCGCGCAATCAGGCGGTAGGCGAAGACGCGCTGCGTCTGGCCGATGCGGTGCGCGCGGTCGATGGCCTGCGCCTCGATGGCGGGGTTCCACCACGGGTCGAGCAGGAAGACGTATTCGGCGGCGGTCAGGTTCAAGCCCAGGCCGCCGGCCTTGAGGCTGATGAGGAACAGCTTGCACTCCGGATCGTCCTGGAAATGGCGGACGCACGCCTCGCGGTCCTGGGTCTGGCCGTCGAGGTACTCGTAGGGTATCCCGGCGGCGTCGAGCCGCTGCCGCACGAGGGCGAGGAGGCTGGTGAACTGCGAGAAGACCAGCGCCTTGTGGTTGCCGTCCAGCACCTCTTCGAGCTGCGGCAGGAGCGCGTCGAGCTTGGCGCTCGGCTCCGCAGCGCGCGCCTTTTCGATCAGGCCGGGGTGGCACGCCGCCTGGCGCAGGCGCAGCAGGGCCTCGAGCACGTGCATCTTGCTCTTGGCGAGGCCGTCGCGTTCGACGCGCGCCAGCAGGTTCAGCTGGTAGTGCTTGCGCAGCTCGTCGTAGAGCCGCCGCTGTTTGGGCTCCAGCTCGCAATAGATCGTCTCCTCGGTGCGCTCCGGCAGGTCCTTCGCGACCTGCGACTTGGTGCGGCGCAGGATGAACGGCCGCAGGGCGCGGCTGAGCAGCGTGCGGGTCGCCTCGTCCGGCTCGGCGGTGGCCAGCCGGAAGACCGAGGCCGCGCCCAGCATGCCGGGGTTGAGGAACTCGAACAGGCTCCAGAGTTCGCCGAGGTGGTTCTGCACCGGCGTGCCGCTCAGCGCGAGGCGCTGGCGGGCGCGCAGCAGGCGCGTGGCCTTGGTGGTGGTGGTGCTCGCGTTCTTGATCGCCTGCGCCTCATCGAGGATCACGCAGTCGAACTCGAAATCCTTGAAGTAGGAGATGTCGTTGCGCAGCGTGCCGTAGGTCGTGAGGATGACGTCGAAGTTGGTGAGCGTCTCGGTGGTGGCGTGGCGCTCGGTGCCGGTGTGCGTGAGCATCCGCAGCTGGGGCGTGAAGCGCGCGGCCTCCGCGATCCAGTTGAAGATGAGCGAGCGGGGCGCGACGACCAGCGAGGGGCGCGGCGCATCGTCGGTGCCGGCGGCCCGCGCGGACCGGCGCGCTTCGAGCAGCGCGAGCACCTGGATGGTCTTGCCGAGGCCCATGTCGTCGGCCAGGCAGCCGCCGAAGCCGAAGTGGCGCAGGAAGTGGAGCCAGTTCAGGCCCTCGTGCTGGTAGGTGCGCAGCGTGCCCTGGAACGTGGCGGGCACGGCGACGGTTTCGATGGTGGAGAATGAGGTCAGTTCCTTGCGGACGGCGGCAAACAGTTTGTCGCAGGTGGCCTCGGGCTGGGCGGCCAGCAAGGCATCCAGCACGCCGGCCTGGTTGCGTTTGAACCGCAGGTGATCTTCCTCGGCGGTGCCCAGCTCGACGAAGCGGCCGTAGCGCTTCAGCCATTCCTCGGGCAGGATGCCGAAGCTGCCGTCGCCGAGCTTCACCAGCGGCTCGTTTTTTTCCAGCGCGGCGAGCAGGGTGGGCAGCGCCACCGTCTGCCCGTCGAAATTCATCGCGCCGTGCAATTCGAACCAGTCTGTGCCGCTCTTGACCGTCATGTTGAACACGCCGCCGCGCCGGTAGGGCCGGCCTTGCGCCTCGACGTGCCAGCCCTCGGCGAGCAGCCGGCAGACCGCCGCCGCCAGCTGGGCCTCCTTGATTTCGTAGGTCCATTCGCCGGGGTAGGGCAGGCGCTTCAGGCCCAGCTCCTTGAGGCGGCCGAGCGCGCGCCGTTCGGCCGCGCCGTCGCGTCGCAGCAGCCGGCGCCGGGCGGGATCGAAGGCGATGTCCGCCGGCTCTTCCGGGCTGAGGAGCACACCGTCATAGTCGGCCGTGCAGCGCGCCGGCAGCAGCTCCGGCAGCCAGTGCTGCTGGGCGCGGCCGACGATGAGGCGGAAGCGCGGCGCGTGGGTCTCCTCGCGCACCTGCCATGTCTCTGGCAGCGTCAGCGCCGGCAGCCGGCCGTGGGCCACCAGGCGTTGCAGCAGCGCATCGGCGTCTGCGGCGGGCACGACGATCTGGTTCCGGGCCTGGCGCAGGGCTTCGAGCAGCGCCAGTGCGCCGCCATCCGCCAGGCGCGCGGCCATGTTGTCCCAGACCAGCCAGCCGAAGGGCAGCACCTGGGGTTGCATCAGGTCCAGGACGGCCCCGCCCCGTTCGAACTGGCCGGACAGGACGCACAAATCTTTTTTGGCGGCCTGCTGCACGCGGGCGCGGAACAGCCAGGGCTCGCCGGGATCGAGGGCGGTCAGCAGCTGGTCGTCGCGCTGGTCCGACGGCCGCACAAAGCAGCGGCCGGTCTGGACCAGCAGCGGCACCAGCAGCTCCGCCTGGGCGCGGGAGCGCAGCGCGACGACGGCCGGGGTTTTGTAGCTGGCGTAGCCGTAGGGATCCGCCGCGCCCACCAGCATGGCGAGCAACCGGCGGTCCTGTTCGTCGCCCACCAGGTCCAGGTCCTCCGGCGCGAGGCGGAGCAGCTTGGGCAGGTTCCATGCGCCGGATTTCTTGCGCGTGCAGTATTGCAGTTCCACCTGCAGCTGCCGGGCGGACCGGTAGGACGCCTGGGTCGTCAGCACGTAGCGCACCTGATGCTCGCGAGACCACTCGATATTATGCACCACCGTCGCTTGTTCCAGGCCGGTCAGCTGCTGCTGCCAGAGCGGCGTCGGCGGGGGCGGGCGAGGCGGCGCGGCGTACACGGCGGACGGACGCGGGCTGCGTGCCGGCGGCGGTTCCACCGGCTCCTCTTTGGGCCGCTGCGGCCCGCCGGGCTGTGACCAGTCCACTTCCAGCTCCGTGGCGTCCTCCGGCGGTTGCAGGAGCTGTTGCTTGTCGGCCGCCAGGAGCGTGGCCCAGAGGTGCTTGCACGGGCTGCCGGCCAGGAACAGGGGGCAGGTGCAATGGAGCCCCAGCACCTGTCCCGTCAGGGTGATTTCCACGGCATAGAGTTCGCTGCCCCGCACGACGGCCTTCAGCTGCCCGTCCGTGCTGGCGCCGAGCTGGACCCGGTCGCGCAGAAAATAGTGTTCGCCGCGCGCCTGGCTGCCGAGCGGGAAATAAGAGGCGGCAAGGGCGGTCAGGCTCATAGGTGGAGCATCTCCAGCGCAGCGGCGACCACCCGGTCGGGTGTGATGCGCTCCATGCAGGCGAGGTCGCCGCGCCGGCAGCGGTCTCGGAAACAGGCGGCGCAGTTTTCGATTTTGACGGAAATGACGCGGTGCTGCGGACCATAAGGCCCGGTGCGCTGGGGATCGGTCGGGCCGAACAGCGCCAGCACCGGCACGCCCACCGCGGCCGCGATGTGCATGGGCCCCGAGTCCACCGTCAGCGCCAGATCCATCGCCTGCAGCACGCTGCCGAGCTCCACGAGCGAAGTCCGGCCGCTCAGGTCCACGGCGTCGGCGCCGAGCGCCGCGGCGATGGCGCCGCAGACCGCCTGGTCTTCGGGGGCGCCGACGAGGAAGAACGTCGCGCCCGTCCGCTCGCGGAGGGCGCGCGCGACCTCGATGAAGCGCGCGGCGGGCCAGTTCTTCGTCACCCAGCGCGAGCAGGGCGCGAGCGCGATGCGCGGCGGCGTGGCGGAGAAAGTTTTTTTCGGGAACACGACCGGGAATTCAGGCGTCGCCGGCAGCGGCAGGCCGAGGTGGCTGACCACGTCGAGCGCCTCCTCGACCGCGTGGCGCTGCTTGTTGCGCTGGCCGGCGACCTCGGTATAAAAGAGGCGCGCCAGCTCGCGGTGATAGCTCGGGCCAATCCGGCGCGGGCCGCGCGCGAGCCGGGCGACCAACGCGCTCTTGGTCAGCCCCTGCAGGTCCACGATCAGGTCGTACCGCTCGCGGCGCAGCTCGTGCAGGAACGACCGCGACTGGCGCGCCCACTCGCGGCGCGAAAAGCCGATGACGCGGCGCACGTCGCTGAAGTTCTTCACGATCTCGACATAGCCCGTATGCGTGACCCAGTCCACCGTCGCGCCAAGGCCCTCCCGCAGCGCGTGCACGGCGGGCAGCGCGTGGAACAGGTCGCCGAGCGAACTTAATTTGACGATGAGGATTTGCATCGGACTCGCTGCCGCTGCGGCTTTTCCAAGGCTTGGACATCCGGCCGGACGCTTTTCCAAGGGTTGGAAAATATCGCGGCCACCGGTTTCAGGCCCTGGGCAACGCCGCTACTTCTTCAAATCTCCCAGCAGGCGCAGGAGGATGGCCTTGTGGGCGTGGAGGCGGTTCTCGGCTTCGTCGAAGACGACGGACTGCGGCCCGTCCATGACCTCGGCGGTCTGCTCGAAGCCGCGCAGCGCGGGCAGGCAGTTCATGAAGATCGCATCCGGCGCGGCCAGCGCCATGAGCGCGGCGGTCACCTGGTAGGGCGTGAAGACGCGGACGCGCTCCTCGAGCTTCTCGTGCGCGACGTGGTAGCTCATCCACGAGTCGGTATAGACCACGTCGGCGTCGCGGGCGGCCTCGGTGGCGTCGTGCGTGACGAGCACCTGCGAGCCGGCCTTTTTGGCGAAGCCCAGCGCGGACCGGATGACGTCGGGGGCGGGGCTGTAGTCGGTGCCGTCCGGGCAGGCGACGCGGATGTCGAGACCGAGCTTGCTGCAGCCGATCAGCAGCGAGTGGGTCACGTTGTTGCGGCCATCGCCGCAGTAGGCCACCTTGACGCCTTTGAGGCGGCCCTTCTTCTCGCGGATGGTCTGCAGGTCGGCGAGGATCTGGGTCGGGTGCGCGTGGTCGGTCAGGGCGTTGATCACCGGGATGGTGGCGTGGCGCGCGAGCTCGACGATGACCTCGTGCTTGAAGAGCCGGGCCATCACGATGTTCACGTAGCGGCTGATGACGCGCGCGGTGTCGGCGATGTTCTCCTTGCCGGCGCCGAGCGGCGAGGTGCTCATGTCGTAATAGATCGCGTGCCCGCCCATCTGGGTGACGCCGGTCTCGAACGAGACGCGCGTGCGCAGGCTCGGCTTCTCGAAGATCATCAACAGCGTCTGGCCGGCCATGGCCGTGGCAAACCTGGCGGGCTCCCGCTTCACAGCGTCGGCGAGATCGAGCACCTCCTCGATGAGCTGCGGCGGCCATTCCTTCATACTGACGAGATGCAACATAGCCGGCTCCTTTTCAGCTGGTCAAATCGCGGTAATAGCGGTCGGCCTCGGCGTCGCGCTCGAAGATCGAGAGGATGAGCGCGGCGCGGATCCACATGCCGTTGCGGACCTGGCGCCAGTAGAGCGCGCGCGGGTCGGCGTCGATCTCCGGCGCGATCTCCGCGCGGCGCGGCAGGGGGTGCAGGATCGCGGCGTCGCCCTTGAGCCACGTCAGGTGCTCGGCGCGCAGGTGGAAGCGCGACGTGTCGCGCTTGCCGCTCTCGCCCGGCTGGTCCCACTCGTCCTGGATGCGCGTCATGTAGATGGCGTCGGCGGCGGGCATCACCTGCTCGAAGTTGTCGGTGACGGCGAACTGCACGCCCGCCGCGCTCAGCGCCCCGAGGATGTCCTTGCCGATCTGCAGCTCCGGCGGCGCGACGAAGACCATGCTCATGTTCCGGTAGAGGGCCAGCAGCATGGCCAGCGAGCGGACCGTGCGGCCGCGCGCCAGGTCGCCGACGAACACGATGGTCTTGCCGTCGATGCCGCCGCGCTCCTCGAAGTGGCGCTGGAGGGTGTAGATGTCCAGCAGCGCCTGCGAGGGGTGCTGGTCCTTGCCCGAGCCGGCGTTGATCACCGGCACCGGGCGCGACGTGTTGGCCAGCAGCCAGGCGATGCGTTCGGCGAAGCCGCCCTCCGGGTGGCGCATGATGATCATGTCGAAGTAGGAGCTGAACGTGCGGACGCTGTCCTCCTGCGACTCGCCCTTGATCTCGCTGGAGGTCGTCGTGTCGCGGACGTTGGCGAGCTGGAGGCCGACGAGCTGGCTGGCGGCGTGGAACGAGAGGAACGTGCGCGTCGAGGGCTGCGAGAAGTAGAGCATGGCGCGTTTCTCGCGGAGCAGGTCCTGGAGGAAGAGCAGGCCGCCGCGGGTCTTGGCGATGCGGCGGATCTTGGTGGCCAGGGCGCAGTGCCGCTCCAGGGACGGCCGGTCGAACTGCTGCGCCACGAGCGCGTGGTAGGGGCGGCCGTTGCGCTGAAAATGGGCCGCCTTTTCCGTGATGCTGAGCTGCTGGAACTCAGCCCACGGCATGTCCTTGAGCGGATTGTCGCGATACATCATGAGAGTGTTCTCCTGCGTCCGATACACGGCGCGCGTTGACTCTAGCGTAGCCGCGCCGGATTTCGAGCCGAAAAAACAGCGGCGGGAGGGAAGAGGGGGCATGGTGGATGGAGAATGGAGCATGAAAGAGGACGAGGAAGAGTCGCTGGCGGAGGCGCTGGGCTGGTCCGACCTGCCTTGGTGGGTGCTGCCTGCTGCGTTTTGGTGGCACGCGCTACCCTGAGTAAACTGGCCCCAGTTCGGCATACGGAAGCCTTGTGCTGCCGCGTTTCTTGCAGTGTGCGTCTTATGGCCTCCCAGCCCCCGGCTCACGGTGCGGGATTTATCGTTACCCCTGCCGGCGCAAGGAAAAAGCAAGCGCACTTCCCCCGCAGGACGCAAGACTTTACCTTCCGCCCGATCTTGACCTGTGGGAGGTTTGCCCTACGTTAGCGACATGGACACCTGCACTCAAAAGGAACGGTCGCGCATCATGGCGCGTATCAAGTCCTCGGGGAATGCCTCCACCGAGCAGCGGTTGCTCGTCGTCTTCCGTGAACACCGCCTTACCGGCTGGCGCAGAAAATATCCGCTGTTTGGCCGGCCGGACTTCGTTTTTCCCACGGCCAGGCTGGCCGTTTTTGTGGACGGCTGCTTCTGGCATGGGCAGCCCAGAAAATGCCGGCTGCCGCAGACCCATCGACTGTATTGGAAGCGGAAAATCGAACGCAACGTGACCCGGGATGCCTTGGTCACGCGAACGCTGCGAAAAAGGGTTGGAATGTCATCAGGATTTGGGAAGATGCAAAGCATAAGCCACACGGCTGGGGATAATGAGAGATGGCAAAATGAATCATCGAGATCGTCAGATATTATGCGGTCTTTTCCTGTCCAAGTACGACAAGGCCGCGCTGAAGTACCTCGGCTTTGAAACCTTTACCGAAGCGTTCAATGCTCTGGGCTATGGTCTGAATGCTCGTCCAGCTGCTATCAAGAATTATCGCGATGAATTTGACCCGCTGTTTCCTAATGCGCGGCAGGGTTGGCACAAACGTCCGCTTCGCGAGCATTGTAAGAAGATTTCCGTTGCCTTCCAGCATGCGACTTTGCGCGAACTTGGCGAACTTGTTAAGGGTTTTTTGTTGCCCTCCTTTGATGCCGTGGTGGGGGCCGATATCGCCGGGGTTATGAGGAGTCATACCCCCGATGCATCCTCTCCTTTTGCAAAACGGCTTATTACGGGTAGAGCCGCAGAGCAGTATTTTAGTTCGAAGTATCAAAGCATGTCGGAGTTCTCGAATCAGATACTCACTGACACAACAACCTGGGGTTGCGGCTTCGACTTCAAACTGACAGGGGAAGATCTTGAAAACTATTCCGCCATTGAAGTCAAAGGACTCCGTTCTAGGAGCGGTCAAGTCCAGATGACCGAATTGGAGTACGATGTGGCGCGGACGCTTAGAGATAGATATTTTCTGGTGCTCATTCGGAATTTCGCAGAGCAACCCTTCCACTCCATCATACAGAACCCGACAGACAGCTCTCTACTGTTCAAAAAAGTATCAAGAAAGGAGGAAAGATTCTCATGGGCAACAAACGTCGCCGATTGACTGAAGGGGTGCTCTATCTTTTTTCAACCCCCAAGGGCGTGGATAAATCAGATGTCTCGCTTGAGGTGGGGCTAGCCCTTTCAAAGCTCAAATGTGGCCGCGTTCTTGGCTCGGGCACCTCGCTGTTTGATGGTGGTACTCAAACTGTAGAGTTAGGCGCATTCGATTGCGCAGGGGCTGAGGATGCGGCAGCTAGAGCATGCAGGCTAATCCGGGTTCGTGATTTTGAAATTGTTTGGGATTGAGCCCCACGAACGGTCAGACCAAACACAAATTCAACAAGAGGGACTAAACGCCTGACGTAAAGGGCATCTTGGAGGAGCAGATTGCGAACAAACTGGCGTGAGGAGGAAGACGAAAATGGAAACGATAAAGCTGTTCAAATTGTTTCTTTCGACCCCTTCGGATGTGGCCGAGGACCGCGTGGTGATTTCGGGGCTCATTGATGAGTGGAATGTCCAGCATGGAGGTCCCATCCATATCCGTGTCGAGTTGATCCACTGGAGCACGCATACCTTTCCGACTACCGGGCGGAGGGCGCAGGCTGCGATCAATCAACAGGCCTTCGATAAGTCGGACATTGTGGTGGGCATTTTTTGGTCGCGCTTTGGGACACCAACGGGACATTACGGCTCAGGCACGGAAGAAGAATTGCGGCGTGGCATTGCGCAGAAAAAACAGGTCATGGTTTATTTTTCACGTTGCCGGGCACCCAAAACACCGCTCCTGCAATACTCCAAGATCGAAGCCTTCAAGCGCAAGCTCGGTAAGCACGCCTTGTATTGCGAATATAGCGACCTGCATTCTTTCGAACAGTTTTTTCGCAACCATCTGGCCTTGGTGATGCAAAACTTGCAAAAAAAAGCAAAAAGAGGAAAATAATGGCGCTATGAATACGAGAAATGTTTTTCATGCAGCGCACACCGGCACGGGCGATATCCTGAATGTCGGGTCGATCACTATACGGGGCGGTCAGAAGCGCCGGCTCCCCACGATTTATCCAACGGGTTGCATCGGTTCCGATTTGCGCCAGCGCAATTATATCCGGTACCTCGTCGAGCGTTACAATCGCTTCAAACAAGCCGACACCAGTTTTGGGCAAGCTCAACGCCGCTTTAGTTTCGCCGTCATCTTCAAGCATATCGAGGCGGAATTCAGAGCTCCGACGTACTTCATACCGCGGGCTCGGTTCGAGGAGTTGGTGGACTATCTCCAGGCCCGGATCGATGGCACCATCCTCGGCAAGCGGAACACGGCGCGCGGTCAGGGTAACTATGAGTCATTTGATGAGTATCAAAGCGCTCATAGCGGGGTTGAAATGGCGCTAAATGCCTGACCATTGGCCCCGCCACGGTTGGCGTTAGGGGTATCACTTCCGGGTTCGGACCGGCGAAGCGCTGCAGGACCAAGCCTTCATCCAAGCCCGCGAGGTTGCGAAAGCGCAGCACCGCAAGTTCACCATCCCAAAGTTCTGACAAGTTGGCTGGTGTGGCCTGAGCGCCGCTTCGGGAACGCGCCTACAACGCTCATTCCCTCACCGCCGCAGCGCGGTGATCAATTCGTTCAGCTTATCCACGACCGCTTGCAGCTCGCTTTGGGTCGGCGGGTCGCTGACCGTGAGGCTGAGGTTGGTGACGGTGGCGGGATTTTGCGCGCAGGCGGCGATGGCGCTGGCGAGGGCGGCGGCGGTCACTTCGCTGGCGAGGCCTTGCGGGCCCTTGGGTTCGAAAACTTGGTCAAGCTGTTCCGCGCCTTGCTCAAGAGGTCCGGCCGCCCTGTCGTTGAACGCGGCGGCGCAGTGCAGGCACGGAGTGTGGCGAGGAAGCAGGACGAGCAGTCGGATGACGGGACCGCGTGTCGTGCGCCGCGGCCGTCAGGGCGCGGCGTTTAGGGGCAGGGTGACGGTGAAGGTGGTGCCGGCGCCGGGGCGGCTGTCGACGGTGAGGGTGCCGCCGCGGTCGGCGAGGACCTGCCTGGCAATGAAGAGCCCGAGGCCGGTGCCGGCTTCGCCCTTGGTCGTGAAGTAGGGCTCGAAGATGTGCGGCAGATGCTCGGGGGCTATGCCGGTGCCATTGTCGGCGACGCGGATCTCGGCCTGCAGGTCATGACAGACGCACCGGATGTGGATGACGCCGGTCCCGTCGGCCACGGCGTCGAGCGCGTTGAGCACGAGGTTGCCGAACGCATTGAGGAGTTGGTCGTGTTCGGCGGTGAGCTGTCCGCCCGGGCCGGGGTCGCATTCCAATTCCAGCGCGATGCCGCGGGCGAGGCACGTCGGGCGCACGGCCGCGACCACCTCGCGCAGCACTTCGCCGAGCGCCACGGTTTGCAGCGGCTGCACGGTCCGGCGGCTGTACTGCAGCCACTGCGTGCTCATCGCGCGGCAGCGTTCGAGGTTCTGCTCGATGTTCCGGAGAAATTCGGCGGTGTCGTGCCACTGCGGGCCGAGCTGGTCCTTGGAGTGGCGCAGTTCATTGCCGAGCAGCTCCACATAGCCGAGCACGGCGGTCAGCGGGCTGCGCAGGTCGTGGACGAACTCGGCGGACTTCTGGCCGACCTGCGCGAGGTGGTTCTTGCGCGCGAGCTCGTCGAGCAGCTGCTGGTTGAGCGCGCGCAGTTCCGCGGTGGTCTCGCGGTGGCGGCGCAGCAGGCGGGTGCGCTGGGCGTGCTGGCGGACGGTGGCGAGCATCTCGTGCGCGTCGAAGGGCTTCTTGAGGTAGTCATTGGCACCGCGGCGGATCGCCTCCTGCGCGGTCTCGAGCGCGCCGTAGCCTGTCAGGAGCAGCACCGCCACGTCGGTGTCGAGCTTGCGGATTTCCGTCAGGCCGTCGATCCCGTTCATGCCCGGCATGCGGATATCCAGCAGGATCACGTCCGGGTGCTGTTCCTGCAGCAGGCGCAGGCCGGCGGCCACGTCCGCCACCGTGAAGACCTGAAACTCGTTCTTGAGCAGGATGCGCAGGCTTTCGCGCGGACCCAGCTCGTCATCGATCACAAGGACTTTGGCTGGTGGGGTCGGCGTCATGGTGGGTGCCGGCTCGCTTAGAAGGCCAAGGTGTAGGACGCCGCCAGGATCTGGGAGTTGATGTCATAGGTGCCGTTGTAGGGCGGCACCCGTTGCGTCGTGGTGGTGCGCAGATGGAAGAAGCTGTAGAGGAACGCGAGGTCGAGCGCGTGCGCGCCGTGGTGGTAGCCCACACCCACGCTGACCACGCTCCGGTCGTCGTCCGGCAGCGTCGGCGCGAGCGTCGCCGCGGGGACGGGGCTTTGGATGAACTGGTAGCCGGCGCGCAGGGCCCAGTCGGGGCACGCCTGGTATTCCGCGCTGAGGCCCGCGGTCCACGCGTCCTTCCAATCCTGCGGGAGGGTCGCCGGGGCCATGGGCGGGGTGGGGTCGCCCGCGGGATGCAGCAGGGGATTGTCGCCCGTGGCGTCCAGCGTGAGGGCATCGTACCGGCTGAACTCGATCCATTCCACATCGGCTTCGATTTTCAGCCGGTCGGTTGGCTGGCAGCTGTAGCCGAGGCCGACGGTGGCGGGGAAGGTGATCGCCGTGCTGAAGTCCGCGCGCGGCAGCACGAGCCGCTGCATCAGCGCCGGGATGTTGTCCACCTCGAGATGTCCGTCGTACTGCACCTTGACCGGCGAGCGATAGGTCAGCGCGAGGCGCTGGTCGGCGGTGACCAGCCAGGTCAGCGCCGCGTTGCCGCCGAGGCCCGTGCCGCTGCCCGTGATTTTTTCGAGGCCGTCCGGCGCGCCCGGCCCGGCGACCTGCGACCACGCGAGGTATTGGCGAAGTTCGAGGTCGGAGACGTAAATGTCCGCGCCGAGGCCGACGCAGAGGTGGTCGCCGAGTTTGGCCGACAGCGCCGGGTTGATGTTCATTACGCGCAACTCGGCGAAGGTGGGCGCCGTGTAGCGGAATTGGCCGTCCTTGCTCCAGACGGTGGACTGGCCATACGGCACATCCACGCCTAGGCCGAGCGCGAGATTCTGGCGCAAGGGCATGACCGCAAACGCATAGGGCAGGAATTTCCAGGGATCTTCGGTCTGGTCGGTCTGGCCGGACAGCGCGGAGGTGAATTTGACCTTGGAGTGGATGAGGTCCACGCCCGCCTGCACCTGGGCCGCGGGCAGCAGCACGAGGTTGGCCGGGTTGCGGGCCACGGCGGAGGCATCGGCGTCCTGGGCGATGTTGACGCCCGCGCGGCCGAGCGTCGCGCCGCCCTCGGGTGGGTTGCGGAAGCCTTCCGCGACGGCGGGCAGCAGGCCCGCGGCGAGCCCGGCCGCGACGAGTGCGACGGTCCACCGAAAACGACACCCACCACCCGTCAACTGGTCCGCTGGCATGTTACATCCTTTGTGTCACGGCGGTTTGCGGCCCGGCCGGCGGGGCTTTCCAGGCTGTGAGCCCCGCCCCGGTGGCTTGGTCCAAGGCTTGGAAGCAATCGTCCCCACCGCAACGCAGCCCTGGGACGCACCGTCAGCGTGTGAAAATCTGCGCTGTGGCGGCAGTGGAGTCAACGTTCTTTTTTGCCGTTTTCATGGGGGGGGCGCCGGGTCCGCCGCACCGGCGTTTTTATTTCCGCCGCGGCTTGCGCGCCGCCGCCGGATACCCTAGGATGCGCGCGTGAACCCGGCCGTCATCATCGTACCTACCTTCAACGAGAAGGATAACGTGCAGCCGCTCGTGCAGGCCATCGAGGCCGCCTGCCCGGCGGTCGACGTGTTGTTCGTGGATGACAATTCGCCCGACGGGACCGGCGCGCTGATCGACGCGATGGTCGCGAGCGACCCGCGCGTGCATGTCCTGCACCGCCCCAACAAGCAGGGCCTCGGCCGCGCCTACGTGGCGGGCTTCCAGTGGGCGCTCGCCGCCGGCTACGAGTTCATGTGCGAGATGGACGCCGATTTTTCCCACGATCCGAACGACCTGCCGCGCCTGCTGGCGGCCGCGCAGACCGCCGACGTGGCGATCGGCTCGCGCTATATCAACGGCGTGCGCGTCATCAACTGGCCGATGAACCGGCTGCTGCTGAGCAAAGGCGCCGCGCTCTACACGCAGATCATCACCGGCCTGCCGATCATGGATCCGACCGGCGGCTTCAAGTGTTTCCGCCGCGCCGTCCTCGAGACCATTGACCTCGCCGCGGTCCGTTCCAACGGTTATTCCTTCCAGATCGAGATGAACCACACCGCCTGGCAGCTCGGTTTCCGGCTGGCCGAGGTGCCGATCATCTTCGTCGAACGCCGGGCCGGCGCGTCGAAGATGAACAAGAAGATTGTGAGCGAGGCGCGCTGGATGGTCTGGAAGCTCCTCCTGCGCGCGCATGGCCGGCGGCAGGGGCGCGGCCCGCACCCGCGCAGCATCGCCGCGGCCGGGGTCGCCCCGTGAGTTCCATCCGCCCGTGGCCCTGGCTGCGCGCGCTGCGGCCCAGCCAGTGGACGAAGAACCTCATCGTGTTCGCGGCCTTTGTGTTCGCGTGCGCTGACCGGCAGCAGCATGAGGACTGGCACCTTTTCTTCAGCGCCCTGCAGGCGGCGCTGGCCTTCTGCCTGATTTCCAGCGGCATCTATCTGGTGAACGACGTCCGCGACTGCGAGCTCGACCGCGTGCATCCGACCAAGCGCTTTCGGCCGATTGCCGCGGGCGAATTGTCCAGCGCCGCCGCGCTGGGGCTGGCGGCCGTCTTGCTGCTGGCCGGCCTGGCGTGGAGCGCGCTGGTGGCCGGGCAGTTGTTGGTGGTCACCGGCTTATACGTGTTGATGCAGGCCGCTTATACGTTCGGGCTCAAACGCGTGGCCTTGCTGGATGTGTTTGTGATTGCCGGCGGTTTCGTGCTGCGTGCGCTGGCCGGCGGCGTGGCGGTGCATGTCCACCTTTCTCCCTGGCTGCTGCTCTGCACCATGCTGCTCGCGCTGTTCCTCGCGCTCTGCAAGCGGCGCCATGAAAAAGTCATGTTTGGCAGCGCCGAGGAAACCAACCCGGTCACGCGCCACAGCCTGGCGCATTATGACGAGCGGCTGCTCGACCAGCTCATCGCCATCGTCAGCGGCGCCACGCTGGTCTGCTACGCGCTCTACACCCTGTGGCCCGACACGGTCCGCAAATTCGGCACCGAGCACCTGGTCTTCACCGTGCCATTTGTCATCTTCGGCCTGTTCCGCTATCTCGACCTGGTCTACCGCCACGAGCGCGGCGACCGGCCGGAGCACCTCCTGCTCAGCGACTGGCCGCTGCTGCTGGACATCGCGCTCTACGGTGTGACCGTGCTCGCGCTGCTCTTTTTTTATCGCGCGGCGTGAGCGCATCGTGCGGCCGCCAGACTTCGTTGTGCCCGAACCCGGTCCCCGAACCTTCCCGAAAGTCGCCAGGCAGGGGCTCCGGCTGACTGCGCCCGGTGTGCGCCGCAAGCGGGCCCGGCCGGCTCCCTGTCCGCGCGTCCACGTCCTGCCGTTCATTTCCCTGTAACCGGCGGCGGGCCTCTGGCGACTTTGGTGGTAGCACGGCGACCCGGTCAGCGGGGCGCCAGAGAAAGGAAACGACGATGAAAAGCATTTCGACAGCAGTGGTAGTGGTGACGATCTCGGCGCTGGCGGCGGGTATGAGCGGGTGCGCCAGTCCCGATTACCAGGCGCGGCAGGCGGAGGCGAACAACACCGTGATGGGCGCGGCGCTCGGCGGCGTGCTCGGCGGCGTGCTGGGCAACAACATGGGCGATGGACGCAACCAGGTGCTGGGCGCGGTGCTCGGCACGGCGCTCGGCGGCTGGGCTGGCAACCAGTACGGCAAGGGCCAGGATCAGACGCACAACCGCATCGCCGCGCTCGAGCAGGCGCAGAGCACGGTGACCGTCATGGTGCACAACTCGAACGGCAGCTATACCCCGGTCGTGCTGCGCAAGTATGGCAACGAGTTCGTCGGCCCGCGCGGCGAGTACTACACCCTGCTGCCGGGCGATACCCAGCTGCGGCCGATCTACGGTTTTTGAAAGCAACGCAGAGAGAAAGGACCTGTCGTCATGAAAACAACCCTCGCGATTCTGATCTGTTCGCTGGCCGCCAGCGCGACCGGGTGGGCCTACGGCCCGTACTGCGGTCCCGCGCGTCCGCCGGTCGTCGTGTACCGCGCTCCGGTTTATTACACGCCGCCGCCGCGGATCGTCTACGTGCAGCAGGCGCCGGTGGTGTATGCTGCGCCCGTGGTCTACAGCGCGCCGGTGTGCGTGCCTCCGCCGGTGGTGTATGCCCGGCCGGCCTGTTGCGTGGCGCCGGTGGTGGAGGCCCTCGTGGCGCTGCCCTTCTTGCTCGGTGGTCATCACGGAGGGGGCGGGCATGGGCACGGGCATGGCGGCGGCTATCACCGTTGAAATAGGCCCCGCCCACCGGGCGCCGTTTCCAGTACATGGAAACGGCGTCCGTCTGTTTTCCCCGGGCCCGGAGCCTGCCGGCGGACGTCCGCCAGGTCCGGCGCGGGCGGGCCAAGGGTTGATTTTCTGCTGTGCGGTGTCATCATGCGCGAAATTTGTAACGCGATGGGAGCGATGCGATGAAAGTGGTAACGAAAATTCTGTTGGTGGCGCTGGTCGTGGCCGTGCTGGGCGGCGGGGCGGGCGCGTGGTGGTGGCAGCGCAACCGCAACGCGAACGCCGCGCTGTTCGTCACCGTGCCGGCGAAGAAGGGCGACGTCGCCGCCGTCATTCAGGCGACCGGCACGATCGAGCCCGAAGAGGTCGTGGATGTCGGCGCCCAGGTCGCCGGGCAGATCCTTAACTTCGGCAAGGACAAGGACGGCAAGCCGATCGACTACGGCTCGCAGGTCGAGGCCGACATGGTCCTCGCGCAGATCGATGACTCGCTCTATACCGCCGACGCCGCGACGGCGGCGGCGCAGCGGCAGCAGGCGCTGGCGCAGCTGGCCAGCGCGCAGGCGAATCTAGAACAGGGCAAGGCGAAGTTCCGCCAGGCGGAGCGCGACTGGCAGCGCGCGCAGAAACTCGGACCGTCCGATGCGCTCGCGCAGAACGTGTTCGACGCCTATCAGGGGACGTTTGAAGCCGCGCAGGCCGACGTGGCCGCCGGCGAAGCCGCGATCCTCCAGGCGCGCGGCCTGATCGCGCAGAGTGACGCCGCCGTGCAGCGCACGAAACGCAACCTCGGCTACTGCGTCATCAAGTCGCCGGTGAAGGGCGTGATCATTGACCGGCGCGTGAACATCGGCCAGACGGTGGTCTCCAGCCTCAACGCGCCGAGCCTGTTCCTGATCGCCAAGGACCTCACGCGCATCCAGGTGTGGATTGCGGTCAACGAGGCCGACATCGGCAGCATCAAGCCCGGCCAGCCGGTGACCTTCACGGTGGACGCCTTCCCAGGTCAAGTCTTCAAGGGCGAGGTCGGCAAGGTGCGGCTGAACGCGACGATGACACAGAACGTCGTCACCTACACGGTCGAGGTGGTCGCCAACAATCCCGACGGCAAACTGCTGCCCTACCTGACGGCAAACGCAAAGTTCCTCGTGGACAAACACGAGAATGTCCTGACGGTGCCCAATGCGGCGCTGCGCTGGACGCCGCTGCCTGCGCAGATCGCGCCGGACGCGCGCGAGGCTGCCGCAGCGGGCGGACGCCGAGGTCGCAGCGGTGGCGGCAAACCGGCGGAAGCCGGTGGCGAGTCCGGCGGCCCAGCGTTGGCGCGCGGCACGGTATGGATCCAGGATGGCGCCTATGCCCGTCCTGTCCGCTTGCGCGTAGGGATGAGCGACGGCGCGGTGACCGAGGTCGTCAGCGACAAGCTGGCGGAAAACACGGAGGTCATCATTGCCGCGGCGCGGCCAGCCGGGGGTGGCACGGGCGGCGGCGGGGGCGCCGCCGGCGCTGGCGCGGCCGGCGGCGAGACGGTCAACCCGTTCGCACCCAAGCTGCCTTTCGGCGGCGGTCGGCGGTAAGCACAGCGTGAAATCCACGGCCATGCATCTGATCGAACTCCAGGACATCTTCAAGACCTACCACCTCGGCGAGGTGGATGTGCCGGTGCTCAAGGGCATCACGCTGAACGTGGACCAGGGCGAGCTGGTCGCGCTGATGGGCGCCTCCGGTTCCGGGAAGAGCACGCTGATGAACATCCTCGGCTGCCTGGACCATCCGTCCTCCGGCAAGTACTGGCTCGATGGCGAGGAAGTCTCCGGCCTCAGCACCGATGGCCGCGCGCTGATCCGCAACCGCAAAATCGGGTTTGTGTTCCAGGGCTTCAACCTGCTGCCGCGCACGAGCGCGCTGGAAAACGTGGTCATGCCGCTCAACTATTCCAGCGAGAACCTGACCGAGCGCGCCGGCCGGCAGCGCGCGACGGAACTGCTCGAACGCGTCGGGTTGGGCGACCGGATGCACCACGAGCCCTCGCAGCTTTCGGGCGGCCAGCAGCAGCGCGTGGCGATTGCGCGCGCGCTGGTCAACCGGCCGCGGCTGCTGTTCGCTGACGAGCCCACCGGAAACCTCGACTCGAAGACGAGCAAGGAAATTTTGCTGATGTTCCAGCGCCTCAACCAGGAGGAAGGCCTCACGGTCATCCTGGTGACGCACGACGGCAGCATCGCGCAGTACGCGCGGCGCACCGTGCGCATCAGCGACGGGCTCATCGTGGCGGACGCCGCGGGAGACGCTTCGTGAGCAAGCTCTACCGCACCTTCCGCATGGCGCTGCACGCGCTGCGCCGCAACGTGATGCGCGCCATCCTGACGACGCTCGGCATCATCATCGGCATCGCCGCCGTGATCGCGATGATGGAGATCGGCAGCGGCTCCTCCAGCGCGATCCAGGGCACGATCGCCAGCATGGGCGCCAACAACCTGCTGATCATGCCGGGCACGGCGGCCAGCGGCGGCATCAGCATGGGCGCGGGCAGCACGATGACGCTCTCGCCGCAGGACTGCGAGGCGGTCCTGCGCGAGTGCTCCGCGGTGCGCGCCGCCGCGCCGATCGTCCGCGCCCGCACCCAGGTCGTCTACGGCAACCGCAACTGGGTGCCGATGTACATCTATGGCACCACGCCCGACCTCCTCGCCGTGCGCGAGTGGACCGAGCTGGCCGCGGGCGAGGTCTTCAGCGACCGCGACGTGCGCAACGGCAGCAAGGTCTGCCTGCTCGGCCAGACGGTGGCGCGCAACCTGTTCGCCGACGAATCGCCCCTCGGCAAGGAGCTGCGGATCAAGAACGTCGCCTTTACCGTCATCGGCGTCCTCTCCAGCAAGGGTGCCAACATGATGGGTATGGACCAGGACGACATCGTGCTCGCGCCGTGGACCACGATCAAGTACCGCGTGTCGGGCAGTTCCGCGACCACCGCCAACCAGAGCGCCGCCTCCGCCGGCGCCGCGCAGGTGAACTCGCTCAACCAGCTCTATCCGAGCTCGGCGACCAGCCTCTATCCGGTGCCCTCCAGCACGCAGGCGGCCGACACGCCGCTGCCCGTGCGCTTCACCAACGTGGACCAGATCTATGCGGCGGCGCAGACCAGCGCGGAGATCCCCGTCGCCATCGCGCAGATCACCGCGCTGCTGCACGAGCGCCACCACCTGCGCGAGGGCGAGCCCGACGATTTCAGCATCCGCGACATGACCGAGATGACCAAGGCGGTCACCTCGATCGCCGACCTGATGACCAAGCTGCTGCTGGTCGTGGCGCTGATCTCGCTCGTGGTCGGCGGCGTCGGCATCATGAACATCATGCTGGTCAGCGTCACCGAGCGGACGCACGAGATCGGCCTGCGCATGGCGGTCGGCGCGCGAGGCCGCGACATCCTGCGGCAGTTCCTGTTCGAGGCCGTCATCCTCTGCCTCGCGGGCGGCGTCTTCGGCATCCTGTTCGGCCGGCTCTGCTCTTTCCTGGTCACCAAGTTCCTGCACTGGCCCACGCTGACCTCGGTGACCGCGATCATCGCAGCCGTCGTCGTCTCCGCCAGCGTCGGCATCATTTTTGGATTCTACCCGGCGTGGAAGGCCTCGCGCCTGGATCCCATCGAGGCCCTGCGCTATGAATGAGACACCCATGAACTTGCAGAGAACATCGAACGGTTTGAAGCGAACATCGAACACCGAACATTCAACATCGAACATCGAAGTTCCGGTGTCGATGCAATTTCCCGTTGGCAGCAGCCGCATGGGTCAGAATGCGGCCGGCGCCGGTGCCTCCGCACTCTCACGAGTACGGCTACAGAAATCAGTCTTCACTTCGATGTTGGATGTTCGGTGTTGGATGTTCGGTGTTCAAAACCTCCTTTTCCGCGCCGCCTGTTTCACGTTCGCCGTCGCGTTTCTTTTCGCCGCCGGGTGCATGGTCGGCCCCGACTACCACGCGCCGCAAACTCCCGTGCCGCCAACGTGGTCCTCCACGGCGGCGACGCAGCCGGTCGCCATCACGAACTGGTGGACGCAGTTCAACGACGCGACGCTGAACTCGCTCATCGCCCGCGCCATGGCGACGAACCTGGACCTGAAGATCGCCGAGTCGCGCGTCCGGCAGGCGCGCGCCCAGCGCGGCATCGCCGCCGCCGGCTTCTGGCCGACCGCCGACGCCACCGGCCAGTATCGCCGGCAGAGCACGGGCGGGGCCGTGCCGGTGTCCGGCGACATGTATCAGGCGGGCCTGGACGCCTCCTGGGAGATCGATATCTTCGGCGGCGTGCGCCGGGGCATCGAGGCCGCCGAGGCCGATATCGCCGCCAGCGTCGAGAACCGCCGCGCGGTGCTCATCACGCTTGCCGCCGAAGTCGCGTTGAACTACCTCAATCTGCGGGGCTACCAGCAGCAGCTGGCCATCGCCCGGGAAAATATTGCCGCGCAGGAGCACAGCGCGGTGCTGACGCGCAAGCGCTTCCCGGCCTTCGCGAGCAGGCTCGACGTGGCCAATGCGGAGGCCCTGGTGGCCACGACGCGCGCGGCGCTGCCCGTGCTGGAGTCGGCGGCGCGCCAGACGATTTTCGCGCTCGGCGTGCTGCTCGCGCGCGAGCCGGCCGCATTGACCGCCGAACTCGAAACCGCCGCACCGCTGCCGCCGACGCCGCCGGACGTGCCGGTCGGCTTGCCTTCCGATCTGTTGCGCCGCCGGCCCGACGTGCGCGCCGCCGAGGCGGCGATCCACGGCGCGACCGCGCGCATCGGCGTCGCCACGTCCGATCTCTTCCCCAAGTTTTCGCTGACCGGCAGCCTCGGCACCTCCAGCACGACGCCCTCGGGCCTGGTGGACTGGAACAACCGCGTCTACTCCTTCGGCCCGAGCGCCTCGTGGTCGCTGTTTTCCTCCGGGAAAACGCTGGCGAACATCGCCGCGCAGAACGAAGTCGAACAGCAGGCCTTGCTCAGCTATCGGAAAACGGTGTTGACCGCGCTGGGCGATGTCGAGGGCGCGCTCGTCGCCTACGGCAAGGAACAGCAGCACCGGCAGGCGCTGGCCGCCGCGGTGGCGTCGAACAAGGAAGCGGTGGACCTGGCGACGCGGCTTTACACCGAGGGCCAGACCGATTTCGTGAACGTCCTGAGCGCCCAGCGCGCGCTGTACTCCGTGCAGGATGCGCTCGTGCAAAGCGAGCGCAGCATCGCCACCGGCCTCCTCGCCATCTACAAGGCCCTCGGCGGCGGCTGGGAATCCGAGCCGCCCATCCCCCCACGCCCCGCGCGGTGAATTTATCGGTTCGCGCTTGGCTTTCGGTCAGGCCCTTGCTTAGTATCGCAGCATGAGCGACGCACTGCCTGCCTGCTACAATTTTGCGCACGATGTCATCGAACGCCAGGGCCACGAGCGGCCTGACGAGCTCGCCTTGTGGTGGGTGGGCGAGGGGGGCGCCGGCGAGCGCAAACTGTCTTTCGGGAAGTTGAGCGCCGAGCTGCGCCGGGCCGCGGCCTATATGGCGGCGCAAGGCATCCGGCGCGGCGATCGCGTGCTGGTGATTTTGAACCGGGTGCCGGAGTGGTGGATCGCGGTGCTCGGTCTGATCCGGTTGGGCGCGGTGCCGATTCCCGGCACGCCGCTGCTCACGCCCAAGGACATCGCCTACCGCATTGAGGCGGCCGCGGTGCGCGCGATCGTCACGGATGCCGCCGGGGCGGCGAAGGTCGGCGCGTTTGCCGGGTTGCGCTTCCTCGTCGGCGCCGCGTTGCCGGGCTGGCTGGATTTCAACGCGGGTGTGCGCGGTGCCGATGCAGAGCCACCCTACGAACCCTCGCGCAGCAGCGATCCGGGCATCATCTACTTCACCAGCGGCACGACGGGCGAGGCGAAGATGGTGCTGCACACGCAGGTCAGCTACGGCCTCGGGCATCGCGCCACGGGCGAGTGGCTGGACCTGGGCACGCGCGATGTGATCTGGGCGCTGGCGGACACCGGCTGGGCCAAGACCGCCTGGTCGAATTTCTTCGGGCCGTGGCTTATGGGCGCGGCGGTGTTCACCCTCGATCTGCGCGGCAAGTTCGATCCGCACGTCATCCTGCAGACGCTCGCGGACTATCCGATCACCGTGTTCTGCTGTCCGGCGACGGCGCTGCGCCTGCTCGTCCGCAAGGACCTCCGCGCCTACCGTTTCTCGCACCTGCGGCACTGCGTCAGCGCGGGCGAGGCGCTCAATCCGCCGGTTTTCAAGATGTGGCGCGAGGCGACGGGCCTGGACATCTACGAGGGCTACGGCCAGACCGAGTCGGTGGTGATGGTCGGCAATTTTCGCAGCGCCGGCCGTGAGATCCGGCCCGGCTCGATGGGGCACGCCGCGCCGGGCTTCGATCTCGCTATTGTGGACGAGGACGGACACGAGTTGCCCTTGGGCGAGGCCGGCCAGTTGGCCGTGCGCGTCCAGCCGCGGCGTCCGCTCGGCCTGTTCCAGGAATACTGGCGCAACCCCGAGGAGAACGCCGCGCGCTTCGTCGGGCCATGGTACCTCACGGGCGACACGGCCAAGCGGGACGCCGAGGGCTATTTCTGGTTCGTCGGCCGCGCCGACGACGTGATCAATTCCGCGAGCTATCGCATCGGCCCCGGCGAGGTCGAGAGCGCGCTGCTCGAGCATCCCGCCGTGCTCGAATGCGCGGCGGTCGGCGTGCCGGAGGAAATGCGCGGCGAGGTCGTCAAGGCGTTCGTCGTGGTGCGCGAAGGCCACGCGCCGGACGAATACCTCAAGCACGAGTTGCAGACGCACTGCAAGCGCGTCACCGCGCCCTACAAGTATCCGCGCCTGATCGAATTCGTGAGCGCGCTGCCCAAGACCGTCAGCGGCAAGATCCGCCGCACCGAGCTGCGGGCGCGCGAGCGGGCGCACCCCACGCCGCTGCATGCACACACCTGACGCGCCGCCCCGGATCAGAGTCACGGCCCGCTTATTTTACCAGTTGAACCCGCGGCGGGTGGCGTCTAGGATGCCGCCATGATCATTCACACCAAGGCCTATCCGCGGGCGGGGCTGATCGGGAACCCGTCGGACGGTTATTTCGGCAAGACGATCGCCTTCACGTTCGCCAACTTTGCGGCGGAGGTGCTCCTCTACCAGTCACCGGAGCTGGAGATCATCCCGGCGGCCCAGGACCATTCGCGCTTCCACAGCATCCGCCAGCTCGCGACGGACGTGCGGCAGCACGGCTACTACGGCGGCATCCGCCTGCTCAAGGCGGCGGTGAAGCGCTTCTACGACTACTGCGAGGAGAACCACATCACGCTCGACGAGCGGAACTTCACGATCCGTTACCAGTCGGACATCCCCCAGCAGGTCGGACTGGCGGGTTCGAGCGCGATCATCACGGCCTGTTTCCGGGCGCTGCTGGCGTTCTATCAGGTCGATATTCCCAAGCCGATCCTGGCCAACCTGATCCTTTCGGTGGAAACCCGCGAGCTGGGCATCCCGGCGGGCCTGCAGGACCGCGTGGCGCAGGTCTATCAGGGCCTGGTCTTCATGGATTTCAACAAGGACATGATGGATCTGCAGGGTTACGGGCGCTATGAGCCGCTGGATGCGACGCTGCTGCCGCCGCTCTTCATCGCCTACCGCACGGACCTGGCCGAGGGCACGGAGGTGTTCCACAACAACATCCGCGCCCGCTGGGAACTGGGCGACCCGGTGGTGCTGGAGGCCATGAAATACTGGGCCGGACTGACCGTCCAGGTGCGCGACCTCCTCCAGCGCGGCGAGAAGGACAAGCTGGCGCCGCTGATCAATGCGGGCTTCGACAAGCGGCGCGCGATCTACCAGCTCGGACAGGGGAACATCCGCATGGTTGAGGCCGCCCGCTCGGTCGGCGCCAGCGCGCAGTTCACCGGCTCCGGCGGCGCCATCGTCGGCGCCTATGCCGACGAAGCGATGTTCGCCGCGCTCAAGCTCAAGCTCGAACCGCTCGGCATCAAGGTCCTCAAACCCCAGATCATCTGACCATGAAAAACACCATCCGCAAGGCGATCATTCCCGCGGCCGGCTTCGGCACGCGCTTTCTACCCGCAGCCAAGTCGCAGCCCAAGGAGATGCTGCCCATCGTGGACACGCCGACCATCCAGTACGTGGTCGAAGAGGCGGTGGCCGCCGGCATCCGCGACATCCTGATGGTCATCGGCAAGAGCAAGCGCGCCATCGAGGAGCACTTCGACCGCAACTTCGAGCTGGAGAAGGAGCTGGAGGAGAAGGGCAAGGTCGGCGACCTCGCGGCCATCCGCCACATCTCCAGCATGGCCAACATCCACTTCGTCTGGCAGAAGGAGCTCAGGGGCCTGGGCGACGCGATCCTCTGCGGGCGGGACCACATGGGCCGCGAGCCGTTCGCCGTGCTGCTGGGCGACACCCTGATCGACGCGAAGACGCCGGTGACGAAGCAGCTGCTCGCCGGGTACGAGCGCTACCACGAATCGGTGTGTGCGCTGGAAGAGGTCCCTCGCGAGAAGGTCAGCCGCTATGGCGTCATCAAGGGCACGCGCATGCAGGACGGCCTCTACCTGGTCGAGGATTTCGTCGAGAAGCCGAGCGTCGCCGAGGCGCCGAGCAACCTCGCCATCGCCGGCCGGTATGTCTTCACCCCGGAAATTTTCGATTACATCGAGAAGACCACGCCCGGCAAGAACGGCGAGATCCAGATCACCGACGCCATGCGCCTGATGGTGCGCGACCGCGCGATGTACGGCCTGCGCTTCGAGGGCACGCGGTACGACATCGGCAACAAGCTCGACTTCCTGCGCACGAACATCATCTACGCGCTCAAGCGCAAGGATCTCGCCAAGGACTTGCACGCCTTCCTGCGTCAGCTCGTCGCCGAGCACAAGTAAAGTCGCCGCGGAAGAAGATTTGAACAGAAGGCAACGAAGGGGCCGGCAGGGCGAGGCTTGCCCGCCTCAAGCTTGGAACTTCCGAGCAGGAGCTCTGCGGTGATGCTCACCTGCAAGGGCGCGATGACGCGCGGTCGGGCGAGTAGCAGGAGCGGGCAGCCGGCTCAGGCCTCATAGAGTGTGTTGTCGGCGCCGCCGCGTGCCCCGTGGCCGCCATCCTCATCCGCGCCGAACCCGTCGCCCAGCTGGTCCTCGATCTTTTCCGGATCTTCGCCGGCTTCCAGGCGGCGGACGACCTCGTTCATCTCGTCGGGCATCGGTTCGCCGGTTTCGGCGGCCATCTTGCGCATGAAGTGCCCCATCGCGCGCGGGTCGCTCTGGTCCATCCCCTCCGCCTCGGAGAGCAGGCGCTCCATGCCGGGCGGGAGGTCGGCGCCGCCGTCGGACGGCGGCATGGAAGAGGGTGGATGGTTGAGGGAGGGTGTCTCGGCGCCGGCTTTCTTCCCGCCCTTGATGGCGGCGAAGCGGGAGAGGACGCGCTCCATCTTCGCGTGGCCGCACTTGGGGCAGGGCGGCGGCTTGTGGCCGGCGGTGCTGCGCACCAGAAAGTTCAGCACACGCCCGCACGAGGCGCATTGGTATTCATAGATCGGCATAGATGGTTCCGCCCATGTTACAGCAGAGCCGGCCGGCCGTGGCCAGCGGCTCAGGCGCCGCGCACGGCCGCGAGCGCGGCTTCGTAATCGGGCTCCTGCCCGATTTCCGGGACGAGCTGCACGTGGCGGACCACGTTATGCTCGTCGAGCACGATCACGGCGCGCGCGAGCAGGCCGGCCAGCGGGCCGTCGGCGATCTGCACGCCGTAGTCCACGCCGAAGAGCGGATAGCGGAAGGCGGAGAGGGCGGTGATGTTTTCCAGCCGCTCGCTCTCGCAAAAGCGTTTCTGCGCGAACGGCAGGTCCATGGAGATGTTGAGCAGGGCGACGCCGGTCATCCCGGCGACGGCCGTGTTGAACTTGCGGGCCGAGATGGCGCAGACGCTGGTGTCGAGGCTGGGCACGATGTTGAGGATCTTCTTCTTGCCCGCGAAGTGGTTCAGAGTCACGTCGGCCAGACTCTGGCTGGTCAAGGTGAACTGCGGCGCGCTGGCGCCCGGCTGGGGAAGTGCTCCGCGGATCTGCAGGGGCTGACCTTTGAGTGTCACTGAGTTCATAGTGGTGTCTCCATTTCGGACAGATGCTACCGCATGGCCGCCGGAATGCAACCCGGCGGAACGGTTTCAGACCGGCCGGCCTCCGCATAGGACGCCCCAAAGCCTTGCGCCCCCACCGGCCGTGTTTATTCTCACACCTGTACAGGTGTGAGAAAGGGCTGCCGGGAGATGCCGCACGGCGAAAGTGTGCTGTGTGCGGTAGTCCAGCACAACGGATGCCGGTTGCGTCCGAATAGTAGTCCTCACGCTCCGCGTGAGGTTTTGTCGCGAGCCATCCGCCAGGCTTTTCATGCGGCGTACCGATTACGCTTGGCGCGAAACCGTTTGCTGGTGTCGTGGTTGAGTCGGGTTCGCGGGCTGGAAGCCCCGCCCTCGGGAAACGCCCCGGCTGGGGTTCAGCAGGATTTTCCGGCTCTCGATGTTCGACGTTGGATGTTCGTTGTTCGATGTTCGTGCTCCCGGTCTCTGCCGCCGGCGCGCGTTTTTGTCCGTGACACGCCGCGGCGCGGTTTGCATACTGCGCGCCACATTTCCAACACGGAGATACGCGATGCAAAAATGGATGACGGGTTTGCTGGCGGTGCTGGTGCTGGGCGGTCTGCTGGCGCGGGCGGAGACGCCGTGCGCGCTGATCTACACGCGCAACGGCCTGACCGCCGACGGCAAAAAAGGCTTCGTGCACGACAACATCGCCGCCAGCGTCAAGGCGCTGGAGGAGCTCGGCCGGGAGAACCGCATCGCGATGGATGTCGCCGACGATCCCAAGGTGTTCACCGACGACAACCTGAAGAAATACCGCGTGGTGATTTTCGACAATTCCAACAACGCCGCGTTTGACACCGAAGAGCAGAAGGCGGCGTTCCAAAAGTATATCCACAACGGCGGCGGCTTCGTCGGCATCCACTCGGCGACGGGCAGCGAGCGCAAGTGGCCGTGGTTCTGGCAGCTCATCGGCGGGACGTTCGGCTTCCATCCGCCGCTCCAGAAATTCACCATCAACATCCTGGACAAGAAGCATCCGGCGACGGCTTTCCTGTCCGGCGACACGTGGGCGTGGGAGGATGAATTTTACGTCATCAAGGAGCAGCCCAAGGATCTGCATATTTTGCTCGCGGGTAATTTCAAGGCGCTCAAGCTGCCAGAAAAAACGAAAAAAATCGCCGAATCGCTCCCCGACAGCGTGCCGCTGGCATGGTGCCACGAGTTCGAGGGCGCGCGCAGCTTTTACACCGCGCTCGGCCACAAGAAGGAATATTACAGCGACCCGCTCTTCCGCAAGCACCTGCTCGGCGGCATCCAGTGGGCGATGAAGCTGGACGCCAAACCCTGACGCCATGCTGTTCCGCCGCCATATCTTCGTCGTGAGTCTCGTGCTGATGCTGGCCTCCGGCAGTGGCTGGGCGGCGGACATCCCCCAGCTCCGCAAGGCCGGCGCCGCGCAGCAGCTCGTCGTGGATGGCGCCCCGTTCGTGATGCTCGCGGGCGAGTTGCACAACTCCTCCTCGTCGAGCCTCGCCTATCTCAAGCCCGTCTGGCCGCGGCTCCAGGCGTTGAATCTCAACACCGTCATCGCGAGCCTCTCCTGGGAGCTGGTCGAGCCGGAGGACGGCCGGTTTGATTTCACGCTTGTGGACGGCCTCCTCAAGGCGGCGCGGGAGCACGAGCTCCAGCTGGTCTTCATCTGGTTCGCGACGTGGAAGAACGGCGACGGCGCCTACGCGCCGGGCTGGGTCAAGACGAACGTGACGCGGTTTTCGCGCTGCCACCACCGGCCCGGCGAAAACACCACGCAGCTCTCCGCGTTCGCCGAAGCAAATGTGCAAGCCGACGCGCAGGCCTTCGCCGCCGTGATGAAACATCTGCGCGAAGTGGACGGCAAAAAACACACCGTGGTGATGATGCAGGTGGAGAACGAGCCTGGCGTGATGCCGGTTTCGCGCGATCACTCCCCGCGCGCGGAGGCGGCGTTTGCCGGGCAGGTGCCGGCGGAGCTCATGAGCTATCTCGCCGCGCACAAGGACGCACTGATCCCCGATTTGAAAGCCGTGTGGGCGCGGACGAACTGCCGCGAGTCCGGCACGTGGAGCGAGGTGTTCGGCAACGACGCGCTCGCCGACGAGGTTTTTCAGGCGTGGCACATCGCGCGCTACATCGGCCGCGTCGCGGCGGCCGGCAAGGCGGAGTATCCGCTGCCGATGTATGCGAATGCGTGGCTCGTCCAGTCGCCGGGTCAGACGCCGGGAAAATATCCGAGCGGCGGACCGGTCGCGCGCATGATGGACGTGTGGCGCGCCGCCGCGCCGGCGCTCGACCTGCTCGCGCCCGACATCTACCTCGAGGATTTCAAGGGCATCTGCGCCGAATACACGCAGAACGGCAACCCGCTGTTCATCCCGGAAGCGCGCGCCGATGAACGCGCCGGCGCCCGCGCCTTCTACGCGCTCGGCCAGCATCACGCGCTGGGCTTCTCGCCGTTCGGCATCGACGCGCTCTCCGCCACCAACGCGTTGCGCGAATATTATGCGGTGCTTAACAATGTGTTGCCGCTTATCGCCCGGCACCAGGGCCGCGACACCCTGCGCGGCTTCCTGCAAGCGAAAGGCGAGACGCGCGCCGAGTTCGACATCGGCGACTTTCGCGCCGACATCGAATATCGCGGGGACGGCAGCGACAAGCCCGGCGCGGGCCTCATCATCGCCCTCGCGCCGGACACCTTCGTGATCGCCGGCGCGAATGCCAGCCTGCGCTTCGCGGCCCGGCGCGACCTGCCGGGCCACACCGCGTGGCTCTCGCTGGAAGAAGGCACTTTCCGCGACGGAACCTGGCTGCCCGACCGGCGGCTCAACGGCGACGAGGCGAGTTATCGCGTCAACCTCGGCCCGACGCCGCGCCTGCTGCGCGGCAGGGTGTATCGCTTTCCGGTGCGCGAATCGGCCGCGGGGACGCAATAATCTCAAGGGAAATCCGTTTTCAAGCCAACCAGAACCAGGAGCAGTGCCATGCAAACAAACCGTCGTGACTTCATGAAGTTGGGTGCCGCCGCCGCGAGCGCGCTGGCGTTTCCGATGATCATCCCGGCCCGCGTGCTCGGCGCCGACGCGCCCAGCAAGCGCCTGCGCGTGGCGCAGATCGGTTGCGGCCGCATCGGCTTCACGATGGACATGCCCGGCGTCGTCGGCACCAAGCTGGCCGACTACGTGGCGGTCTGCGACTACGATGCCCGTCGCGCCGCCTACGCGAAGGAGTACCTTGAGGGTGCCTACAAGAAGGCCAAGCTGACCGTGCCGGACATCGCGGTGTGCGGCGACTACAAGGAAATTTTGGCGCGCGCCGACGTGGACGCCGTCGTCATCAGCACGCCTGACCATCAGCACGCTGAGCCCGCCGCCGCCGCCGCGCTCGCGGGCAAGGACATCTGGCTGCAGAAGCCCCTCGCGATGGCCGTTGCCGAGAGCCGCGCCTGCTGCGATGTGGTCGTCAAGGCCGGTCGCATCCTCCAAATCGGCAGCCAGCAGCGCTCCGCGGGCGATAAGAACTCGATGGAGCAGTTCCGCAAGGCGTGCGAATACGTCCGTAGCGGCCGCCTCG
Organism: uncultured Lentisphaerota bacterium; assembly: GCA_903896925.1. Lineage (GTDB taxonomy): Bacteria > Verrucomicrobiota > Kiritimatiellia > CAIQIC01 > CAIQIC01 > DP16D-bin41. Next base: position 60,166 of record CAITZM010000076.1, on the reverse strand, counting down.
GGCGTGTCACGCACGTTGAAATCGGTTTGCCGAAGGACGAGACGAAGGCCGACGAGCCCGAGCAGCCCGTGCCCGCGCACCTCAACTACGACGCCTGGCTCGGCAGCACGCCGCAGGTCTACTACTGCGAGCAGCGCGTGCATTCGCAGAAGGTGATCAAGGGCAAGCTGGATATCGGCAGCCGTCCCGGCTGGCTGCGCAACGAGGACCACACGCTCGGCATGATCACCGGCTGGGGCTCGCACCACTTCGACATCCTGCACTGGGGCCTCGGCATCGTCGAGGGCGGCCCGGAAAAGGTCGAGGGCGAGGCGGAATTTCCGACGAACAAAATCTGGAACGTGCATCTCGGCTATCGCCTGCAATACACCTATCCCGGCAACGTCATCGTCAATGTCAGCGACAAGTTCCCGAACGGCGTCCGGTTTATTGGCGACGAAGGCTGGATTTTCGTTTCGCGCGGTGCGGCCAAGATGACCGCCAGCGATCCGACCAGCGGCGGCAAGCCGCTGAAGTCGCTTGACGCGAGCAAGCCCGCGCTCATCGCCGGCGAACCCACGGTCAAGCTCTACAACAGCCGGAACCATCACATGAACTGGGTCGAGTGCATCCGGTCGCGCAAGGAGCCGATCACGCCGGTGATCAACGGCCACCACGTCTTCGCCGCCTGCTCCATCGGCTGGATTGCGATGAAGCTCAAGCGCCCGCTGAAGTGGGACGCGAAGGCCGAGAAGTTCATCGGCGACGACGAAGCGAATTCGATGCTGCGGCGCGCGGAGCGTCCCGGCTACGGTGTTTTCAACCTGCTCGCGAAGCAGAAGGCGTGAGCCGAAGGTGATGCTCCCGGCCATGCTTTGTGCTGACGCCCTTGGCGGGCTTGTCCCGCCGGAGCGAAAGTTCTGTGGTTATGGCGTACTTGCCGTAGAACTTATTCCTGCCGGACCAGCCGGCAGGGGTCTTGCGGTCTGATCGCGCGGGGAAACAAAGTCTTTATTGGGACGGATTTCAAACAGGAGATGAAACATGACGAAATATCTGATCGTGGGTTTGATGGCAGCGGCCGTGAGCGGCTGCTCGCCGACGAATAAGGAAGAGGCCAAGCCGGTGCAAAAGGAGGCGGCCACGGTGAAAATTCTGACGCTCGATCCGGCGCATTTCCATGCGTCGCTGGTGCAGAAGCTCATGTATCCGCAGGTCAGCCCGGTCGTCCGCGTCTATTCGCCGGGCGGCGACGATCTGCAGGGGCATCTTGCGCGCATCGAGAGCTTCAACACGCGCGCCGAAAATCCGACGAAGTGGGATGAGAAAGTTTACACCGGCGCGGACTTCCTCGAGAAGATGTGCGCCGAGCGCGCGGGCAACGTCGTCGTCATCTCCGGCAACAACGCGAAGAAGGCGAAGTACGTCCTCGATTCCGTCGTCGCGGGCTTCAACGTCCTTGCCGACAAGCCGATGGCGGTCGTCCCCGCGGATTTCGCGACGCTGCAGCAGGCGTTCAAGATCGCGGCCGAGAAGAAGACGCTGCTCTATGACATCATGACCGAGCGCAGCGAAATCACGACGGTCCTGCAGAAGGAACTCTCGCGCCTGCCGGCGGTGTTCGGCGAACTGGAGAAGGGCTCCGTGGAGGAGCCGGCGATCACCAAGGAGAGCATCCACCACTACTTCAAGGAAGTCGCGGGCAAGCCGCTCAAGCGCCCGGCGTGGTTCTTCGACGTGGCGCAGCAGGGCGAGGCCATCGTGGACGTGACGACGCACCTCGTGGACCTCGTGCAGTGGGAGTGCTTCCCGGAGCAGGTCATCGACTGGCAGAAGGACATCAGCGTCCTGAAGGCCCGCCGCTGGACGACCAAGATCACGCCCGCCGAGTTCAAACGCGCGACCGCGCTCGACAGCTATCCCGACTACCTGAAGAAGGACGTCGGCGCCGACGGCAACCTCGCGCCCTGCTGCAACGGAGAGTTCACCTATGCGCTCAAGGGCGTGCACGCCAAGGTATCCGTCATGTGGAACTTCCAGGCCCCGGAGGGCGCGAAGGACACGCACTACTCGATGATGCGCGGCACCAAGGCCAACCTCGTCATCCGGCAGGGCAAGGAGCAGAACTACAAGGCCACGCTCTACGTCGAGAACAAGACCGGCGCGGACGCCGCCGCCTTTGAGCAGGCGCTGAAGGCCGGTGTGGCCCAGGTCGCCGCCACCTATCCCGGCATCGAGGCCCAGAAGGCCGCGGTCGGCACGGGCTGGCAGATCGGCATTCCGGAGAAGTACAACGTCGGCCACGAGGCGCACTTCGCGCAGGTGACCGAGCGCTACCTCAAATATCTCGCCGCCGGCCAGCTCCCCGCCTGGGAAGTGCCGAACATGCTCGCGAAGTACTACACCACGCTCGAGGCCTACAAGCTGAGCCGGTGAGCTGAGGCGGTACGCGGTGGAAGAGGCGCAGCACAGGCTGCGCCTCTTTCTTTTACGCTGCGTAGCGGTGGGGGCTGTATGGCGGAATGACGCCGATGCAATCCGGGACCAACCCGGAGCGGCGGCACTCTTGCCGCCGTAGCCAGAACGTCACATGCGAGCCTTGCCTCTGCTGCGCGTGAAAAGGCGTGGTGCAGGCGTGGCTATTTCGGCGGCAGGAGTGCCGCCGCTCCGAAGCAACCAAACTAACTGCTGTTTTCAGGAGCCATGGGGAAACAGCCTTTCCGGCCACCACCTGTCGTTTCCAAGCGCCCCGCACGGCCGTTCGGACCGGGCAAGGACAAGGATCTGGATGTCGACGAAACCCCGCCGGCCAGCGCGGCGAGCAGGCGGAGAAAACCGTCTTGGAATTCTGCTTTCCCGACCAGCCTGCCCCCGCTAGACTCCGCGTCTATGAAAAACGCCTTCTTCATCGTGCTCGCGCTGCTCGTCGGGCTGCTGGTCGGCAACCTCAGCCTCAAGGGCGACCTGCGCAAGGCGCAGGAGGAAGTCACCACGCTCCAGGGCCAGCTCAAGCAGCAGGGCCGGCGGCAGGGCAATTTCCAGAACGTCGCCTCGATGCTCCGCGTGCCGACCCCGCCCGTCATTCCCAAGCACCCCGCCCGGCGGTTCGGCCCGGGCCACGACAAGGACCTGGACGGCGATGAACTTCCGGCCGCCCAGCGCGACGAGAAGGCCGAAAAGAAGACGTTCGAGGAGCAGATCGAGAAGGCGATGGAGCTGTGGAAAACGCGGTCGGATCTGGCGCGGAACAACTTCCTCAGCAACACGGGCGCCAACCCGCAGCAGACGCAGGCCTTCGACTCCGCGGTCCGGCAGATGAACGACGAGCTGGGCAAGAAGATCAAGGACTGGGCGGAGAAGCTGAAGGAGCCCAGCGCCGGCAACCCGGAGACGGGCCTGCGGATGATGCACGACCTCGGCTACTCGCTCATCTCCGCCTACGACGACCTCGACCGCAGCCAGCCGGCGGGCTGGCGCGACAAGGCGGGCGAAAAATTCCAGATGATGGACTTCATCAATCCCGAGGTCGCCAAGCCGCTCTCCGGCGTGAAGGATGTCTTCGAGGGGATGCGCCGCAAGAAATGAACCGCGCCCTCTCAACGCTCGGCATTGTCGCCGCCAACGAGCTGTCCGACTCCATCCGCAGCCGGCGCGTGATCGTGATGCTGCTGCTCTACCTGGCGGGCGCGATGGGGGCGACGGCGCTGTTCATCACCTTCCTCCACAGCATCGAGGGCCAGCTCGTCACGACCTTGGGCCTCGACGCGCCCAAGGACGCCGGCAGCGTGACGGCGACGCTCTGGAAGTCGAAGCCCTTCCGCGACCTGCTCTCCCACCTGATCGGCGAAAAGAAGCTCGCCGAGACGCTGCTCGATGTCCCGCCGCTGGCGCTGTTCTACGGCTGGCTCTCGTGCGCCTTCACGCCGCTGCTGGTGATGCTGACGGCCTCGGCGCGCATCTCGGAGGAGATCGCCAGCGGCTCGATCCGGTTCATCCTCTTCCGCGCCGGGCGCGCGCCGTGGCTGCTCGGCAAGTTCGCCGGGCAGGCCGCGCAGCTGTTCGTGGCCTTGATCCTGAGCGCGCTCGGCGCCTGGCTCGTGGGCTGGTTCCGCATGAGCGGCTACGAGGGCTGGGCCACGGCCTATCACATGCTCTGGTTCGCCGTGAAGGCCTGGATATTCTCCTTGCCCTTCCTCGGCCTGGCGCTCGGCATCTCGCAGCTGTGCGCGCTGCCGAACCTGGCGCTCGCCTTCGGCTTCATGGCGCTCGTGGGCGTCTCCGTCCTCACAGGCCTCTCCAATTGGCTGGCCGGCGACGGCTGGCGGCGCATCTGGGATCTTGTCAACGTCATCACGCCGGGCGCGCACCGGCAGTCGCTCTGGTGGAGCGACGCCGAGCATCTGCTCCCGGCCACCGTCTTCCTGCTGACGCTCGCGGCGGTCTACCTCTTCGCCGGCTACGCGCGCTTTGCGCGGAGGGACCTGTGAGCAACGCGCTGCAGTTCCACGGCGTGGTCAAGTGCTACGGCCGCCTGCGTGCGCTCGATGGCCTGGACCTCGAAGTTCCGCAAGGCTCGATCTTTGGACTCGTCGGCAGCAACGGCGCGGGCAAGACCACGGCGATGGCGATCGCGCTCGGCCTGCTGCGCGCCGGCGAAGGCACCATCGATCTGCTGGGCGACGGTCCCTTCTCGCCGGAGCGGCACGCGGGCCGCGTCGCGCTGCTGCCGCAGGATTCCAGCTTCCCGCCGCATGCGCGCGTCGAGGAATTGTTGCGCTTTTACGGGCGCATCCAGGGCATGCCGGTCGCGGGGCTCGCGCCGGCGATCGACGAATTGCTCGAGTGGGTGCACCTGCAGGACCGCCGCCGCTCGCCCGTCCGCTCGCTGTCGCACGGCATGAAGCGCCGGCTCGCGATTGCGCAGGCGTTCCTCGGCCGGCCGGAACTGGTGCTGCTCGACGAGCCGCTCAACGGCCTCGACCCGAAGGAAGCCGCGCGCGTCCGCGACCTGATCCGCGAGCGGCGCGGCCACCAAGCCATCGTCATCAGCTCGCACCAGCTCACCGATCTCGAAGCGCTCTGCGATCACGTCGCCTTCGTCGAGAAAGGCAAACGCGTCCGGCAGGATACGCTCGACAAGATCGTGCGCCGCAGCCATTGCGTCACCTACCACCTCGGCAGCGGCACGCTCCCGCTCGCCCGGCTTGCCGCGGAGCTGCCGGACGTGACGTGGGAGCAGCACGGCAACCGCGTCGTGGCCAGCTTCCCTTCGACGTACACCGCCGAGGCGTTGAACACCGCCGCGCTGCGCATCTTCCTGGAGACCGGCGTCGGCATCCTGGAGATCCGGCGCGGCTCCGACCTCGAGAGCGAATACATGAAACTCTCCGCCGAGCCCCCGCCCCTGCAGCCGCCGCCAGCGGCGTGAGCCCTCCACCGGGTTTTGAGACCCTCCGCTGTAGCCGCACTCGTCAGAGTGCGGCCCACCGCAACCCGCGCCGCAAAACCCCATGCCGCCCCCGCCCCTTGCAAGCGCGCGTGCGTGGTGTGTTGGGGTTGGCCGCGTTCTGACGAATGCGGTTAGGGGGTGGGGCGAACAACAAAATCATGAGTACAAAATCATCACATTGCGCAGAAGAAAGGCGATGATTCTGTTGGTCATGATTTTGAGACCTTCCGCTGCGTGCGCGCCTGGTTCTGATCGGGTTCGCGGGCTTGCACCCACCCCACAGAAGAGAGGATTTGCCGGCGTTGCGTTTTTGGTAGGGCGGGCGCGCCTGCCCTGAGCTTGTCGAAGGGTCGAAGGGCCGCGCCCGCCGGGCGGTATCCAGCGTGTTGAGTTCGTGACGCGGTGCCCTATGGCCGAAGGGCATCAACCGTCACGCCATGCGCCAAGCGCATCCGGCGCGCACGGCGTGCGCGCCCTACCTTCGTTCTCGAAACCCGCTTGCCTGTGTGTATCGAGGACGAGAACGAGGACGATGATTTTGCGGCACCATAGTAGTCCTCTCGCTCCGCGAGAGGCCCCGGAAAAGGCCGCTACCGCTTGTTTTCCAATCCTTTGGAAAGGGGACAGGGTCGTTTTTCCAGGCTTGGAAAAGGGGCGCGTGGCGTGTGCTCTCAAGTTGTTCGCGGTGCCCTTTTCTGTATTTTTTCCTATGATTTTCGCCGTTCTAGGCTAAAGTCCGCGCCTCTATGATTGAATTCCGTCAAGTTAACAAGCGTTACGGCAAACAGATTGTCCTCGATGCCGTGAATTTTCGAGTCAATGCAGGCGAGCGCGCCGGTTTTGTCGGGCCCAATGGCGCCGGCAAGAGCACGGTCTTTGCGCTGGTCGCCGGCGAGATGGAGCCCGATGGCGGCAAAGTCGAGCTGGCGAAGGACATCCGGATGGGCTACCTGCGCCAGCAGATCCTGACCGACGACACCGCGACCCCGCTGCACGCCTACGTCGAGCGCGCCGCGCCCGACCTGGAGACCATCCACGCCGAGATCCACCTCCTGGAGGAGGAGCTGCGGCAGGAGCCGGACTCGGAGGCGCGCCACCGCACGCTGCGCCGCGTCGGCGAACTGCAGACGATCTTCGAGCACCGCGGCGGCTACGACATCGCCGCGCGCGCCGCCGCCACCCTGTGCGGCCTGGGCTTCCCGGCGGCGGAGCTGAACCGGCCGCTCGGCGAGTTCAGCGGCGGCTGGCAGATGCGCGCCGAGCTGGCGCGCTCGCTCGTCGCCGATCCCGACCTGCTGCTGCTCGACGAGCCTTCGAACTACCTCGACCTGCCCGCTGTTGAGTGGCTGCGCAGCTTCCTGGACGAATACCGCGGGACGCTGGTGCTGATCTCGCACGACCGGTACCTGCTCAACGCGCTGACCGAGGTCATCTACGAGGTCGCCGGCGGCGCGGTGACGCGCTACGCGGGCAACTTCGCCTGGTACCAGCGGGAGCGCGTGCGCCGGCGCGACCAGGTGCAGGCGATCCAGCGCAACCAGCAGGTGAAGCGCGACAAGATCGAGCGCTTCATCGAGCGGTTCCACGCCAAGAATACCAAGGCCACGCAGGTCCAGAGCCGCGTCAAGATGCTCGAGCGCATGGAAGAGACCGCCGTCAAGATGCCGGAGATCGCGGCCGGCATGGGCCAGCTCCGGCTGGCCGCGCCGCCGCCATGCGGCGCGGAAGTGCTGCGGCTGGAGCACGTCAGTTTCCGCTATGACGAGAAGGGCCCGTGGATCCTGCACGCGCTCGACCTGACGATCAACCAGGGCGAGAAGCTGGCGATCGTCGGCTCCAACGGCATGGGCAAGACCACGCTGCTGCGCCTGCTGGCGGGGCAGCTGCAGCCGGTCGAAGGCAAGCGCGTGCTCGGCTACAAGGTCATCGCCGGCTACCAGTCGCAGGAGTCGGCCGAGACGATGGATCCCGGCTGCACCGCGATCGAGACGCTGCGCGAGATGGCGTCGGACGCGAGCGAGCGCGAAATCCGCACGCTGCTCGGCGGCTTCGGCTTCTCCGGCGAGGCCGCGTTGAAGTTCGTCAGCGTCCTGAGCGGCGGCGAAAAGATCCGCCTCGCGTTCGCACGGCTGCTGATCCGCCCGCCGAACCTGCTGCTGCTCGACGAACCGACGACGCATCTCGACATCGAGTCGCGCGAGGCGCTGCAGGAGGCGCTGAGCACCTATCCCGGCACCGTCCTGCTCGTCAGCCATGACGTCGAGTTCGTCCGCGCCGTCGCCGGCGGCGTGATTGCGATGACGCCGGAGGGCGTCACGACCTATGTCGGCGGCTACGACTACTACAAGGAAAAGATCGCGCAGCAGCAGCAACAGCTGAAGCAAAAGCAGGCGTCCGCGGCGCCGGCCATGCTGCCCCTGGCGGGCGCGGTGTCGGCGGCCAGCGAATCCAAGGCCGCGCGGCGCGAGCGCACCCAAGCGCGGCATATCCGGCACGGACAGCTCAAGGAACTCGACAAGAGCATCATCAGGGCCGAGAAGAAAATCAACGTGCTCGAGACCGAGCGGCTCCAGCTGTGCGAACGCCTGGCCGCGCCCGAGTCCACGGGCGAGCAGCGCGCCGACGCCGGCCGCCGGCTCAAGAACGTCGAGTTCGAACTCGGCCAGGTGATGCACGGCTGGGAAGAGGACTCGTCCCGCCGCGAGGAACTGCTGCGCGCCCAGAACGAAGACGCCCCGCCGGCCGACAGTTGAACGTGAGCCGGGGATAAGGGGGAGCCGGCAGTCACCACATCGTGTTGACGAGTGATGAGCCGAACAAATGCTTAAGAAAAAGGTGCTTTTCGATCGGAGCTTGGTTATCGGCGACTCCATTGCCCCCAAAAGGTTGGGGTGCCTTTTATAATTAGCTGCTCTCTTGTGGGAAGATTTTTGGCAGGATTCACGCGTGTCGTGACACTGCTCTGTTGTCACTGGCTTGTCCGGCTTTAGGGCTGCCCCAATTCTGGAGGGGGAGGGGGGTTGTGGCCGTCCACCATTACCTGAATTTCGTTGATCGCAATTTTCCGCTTCCGGCTCGGTACACAAACGCTTGAATCGTAGACCCGCAGATAGCGGCCCGGAATCGTCTTGAACATGTGGACGGTACGCCCGCTTTTTAATCTAGCATTGGTATCCTCAGCTTCGATCCAGTGGATTCGGTCGGAGGAGACCTGGAGTGTGTAGTAGATCGGATGGGCCGCGGCCCAGTAGATGACGGCGCCGGAAATCTTGTGAGTGCTACCGAGGTCGGCGATGAACCACGGGTTGTCGTCCGGCAGGGATGACCACTTGGTGTGGACGTCGCCGTCGATGGCCAGCTGTGCGGGCTCGGCATTGGTCTCGGAGGAGGCGAAGACGGCCTTGATCACGGGTGCGGTTGGCATATCGCTAAGTACTTCCGAACGCTCAGCATCGCTGATAAACGGCACCTCTACGTCTACCGCGTCTTTCCCTTGTCGGCGCATTGTGACGGCATTGGTAGTGATGTTAATAATTGAGTAACCGGTTTTGCGTATTACGACCCAAAAGCTATTTTCCCCCACACTATAAGAAGTACGATCAAGAAGAAGGATCAGAGTGGCCGAATACTTTATCTTTTTGTTAAATGGGTACTGGGGAAGGCGCAACTTTTCGGCACCTTTCTCCAGTATCAGGACATCGCCGTCGGTGGAACGGGGCTCATGGGCCACCACTCTGTAACCATCGACCGTTTCGCCGACTTTTACCAGCAAGGTGCGCCCATTGGGCCAGTTGAGCTGGAAGGTTTCGTTGGAGCCTATCCTCATTCCGCCAGTATACCGGAGCTTGAACACCTGCTGCTTGATAGCCCAGACGCGGAGTTTGCTGAGCACATCCGGATGGCTTTTAGGGTCCAACGGGTCGGTATTGGCGCGATACTCTTCGAGATTACTGAAGCCATCGTTGTCGCGATCGGCTTTGGCCATCGTCATATCGCGAATATCGAAACCGTACTTCTTCTTCCATGCGGCCGTTATGCCGTCATTCAACGCGGATTCTGCAAGTGAGTTTACTTGCTTTGCCTGATTCGTGACAACTACTACCGCATTTGTTTCTACTGCATTTGAGGCGGACAACGTTTGATTACGCTGTAGGTCTGCCTCCAGGATTTCACGGCTTCGCTCCAAGACTAATTTGTAACCGGAAAGAGACTCGCCAAAAACTCCGGATGCCCGTGCGGCTTCCGCAGCACGCCACGCAAGTTCCATTTCATCCATGAGGATGCCAAACGCTGAATCACGTTTAATCCTCTGAGCTTTTTCGCGCGCCACCGAGGCTTGCGCGAAGCGCTGGAAGACTTCCTGCCTGGTAACGGTTTTAGCCAACAGGTTGTTAAGTTCTTGCAAGATCGTGCTGCTTGCTCCCAATGACTCAACCTTAGCCAGCGTTTCCCTAGCAGAGGATACATGGCCCGCTTCCAGCAACGTGCGAACCTTGTTTGCAAGATTGTCCACGTTCCGTTGTCTATCGTTTTCTGCGCTAGTCCTGTCCCGTCGCTGGCGTTCTGCTCCCCGTTGCGCGCTGTTGACGAGGAAACCCGCAACTGAACCAAGGAGCACCAGAAGGCAGATTGCGATTAACCAAGCTTTTCTCCGCTGGTCGCGCTTGTCCAGGGGCTTCATCATCCCAGTAGGATCAGCATCAGAAACCTGCGGGGATTCAGGTGAGTGCCCGTCAGGAATCAGGATGAATTTCTTGCATAGGGGGCAACGTACCGTTTGCCCCACACCACGCGCGTCTACGGTAAGAATTCCCGCGCATTTAGGGCAGTTGAAGGTGATTTCAGGCATGAGTTAAGTCACTCGTTTTTCAGCTCTGCTCAACGCCTATAGATCCCCTTGAGTTCATAGGCATCATCATGGTGCTCCCCTCAATCATGTCAAGCCGTTATGGTTTCGATGGAATGAAATACAGACGGGGTGGTAACTGACGATTTGCAGGCTGCGGCGAAGACTCGGGGCTCGCCGACATGCCAACCGAAAAGGGAAGGGCAGTGCTCCGCGTCTGTTGCAAATAGATTTGCAACAAACCGGTCAGGACATAAAACGCGCAGGGCGTGTGCGGGGAACTGTTGCAAAAAAGTGCAAAAGGGTTTGAGGAAATCACACCGCGCCTTTCCAGGGATTAGAAATTCCATAAAGCGGACTTGCGCTTCAGCTGTAGAGTTGTCAAAATTTCCAATGTAAAAACCAAGGGGAACACCGTGACAATCGAAGAGCGAATGGAAAAGTTGGAGCGTGAATTGAGCTCGGCGAAGACCGGGCTGGCCGCCATGCAACGCCGCAACCGCCGCTTGATCGGAGCCGGCGCAATGCTGTTGTTTGGTTGTCTCGCCATCGCCGCGGTGCCGGGAGTCACCCCAACAATCACCGCCCGGCAATTCGTGGTCGTGGATGACCAAGGGCGTATCCGCGCCACCTTGAACGTTGGTACGAATGGGCCGAGTTTGTGCCTGATTGACATGAACAACGTGATTCGCGCTGCCCTGAATGTTGGCACGAATGGACCGCGGCTAAGCCTGTTCGATGAGAACGGAAAAAATCGCTCAAGGTTGTTCTATGACAAGGATGCTCCGGGACTAAGACTAGATGATGCGAACGGCAAACCCCGCGTCGCGCTGGATGTTTATAAGAATGAACCGAGGCTGCGCCTGAAGGACGAGAAAGGCGATGTCCGTGCCATGATGTTCGTCGATGTGAATGGGCCGATGCTGCGCTTTCAGGATACGAATGGCACTTCACGCGTATTGATAGATGTGGGCAAGGACGGTTGCCCCACGCTGGGCCTAGGCAGCGCGCAAGGTAATGTTAGTACCTTGCTGAATGACTCGGGTTTCAGTTTGCAAGATGATAACGGCAAGATTCGCGCTATGCTCAGCATGGGCAAGGCCGGTCGACCGGGGTTGCGCATGGTTGACGAGAAAGGCAAGCCCAGCGCTATTCTAGACGTTGGCGAAAAAGGGGCGGTGCTTCACCTCTTTGACGCGAACGGGATGCCCCGCGCCAGCTTGGATGCGAATAAGGACGGGCCTGAGCTATGCCTGACTTCAGCGAGCCTTACTTCCCTCGCCAAGCTGAGCATGGGAAAAGCCAATCGACCAGAGCTGGGATTGTTCAGCGGGAATGGCGAGGCGCGCGCCATACTGGACGTGAACAAGGACGGGCGACCGGGGCTAAATCTGTTAGATGCGCACGGCAAAGTGATCTGGCTCGCACCCTAGCCCGTTGACAAATTGTTGCCAAAAGAATGTCTTATTTGGCAACAAGTGGGCATTCACTGGCTACATCGCCCTTTCAGGCGAAAAGCGATAAAAGCCCTTATTCTATTGTGTTTTATAGGGATTTCGAATGGTGAGCCAGCCGGGACTCGAACCCGGGACCACAAGCTTAAAAGGCTCGTGCTCTACCAACTGAGCTACTGGCCCACAACCCGGCCCTGCTGGGCCGACGGGCGCGGAGGGTAAAGCAGTTGGCGGGGGAAGTCAACGTCCGCAACACGCCGGCCATCCACTCGATGCTCGACAAGGCCCCGCTTCGCGATAAAATGCCGCCCACTTGTGGTGCTTATGACACGAATGAAGCCGCTCCTGTCCTTGGTGTCGCTGCTTGCGCTTGCGGGCGGCCCCGCCGTTTTCGCGGCGCAGACCAATGCACCTTCCGCCTCCACCAACGCCCCGGCCGGGCCCAAAGATTATCGCGCGATGCTCCAGCGGGTGCGCCTCAAGCAGCAGGAGCGCAATGGCCTTGAGGAAGTGCAGAAGGCCATCAGCGCCTATCAGCTGCGCGTGGGCCGGCTGCCGGGCGAACTGGGTGAACTCGTGGAGCGCGGGCTGCTGCCCGACATGCCGGTGGCGCCGCTGGGTGCGCGGTATGGTTATGACCGCACCACGGGCAATGTCCGCCTCGTGCCCATCGGGGGCAAAGCGACGGCGCAGACCAATATGCCCGGTAGCGCCAACCTGGTCATGCCACGCTGACGCGCGCCCGGCGCCGCGTGCGCTCACGCGGCCTGCAACATCCCCTCAACTACTGACGCGCTTCCCGTTGTAAGCCGGGTGCCCGACCCGGCGAAACCAACTTTTCCGAGCACCAGCGGTTCGGCTTGACGCCAATGCGCTTGTGTCCTACCGTCGCGACATGGCTATCGAACACACGGATAAACAGGCGTCCCTCAGGGCTCATCTGGACTACGAACCCCAAGTGCTGAAATTCGGCACCAGCGGGCGGCGCGGAGAAATCATCCATCTGACCCAGCTGGAGTTCTACATCAACGCCACCGCAGAACTTGAATACCTGCAAACCCTTTCCGTGGAAGACGGCGGCATCCGCCGCGGCGACGAGTTCTATTTCGCCTGTGACCTGCGGCCCAGTTCGACCCGCTTCGTGGATGCACCACCCAGGCGCGGCGAGCTGGCCCAAGCCATCGAACGCGCCATCCGCGATGCGGGCCTGCGGCCGGTGAACCTCGGCCCTATTCCCACGCCGGCCTTGGCCTCCTACGCGCTCGAGCATGGCCGGGGCTGCATGATGATCACCGGCAGCCACATCCCCTTCAATCGAAACGGCTACAAGACCTACACGGCGAAAAGCGAGTTGCTCAAGAGGGATGAAGCCCCGATCAACGCGCGCGTGGAGCAGGTCCGCCAGCGGATTTACGACCAGCCTCTGGCGGAATCCCTCTTCAACGGGCAGGGCCTGTTCAAGGCCGGGCATCAGGAACTTTTGCCCGCGTCCGACGCCGGCCGGGAGCACTATGCCAGACGCTATACCGCGTTCTTTGCCGGACAGTCCCTGCAAGGTCTGCGGGTGCTTGTGTACCAGCACTCGGCGGTGGGACGCGATCTGCTGGTGGACGTCCTCCGGTCACTCGGCGCCACGGTCATCACGGCCGGGCGCAGCGACACCTTTGTGCCCATCGATACGGAGAACATCGACGCCGAACGCCTGGCCGCCATCCAGGCGCTGGTCACGGAAGCCGGGGAGCTCGACGCCGTGGTCTCCACCGATGGCGACAGCGACCGGCCCCTGCTCCTCGCCGTCGAACACGGACGGGTCAGGTTCTTCACCGGGGATCTGGTCGGCATGGTGGTGGCCGAATACCTGGGCGCGGATGCTGTCGTGGTGCCGATCAGCTGCAATGATGCCTTGAATCGCGGGCAACTCAAGGACATGGTCGAGCCGAAAACGCGGATCGGATCGCCGTCTGTCATCGCCGGCATGGAGGCGGCCCGGAAGCAGGGGCGGCGCGCCGTCTGCGGGTGGGAAGTCAACGGCGGCTTCTTCCTGGGCTCCGACATCGCAGTCGCCGGCCATGTCTTGAAAGCCCTGCCGACGCGCGACGCGTTGCTGCCCATCCTCGGTATCCTGTTCAGCATGCGCAAGACAGGGCTCCCGATGGGGGCGCTGTTCGACCGCCTGCCCAAGCGCTTCGGCCGTTCCGCCCTGCTGCGGAACATCTCGAACGTAAAGGGAAACCAGATTGTCAGACGTTTCACACCTGCGGACGCTGTGATCCGGCAGGTGGTTTTCGGTGGCGGCCAGCCCGCGTTGCTGGACGCGGAGCGCCGCGGACTGCCGGCGTCCGCAGCGCAGGTGCAGTGGGCGGAACAGCTGCGTGCCTCGTTGGCGGCCTACTTCACGCCGGCGCTCGGCTTTGGAAGCATCACGCGGATCGACTACACCGATGGCGTCCGCATTTACTTCAGCAACGATGACGTGGCGCACATCCGCCCGTCAGGGAATGCCGACGAACTGCGGATCTACGCCTTGGCCGACACGCAAGCCCGGGCCGATGCGATCGCCAGCCTCGGCATTGCCGAGCCCGACGGCGTCCTGCGCCGCTTGGAGCGGGAAATCTCGGACTGACCTGGAATCGGGGATCAAGGCCACCAGCGCAGGTTCCGATCTTGCGGGTGCTTTTTTTAAGAGGTGGCCATGAGCGGGGTCCATCAGGAACCTGGTCCCGGTAAACACCGGTTACCGTCTCACCCCAGCCCTCAACCCTTGAGTGAATGGTCGGCGATTTGACGCGCTTCCTGGACGACAGCGTCGAGATGGGCCTGGCTCAGAAAGCTCTCGGCATAGAGCTTGTAAAGGTTTTCCGTCCCGCTCGGCCGGGCTGCAAACCAACCGTTGGCTGTGACCACCTTCAGCCCGCCGATCGAGGCGTTGTTGCCGGGCGCCTTGACGAGTTTCGCGGTGATGGTTTCGCCCGCCAGCTCCGTGGCCAGCACGGATGCGGGCGTAAGCTTTCCAAAACCCGACTTCTGCTCCGGCGTGCAGGGCGTATCAATGCGTGTGTAGAACGGAGTACCCAGTTTGTCGGCCAAGGCTTTGAATTGACCGGCGGGAGAACCTACGTGCGCCACGATCTCCGCCGCCAGCAGGCCGAGCAGCAGGCCATCTTTTTCCGTGACCCACGTGGAACCATCACGGCGCAGGAAAGAGGCCCCCGCGCTCTCCTCGCCGCCAAAACAGAACGAACCATCGGCCAGGCCGCTGACGAAGTACTTGAAACCGACCGGCACTTCGCACAGCCGGCGGCCCAAATCAGCCACGACGCGGTCAATCATGCTGCTGCTGACCACCGTCTTGCCCACCAGCGCGGTGGCCGGCCATTGCAGGCGGCTCCGCAGCAGGTAATGGATGGCCACGGCGAGGTAATGGTTCGGATTCATCAGGCCCGTGACGGGCGCGACAATGCCATGACGGTCGGAGTCCGGGTCGCAGCCGAAGGCCACATCGAACTGGTCCTTCAACTGCACCAGGCCGGCCATTGCGGACGGGCTGGAGCAGTCCATGCGGACCTTGCCGTCGTGATCCACCGTCATGAAGCTGAAGGTCGGGTCCACGCGCGGATTGACCACCGTGAGATCCAGGCCATAGCGTTCCTTGATGGGCTCCCAGTAGTGGACCGAGGCGCCGCCCAGCGGATCAACGCCAATTTTCACACCTTTAGCCTTGATCGCCTCCATGTCGAGCACGGAGCCCAAGGCTTCAACGTAGGGCCTGACGTAATCGTGGAGGTGGGTGGTGGTGGCACGGAGGGCGCTTTCGTACGGTATCCGCTGCAGGCCGTGGCTTTCAGGCTGTAGGAGTTGATTGGCGCGCTTTTGAATCCAGTTGGTCACGTCCGTGTCGGCGGGGCCGCCGTTGGGCGGATTGTATTTGAAGCCGCCGTCCGCGGGCGGATTGTGCGAGGGCGTGATGATAACGCCATCAGCCCAGCCATCTTTGCGGCCGCGGTTAAAGTCCAGAATGGCGAAGGAAAGCGCCGGCGTGGGCGTGAACCCGTCATGGGCTTGGATGAAAACTTCGACGCCATTGGCCGCGAGGACTTCCAAGGCGGTGCGCTGGGCGACGCCGGAAAGAGCATGGGTGTCCTTCGCCATGAACAGCGGGCCTGTGATCCCGTGAGAGCGGCGGTAGTCGCAGACCGCCTGGGTGATGGTGAGGATATGCGCCTCGGTGAACGTGCCCTTGAGCGACGTTCCGCGATGGCCGCTGGTGCCAAAACTGACGAGCTGCGTCGGGTCCTGAAGGTCCGGCTTGCGCTCGTAGTACTCGCGCTCCAGCCTGGCCACATCGATCAATAATTCCGGCGGCACTGGTTTCCCGGCCAAAGGATGAGTTTTCATATTCTCGTCACAGGCTTAGCGTCGGCCTTGAAGCTGCGGCCGTCCGGGTGCGCGCTCATGGGGGCGTCGCCGTTGGGTTGGTGGGGTTGGACAGGGGCAGCTGGATCCGGGCGCGGATGGCGGCGGCCAGCGCGATGGCATCGGTGCGGTCGAGGCGCGCGAGCACGTGCTCCCAGCGGAAGCCGAAGCTGCCGGGTTCGTCGCGGTGCAGCAGCTTGAACAGCGTCTGGAACGCGCGCCGCCGCATGCGGTACTCGTCCTGGACCTCCTGGAACTTCGCGAGAAAGCTGCGCAGGAAGATCTCGGCGAACTCGCGCGGGTTGGCCAGGTGCAGCAGCCGGCGGTTGACGGGCTTGGCGTAATCGGCCGCCAGCTGCAGCAGGTCGGTCTTGAAGTCGGTGAACGTGCCGGTGTGGTCGGCGACGATGAGCTCCACCGGCAGGCCGTCCTTGTTCTCGACGATGATCTCGTCGCCGTCGTCGAACAGCACGGTCTGCGTGTCCACCGACATGCGCCCGACGATGATGTTCGAGGCCGCCGCCTGGCCGAGCAGGCGCGCGAGGCGCAGGCCGTATTCCTGGGAGAGGTAGCGCGAGGGCAGGATCTTGTCGGAGGCCACGCCGCGGACATAGTCGCGCTCGAAGTAGGTCGCCCAGATCAGGCGGCCGAAGTAGTGGGCGTTCGAGCCCTGGTAGCGCTCGACGATCTTGCGCGTGGTCATCTGGGTCGGCAGGTTCATGCCGAGCTGGCGGCAGCCGAGGCGGCGGTCGAGGATGTATTCGGTGTAATCCTCGGCCTCCATCACGGACCAGCACAGGTCCTTGTTCTCGTTGAGATGCTCCCAGATGCCCCACTTCTGCATGCGCAGGATGCGCACGATGGGCTGCGCGGCGCCGGCGCGCTTCATCTCGACGATGAAGACACCGCGGCGGCCGGCGAACACGGTGTCGCGCCGCGAGAGCGAGGTCACCACGCGGCCGACGTTGATGTACTCGATGTCGGTGAACTCGCGGAGGACGTTGAAGAGAAACCCCTTCGCGCGCTCGTCGCAGAGGGCGCGCAGCTCGGGGTCGTTGGGCTGCACCTCGAACTCATCGAAGATCGAATCGAAGATCAGCTCGCCGTGCAGGATGCGGCCGCCCGGCACCCATTCGAGCTGCATGAAGAATTCCGGGCTGAGGCCGAGCAGGATCTCTTCCGGCGGCGACTGGTCGCGCTTGCCGACGAGCGCGGCGAACATCTGGTTGCGCCAGACGAGGTTGTTCGGGTCGTCGTGCTGGAGGTCCGCCGGCACGGCGGCGCGCAGCTGCGCGAGCACCTCCGCATGGAAGGCCTGCACCGTGGCCGGGTCGCACTGCGCCAGCTCGCCCTCCGGGCAGGCGCCGAACTGGAAGTCCGTGGTGCAGAAGAAATCCACTTCCGGGCTGTACAGGCGGTTGTGCCGCGGCAGCAGGTCGCGGATCTCCTGCAGCGCCGCCGCCAGCTCCTCCACCGGCAGCGTTCCGAGCCGGTCGAACTCCTGCACCGTCAGGTGCTTGGTGCCCGTGATGTGGTTGTAGAAATAGACCACCGCGCTGCCGACCGTCATGCGCGACTGCTGGATCATCTCCGCCATCTCGCCGGCGGTCTGGGGCAGGGGGTTGATGCGCCAGCACTCGCCGCGCTCCTTGATCGCCTGGCGCACGCGCACGTCGCTGAGCATCAGGTACCGGATCCGCTGCTTCGACACGAGTTCCTGCAGCAGCTCGTCGGCCTCGAAGGCCAGCGGCATGTTGTCGGGATCGGGGCGGATGAGGATGCGATCGCCTTCGATGATCAGGTCCACCGACTGCGCCCACTCGTTGACCTCTTCCTCCTCGGTCAGCGGCGGCTGTCCGGCCTGCAGCCGGCGCGCGTTCAGGTCCTGCACATAGGCCAGACGCTGCGTAGCATGGATGCCCGGGAGCGTGACGAGCACGCCCGCGCGGGGGAAGACCGTGCCGATCCGCACCGGCGGCACGTTCGCTTCCGGCCGCCGCAGCGGCGACTCACCTATGATGCGCAGCGTCATGACAGTTGACCTTGAGGCTCCCGCGAGCCGATCCCGCACCCGAAAAACTTGGGGCAGTATAACCGCCCCTCCCGCCTTGTCCATGCCGAATCCGGCGGCGGCGCGCCCGCCCGGACCCGCCCCGCGGGCCGCCCCGGGCGCGGCCGCCGGCTCAGTTGCCGGCGAGGCGCTCCACCGTCGTGAAGAGCTCCTCCCCGGTGCCGGCGTGGGCGATCTTGAAGTCCTCGACGTGCTGCTGCGGGTCGGCCGCAAAACTCAGGCGGCTGCCGTACTTCTGCATCATCTCGACGAGCACCTGCTCGTCCTCCTTGCGCAGGCGCTCGAGCACGGCGGGATGGACGGTGATCTTGAGGGCGAAGTCCTTCTCGTGCCGGCGGCGCATCTGCGCGGCGATCTGCCGCTGGATGGCGACGCTCATGCTGAGCAGGTTCTTCACCTTGCCGCGGCCGCGGCAGTAGGGGCAGTCGGTGTAGGTGCTGGACCGGATGCTCTCCTCGACGCGCTGGCGCGTCATCTCGACGAGGCCGAGCTGCGAGATCGGCAGCACGTTGGTACGGGCGCGGTCGTGCTTGAGCGCGTCGCGCAGCGCGCGGTAGACCTGCTGCTGGTTGCGCTTCTGCTTCATGTCGATGAAGTCGATGACGACCAGCCCGCCGACGTTGCGCAGGCGGAGCTGGCGCGCGATCTCGACCGCGGACTCGAGGTTGACCTGCAGGATGGACTCCTCCTGCGACTGGCCGCCCTTGTGCCGGCCGGTGTTGATGTCGATGGCGACCAGCGCCTCGGTCTCATCGAAGACGAGGTAGCCGCCGGACTTGAGCCAGACCTTGCGGCGGAAGCAGTTTTCGAGCTGCCGCTCGACCCCGAAGTGCTCGAAGATCGGCGCCTCGCCCTCGTAGAGCTTGATGCGGCCCTTGGACCGGCGCGAGATGCGGCCGACGTTGTCGCGGAGCTGCTCGAACACCTCCTTGTTGTCGATGACCACGCGGTCGATGTCCTCGGTCAGCGCGTCGCGGATGGTGCGCTCGACGAGGTCGGGCTCCTGGTAGAGGCGGGTGGGGGCGGGCTTCTCGCGCAGGCCGGTGTCGATCTGCTTCCAGATGTCGAGCAGGCCGCGCAGGTCGCGGACGAAGCTGACCTTGCGGGCGCCGGCGCCGGCGGTGCGCACGATGATGCCGATGCCCGGTGGGACCGGCAGGCGCGCGAGGATCGACTTGAGGCGCGCGCGCTCCTTGTCGTCCTCGATCTTGCGCGACACGCCCTTGAGGCTGCAGCCGGGCATCATCACCAGGTAGCGGCCCGGGATGCTCAGGCTGGCGGTGACGCGCGGGCCCTTGGTGCCGATGGCGCCCTTGGTGACCTGCACGACGATCTCCGAGCCGATCGGGTAGCGCTTGGCGATCTCGGCGGCGGTCAGCTTGCGCGCGTTCTGCGGCCGGACGTTCTGGACGCCCTCTTCGGCCTCCAGGCGCGTGGAGTCCTCCGGGATCATGTCCCAGAAATGGACGAACGCGTTCTTCTTCTGCCCGATGTCGATGAACGCGGCCTGCAGCCCGTCCTCCAGGTTCTGCACGCGGCCCTTGAAGATGCTGCCGACGACCCGGTCCTCGCTCTCGCGCTCGATGAAAAACTCTTCCAGGTTGCCCTCTTCCAGCACCGCGACGCGGACCTCGAGGCTTTCCGCGTTTACGACGATCTCCTTCTTCACCTTGTGGCCGAAGCCCAGCATGGCGAGCAATGATTTGATCATGTTCATTCCTTTCCTTTGACGTTACAAACGACGGCGCACGTACACGCTTTGCACCAGGCCCAGCGCGGCCATTGCGCCCACAACGAACGTGCCGCCGTAACTCACCAACGGCAGCGGGATCCCCATGATCGGCAACAGGCCGATGGTCATGGCGATGTTCACAAAGACATGGCAGAACACCAGGCCGGTCAGGCCCGCCGCCAACAGTCTCCCCATTTTATCTTGCGCCACGGCGGCTGCGCGGACCCCCGCAAACAGCACCACGGCATACAGCGAAAGCAGCACCGACGAACCGACGAACCCGACCTCCTCGGCGATCACCGGGAAGATGAAATCGTTCGCGGAGACCGTGCGCGGCAGGTAGCCGAGCACGTCCTGCGTGCCCTGCAGGTAGCCCTTGCCCCACAGGCCGCCGGAGCCGACGGCGAGCGCGGACTGGATCGCGTTCCAGCCGGTCTTGAGCGGGTCGCGCCCGGGGTCGAAGAAGACGATGATGCGCTCCTTGACGTAGCCGAGGTGCGGCACCCAGTCGGGCTTCAGGAACAGCAGCGCGAACAGCGCGCCGATGACGAGCCCGCCCCCGCACAGCAGGATGACGAAGGTGCGCAGCGGCACGCCGGCGGCGAAGAGCATGATGAGCGTGACCCCCAGCAGGGTGCTGGCCGTGCTCAGGTCCGGCTCCTTGAGGATCAGCAGGACCGGCGGCAGCACGATGACGAACGCCAGCGCGAGATAGCTGAAGTGCGCCGGGTCGCGGCCCGGATTGCTCAGGAAGCGCGCGAGCACGAGGATCGTGGCGAGCTTCGCCAGCTCCGAGGGCTGCACCTGCATGCCGGCGAGCGAAATCCAGCGGACGGCGCCGTACATCTTCTTGCCGATGCCCGGCACCAGCACGAGCGCGAGGCCGAGGACGCCGAGCAGGTAGAGCGGCCACGCCAGGTCGCGCAGGCGGCGGTAGTCGAGCAGCGCCATCGCCAGGAACGCGGCGAGGCCGATGAGGCCGAAGCGGAGCTGCTTTTGGGCGAGCGGGTTGCTCACCGGCAGTTCCGCGGCGCGGTAGGAGGCGCTGTAGATGAAGCAGAGGCCGCCGATGAACAGCGCGAGCATGGCGAGCACCAGCGTCCAGTCGAGGCGCAGCAGCCGGCGCGGGAAGCGGAAGAAGCTCATCCCTCGCCCTCCGCGTTGTCGGGGTGGAAAATGCCTTGCATCATTTTTTGCAACAGCGGCGCGACGGTGCTGCCCCCGCTGACGCCCTCCTCGACGAGCATCGCGACCGCGTACCGCGGCGCGTCATAGGGCGCGAACGCGATCATCCACGTCCACTTGTGGCCTTCGCCCTTGCTGCCGTGCTCGGCGGTGCCGGTCTTGCCGGCAACGAGGACCCCGGCAATTTTCGCGTGTTTGCCGGTGCCGGTCGGCGCGTTGATCACGTCGCACATCGCCTCGCGCACAAGCCGGAGATGGTTCGCGTTCCACGCCATGACGCGGGTGAGCTTGGGGGGCGTGCGCTGCCACACGCCCTGCGCGTCGCGCAGGCCGAGCACGAGGTGCGGCTGCCACACCTTGCCGCCGTTGGCGAGGACCGCGGCCACGTTCGCCATCTGCAGCGGCGTGACGAGCACCGCGCCCTGGCCGATGGACATGTTGCAGGTATCGCCTTCGCGCCAGCCGCCTTCGGCCTTGCGCTCGCGCCGCTTCCACTCATCGTCGGGCACCAGGCCGGGCACCTCGCCGTCGAGTTCGATGCCGGAGCGCGCGCCGAGGCCCAGCTCGAGCGCGCGGTCGTGGATGACCTCCGGGCCGATGTGCAGGCCGAGGTTGAAAAAGTAAACGTTGCACGAATACATCAGCGCGTCGTGCAGGTTCAGCGTGCCGTGCCCCGCGAGTTTTTCCCAGCAGTTGAACCGCGCCTTGCCGAGCATGAAATGGCCCGGGCAGTTGTAGCTCGTGTTCGGGCTCGCGCGGGCGAGGTCCAGCGCGGCCATGGCGACGACGGGCTTGAAGATGCTGCCCGGCGCATAATTTTCGGAGATGGTGCGGTTGCGCAGCGGCTTGTCGGGGTTCTGGCTCAGCGCCTGCCAGGTCTCGGTGGGAATAAAGCCCGTCAGCTCGTTCGGGTCGAAGCGCGGCTGGCTGGCCAGCGCGAGCACGTCGCCGTTGTTCGGGTCGAGGACGACCGCCGCGCCGTTGAGGCCGTCGAGCGCGTTCTCGGCGAGCCGCTGGATGCGCGGATCGAGCGAGAGGAGCACATCGCGTCCTGCGACCGCGTCGCGGTGGCCGAGCTTGTCGGCCAGGCCGGGCAGCTGGTAACGGTAGTTGTAGCCGGAGACGTCCACCGCGATGATTTTTTCGCCGGGCGCGCCGCGCAGCGCGTGGTCGAAACGCCGCTCGATGCCGGCCGCGCCGGTCAGCTCGGGCTCGACGTAGTTGAAGGAGTCGTCCTCGCCGAGCTCCGGCTCCGCGCGCTTGACGTAGCCGAGCACGTGGGCGGCGAGCGGGCCTTCCGGGTAGACGCGCGAGGGCTCCACCTCGACGGCGATGCCGCGCCAGCCGAGCGTGCGCTCCGCGATGCGGGCGCGCGCCACGGGCGTGAGGTTGCGCCACGCGACCAGCGGCAGCGGCAGGCGCCGGTGGACGTGCGCGAGGATGTCGCTGCGCTTGAGCTGCGGCGGCTGGCCGAGCAGCCGCGCGAGCTGCTGCACGACCGCCTCGACGTTCGTCACGGTGTTTTGCCAGCGGCCGGGGCGGCGCAACTCCTCGAGGTAGAGCACGAGGTTGTAGCTCGGCTGGTTGGCGGCGAGCAGCGTGCCGTCGCGCGCAAAGATCTGGCCGCGCTGGCCCGGGACGTAGACGCGGCGGATGCTCTGCTCGCTCAGGTTGTGCTGGAAGAGCGCGGCGTTGGTCACCTGCATCCAGTAGAGCCGCGCCACCAGCGTGCCGAGCGCCAGCAGCATCGCGGCCAGCAGCAGGCGCAGGCGGAACACCTCGTCGTTCAACAGGCTGCTGGCGCTCACAGCCGGCCTCCGTGGTCCAGGGTGGGGCGCTCGCCGAGGCGGCGCTCGAGGCCGATGGCCATGCGGAACATGAGGGGCGTCAGCGCCGCGCCCAGCAGCATCGTGCCGAGCGTCTTGCGGAGGGCGCCGCCGAACGACAGGCTGATGGCGCCGGCGTGGCGCAGCAGGGCGTAGAGCAGCAGCGTCACCAGCGCCGCGGCGAGGCCGCCGAAGAGGACCTGCGAGATCACCGCCTGCTCGTCGACGTCGTCGCGGTGGCGCTGCGCCCAGAGGCCGGCCAGCGCGAAGCACAGGCACGAAAAGCCCAGCGGCACCTGGCCCAGAGCATCCTGCAGCAGGCCGGCGGCGAACGCGCACGCGAGCATGCCGGCGCGCGGGAGGGTCCAGGCGTAGAAGAGGACGAGCGCGAGCAGCACCGGCGCCTGCGCGCCGCCAAACCACGTCCATGCGGGCAGCAGCGCCTGCAGCGTGGCGCCGGTCACCAGGGCGAGCAGCATGACGAGGTACTTCATCGGCCGCCCGCTCCCGCGGCCGGCAGGGCTGCGGTGGCGGGGGGCGCGCCGGGACGCTCGTCAGCGACCACAAACACATAATCCAGCGCGCCAAGATCCGCGGCCACCACCACGTCCGCCTCCGCATAAAGTCCCGACTCGTTCGTCTTTACATTGTCCAGCCGTCCGATCAGCAAATCCCGCGGGAAGACCCCGCCCAGGCCCGAGGTCACCACCTCGTCGCCGTTCTGCACGGCATGCCGCCGCTCCACGTTGATGAATTCCATGCGGCAGCTCGGCAGGCCCTGCGGCGTCACGCCCTTGCCGGCGACGATGCCGAACGCCTGCGCCCGGCTGACGAGCGCGGAGACCTTGCATTTGGGGTCGGAGAGCAGGAGCACGTCGCTGGTGCGCGTCGTGGTGGAGAGGAGGCGGCCGACCAGCCCTTCCGGGGCGGTCACGGCCAGCTCGGCGCGGAGTCCGCTGTCGGCGCCCTTGTCGAGCCGCAGGGTCTGCCACCAGCCCGTCGCGTCGCGCCCGAGCACGGCGCAGGTCACCAGCCGCCGCGGCGCGTGGCTGCGGTAGTCCAGCAGGTGTTTGAGCTTGAGGTTTTCTTCTTCGAGGTGTTCCTGCTCGCTCTGCCGCAGGCGCAGCTGCGCGATTTCGCCGGCCATGCGCTGGTTTTCGGCCGTCAGGCGGCTGACGCCACGCGCGAGCTTGACCGTCTCCTGGCCCTGGCGCGAGGCGGAGGCGACGAGGTCCTGCAACGGCGCGAACGCGTCGCGGAGGAAGCCCTTGACCCGCCCGCTGACGGATTCCGGCAAATTGAGGACCACCAGCAGGATGAGTCCTGCCAGGATCAAACCAAACAACGTACGGTCTCGCATATCCCGCCTGATACCTTAGCCGGCGCCGCCGTGGGCGGCGCGCGCCGGATCATGGGGTGGGGGCAAGAAGCTGGATGCTGAGGACGCTCACGCGCGACCGCCGGCGGCGACCTTGCGGAGCAGGCTCAGCTCGCTGAGCACGACGCCCGTCCCTTCGGCCACGGCGCTGAGCGGATCCTCGGCGCGGTGAACCGGCAGGCCCGTCTGCTCGGCAATAAGCGTGTCAATCCCGCGCAGCAGCGAGGTGCCGCCCGCGAGGACGATGCCGCGGTCCACCAGGTCCGACGAAAGCTCGGGCGGACAGCGTTCCAGGGTGATACGGATGGCTTCGACGATGGCGGATACCGGCTCCTGCAGGGCCTCGCGGATCTCTTCCGAAGTGATGGTGATGGTCTTGGGCAGCCCGGCCACGAGGTCGCGGCCCTTGACCTCCATGCTCAGCTCTTCGCCGAGCGGGTGGGCCGAGCCGATGGTCATCTTGATCTCTTCGGCCGTCCGTTCGCCAATCATCAGGTTGTAGACCCGCTTCATGTATTGGATGATCGCCTCATCCATCTCGTCGCCGCCGACGCGTACGCTGCGGCTGTGCACGATACCGGCCAGCGAGATGATCGCCACCTCGGTCGTGCCGCCGCCCATGTCCACGATCATGTTGCCCGCCGGTTCGTGCACCGGCAGCCCGACGCCGATGGCCGCTGCCATCGGCTCTTCGATCAGATAGACCTCGCGCGCGCCCGCGTGCGCCGCCGATTCCTTGACGGCGCGCTTTTCCACCTCTGTAATACCACTGGGCACCGATATGATCACGCGCGGACGCACCATGCCACTCCGGCCGCTATGCACTTTGCGGATAAAATAGCGGAGCATGGCCTCGGTGATCTCGAAGTCCGAGATCACGCCATGCCGCAGCGGTCGGATTGCCACGATGTTGCCGGGCGTGCGCCCCAACATCCTTTTTGCTTCTTCCCCTACGGCCAACACGCGCGTCGTCCCGGCCTGAATGGCCACCACGGAGGGCTCCCGCAGCACAATGCCGCGGTCGCGGACGTACACCAGCGTGTTCGCCGTTCCCAAATCTATGCCTATATCGCTAGAAAAAAATCCTAAAAGCCAATTCAACATGTCACAAAACTCCGCTTTGACGCGTCTCCGGTCACGGAAACTTTCGGGGATAGTGCTTGAGGCCCCGCACCCCGTCAAGCCATAAAAAACCGCGCCGGCCGCCGCCGCCGCGCGGGGGTTTCCAGGGACTGGACGCGGAACCGGCGGGATTTCCAAAGCTTGGAAATTCCTGCGCGGCAGGGCATACTGCCGGCGGATGTGGACGCCCATGGATGTTTCGCACAGCTTTGACCTGGAGATGGGGCTGCGGCTCGGCCTGGCGCTGGCGCTCGGCCTGCTCGTCGGCCTCGAACGCGAGAGCGCGCGCAGCCCGACCCGGCGCCTGCTGTTCGGCGGCGTGCGCACCTTCCCGATCATCAGCCTGTTCGGCTTCGCCTGCGCGTGGCTCCACCTCATCCGCGTGCCGTGGGTGCTCGCCGCCGGCCTGCTGGCCGTGCTCGTCCTGGGCGCCGTCGCCTACGTGGGCAAGCTGCGCGAGGGCCGGGCCGGCGCGACCAGCGAGGTCACCGCCCTGCTGACCTACGTCACCGGCGCGCTGGCGCTGCTGGCGGATATCCGGCTGGCGATGGCGCTCGGCGTCATCAACACGATCCTCCTGTCCGAGAAGGCCTCGCTGGAATCGCTCGTCGAGCGGCTCGACAAGGCGGAGTTCCTCGCCATGCTCCGGTTCCTGCTCGTCACCTTCATCATCTACCCCGTGCTGCCCGACGAGGACTTCAGCGCCTTCCACCTGAACCCGGCGCGGATCTGGCGGATGGTGATCCTCGTCTCCACCGTCGGGTTTGCCGGCTATTTCCTGGTCAAAAAGTTCGGCAGCCGCGTCGGCCTCTGGCTCTCGGGCCTGATGGGCGGCATCGTCAGCAGCACCGCCGTCAGCATGGCGGCCGGGCGGATTGCGCAAAGCCAGCCGGCGCGCAGCACCGCGGCGCTGCAGGCCACGCTGCTCGCCAGCAGCATCATGTATGTGCGCGTGCTGGCGCTGCTCGCCTTCTTCAAGCCCGCGCTGGCGCGGGCGCTGGCCTGGCAGTTGGGCGCGCTGGCCGTCGTGGGGCTGCTGCTCGCCGTCAGCGCGCGGCGGCGCCGCGACGACGACACCACCCCGAACGACCAGCCGACCATGCTGCAGAATCCGTTCGAGATCCGCCCCGCGCTCGTGTTTGCGGCGCTGTTTGTCATGCTGACCATCCTGACGGTGTACGCCAAGACCAACTTCGGCAGCGCCGGCGTGCTCTCGCTCGCGTGTTTTTCCGGGCTGGTGGATGTGGACCCGTTCATCCTTTCGCTCGCGCAGGGGACGGAGACCACGGTGCAGCTGGCGGCGCAGGCGATCCTGGTCGCGCTGATGAGCAACACGTTGCTCAAAGGCTTTTATTTCGCCACGCTGGCGCGGGGCGTGCGCGCCGGCGCGCTGCTGCGCTATGGGCTCTGGACGTTGGCCCACGCCCCCCTGCTGTGGTGCGTCTGAGGCCGCTGCGTGGGTAGCGAAACGATCCCTGCCGGCTTGTCCGGAAGGGACAGCAGTTTGGGGGCCAGAGCAGCGCACTGGTCTCAAAACTTCCGCTCCGCTGGAACAAGCCCGCCGGGGCGCAACGCGCTTTTTTCGGCGCCATCAAAGCTTGGCATTTTCGCACGGGCCGTTTACAGTCTCCGCGTGTGGGGTATGGAAACGGGATTCATGGAGCCAAACATCCAAGAAGTTGAAGCCTTGACGGAACGACCCCGCCACGTGCGGCGTGTGCACAGCCGGATCCCGGTGGACACCGTGATCTGGGCGCTGCTGTTCTGTGTCGGGCTGCCACTCGCGATCCGCGCCGGCTGGTTTTACCCCGAGCATGCGACGCTGAGGTCGGTCTTTGGCGACAAGGTGCTGCTGTGGTTGAGCTTGGCCTTCGGTGTCGTCGGCACGGTCATCCTCGCGCTCGTGCGCTATCCGCTGTACGTCCGCCGCCACCACCACGGCTTCCGCCCGCGCGAGTTGCCGCACCAGTACCGCCCCACCTTCTGGGTATCCTATGTGCTGATCTGCGTCGGCATGGGGATCCTGATCGTGCTGGTCGCCAAGCAGCAGATGTGAGGCGCTACCTTCACGCCACGCGGCAGATCGCACCCTTGAGATACTCGCTGTCGGGGAAGACCGCCAGGATGGGGTGATCCGGCGGCTGGCCCAGCGTCTCCACAATCTGCACCGGCCGGCGTGCGTCGATCGCCGCCCAGCCGAGCATCATGCGGAAATCCGCCGGCGACACCTGGCCGGAACACGAGAACGTCGCCAGCACGCCGCCCGGCGCCAACAGCTTGAGCGCCAGCAGGTTGATGTCCTTGTAGGCGCGCAGACCCTTCTCCTGTTGCGCACGGTTCAGCACAAACTTCGGCGGATCGAGCACGATCAGGTCGAACTGCCGCCCGGTGTCGCGCAGCTTGCGCAGCATCCCGGGCACGTCGGCGCGCTCATAGGTCACCGGCACGGCCAACTGATTCAGTTGATGATGGGCCTGGGCCTGCTCCAGCGCCGCCGCCGAGCGGTCGAGCCCGAGAATGTCCGTGGCACCCGCCGCCGCCGCCGCGACCTCGAACGCGCCGGTGTAGCAGTAGCAGCTGAGCATCCGCCGGCCGCGCGCCCAAGCGGCGACGCGCCGCCGGTTCTCGCGCTGATCCAGAAAGTAGCCGGTCTTCTGCCCGCCCGCGAGATCGACATCGAACAGCAGCCCGTTTTCGCGGATGCGCACCGGTTGCGCGGGCGCATCGCTGAGCGCCGCAAACGCATCCGCGGCCAGGCCCTCGCGCACCACCTCATCTTCGGCCACGGTGACGCGCACCGCGCGCGCGCCGGTCAGCCGCCGCAGTTCGGCGACGATGGCCGGGGCGAACGGCGCGAGCGCCGCCGCGCCGATCTGCACCGCGAGTGTGTCGCCATAGCGGTCCACGATCAGGCCGGACAGGCCGTCGGCCTCGGAGAACACCAGCCGCCAGGCATTGGTCGCGGCGTCCGGACCCTCGCCGTAGCCGGGCAGGGCACGGCGTGCTGCGACCGCGCGCCCCACGGCGGCGGCGAAGAAGGCGTCGTCGAGCGGTTGCTCGCGCTGCCAGGTATAAATTCGTACCGCGAGCGCAGCCCGGGGCTGGGCCAGCCCGCGCGCCAGCCAGGTGCCGTTGGCGGCCAGCACATCGGTGACCGCGCCGGCGGCCGGCGCGCCCTCCCACTTTTCGATCGCCCCGGAAAAGATCCACGGCTGCCCTTGCAGGATGGGTTTCTCGCGCCCGTGCCCGATGCGGACGGCCGCCGTGCTGGAATGGATTGCGTTCATAGGCCCTACTGTTTCAAACCGGCCCGCCGAAAGCAACCGCCAACGCAGGGCGGCGCGCGCAAAGCTGTAGCCGGTTGCAGGGGAAGCGGAGCAGGGCGGGATGGATTTTTTAGGATGGGTGGAGGGCTCTGTGGAGGCAGGCGTCCCGCCTGCCGGTGAGCCGGGCGTCCCGCCCGGCGGTTGGGGCGAATCTTGATGAGTGGTGCAAGCTCCAGGCGGCGGGACGCCGCCTGCACCGGCACGCGGGACGCGTGCCGCCACGCCTGACGCGCAAAGCTGTAGCCGGGGTCGGCGACCCCGGCTCTTTGGCCGGTGCGGTGCGGGGAGCCGGCTTCACCGAAGCCGGCTACAACGCAGCCAGCTGCAGTGGCGGGGCCGAGGGGCTGAACGGTTCCGGGGAAAAGGCCGGGCTTTATCCCCAGGGTGAGGTCGCAGCGTCTACGGTATTTCTTTTTGGGACCGGAGTACTTGGCGCGCCATCTGCTCTTTTTGGCGTGGACGGCAGTGGTCGTTGGTGTATAGTGCCGCGGTGGTCAGGAACACGACTATGAAAACTCTGGTCAGCGGTCAGCCGGTAGCGGGCGGGCAGGCGCATGGCGACGCACGGCGTGCCGGCTTCACCTTGATCGAATTGCTGACGGTGATCACCGTCATCATGCTCCTCGCGGCCCTGGTGCTCGGCGCGGCGGCCTATGCCGGCCGCAAAGCGGACGATGCCCGCTGCCATGCGTACATCCAGAAGATCAAGAGTGCGCTGGAAGAGTACAAGATCGATTACGGGAAATATCCGCAGCAAGGTGCTGGAGCAGTGCCCTACGCCGCCTTGTTCAGCACGCCGATCGGCACGGGCCGCCCGTCCGGTGAAAAGCGGCCGTATATCACCGAAACCAACAATCTGAACAGCAGCCTGCAGTTCACGGATCCTTGGGGCAACTATATCCGTTATCAGGCGCCGGGCACGCACAACAAAACCATGTACGATCTCTGGTCGTTCGGACCGAACGGTGTCGATGAGTCATCCAGTTCGACCACGTCCGACGACATCAATAACTGGTCGTCAGGACATTGAGCCGGGTGCGAACAGCCGGCATGAACGAGGATAAACCGTGAAGAAACAACCGGGAACCATGCAGCGCGACGGTGGGCGGGCCTTCACGATGATCGAATTGCTCATCGTAATCGCGATCATCGCCATCCTCGCGGGCCTGTTGCTGCCCGCGGTCATCGGAGGCATCAAGAAGGCGGAAATCACCCAGGCCCAGACCGAGGTGAAGCTGATTGCAGCCGCCATGAACGCCTATCGCGCAGATTACGGCAAGTGGCCGGCGGAAAATCTTGCCCGTTCCACCTCGACGGCGGCCTATTGGGACTATGCAGACCTGATTGCCGTGCTGCGCGGCAGCAATTTCGATGGCACCGTGATGGAGCAGATGGGCCTGAGTGGCAACCAATGGAACAACCAAAATCCCAAGCGCAGGGTCTACCTGCAGATTTCCGATAAAAGCATGGCCACCAACGTGACCGGCACCACGACGCCCTCGAAATATTCGGGGACCATCGCCGCCAATGGTTACCCCTATTACGCCGTGGCCGGGGAACTGTCGGATCCGTGGGGCAATCGCTATGTCGTCCTGCCCGATTGGGACATGGATGGGGAAATCAAAGGGGCCGACGGCGCCACGTCCATCCGGGCCAGCGTAGCGGTCTGGTCGTGGGGGCCGAACCCCGTGCCCGGACCCAATGGGTCGCTCGAGAATCCTAACACCAACACACACATCCGTTCCTGGAGAAATTGACCGTGAAAACTGGACGAAATACCTCTGCGTTTCGAAGGTGCGGCTTCACGCTGGTGGAATTGCTGGTGGTCATCTCCATCATCGCCCTGCTGGCAGGCCTGCTGTTGCCGGTGGTGCTGGGCGCCATCAAGCGGGCGGAAATAGCCAAGGCGGATGGCGAGGCCAAGGCCATCGCCGCCGCGGTGGAGCACTACCAGGTCGAATACAGCAAGTATCCCGGACAGAACGCGGGCACCGGCGACAAACAGTACAGCGGGGCGGATTACAAGAACCTGATCGGCACCCTGACGGGCAGCAACATCAACTGGAACAGCGCCAACTCCAATCCGCGGGGCATCGTCTTCCTGAGCGTGGATCAAAAGAGCATGGCTACCAACAATACCGGCGGCACGGCGCAGAGCGGCGAGCTGGCCGATCCGTGGGGCAATCGTTTCGAGGTGGTGGCCGATTGGAATTTCGATAACAAGCTCGATAACCCGGCCAACTCCGTCGATGGCGAAAGCGTCTATAACCGCGGGGTGGCGGTCTGGTCCTATGGTCCGAAAGCAGTGGCCAACCCGAGCAAGAATGATGGCTCGCATATCCGGTCGTGGAGATGAGCAGCCTATGATGCGCACAGCAAGCCTCGCCAGCAGTTCACCGGCCCGCCGCGCTTTCACGCTGGCGGAATTGCTGGCGGTCATCGTCATCATGTCCCTGCTGATGGTGGTGGTGATCCCGGGCATCTCCGGGATGACGCGCGGCGCCAGCATGCGTGGCGCCACGATGCAGGTCCGGACGACGCTGATTGCGGCCCGCCAGACCGCGATTTCCCGGCGCGCGGATGTCAGCGTGATGTTTCCCTCCACCCTGCCGGGCAATGATCCCAAGAATTTCCGCGCCATCGCCGTCTATGCCTCCAACTACACGGGCAGCTGGTACGTGGCGAACTGGGAATTCCTCCCGCCCGGCATCGTGTTCAAGCCCAACAATTTCGCGAGCACCGACGTCGTGAAAAACGTGCCCATTAACGGGGGTACAGCCGCCGGTACGGTGGAGGCGATCACGTTTAACCGGCAAGGCGAAAGGACGGGGCTTTCCACCGGATCCGGAGCATCCCAAGTGCTGCTGATGGAAGGGTTCGTCAACGGCGGCACCATTGTCGCCAAGGGCAAGGCGGGCGGCACCAACCAGATCAGCGTGCTCTATCCGGCGGGCATCATCCAGGTCAAACGCTTATGACACACATCCCCTCGTGCATCCGGCGGCGCTCGGCGGGCTTCTCGATGGTCGAGGTGGCCCTCGCCCTGCTCATCTTGAGCATCGGCGTGCTGACCATGGTCGGTTTGATGAGCGGTGGCCTCGATATGAGCAAGGCTGCGATGGACTATACCCAGTCGTCGATCTTTGCCAGCGACACCCTGGAGGGCGTGCGCAATTTCGCCGCGAATGGTTCGCCCACCAATGGCGCCAGTAAATTCTGGCAGAGCATGCAAAGCATCTCGCTGAAGGCTGTGGCGGCGGACGCTTTCGACAAGTACACGCAAAACCAGACCCCGCTCAAGCATACCACGACCTACCTCAATTATTTCTATTCCTTTGAAACCAACGTGGATTTCGCCTGCCGCTACCGGCTGTCCATCGACCAATACAAAGATTTCACGACGGGTGCCGCCTTGCCGGGCAATCTGGCTGACCAGGTGGCGTCGGTGAAACTGGATGTGATCAACGGCCTCTATGGGGCGGCCACGACCCAAAGTTTTTACACGGAAGTGATCCAGATGGTCAGGTAGCCGGTCGCCGGAACGCGACGGGGCTTTTATGGAGTCGGAGAGCATGATGCATAGGACCAACAGCAGGGCGGCCTTCACGCTGATTGAATTGCTCGCGGCCATGGCCGTGCTGAGCATCATGATGCTGATGTTTGCCAACATCTTCTCCAGCAGCGGCAAGGCTTGGACGAGCGGCACCCGGCGCACCGAGCAGAACATGAACGGGCGCGCCGTGCTCGAATTTTTAGGCAAGGAGATCGGCCAGTCCATCATCAACTCCAGCGGCCTCGTCTTTCAAGTAAGCTACAAGGCACCGTCTGACCCCCGGTCCATGCAGGTGTCGTACCTGTACGACAATTCCGCCCTGCACTGCGTCTCCGCGCGCGGCTGCGAAAGTCCCACCTATCCCGACGAGGCCCGGCTGATCAATTATTATGTCAGCCCCCAGACCGATAGCGATGGTTTCAAGCACTTTCAACTGATGCGCGCGCAGTGCATGGATCAAAACGTCATCAGCACGGTCTACAAGCAACTGACGCCGACGTGGCTCCAGAGCACCGCCGGTCAAACCGGCTGGTCGGTTTCGGTACTGGTGGACAACATCACCCAGTTCTACGTCCTGGCCAACGGTAATAACCCCAACTTCAAGTCTTCCAACGTGCCCGTCCAGCTGCCCGCTTACGTTGATATCCTCATCGGCTTCCTCAGCGAGGACGACGCGCGCAAAGCCCAGTATTTGGCGAGTGACGTACAAACCAATTTTCTCAACAAAGCCGAGAAGCGCTTCACCCGGCGCGTCTATCTGCAGAATCGGACCGGGTACCAGCCGGTGCCGTGAGCGAAAGGTATGGACATGCATCCCGTTTCCAGGAATAAAGCGACCGCCAAACAAGGCATCGCGCTGATCGTCGTGCTGTCGCTGCTGGCGATGCTGGTCATCATGTCGGTGTCGTTCGTCACCTTCATGCGCGCCGAACGCATGGCGAGCAACGACTACGCCGAAACCGTCAAAGCCCGCAACATCGCGCAGGCCGGCATCACCCGCGCCCTGATCCGGATGGGGCAGGAAATGCAGCCGCCGCTGTCCAACCAATTCTACCGCGGCGGCGCGTTCTACACGACCGGTCCGGGCGAGATTTGTTCCAACTGGCTGACCGCCGGATATGCCTATCTGGACCACTATGTGCCCAATTATGGGCCGTTCAACACCGCCCTCAATGACGCCCGCAGCTTGGGTAAATGCCGCTGGACCAACATGACGATCAAAAGCGTCTCGGGCAATAACATGCTGATCGGACGCTATAGCTACATGGTGCTGGATTGCTCCGATTTCCTGGATATCAACACGATCGGCGTGGCGGGCGCGCGGGGCGGCGGCAACTATCCGAGCGAGGTCGCGATGCCGACGGATGATGTACAGAGCGAGGCCAACCTCACGGCGATGCGCCAAGAACATCTGTTTGAGAGCTTGTGCGAGGCGAACTTGCGCAACCGGACCGCCCCCAGTTTCAATGCTACGGCCGAGTATCAACCCAAGCATTTTGTGACCTTCAACTATGTTCCGGTGAACTCCTATATCTGGAACGGCTTGGTCACGAATCGGCTCTATATAGGCACCAATGTATCTCTGAATATTCGGCCCGTGCTCTACGACCCTGCTTACCAAAATCGAATTACCTCCGAAATCCCCCAGTTGGAAACGACGTTCTTCACGAACGTCGTGGACTATGTCACCAACAGCCTGAATCCGAGCAGCCTGATGAGCTTCTGTACCAAACCGGTTCCGATGATCAATGAGATCGTCGTCACCAACCAGTTCTCTATGGGCACGGACCTCAAGACCGGGGCCGTTACCTATACAAACCGGTATAGCGTGGCCGTCGAGGTCTGGTACCCATTCTTTAATACCACCAACTACCCGGCGCCCTTTTATGTCGGTGTCAACGCCAAGTATACCACGGCGGCGGCCACCCTGAAGCCGCCGGACATCAATGAGGCCTCGAGCGTCGGTTCGGCATGGAGCAAAGACACGTATAAAGTGGTCCGGTTCCCGGCCGCCGGGGGTGGGTGGGCGCAAAAAACGTGGACCAATATATCGTCGCTGGCCGATGCCACCCTCAACATCGGCGTCAATGTCAGGTATAACAATACCTTGAATGTGGATGTGACCACCAACATCACGATCAAGATCGGAACAAAGCTGACAGGTGCGCCCACGGTGGCTGCGCCGCTCCTGGCCGTGCTGGGCAAAGGCGCCGACGATCCGCGCATAAACTGGGACGGCACCAAGCCTTCGCCCTATGGCAGCTATTTGCAGTGGGAGGACGAGCCGGCTGGTACACCTATCTCCATGGGGCAACAAAACCCCCGGGTCAGCGCTCCTGGCAAGGATGGTGACACGGGGATGTATGTCCGGTGTGGTCCCTTGGGTAGTATTGGAGAACTGGGCTATCTGCTCTATAACAAGAACAAACCGTGGACAACGATTCGCCTCTTCGGTCCCGACCCCGACAACACCACCGCACTCTTTAATATCTTGAGCATCATACCCACCAACAAAGTCTACCAGGGTTTTGTCAATCCCAACTCCCAGGATGCCGGCTCGCTGGCTTGCGCGTTCTTCAACGCGTCCAAGGGTTATTATCCGGGCGATACCACAAAGGGCGTGGTGAATTGGACTGAGGCCAATGCACTCGCCAACCGGGTCATTGCCTTGGGGATGAAGGGCTCCGGCTATACCAAAGCCTACACCAACATCGCGGATATCTGCCGCCTCCAGGCCTCCGACATTGCCGCCGGGTCTGATTTTTGGCGGAAAAAAGCCATCATGCGCAACAGTATCGGGCTGCTGAATCCGCGACAGAATTACTGGCTGGTGCTGGTTTGTGCCCAGGCTGTCAAGACCACGGGCGGCGTTCATACGGACTACAATAAGAATACCGATTTCGTCACCGCCGAGGTGCAGTGCCTCGCCTACATCTGGCGCGATCCTTACGAGGACCCGACCGATACCGTGCATGCTGCCGGCAGCCGGCGCCACAAAATGTTCGTGCAGTTCTTCAAGTGGCTCTGAGCCGCCCGCTTCCTGACCTCCGTCGCCGATGGATCGGCGGACCCGCTCGCGAAGGGTCTGCCTTGTTTCCGAAGTCCGTTGTAGCGGCGGCCTGTGGCCGCCGTCGGCGCGCCGCCCCGGTCGTCGATGGATTTTGCTTTGAATAAACACAGCGCTGCTACACCCATTGGGCGCAGCAAGACTGCGTCCCTACAGCGTTTTCAGGAACGCGGCCACGGAGCGATCCGTCTTTGTGGGCGGGAGCTCCTGCTCCCGCGAAAGACACACCACAAGCTGATGAGCGCGGGAGCGAAGCTCCCGCCCACCGGTTGTTGTGTCCGCTGTTCGCCCTGGTGACTTGTTTCTGAAGTTCGCTGTAGCGGCGGCCTGTGGCCGCCGACTGGAGCCGGTTTGTCCTCTGGCGGGCCTCCGCGTTCGCGTATTTTCGCGGCGAAAATTTCCGAAAACTCCGTGCGGGCAGCCTGGCTGCTGGGATAAGATTTTACGAAAATAGTTCTTGGCCCCGGCGGGGGGCGGGCTTATAAGGCGGCTAAGTTTTTCGGAAAGGAGCCAGGGATGAGCAAGCTCAAGGACGGGGTTCTTCACTTGGAAAACGCGACCGCACACAGCCGTCTGCGCCCGGCGCGCTCGTGGTGCGGCGCAGCCGCGCACGGGTCACCGGCCCTGCGCTCCGGCCTGGTCCGGCTGGCTCTCGCCGCGCTCGCGGTAGCGAGCCTGCCCACCCTGGCGACGAGCATCATCTCCACCTCCACGGCGAACAGAGTTTACTTCCAGCACAAGGGAGGCCTGGTGGAGAGCTGGAGCGTGGCCTCCAATGGCGCCTATCAAGCCACCGCCGTGGTGGGCCACTTCGGGGCGTGGCAGCTCAAGACGGCCGGCGACATCGATGGCGACGGCGTCAACGACCTGGTCTTCCAGCCAGGCCCCTACACCACCGCCGTCCTGTTCATGACCACGCAGAGCACGGTGAAGGGCACAGCGTATCTGGGCTACACGGGGTCGTATGGGGAAGTCAAGGCGTGCGCGGATTATGAGGGCTTGGGCCACGCGCAATTGTTTTTCCAGACCGCGTCCGGCGATGCCTCCTACTGGCGGCTGGGCACCGATGGCGGCAACCAGGCGACCTTCTTCCTGGGCACCATGAGCGGCTGGCAGTTGTGCAGTGCGGGCGATATCGATGGCGACCACAAGGCCGAACTGGTGTGGCAAAATGCCAGCGGCGACATTGCGATCTGGTACCACAATCCTGATGGCAGCATCCGGGCTTCGCTGCCCTTCAGCAGCGGCGCCTGGGTGCCGCGCGCCATGCTTGACCTGGATGGCGATGGCGTCAGCGACCTGCTCTGGCAGACCCCCGACCGCAATACGAGCGGCTGGTTTTTGAACAGCAACGGCACGGCGCGCTCTGCCTTTTTTATGGGGAGCACCGGCAACTGGGTCATCAAGGCGGCTGGGCATTGGATGTTCACCTATTGAGGTCAGGGTTTTGCGCGAGGAGGAGTTGCAATGAACGATCAACGAATTCGGTTTTCGAATGTGCGGTGGGCAGGCGTGGCCGATCGGGCACGGATGGGCGGATTGCTGTTGTTGGCCTGCGCCGGTCTATGCGCCGGGCCATCGGCCCCGGCGGCGCAGTTCGTCCCGCTCAGCTCGTTTGGGGCGCTTTACGATTCATTTTCCGTGCGTGGCCCGTACGGGTCGGTGCTGGTCAGCGGCACGAACCTGCTGGGCGTGGCCGGCGCCGGCATGTGGGGCAATAACGTGGTCTTCAGCCTGCCGGCGGACGTCAGCAGCGGACCGGCCTCGGCACATGCCTTTTACATGGGCTCCGGCTACGAAGGGGTGGAGCCCGCCGGGGGGTTGACCGAGCAGGACGGCCTGCTCTACGGCATGACGGCGCTCAGCGGCGCCTCTGGATTTGGAAGTGTTTTCACACTGGATCCCAACAACTACTTCGCGGCACAAGTGCTGCATACTTTTGCCGGCGGCAGCGATGGTTTCCAGCCCTGCGGCACGGTGGCGGTGGGTGGCGGGGCGCTCTATGGGTTGACCGGGCTTGGCGGCACGGCCGGCCAAGGCACCCTCTTCACCGTCCAGATCAATGGCGATGGCTATGCCAAACTGCATGACTTCGCCGGTGGCGCGAGCGATGGCGCCCAACCCTGTGGGAGCCCGGTGCTGGGCGGCGCGCTGTTGTTTGGCGTGACCGCGGCGGGTGGCAGCGGGAGCACCAACAGCAGCTTCATCAACGGCGGCACGCTCTTCAAAGTGGGTACGAACGGGAGTGGCTTCGCCTTGCTCCATTCGTTCGTGGGTGGGGCCGATGGCGCCGCGCCTTGCGGTTCCCTGCTGCTGAATGGGGCGACTCTTTACGGCATGACGTCGGCCGGCGGCAGCAATGACTGCGGTACGGTCTTCAAGCTCAACACCAACGGCACGGGCTACGCCGTGCTGTATCAATTTGCCGGTGGCACCAGCGATGGCGCCTTTCCCTGCGGGGCTCTGACCCTGCTGGGCACCAACCTCTATGGCCTGACGACGGCAGGCGGCGGCAGTGGCAGCGGGACCATTTTCAAAGTCAGCACCAGCGGTGCGGGTTATGCCCTGCTGCATTCCTTTGCGGGTGGCACCGCCGATGGCGCCAGCCCCAACGGCTCGCTGACGCTGAGCGGCTGTAGGCTCTACGGGGTGACCCCCTTGGGCGGCGTCAACGGCACCGGGTTGGCCTTCGAACTGGTGGCGAACGATCCGCCGGTCCTGGTCCCGACCCCGGCGACGCACGCGGTTTCCATCCCGGAAACCGGCGCGCGGGCGTTCTCCGTGGCCGCCACCGATCCGGAGGGCAGCAATCTGGTGTATAGCTGGACGTGGAATGGCGCGGCGGTCGGCGGCGACACCAATCGCTACACACGCACGACGGCGTGGGGCGATGCGGGCACGCACGATCTGCGGGTGACCGTGTTGGATGGCGTGTG
This sequence comes from uncultured Lentisphaerota bacterium, assembly GCA_903896925.1. GTDB lineage: Bacteria > Verrucomicrobiota > Kiritimatiellia > CAIQIC01 > CAIQIC01 > DP16D-bin41. The sequence goes on along the minus strand of CAITZM010000076.1, from coordinate 21,829 downwards.
GACCAACACTTCCACCAACTGGACGGTAACGGTGCTGTCCGACAACGACGGCGATGGCATGGCGAACGCGTGGGAGCGCCGGTACGGCATGGACCCCTGGGCTCCCAACGATGCGACGAACGATCTGGACCACGACGGCCTGACCAACCTGAAGGAATTCCAGCTCGGCAGCTGTCCGACGAATCGGGACACCGATGGGGACACGCTGGGCGATCATTGGGAGTTTATCTATAACACCAACCTGACCAACACGCCGCTGGCCGGGCTGCCAGACCTGGATGTGCGCCAGATAGGTGCCTGGACCACAGGCGATATGTACAACCACATAGAAGATATGGCGCTGTTGTCTTCCAATCTGGCCTGCCTGGTGGGCCAACGCTATGATTGGATGAGCGGATCGCAAACCAGCCTTTTCTACATCGTGGACCTGTCCTCGCCCTCGAACCTCGTTACTGTTGGCATGACCTATTTGCCCGGGCAGCAGGCCCGCTCTGTGCAATGCACGGGTTCTGTGGCCTATGTGGGGTTAGGTGGTTCCAGCGGCGGCTTGATCCAGGTGGTGGACTGTGCGGACCCGGCCCATCCGGCCTTGGTCGCCACCGCCACCACCACCGATGGTCAAGACGTCCTGACGCTCGGGTTGAGCGGCGCTTCCCTCTTCGCGCGGACCTGGTCTGACACCGCGCGGCTCGCCGTAACCCTGACCACCAACTTGACGGAAACCTCCATCAGCAGCCTGTCGCATACCTACGGGAATACTCCGGTCAGCTTGTTGCCCAAGGCGGGCAGCCTGTATGTGACGCTCAGCTGGTGGGATTATAATCCCGTCACCTACACGGGTACGAACGCGTTCGGGCTGGATGTCTTCCCGTTGGATGTCGATGGGAACGTGGGGCCGGTCGCGGTAAGTCTGCCGGGCAGCTTCAAGACGATTGCGGCCTGGTCCAATGCCCTGCTGGGCGCGGCGAGCTATGCTGGTTACGATGAGTATGGGGTTTACCGGCAGACCTTGCAGTTCACCGCCTGTAATCTCGACACGCCGACCAACCCGGTGGTTGTTGGGCACTTCAACGCGGGTGAAAATTCTATCAACGCCATGACGGTATCGTCCAATCTGCTGGTGTGCGCCGGCTGGCCGAGCCTGTATATCTTCAGGATCGATAGCCCGACCAACCTGGTGCCGGTGTTCAGCGAGGCGGGGTACAGGAGCACAGGCCAGAAAGTGCTCGCGGTCCAGGACCGATATCTGGTCGTTACCTGGAACGGCCTGGACCTCTACGAAAACCACGGCCTGGTGGATACCGATCAGGATGGACTGCCGGACTGGTGGGAGCTGTTCTGGTTCGGCGACCTGGTCCAGACCGGCAGCGGCGACTCTGACCGTGACACCCTGTCCAACTGGGGCGAATATAACGCTGACAATCCCGGTTCATGGATGTGGCGGAGGGTCGGCCTCGACCCCACCCGCGCGGACACGGATTACGATGGTCTTTCCGACTCCGAGGAGGTGAATACGTACCTGACGGATCCCACCTCGTGGGATACCGATTGGGATGGCATCAACGACCTGGATGAAATCAACGGGACGCTAGGCTATGTCACCGATCCGCTGAGCGAGGATACCGACGGCGATGGCATCCCGGATTATGTGGAGATCGACTTGGGCCGCAATCCGCTGGTCTCGAACGATGTGGCGCGGGCGAGCGTGAGCGGCACGGTCACCAGCGGTGGCGCAGGCCTGCTGAATGCCTATGTGGAGTTGCGCGGCCGGAGCAACACGACCTATTCCGCCACGCTGACCGATATCAGCGGTGTCTATCATTTCACCAACGTGGTTGCGGGTACCTACTACGTCAAGGCCGGCGCCGAGGGGTATGCCGATCTCTGGCATTTCCAGGCTTGCCCACGCTCCGCCGCCACGGGCTTGACCCTGGCCGCAGGCTCGACGAATTACGGCCTGAACTTCGCCCTGCAACCGGGGCAGAGCCCGGCCTATGCCCTGGTGACCTCCGTGACGAACGGGGCGCAGATCTATCTCGACTATCAGCCGACCACCAACCTGACGACCACGTTGCTCGATGTCGGCGAAGTCGGCGGACAGGCGGCGTCGCACACCATCGTGGTCAAGAAAGCCGGCTGTGCGCAACCGGCGCCGATCAAGGTCAATGCCCAGGAAGCCGAGACCATCGCGGTGAACTTCGACTTCACCGATATGGCGGGCTGGACCGGTGGCGCGCTCATCAGCACGGTGCCGGACGGCGCGGATGTCTATGTGGATTATGCCGACCAGAAGATCGGCGTGACACCCCTGCTGGTGACGAACCTCGAGGCCGCGTCGCAGGCGCATGTCCTGCTGCTGAAAAAGGCGGGCTATCTCGAGCCGCGGCCGGTGATGTTCCATGTGCAGCGCGACACCAATGTCACGGTCACCATTCCGCTGACGGCGGTCGGCGCCGGGGAGACCCTGAAGGTGCGGACCGACAACCTCCCGGCCGACGCGACGGTCTATGTGGATTATCTGCTGTCGACCAATGTCGTCGCGGCCTTGGCGCAGAACTTGGATTTCGCGAGGCCGTCTGATCCCCACGGCGTCTGGTGGGCGGCTTCGCACAGCGTCACGCTCAAGAAGCCCGGCTCGCTCTATTTCGCGCCGCGCTATCTGCCGGACACGACGAATGTGACCGATCTGGCCAACCTGCTGCCGTCCATGGCCCCTGTCGCGCTTGTGGCCAGTCCGGCCAATGGCGGCCGGGTGACCGGAGGCGGAACCTATGCCGTGGGGACCAATATTCAGATCTCGGCGACCGCCTCCAACACGTGGACGTTTATGGCCTGGTCCGATGGCAACACCAACAGCACCAGATCCATCGCGGTGCCGGTGGGCTGGGGGACCTACACCGCCAGCTTTGCGCACGCGATCACGATCACGGTGCTGCCCAGCACCAACGCAGGTGGCACGGTGACCGGCGGCGGCTCGCTCCTCGCCGGAAGCAGCAACGTGCTGACCGCGGCGGCCTCGAACGGCTGGCGCTTTGTCAACTGGAGCGATGGCGTGACGGGCAACCCGCGCACGATCGTCGTCGTTTCGAACATGACGTACACCGCGAACTTTGCGGCGTTGCCGGTCATGGGCATCCCAGGGCTGTTCCCTGTCGCGACCAACACCAGCCAGGTGCAGGTCGGAGGCAGCCTGGCCAGTTGCGGCACCAACTATTTGGTGGGGTACATGTCAGACTCCAATGTGATGGTAAAGATCGTACAGCCCGACGGTGCGACCACGGTCAGCGGCTTGAAGGTCGGCAACACAGGCGCCGCAGGTGTGCAGAGCGGCGGCTTGGCGGCCGTCGCCTATGGCACGCCGAACTATCTGGTGGCCTGGACGGATGGCTCCCTGACCAACGGCGAGAACAACTCGTTCGGCCGGTTCGTCTCGCCGGCCGGCGCTTTGGTCGGACCGGTCTTCGCCTTCACGAACGGGCCGGTCCAGTTGCAAGGGTTGGTTTCCGACGGCACGAATTTTACGGCGTTGCTGAAGGATGGCGGCGACAATCTGTGGGGCCAACGGATCGCCCCGGATGGCACCTTCCCGGCCGCGCCGGTTCAAGTCACCGCTTCCGGGAAAGTACGGGGGGCCACGCTGGTCTTTGGCAGGACCAACTATCTGGTCGCCTGGCAAAGCCACGAGGGTTCCAGCCAAAACGTGACCGATGGCGCCTTCCTCTCGCTCGGCGGCGTGGCGGGTGCGCCCTTCCGGATCAGCCAGTTGGTTTCGGTGGATCAAAATCCCCTGGCCTGCGCCTTTGATGGCACCAACTACCTGGTGGCGTGGAACCATCGGGCTACGGTACCGTGGTCGAATTCGGTGCCGTCGAACGTGGTGATGCAAATCCACGGCCGGTTGGTGGCGCCCGACGGCACGTTGCCGGGCAGCGAAGTGACCTTGCGGGTGGCGGCGGATTATTCCTCCTTCCCCGCCCTGGCGTTTGGCAACTCCTGCTACCTGATGATGTGGACGGAGCAGGCGAGTGCGCCCACGTTCAAGTTCCAGTTCTACGATCGCTCAGCCAACGCCGTCGCACTGGGCTCCATCACGAACACGGGCGCCTTGCTGGCGGTCAACTCGCTCTTCTTCGATGGGAACCGGTTTGTGGCCACGCCGACCTTTGGCACCTTCGAGCCCGCCGTCGGCACCGTCTGGGGCGCCTTCATCACGCCGTTCTCGACCAGCAACGCCACGGTGAGCGTCCTGGCCAGTCCGGCCAACGGCGGCCGTGTGACCGGCGGCGGCGTTTATCCCGTGGGTGGCGGCGCGACGCTGACGGCGCTGGCCTCGAACAACTGGTTGTTCACCAGGTGGAATGACAACAGCGTGGTCAATCCCCGGACGATCATCGTGCCGGCGACGAACATCACCTACACGGCCAGCTTCGCCGCCGCGGCGACGGTCGCCGTGCTCGCCAACACGAATGCCGGCGGCTTCGTCACCGGCGACGGGGTCTATGTCGTGGGCAGCAACGCCTTGCTGACGGCGACGGCCTCGAACGACTGGCGGTTCATCCGGTGGAACGACGGCTCCACAAATAATCCGCGGACCATCGTGGTGGGCGCCGGTGGCGGCACCTATACGGCGATCTTTGCGCCGACCGCCGTGATCAACGTGCTGGCCGATCCAACAGACGGCGGCCGTGTGACCGGCGCCGGCACCTACGTGGTGGGCAGCAATGCCGTGCTCTCCGCGACGGCGTCGAACAACTGGCGCTTCATCCGGTGGGAAAACGGCGCCACGAATACGCCGCGCACGGTGGTGGTGCCTGCGGCGGGAGCGACGTATACGGCCACCTTCCAACCGCTGGGCACGGTGGTCATCTCCGTCAACCCGACCAACGGCGGCCGTGTGGCCGGCGGCGGGCAGTATCTCGTCGGCTCCAACGCCACCTTGCTCGCGACCGCGTCGAACAGCTGGGTGTTCCTGAACTGGAACGGCAGCCTCACGAACAACCCGTGGGTGTTCAGCGTGGATTCCGGCAGCACCGCCTGCACGGCGAACTTCGCGCGGGTCAGCACGGTGACCGGGGTGGCGAGCCCGACGAACGCCGGCAGCGTGAGTGGCGGCGGCCAGTATCTCGTTGGCTCGAACGCCACCGTGACGGCGACGGCCTCCAACAGCTGGCGCTTCCTGAGTTGGAACGGCGGGGTGACCAACAACAACCCGTGGACCTTTGTGGTGTCCACCTCGAACCAGACCTGCACCGCGAGTTTCCTGCGGACCGCGGTCATCACGGTCATCGTCAACACGAATGACGGTGGCAGCGTGACGGGTGGCAATGTCTACGATGTGGGCAGCAACGCCTGGCTGACGGCGACGGCTTCGAATGGCTGGCGGTTCATCCGCTGGAGCGACGGCGCGACGAATACGCCGCGCTCGGTGATGGTGGGCTCGGCCGACGCCAGCTACACCGCAATCTTCGCGCCGACGGCGCTGATCGATGTGCTGGCCAATCCGGTGGCAGGTGGCCGTGTGACCGGCGGCGGCACCTATCTGGTGGGCAGCAATGCCGTGCTGGCCGCGACGGCGTCGAACAACTGGCGGTTCATCCGGTGGGAAAATGGCGCGACGAACACGCCGCGCACGGTGGTCGTGCCCAACGGCGGCGCGACGTATACGGCCACCTTCCAACCGCTGGGCACCGTGGTCGTGGTGGCGAATCCCACCAGTGGCGGCCGCGTGACCGGCGGCGGCCAGTACCTCGTCGGCTCCAACGCCACGGTGACGGCCACGGCCTCGAACACCTGGCAGTTCTTGAATTGGAACGGCGGCCTCACGAACAGCTCGTGGATGTTCAGCGTGGTCTCCGGCAGCACCACCTGCACGGCGAACTTCGCCAAGGCGAGCACGGTGACGGTGCTGGCCACCCCGGCCGGCGGTGGCATGGTGACGGGCGGCGGGGTCTATCTCTCCGGTTCCAACGTGAACCTCACGGCGACCGCGGCGAGCAACTGGCTGTTCCGCCGCTGGAACGATGGCAACACCAACGCCAGCCGTACGATCACGGTGCCCGTGACCAACATCACGTACACCGCCACGTTCACCCCGCCGGCGACCATCACCGTGCTGGGCTCGCCGGCCTACGCCGGCACGGTCTCTGGTGGCGGCACCTACCAGGTCGGCAGCAACGTGAACCTCACCGCGACCGCGGCGCCTGGCTGGCTGTTCAGTTCGTGGAGCGATCACAACCTGAGCGCCAGTCGCATCCTCAGCGTCCCGGCGTCGAATTTCACCTATGTTGCGACCTTCGCGCGGGGCCTCGGGGCGGCGTTGGATGCCAGCAACCTGACGTGGACCACCGGCGGCAGCGCCAATTGGGCGGTGCAGGGCACGACGACCCACGACGGCGTGGCCGCCCTGCAGAGCGGTGCAATCGGCGCAGGCCAGCAGACGTGGTTCCAGACCACGACCAACGGCCCCGGTTCGCTGATGTTCTGGTGGAAGGCGTCCTCGGCCTCGAACAACTACCTCAAGTTCTACATCAATACCCAATTGGTCAGCCAGATCGCCGGCAACGTGGGCTGGAACCAGTACGTTGGTTTCATCGGCACGTCCAACCAGGTGACGCTCAAGTGGGTCTACACCAACAGCACCGGCGCCGCCTCCGGCAGTAACGCCGGCTGGGTGGACCAGATCAACTGGATGCCGTGCCCCTACGCGGAACATGTGCCGCTGATCTTCTATCAGGACCCGACCGGCCTGCTGGCGAGCTGGGTGCTGGGCACCAACGCCAGCTTCCAGTTCGCGCGCATCCTCGCCAACACCGGCGGCTGGGCGTTGAAGGCCGCCGGTGACGTGGATGGCGACGGCGTCAGCGATCTGCTGTTCGAAACGGCGGGCGGCGCCACGGCGGGTTGGTTCATGAATGCGGATGGTTCCACCCGCGGCGCCCTGGGCTGGCCCAACCTCGGCAGCTGGGAGATCAAGGCCTGTGGCGACTTTGAGGGCCGCGGGAACGGCCAGGTGTTCTTCCAAAACGCGGTGGGCGTGGCGGCCTATTGGCGGCTCGACACCAACGGCAATCCCCTGGCGTCCATCGTCCTCGGCAATATGGGCGCCTGGAAGCTGCGCGGCACAGGCGACCTGGATGGCGACAGCAAGGCCGAGGTGTTCTGGCAGAACGCCGCCGGCACGGTGGTCATCTGGTATCACAACCCCGATGGCAGCATCCGCGGTGGTGTGCCGTTCAACACGGGCAACTGGGCGCTCTGCGGCGTGGCGGACATCGACGGCGACCATGTCAGCGACCTCGTCTGGCAGAACTCCGCCGGTCAGACGGGCGGCTGGTTCATGAACACCAACGGCACCGCGCGTTCCGCCAGTTACTGGTGGGGCACCGGCGCCTGGAAACTCAAAGCCGCCGGGCGCTGAGCCGCGTCTTTTCCAAGGCTTGGAGCCCGGGTGTACCGCTTGCCCAAGCCTTGGAATAAGACAGGCTCGCGCGGTGATTGCACGGATGGAATTTCATCGCTATGCTTTAACCCTTCCTTTGCCTGTTCCCGCCTGTGCTGGCGGCAGGGTTTGGGCAGGTGGCGTGAAGGTTGACTCATGTGCGTCGCGTCGAAACTATTGCGTTCCGGAGCCTGGCGCCGCTTGCTGCCGGGCGCGTTGCTGCTCGCCGGCTGGTGTTGGTCGCCGCTGCTGGCGCGCGCCGACGGCTTCGTCGCGGCCTCCGATGCGCGGCTGGTCTATCTGGGCACCTGGCAAAGGGCGGGGTCCACGCACTACACGATTTATACCGGCAGCACCCTCCGCCTGAAGGTGCAGGGCCAGGCGCGGATCGAACTGGAACCGACGGCCGCGGCGTGGGCGCGGATTCAGGTGCGCTTGCTGGGCCAGACGAACGGCACCAGCTTTTCGCCGAACACGCCCATCACCTTGGGCTCGCCCTCGGCCACGCTCGAATTCGAGATCGTCTACCAGGTCTGCGAGGACATGATTTTCAATCCGGCGCTGGCGGGGTACACCGGCGACCGCTGGGGTGTCCGCGGGCTGACGTTGCTGGGGAATGCCACGCTGCTGCAGGCCAGCCGCCCGGCGGGCGGGCTGCGGCTGGAATTCTTCGGCGACTCGATCACGTTCGGCGTCTCCATCGTGCCCACGACCCCTCAATATCCCGTGCCGACCGATGGCACCCGGACCTTTGGCTTCCTGACGGCGGCTGCGCTTGGCAGCGAGTTTCGGGTGCGCGGTTATCCCGGCGCTTCCATCTATGATCTGCCGGAGCGGCTCACTAACTTCATGGCCGGCGTGGCGCTGGAGCCGATCCCCGATCCGGACTATTTCTTTTTGAACCTGGGGGCCAACGACAAGAATCTGTCCGATGAGGCCTACCGCGCGTGGTTGCTGGAGGACCTGCGGGAGATCCGGCAGCAGTTCCCCGCCTCGCGCATCGTGGTTCTGAATTTCTTCTGCCAGGTTCCCGACCGCCGCGCCGCGATCCTGCAAACCATCGGCGGCAGCGGCTTGGAGCGGGTCTTGTTCTTCAATGCCCGGACGAACCTGGTGGGCTTCACCGACAACAATCTGCACCCCAATGCCGCCAGTCATGCCGCGCTGGCCGGCGCGCTCGTGAAGTGGCTGCGCCAAGGCGCGCCGGACGCCGCCGCTCAAACGATCAAGGCCTACTTCCAAAATCCTGCGGGGCTGGTCGCCCGCTGGGAGATCGGCAACACGGGCAGCGTGCAGCGCGCCCTACCGGTCGGCAACGCGGGCGGCTGGGTGCTGAAGACCGCCGGCGATGTGGATGGCGACGGGGTGAGCGACCTGTTGTTCCAGGCGCCCACCGGCGAGGCGGCCTGCTGGTTCATGAACGCCAACGGCACCGTGCGGCGGGTCCTGAATTGGGGCCAGGCGGGCCTCTGGCAGCTGCAGGCCTGCGCCGACTATGAGGGCGACGGGCGCGCGGAAATATTTTTCCAGTCGCCGGACGGTACCGTGGCCTATTGGCGCGCCGCCGCCGATGGCACCGTTCAGAGTCCGGGCGTGCTGGTCCAGGCGGGCGCATGGCAGTTGCAGGCGGCCGGCGATGTGGATGGCGACGGCAAGGCCGAACTGTTCTGGCAACGTCCCGACGGGACCGTCGCGGCCTGGTTGCGCGACGGCAACGGCGCGATCAGCGGGCAGGTGCTGGATGGCGTGGGCCGCTGGAAACTGTGCGGCGTGGCTGGCCTCGCCGACACGGTCACGGGCGCCCTGTGCTGGCAGACGGAGGATGCCCTGACGGCAGGCTGGCTCGTGAACGCCAACGGCACCGCGCACACGATCTGTCCCTGGGGCCGCACGGCCGGCTGGCAACTGCGGGCGGTCGGGCGATGAACGAGACCTCCAACCGTATGCCGCCTGCCGGCGGCGTTGCGCCGCGTGGCGAAAAAATGCCGGGCATCGCCTTGGGTCTGCTGGTGCTGCTGGCCGCAGTGGTTTTTTTCCCGGCTGACTGGCTGCCCGTCGAGAATTTCGATCCGCCCAAGCGTGCGCTGCTGGCGCTGGGCGCCGTTGCGCTGCTCTGCTGCGGGTTGCGGCGCGCGCAGCCGCTGACCTCGGCCTGGGCGCTGGGCGCCGGCCTGCTCGCGTGGTTGTGGCTGCGCACCGGGTTGCGTGCGAATCCCTGGATCGAGTTGGGTGTCCTCTGCGCTTGGACGCTGCCCGTCCTGCTGTTCCTGGCCGGGCTTTCCATGCGGGGCCGGGCCTGGCGCGGCGCGGCCTGTGGGGTGGGTGTGGCGGCCCTGCTGCAAGCGGCGCTGATGCTGCTGCAGCGCTTTGGTCTCGACCCCGTGCTGCCCGACACCACCGTGGCGCTGCCCACGGCCGCCGCGAAAATGATCGGGACCATCGGCTATCACAACCAGGCGGCCGGGTTTCTGGCTGTAGGCCTGGGCGCTTTCGCCTTCGCCGTCCGCCGGCCCCTTGTGCGCGCCGTGTTGCTCGTCGTGGCCGCAGGCGTCATCGGCGCGACGGGTTGCCGTGGCGCGGTGGCGGGCGTGTGTGCCGCCACGCTGACCGGTCTGACCTGTCTGTATTTCGCGCGGCCCGCCGATGTCACCCCGAAGAAAAAACGTGTGGCCGGTTTGCTGGGCCTGCTGGCGCTGCTCGCCTTGGTGTTGCTGGCGCCGCCGACGCTGCGGCAACGCGTGAATTCGCTTTTCCAACGCAACGCCACCCGCGCCGATGTCGGTTCGCGACTGCTCATGACGCGCGTGGCGTGGCAGATGTGGACCGAGCACCCGCTGGCAGGGTGGGGCGCGGGCGCTTTCGCCTTCCAGTATATCGACCGGCTGGGGCGGATCCTGCCTGCGCAAAAAGAGCATCGGCTGTTGCGCCCGCTCGTCTACGCCCGCGAGACGCACAACGACTACCTCCAGTTTGCCGCTGAGTTTGGCCTGGTCGGGTGTGTCCTGGCGGGTGCGTTGCTGGCGCTGGTGCTGCGCCGGCTGTGGCGGCAACGGGCCCGCGATCCGGCGGCCAGCGCCTTGGGCGTTTTCTTGCTGACCTATCTGGGGGTGCATGCGGTGGTCAGCTTCCCCCTGCAAACCGTCATGGACGGCTCCATCGCGGCGCTGCTGCTGGGCTTGGTCACCGCGGCAGAGCCGTCGCCGGATATATCGGCAGCGCCCCGTCCGCGCTGGTGGTGGAGCGGCCCGGTCTGTGCCCTGCTCATAGCTGTGGTGACCGCGCTGCTCCTGCTCACCGATGCCTGGCTGTGCCTGGCCATAGGGCGCTTGTCCGCCGGGGCCGATCTGGCCACTGAGGCGCGGCGGCTGCCGCCGTGGGCGCATCGCTACCGGGCCCTGCTGGGCGCGCGCCTCGCCCAAAGCGGCGGGCCTGCCGAGGCGCGGCCCTTGCTGGAGGCCGCCGCGCAAGGCTATGGCGATCTGCCGCTCCTCAACAATCTGGGCCATTGCTATGCGCGCCTCGGCCAGTGGCCTGAGGCGCTCGCGGTCTATCAACGCCAGGCGCGCGCCGGGCTGGCCCATCGTGACGCCCTGCAGAACGTCTCCGTGGCGTTGGAGAATCTGCGGAACGAGGCCGGGGCCGCCGACGCGCTGGCCGAAAAACTGCGGCTGTGGCCCGCGGACAGCTGGGATGACACCCTGCGTCTGGCCGCCCTGCGGATCAAGACCCGGCAGCCTGCGCAGGCCGCGTGGCTGCTGCGCACCTTCGCCACCGTGCCGGAAGATTTCGTGCTGACGTTGCCCGGGCGACAGCATGCCGATGGCTACACCGTGACGCAGCAGGTGCAGCTTTCCAGCATCCGCTGCCCGCTGGATCCCCGCCGAACGCTCCAAGCCCTGGTCCTGCCGACGAACAGTTTCCTGCGTATTTTCGCCGTGTCGTGCGAGGCGGCCGGTGCGGTCACGCCGGTGGATCTTTCCGCCGCCTTTAACGCCCAGGGTTTTCTGGAGCGTGGCGGCATCGTGGCGGTGGGCACCACCTTGGATCGGGGCCGCTATTCCCTGTGTGCTGACGATTTTCCGCGCGATGGTGCGCTGCGCGACGCCGCCGGCCACCTCCGGTTTCAACTGGGCCGCCTGAAAAATGTCGCCGCGAATTGTATCTATCCGTTCGGCCAGCGCCTCGCCCTTCCGGCCGGACCTTACGACCATGTATCCATCCTCTGCACCGCGGTCCAGGCGCAGACGCCGGCGCGCGACCTGTTGCGGGTGGAGTATGCCGACAGCAGCGCCTGGCTGCCCGTGCAGGCCACCGACTGGACGCGCGACAACCGCGATGCTTACGACACTCCGCCCGCCGTGACCATCCAGGCGCTCAACCTGCTCGCCGCCGCCTGGCTCCTCCAGCAGCAACCCGAACTGGCCGTCTGGCCTTTGCAACGCGTGCTCGCGCTGCAACCCGACAACGCCATCGCAAAGAAAAATCTGGAGAAGGCGTTGCGCGTTCAGCCTGCGCCATGACGCGGCTCCTGTGGCTGGCGCAGCCTTCCGGTGGTATGTCCGCGCAGGGCCCTGTGCGCTTGCGTCGCCTGCGGAATGGCGGGATACTGTGCAGCGTTGGCAGAGGCGGCAAACCCAAAGAGGAAAGGCGAGGCAACGATGAAGAGACTATGGTTGGCCATGCTGGGTGGCGCAGCGGCGGCGGCCATCGGGCTGACGCCGGCGGCGCGCGCGGTCGAAAAGCTGACGCTGAAGGTCGTCAAGGCGGACAGCGAGGAGACCGCCGGCGAGGACGGCAAGGCGGCGAACGCGGTGGACGGCCAGCCGGACACGTACTGGCATACGCAATGGCAGGACGCCAGTCCGGCCCATCCGCACGAGCTCGTCCTCCAGCTCGATCCGCCCTGCAAAATCAAGGGCTTCACCTATCTGCCGCGGCAGGGCGAGAACGACAATGGCATGATCAAGGGCTACGAGATCTACGTCAGCACCGACGGGAAGGCTTTCGGCCGGCCGGTCAAGAAGGGCGAGTTCGAGCGCAGCAAGGAGCAGCAGTCCGTCGGGTTCGATCCCGTGCTCTGCTCGTTCATCAAGCTCGTTACGCTGAGCGAGGTCAATGGCGAGGCGTGGGCCTCCGCTGCCGAACTGGGCGTGATCCAAGAGGGGGAACCGGTCGTTTCCAAGCTGGAACTGAAGGTGGTCAAGGTGGACAGTGAGGAAATCTCCGCCGAGGATGGCAAGGCCGCGAATGCCGTGGACGGTAAAACGGACTCGATCTGGCATACCCAATGGGGCGACGCCACGCCCGGCCAGCCGCATGAAATCGTCCTGGAACTGAAACACCCGGGTCCGATCCAGGGCCTCACCTATCTGCCGCGCCAGGACGATGTCGAGAACGGACGCATCCGGGACTACGAGGTCTACCTCAGCGATGACGGCCAGCATTTCGGCCAGCCGGTCGCCAAGGGCACGCTCGAAAATTCCAAGGGCCGGAAATCCGTGAAGTTTGCCGCCAAGCTGAGCCGCTACATCAAGTTCAAATCCCTCGCCGAGGTCAACGAGGGCCCGTGGACATCCGCCGCAGAAATCAACGTCGTCCCGGCCGGGAAATAAGCGCCGGGCTGCAACCCAGAAGGCAGAAGCTGTCTGGTTTAGCGCCCTGCAGCCTTGAGCTTCCAGGCTCCGGTGTTCCACCAATAGCTGGCGGCGCGCGCGGTGCAGTTGCTGTTCATGAACCAGCCGCCCGTTTGACCGGCGGAGTTCTGCCACACGAGATCGCTGACGCCATCGCCGTCGATATCCACCACGCCGCAGAGCGCCCAGTTGCCGGTGTTAAACGGCACACCGCCGCGGATGCTGCCGTCCGGATTGTGGTACCAGGTGACCACGGTGCCGGCGGCATTCTGCCAGAACAGTTCGGCCTTGCCGTCACCATCGAGGTCGCCCATACCGCGCAGTTTCCAGCCGCCCATGGCGCCTAGGGGGATAGCCGCGAGATAGTTGCCGTTGGTGTCGAGCCGCCAATAGGCCACGACGCCCGCGGCGTTCTGGAAGAACAGCTGGCTGCGGCCGAGGCCTTCGTAGTCGCCGCAGGCCTTGATGTCCCAGCCGCTGAGGTTGAACCAGTACCGGGCGCTGCGCGTGGAGCCGTCCGCGTTCATGAACCAGCCCGCGGCGTCGCCGGCCGCGTTCTGGAAGAGCAGGTCGCTGACGGTGTCGCCATCGACGTCGCCCACGCACTTGAGCACCCAGCCGCCGGTGTTGGCGAGGATGCGCGCGAACTGGAAGCTGGCGTTGGTGCCGATCACCCAACTCGCCAGCAGGCCCGTCGGGTCCTGATAAAAAATCAAGGGCACATGCTCCGCGTAGGGACACGGCATCCAGTTGACCTGGTCCACCCAGCCGGCGTCGCTACCGGAGACGACTGCGCTGTTTTTCGTGTAGACCCACTTGAGCGTCACCTGGTTCGAGGTGCCGATGTAGCCGACGTACTGGTTCCAGCCCGTGTTGCCGGAGATCTGGCTGACGAGTTGGGTGTTGATGTAAAACTGGAGGGTGTTGGCCGCGGCTGTGGACGACTTCCACCAGAACAGCAGCGAGCCTGGGCCGTTGGTCGTGGTCTGGATCCATGTCTGCTGGCCCGCATTGAGCGCTCCGCTCCGCAGCGCTGCCACGCCATCATGGGTGACCGCGGTCTGTGCGCTCCAGTTGGTGCTGCCGCCGGTGGTCCAGGCCAGGTTGGTTGCATCGAGGGCGGCGCCCAAGCCCATGACAAAGCTGGCGGTGTAGGTGCTGTTGGACGCCGGCACGACGATCGTCCGGCTGGCGTTCGTGGACCCGTCGTTCCAGGCAGCGAAGAGCCAGCCCGCAGCCGGCGTTGCCGTGATGAGCACCTGGCTGCCGATCGGGAACGTGCCGCCTCCGGTGACGCTGCCGCGGTTGGCTGGAAGGGCGCGTACATCCAAGGTCATTGGCGGTGCAAAATACGCTATGAACGTGGCGCCACCGGCCGGTGCGCTGACGTTGCGTATGGCGTCGGTGGCACCGTCGTTCCAGCGGATAAAGGTCCAGCCCGGGGCGGCCAGCGCCGTGAGCTGGACATTGGAACTGATCCCGTAGCTCCCCGCTCCGGTGACGCTGCCACCGCCCGGGGGGCTGGCGGTCACCGTGATGTGCGAGGGGGCTGCGCTGTTGTCGGCCAGCCCCACGCGCAGGCCGTTGCCGTAGCTGGTGACCCAGACTTCCCCGGGGTTGTAAGGGTTGAAAAAAACGCGTGACGGGAAGCGGAACGGATAGCCGGTGTGAGCGGTGAACGTGGGGGCCGCTGCCCAGCGATTGGTGGTGAACCACAGTCCCTGACTTTCGGTGGTCACGTACATCAGGTTGGAATTCGCGGGACTGATGGCGCAGGAGCCGACGGCGCTGAGGCCGGAGGTCACCCGGGTCCACGCCAGTCCGCGGTTGGTGGTGGCATAGAGCCCGCCGAGTCCTGCCGAGGCGCCCCATTCCCCCCAGACGCCGGCGTACCACCGGTTTTGGGCGGGATCGAACGGGTCCAGCGTGAGGTCCTTGGTGTAGTACTGCATGCCGGGTGCCGTGCGGTCGAGCCAGCTGGCGCCGTCGTTTGTGCTGATGAACACGCCGGAGCTGGGCTGGAAGTCCGACGCGGCGATACGCGCGCAGTAGGTTGCGACCAGCGTGCCATCGTTGAGCACGGCGATGTTGTAGGGGTGTCCCTGGGTGCGTGGCGGCACCGCCAGCTTGGTCCAGGTGGCGGCGGCGCCGGCGGCCAGGTTGGTTGTGCGGAAGATCCCGCCGCTGGCGCTGTGGACCATTGCGGCGTAGAGCCGGTTCGGATTGTTCGGGTCGAGGGCGAGGCCGACCACCGGCCCGCCGAGATTCTTGAGCGTGGTCCAGGTCGTGCCGTTGTCCGCCGAACTCATCACCGCCCCGGAGCCGCTGTTCAGGCGGCTGTCGGCGCAGTAGGTGTCCCACGCGTACAGGTCGTGCACCGAGGACATCGCGCCATACACCAGGCCGCTGACCGGATGCTTCAGGGTCTGGTAGGTGCTGTTGAAGGGCAGCGAGTTGGGGCTCATCCACGCGGCACCCGCGTTGGTGCTGAGCATTCCGCGGATGTCGGTGAACCCGCAGAACAGCGTGTTGCTGCTGAACCACGAGAGCCACCAGCACGAGGTGTCCTCCGCGCCGTTGCCGGAGTAGAAGGTGTTCTTGGGTGTGGCCGTGCCGGCCGGGTTTTCGGTGGCCGGTGTGACGTACGCCTGACGCCAGGTGGCGCCGCCGTTTGTCGTCACGTGGATGAACCCGAAGTCGGTGATGACCGCGCGGTTCGGGTCGGTCGGGCTGACCGCGAAGCCCATGGCGCACTCGCCAAAGGACCACTGCTTCCAGTTCCACCCGCCGGCGTCATAGCCCGACCAGCCCGTCGCGACATTCGCATTGGCGGTACACTGCAGCACCTGCTGCCACGTGGCGCCGCCGTTCACCGTCTTCAGCACGACCGGTTGGCTGGCGGCGTCGGCGCCTGCCGCATAGGCGAGGCTGATGTTCGTCCGGCACATGGCCAGCATGAACGGGTGGTGGCCCGCCACGCCGTTGGTCGCCACCACCCACGCGCCCGCGCCGCCGTCGAGCCGGTACATGCGGAGGTAGCCCGGGTATTCCGAACCTTGCATGCCCGGCCACACCGTGCCCGCCGCGAAGGTGAGGCAGTAGAAGCGCAGCAGCCCGTTCTCCTTCGCGCCCGTGAACGAGACGAGCTCCTCGCCCGGGCCGATGCCCGGCAGGCCCGCGAGCGCGAACGAGGCGCCGCCATTCGTGGAGACCAGCAGGCCGGGGCGCGTGCCCACGTAGATGCGCGGCCCGTCCCAGAACACGCCGGCGATCAGCAGGTCGTTCGCCGTGTAGCGGTCGGCGTAGGTGACGCCCGAGTCCGTGGATATTTTCAGCGTCGTGTAGTCGCTCACCAACAGCCGGTTGGTGGAGAGCGGGTCGGCGTAGAGGCCGTAGACCGACTGTGACCACGGGTCGGGCGGGACGTCTGTCCAGGTTGCGCCGCCGTCCTGCGAGCGCGCAGGCACATCGCCGTTGAGCGCGTAGCGCACCAGAGGGTCGCTGGTGAACTGCATCCGGCCCGGCCGGCTGCCGCCCTGCAGGGTGCGGAAATCCACCGTCTCCCAGGTGCGCCCGAAATCCGCCGAGTGGAACAGGTCGCTCATGTCCGAGCCGACCCAGAGCTCGTCGGGATTGCCGGGGTTGAAGCAGGGGTCGAAGAACGCGCCCCCGCCGCCCGGTCCGCGCGAGACAAAGCTGGCCGGCGGCTGGGGCGGCGCGGCGGCGGCGATGATGCTGATGCTCAGCACCTTCTCGACCGCGAGACCTCCCAGGTCGGTGGTGCGGACCCGGATCGTATAGTTGCTCTGCGTGGCGCGGTCGAACACCGCGGCCGTCAGGAGCCGGGCGGCGCTGTCGATGGCAAATGCGGCGTTGTCGGTGCTGCCGGCGCCGCCGACCAAGGCATACGTGAAGGTGTCGCCGGCGGCGACGTCGGTTGTGGAAAACAAGCCCACGGTGGTTCCCACGGATTGGTGTTCTGCGACGCTGGACGCCGACAGCGCGAGATCGGTGGGCGCCTGATTGGGGCCGGGTACCGTGAGGGACATCTGCTGGACCAGGCTGTTGCCCTCGTCGGCCACATAGGCTTGCGCGCCGGGTGCGCAGGCGACGCCATTCGGAAAATAATAACCGCCGTGGCCGTTCCCATAACCGCCCCAGCTGCCGATAAAAGTGCCCGTCGCGCTGAACACCTCGACGCGATAGTTGTTGGGGTCGGCCACGTACACCTGCCCCGCGGCGTCCAGGGTGATGTGGCCCGGGCCGGCGTTGTAGATCGAGGAGTTGCCGAACTGGCCGTCGCCGCCGCCGGTCGTGCCCCATTGGCCGAGAAACGCCCCGCCGGCGGAGAAATATTGCACGCGCCGGTTCTGGCTGTCGGCGACGTACAGGGTGCCGTTGCCGGAAACCGCCAGGCCCATCGGTTCATTGAACTGCCCCGCACCACCGCCCTGCGTCCCGAATTTTCCAAGGAACGTGCCGGTGGCCGTGAAGTGCTGGATGCGGTGATTCAAGCGGTCGGCCACGTAGAGCGTTCCGTCGGGCGCGAACGCCGCCGCGGAGGGACTGTTGAACTGGCCGTCGCCGCTCCCCTGCGTGCCCCAGAGGCCGATGTGCGCGCCGGCCGGGCCGAAGTAATGCACGCGATGGTTGTCGCGCTCGACCACGTAGACCGTGCCGTTGCTCGCGATCGCGAAACCGGCCGGGCCTTTCAGTTCGCCCGTGCCGCTGCCCCAGGTGCCCCACTGGCCGAGATAGGTGCCGCTGGTGTCGAAGTATTGAATCCGATGGTTGGCCTCATCATCCACGTAGATGCAATTGTTGACCGGGTTGTAAGCGATGGCATGCGTGCCGGCGAACTGCCCGTTGCCGGTACCCGACCCGCCCCACTGGCGCACAAAACTCGCGCTCACCTGTGCCTGCACCGGCATCAGGCTGGCCCACAGCATCCCTAAAACAAAACCCACCCAACCGCTGTTCGTCTTCATGCGTGCATCGGCTCCCAAAACAGGGAGTTAAAGCATGATTAATGCCGAAATGAAGCTGGAGCGGATCCTGACGGCTTCCGCAAGGCCGCATGAGCTTGAAGCCTCACCCCAACCTGGCCCGGCAGAAGGGTTTCCGAGGCATGGGGGCTGAGCAAGCTGTGTGAGCTTTTGAATAAATGGATTAGCGCCCGGCGGCTTTGAGTTTCCAGCTCCCGGTGCCCCACCAGTAGCTGGCGGCGCGCGCGATGCCGTTGCTGTTCATGAACCAGCCGCCCGTTTGGCCGGCGGAGTTCTGCCAGACGAGATCGCTGACGCCATCGCCGTCGATATCCGCCACGCCGCAGAGCACCCAGTGGCCGGTGTTGAACGGCACGCCGCCGCGGATGCTGCCGTCCGGATTGTGGTACCAGATGACCACCGTGCCGGCGGCATTTTGCCAGAACAGTTCGGCCTTGCCGTCACCGTCGAGGTCGCCCGCACCGCGCAGTTGCCAGCCGCCTGCCCTGCTCAAGGGCACCGCCGCCTGGAAGCTGCCATTGGTGTCGAGCCGCCAGTACGCCGTGACACCCTCCGTGTTCTGGAAAAACATCTGGCCATGGTGGAGACCTTCATAATCGCCGCAGGCTTTGACCTCCCACCCGGCGATGTTGGACCAGAACCGGGCATCGCGGACCGAGCCGTCGGCATTCATCAGCCACCCGCCCACATCGCCGGCGGCGGTTTCGAACAGCAGGTCGCTGACGCCATCGCCATTCACGTCGCCGGCGGCTTTCAAGGCCCAGCCGCCGGTGTTGGCCAGGATGCGCGCGAACCGGAAGCCGCCGGTGCTGTTGAGCACCCAGCTCGCCAGCATCCCGGTCGGATCCTGGTAGAACACCTGCGGCACGTTCAGCGCGTAGGGGCAGGGGATCCAGGTCACCTGGTCCACCCAGCCCGCATCGCTGCCGGAGACAGCGCTGCTGTTCTTGGCGTAAAGCCAGGTCAGCGTCACCTGGTTGGACGTGCCCAGGAAGGTGACGCACTGGTTCCAATCCACGTT
This sequence comes from uncultured Lentisphaerota bacterium, assembly GCA_903896925.1. GTDB lineage: Bacteria > Verrucomicrobiota > Kiritimatiellia > CAIQIC01 > CAIQIC01 > DP16D-bin41. The sequence continues at coordinate 2,731 of CAITZM010000076.1, read as the reverse complement.
GCCGGAGATCTGGTTGACGAGCTGGGTGTTGATAAAGAACTGGAGGCAGTTGGTGGCTGCCGAGGACACCTTCCACCAGAACAGCAGCGAGCCGGGCCCGTTGGTCGTCACCTGGATGTAGCTGATCTGGCTGGCGCCGAGCGCGCCGCTTTGCGCGGCCGAAAGGGCGCCGTGCTTGACGCCGGTCTGGCTGTACCACGCGGCATGGCCGCCGAGCGTCCAATTCACGTTGGTCGCATCCACGGCGGCGGCGATGTTCGAAGGCGAGCCGAGGATGGCCACGTAGGCCGCGCCGCCCGGCGGCATAAGGAGGCTGCGTGGATTGACCTTTACCCCGTCGTTCCAGCCCAGAAACTGCCAGCCGGCGTTGGGTGTGGCTGAGAAGGTGGCGTTGCTGCCGACCATGTAGGAGCCGCCGCCGCTGAGGATGGCGGTGCCCACGGGGCTTGCGGTGAGGTTCAGCACCGAGGGTGGGTAGACCAGGAGGGTGTTGGTGCCGTAGGCGCCGAGATAGCAGCCGAAGAAGCGGCCGGTCGCATTGGTCGGGACCGGGGAGCAGGTCACCACGCCATGGGTGCTGATGCCCGCAAGCGGATAGGCTGCGGCACCCCAGGTCACGTCGGCGCCGCTCAGCAGGGTGACGGTGCCGTCCAGCAGCATGACCACGCCACCGAGCTGGCTGGTGCTGGAGCCACCCACCGCGGCCGGCGTACTCAGCACGCTGAGCGCGGCAGGGTCGAACAATTGACCGGGATAGCCCGGCAGGTTTGTGCTCAGGCCGCCCGCCGTCAGCGCCTCGCCCACGCCGCCCAGACTGCTCACCACCGCGTAACTGGTGCTGGTGGCCTGTCCGCCGCCGAGATCCAGCCCGTCCGCGATGCGGGTGGCCGCCAACCCGGGTACACCGAGCCATGCGCCACACAGCGCGACGCATAAAGTGAAAACAGGATGCAGGGTGCAGGGGTGATGGCTGATGAAAGGAAAGCGCCCCCCGCCATTCGTCCCTCGCCATTTGCCCCGCTGACCGCTGAAGTCTGATCGCTGACCTCTGATTGCTTTCCTGTTCATGGTCCCCTCACTTCCCTGCAGCGCTTGATGGCATGAGTTTGCTTTCCAAGTTGAGCAACCGCTTTTCTAACGCCGCACACTGTTTTCCCAGTGTGGTGTTGCGTGTCTTCTCGTCCTGCAGTTCCTGGTAGAGCCCCTGGATCGCGGCGAGGGCCACACCATGGAGGTCGGCGTCGTTGAGCGTGGTGTTGCTGGCGTTGAGCGGGAACAGCGCGTGGAAGTCCTGTGCCATCGGCCCGATGTGGCGTTGCGCATAGCCGCTGTAGTTCCATTCGCTGATCGGCAGCCGCGCGAGTTGCTGGAGGACCGCCTTGGCTGCGACCGGTTGGATGCCTTCCTTCAAATGGCGATCGCTGGAGAAGGACCAGGACGCGCTGCCGGGCGTCCACGCCACCGTCTGGTTGGCCGCCCCGCTGCCACTGGCGAAGCGCACACCGCCAGCACAACGGAAACTGACCTGATTGTTTGCTGTGGAAAAAAAATCGATGTATTGGTGGTCGGCCCAGACAAATGCGCCATCGTTCGTCGCTTTGGCTTGGTGTCCGCCGGCGAAACTGTAGTGCCCGCTGGCTGAGTTCCATAGGCCGCCGGCGACCGTCGCCATGTTGCCGTTGGCGGCGTTCTCTTCGCCGCCGCCGACCGTTGCGCAACCACCCCTGGCGCCGTTCCCATAACCGCCGCCGACCGTCGAGAACCCCCCGCTGGCGGTGTTCAGGTAGCCACCGCCGATGGTCGCATAGTTGCCGCTGGCAGTGTTCTGATAACCACCGCCGACCATGGTGTATATGTTGTTGGCGATATTGAACATACCCCCGCCAATGACCACAGCCGCGCCGCTCGCCACGTTGCTGCCGTAGTTGCTGCCGTCATAACCGCCGCCGCCGATGACCGCGCCCGCGCCACTGGCAATACCTTTGCCGCCACCTGCGACCGTCGCGAGATTACCGCTGGCGGTATTCTCATATCCGCCGCCAACCATCGCGTAGACGCCGCTGGCGGTGTTACGGATTCCGCCGCCGACGGTCGCTTCGATGCCGCTGGCGGTATTGAAGATTCCGCCGCCGATGACCGAGGCCGCGCCGCTCGCCACATTGCTGCCAAGGGTGCTGCCATCGTAGCCACCACCGCCGATGACCGCGCCCGCGCCACTGGCCATACCTTTGTTGCCACCCGCGACTGTCGCGAGGAAGCCGCCAGACGCATTCGCTTGGCCGCCGCCTACCGTCGAATAGGCGCGGCTGGCGGTATTCCCATATCCGCCGCCAACCGTCGCGTAGCTGTTGCTGGCCATGTTTCCACCGCCGCCGCCAACCATCGCGAAGACGCCACTGGCCGTATTGAGGATTCCGCCGCCGATGACCGAGGCCGCGCCGCTCGCCACATTGCTGCCGTACGTGCTGCCGTCGAAGCCGCCGCCGCCAATGAAGGCCCCCACGCCACTGGCCAGGCCTTTGTAGCCACCAGCGACCGTCGCATAGCTGTTGTTGGCGATGTTCCGCTCGCCGCCGCCGATCAAAGATGCGGCACCGCTGGCGGTATTTCCGTAGCCGCCGACAATCGCCGCATTCGTACCGCTGGCGGTATTCCCATAACCACCGACCACCGCCGCGTAGTTATGGTTGGCAAAGTTAAAGATGCCACCACCGACGAATGCTGCTGCGCC
>CAITZM010000075.1 GCA_903896925.1 uncultured Lentisphaerota bacterium | reverse complement strand
GGACCTACTTCCCGATCACCCTGTGCTTCCCGTCGCAGATCGTGCCGGGCGCCATCCTGCTTGACGTGGTGCTGCTGCTGTCTGGCAGCTACCTGCTGACCGCAATCGTTGGCGGCATGGCGTGGGGCTTGATTTTCTATCCGGGCAACTGGCCGGTGATCGCACCGTACCACGTACCGGTGGAATACAACGGCACCCTGATGTCCGTAGCCGACATCCTTGGCTACAACTATGTCCGTACCGGCACCCCCGAGTACATCCGCAGGGTAGAGAAGGGCACCCTGCGTACGTTCGGTAAAGACGTGGCCCCCGTGTCCGCGTTCTTCTCCGCGTTCATGTCCATCCTGATCTACTTCCTGTGGCACTTCGTCGGCCGTTGGTTCTCCACGGTCCGCTTCCTGAAGGCCACCTAGTAGCGGGTTTGGCGCGTTGGGCCGGTGGGGGCGGCGCGAGAGCGCGGCCCGTTGCGGGCCTTGATGAAAAGTAGACAAGAGAGCCCGAGTCCGCGGGCGACAAGCAACCCGAGGGTTGCGGCCGGCGGGCAGGGAACAAAACGATTATTCTCGTAAAGAGGAGGAACATATGAAAGTACTTAAAGACAGGGCCGCGTTGTGGTCCTTCGTCGGCTTGTTGCTGGCGTTTGCAGCAACCAGCTTCTATGCACCGAGCGCTTCGGCCCACGGTGAAAAATCGCAGGCGGCTTTCATGCGTATGCGCACCATCCACTGGTTCGACCTGCACTGGTCGAAAGAGAAAGTGGCGGTGAACGAAAACGTCGAAATCTCCGGCAAGTTCCACGTGTTTGAAGGGTGGCCGGAATCGGTCCGCGAGCCGAACGTTGCGTTCCTCAACATCGGCATCCCAGGCCCCGTGTTCATCCGCAAGGAGTCCTACATCGGCGGTCAATTGGTGCCGCGTTCGGTGCGCCTTGAGATTGGCAAGACCTACGAGTTCCGCGTGGTGCTGAAGGCCCGCCGCCCTGGCGACTGGCACGTCCACACCATGATGAACGTCGAAGGCGGCGGCCCGATCATCGGACCGGGCAAGTGGATCACCATCGAAGGTGGCCGCTTCGCCGACTTCAAGAACCCGGTCACCTCGCTGACCGGCCAGACCTTCGACTTGGAAACCTACCAGGAGAGCAACATTGCCTTCTGGCACGTGTTCTGGGCCGTGTTTGGCGTGGCGTGGATCCTGTATTGGGTCCGCCGCCCCGTGTTCCTGCCGCGCTACCTGCTGGCCGAGGCTGGCCGTGCTGACGAACTGGTCAGCGCGACCGACCGCAAGGTGGGCATTGGCTTCGCCGCTGCCACGATCCTGATCGTGGTTGCGTCGATGGGTGCTGCGAACACCAAGTACCCGATCACCATCCCGCTGCAGGCAGGCACGATGCGCGGCATGATCCCGATCGAGGAAAAGAAGTCCACCGTGGCCGTGAAGGTCGAGGACGCCACCTACCGCGTACCGGGCCGCGCCATGCGCATGAAGCTGACCATTACCAACAATGGCAACAGCCCTGTGCGTTTGGGCGAGTTCTACACCGCGTCGGTGCGTTTCCTGGATTCCAGCGTGTTCAAGGACACCTCGGGCTATCCTGAAGACTTGCTGGCCGAAGACGGCCTGAGCGTCAGCGACAACTCGCCGCTGGCCCCGGGCGAAACCCGCACCGTGGAAGTGACTGCTTCCGACGCGGCGTGGGAAGTGTACCGTCTGTCCGACATCATCTACGATCCGGACAGCCGTTTCGCCGGCCTGTTG
>CAITZM010000074.1 GCA_903896925.1 uncultured Lentisphaerota bacterium | reverse complement strand
GCAACGCGGCCAGAGCAAGCGCGCGCCTGCATCGCTGTTATCCGGCAGTTCGGAAGAGTTCTCTACCTCCGATCAATATTTGAAGCGGGATGCTTGCCCCGGCGAAGCCCTTGGGCGAAGCCGGGTTCGATGCTTGCCCCGGCGTAGCCCTTGGGCGAAGCCGGGTTCGATGTTGAATGTTCGGTGTTCGATGTTCGCTTATCTTCGCCGGCACCTCGGCCTTGTCCTCGGCGTGTGCGGTTTGCTCATCGCCGGCGTGCTGCTCTGGACCGGGCGCGGGGGACAGGACCAGCAGGCGGCGGAGACGTTCTTCGGCGCGGGCTCGTGCCTGCTGCTGGCGGGCATCGGGTTTTGTCAGAGCTTGCTGGCTAGGTTGGCGTCGGCGGGCGCCGCCAGCGGCGCCCCTGCAATTGATGGCGCACCCGCAGCTGTAGGGGCTGCGCTGGCGCAGCCCGAATACGCGGCCGGCACCCTCGCGGGCCTTGGCCTGCGCAATGCCGCCCGGCGTCGGCGGCGCAGCCTGACGGTTATCAGCGTGCTCGCCAGCGGCGTCTTCCTGCTCGTCGCCGTCAGCGCCTTCCACCAGGAGGCGCCGCAGGGCGCGACCTCGCGCCAGACCGGCACCGGCGGCTTCGCGTTGTTTGCGCAATCCACGCTGCCGGTCTACGACGACCTGAATACCGTGGCGGGCCGCACGGTATTCGGGCTCACGGCGGAGGACTGCGCCGGTGCGACGGTGGTCCCGCTGCGCCTGCGCGAGGGCGACGACGCCAGCTGCCTGAACCTGAACCGGGCGCAGCAGCCGCGCCTGTACGGCGTCCAGCCGGGTGAGCTCGAGCGGCGCAAGGCGTTCGCGTTTCTCAGCGGCGCCTGGCCGCTGCTGGAGCAGGCGGCGGCCGACGGCGCGATCCCCGCGCTCGGCGACGAGCCGACGGTGACGTGGGCGCTGGGCAAGCAGGTCGGCGATGTGCTGACGATGACCGACGATCACGGACAGGCGGTCAAGCTGCGGATCGTCGGCGTGCTGGCCTCCTCGGTGTTGCAAGGCGGGCTGTTGCTTTCCGAGAAGCAGTTCATCGCGCATTTCCCGGCGAGCGCGGGCTACCGCGCCTTCCTGGTCGAGGCACCGCCGGCGCGCGCGCCGGAGCTGGCGGCGACGCTGACACGCGCGCTGCAGGACCGCGGGATGGAAGTCGTGTCCGCGGGGCGGCGGCTGGCGGACTTCATGGCGGTGGAGAACACCTACCTCGGCATCTTCCAGGTGCTCGGCGGGCTCGGGCTGGTGCTGGGCAGTCTCGGGCTGGCGCTGGTCGTGTTGCGCAACGTCCTCGAGCGCCGGGGCGAACTGGCGCTGCTGCTGGCGCTGGGTTTCCGTCGCCGCGCCTTGCAGCGGCTGGTGCTGGCGGAGCACTGGCTGCTGATCTGCCTCGGCCTCGCGGTGGGGCTCGGCGCGGCCGTGCTCGCCGTCTGGCCCGCGTGGCGCGCCGGGCAGAACGCGGTGCCGTGGGTGCTGCTCGGCGGCACGCTCGGCGCGCTGGCGGCGGGCGGACTGCTCTGGACGTGGCTCGCCGCGCGCGCCGCGCTGCGCGGGCCGCTGCTGGCTGCGCTGCGGAATGAGTAGCCGGCACGCGGAGCCGGTAACCGCCGGAAGATTTAACCACTGAGGTCGCAGAGGTCGGATGAGGGCACAGAGGAAGAAATCAAAGCAGCCACGGACTGGCACGGATAAGCACGGAATAAGAACGGCAGAGATTGAACCGCCAAGACGCCAAGAACGCCAAGGCCGTAGATGAGTGAGGACGGTGGGCAGCGGAGGAAGAAAATATTTGCCGCAAAAGGGCGCAAAGAGCCCAAAGAATGCTTTGTAGCCGCGTTCGTCAGAACGCGGCCCCCGCAAGGCGCACGCCGCAGCCCAACCGGAGCAGACTTTTCGCGCAAAGCACGCAAAGGCCGCCAAGCAGAGCAGGCTTTGCGTCCTTGGCGCGATGCTCCTCCTTCGAAGTCTTTCGCCAGCCGTTTTGCCGTTTGTTATGCGGGCGCGGCCTTCCTATGCTGCCGCCGGGATGAGAAAAACAAGGCTGAATAAAGACAACTTGGCATTCTTGCAATAACACTGTTGGGCTGGTGTTAAAAAGATGAAGAGAGAGGAAATGAAATTCGTAGATCACGCGGCGCCAATCCTCTTTCTCAGCGCATGTGCCCTTCTTACCTTGCCTCCAGCGACGGAAATAGTAGAGGCAACGGCCCCAATTGCGGCGGCACTTGGCGTGGCTGGGCTTACCTAGTCAATAGTGGCGTGGCGGCGAATTGCGGTGTACGGCAGAGTCCTCATTGGAATTGGGCTGCTGCTAATATTCGCTGCATTGATCGTGCCTTCGCTACTATGATCCGCGCGACTTACCGAGGGGGTTACGGCCTCGAATCACGGTGGAATCTCAGCGCTACTATTCCTTTCTGCCTATCACCTGCCACCGCAGCGCGGCTAGCAAATCATTCACTTTATCGGCCAAGGCCTGCCAGTCGCGGCGGGCGGCGGGTCGCTCGGGACGTAGGCCAGGAGTCCGACGGTGTTGCTGTTGGCACTGGTACCGCTGGTGCTCATCTGGATGACGGTGCGGCCGGAATGCGGCTTGAGGGCGTCCCCGGTCATGGTATCATCGCCTCATGAAGCGGAAGCTCTATCTTGAAACGACCGTCGTGAGCTATTTCACGGCACGTCCTAGCCGGGACTTGCTCGTCGCCGGCCATCAGGAAGCCACCCGCGAACTCTGGCCCACTCTGACCAAGACCTATGATACCTATGTCTCCGCGCTGGTGTACGAAGAAGCCGCCCGGGGCGATGCGGAGCAGGCGGCCAAACGTCTGGCTGCCATCCAACCGTTTTTGATGCTGGATATTGACGAGGACGCACGCCGGTTGGCGGAAAAGATCATCGCCGGGAAAGGCATACCGCGCGAGTATCCGGAAGACGCCTTGCACATCGCCGTGGCCGCCGTCCATGGCATCGCCGCCGTGGTGACGTGGAACTTCGCGCACTTGTCCAATCCCTTCACGCGGATGATGGTCCGGCAACTGGTCGAAAACGAAGGCTATGTTTGTCCGGAAGTTTGTTCCCCCGAGGAACTGTTGGAGAATCAATCATGAATGACCCCATCGTTCAGGAAGTGCGCAAACACCGGCTCGAGCATACCCGCCGCATGGGGGGCGATCTCAAGGCGATCTGTGCAGACTTGCGCACCATCCAGGCCACGTCCGGTCACGCCGTGGTGCGGCGGGCGCCCCGCCGGATGCCGGCGACCGCCACCCAAGTGCGGGTGAAATAACCGGATCGCTTGACCTGCTGCACTGGGCCGGCACGGATGGCTGCGCATCGCCCCCTGCCGCCTCTACGCTTGTGTCGCCCTCGCCCCGCCGTAGCATCGCGGGCGATGAGCAAAGGGCCTGCTTGCCTCATGCTCTTGTCCGGTTGGTTTCGCGGGGCAAGATGCCCCGCCCACAAGACTTGAGCGTCGTTGTGGTGGGTTTGTCTGGCGGCTCGGCCGGACGGTTCGATCCTTCGACAAGCTCAGGACAGGCATGCTCAGCGCAGGGGCCTCGCCCTACCATCCCTTAGTTCTCTTCGTTGCCTTCTGTGCCGATTTTCCTGCTTTCCTTCTGCCCGCTACGGCCATCCGTGCAAATCCGTGGCTGGTTTTCCGCGTGTGCGGCGGTGGTTCGACCCTTCGACGAACTCAGGACAGGCAGGCTCACCACCCTTCGGCATGCTCAGGGCGGGCAGGCCGCGGCGGGGGCTGGTCGGGGTCCTTTTTTCCAAGCCTGGGAAGAACCGGCGGCCGCGTTTCCAACCCTTGGAAAACTGAACGAAAATAACACGGCGGACTGGCTTGACATGGCGGGGGGGCGCAGCCTAAGCTCCGCGCCGTTTTTGACCCTTGTGGATTGAAAAAAACAGCCTAACCAAACAGGAGTGAATATGGCTAAAGCAGCAAAGAACGCCAAGAAGCAGTACGTCTTTTTCTACGGCTTCGGCAAGAAGAACACCGAAGGCGACCAGTCGATGAAGGCCGTCCTCGGCGGTAAGGGCGCGAACCTGGCCGAGATGGCCAACGCGAACCTGCCCGTGCCCCCCGGCTTCACGATCTCGACCGAAGCCTGCGCCTACTACAGCAAGCACAGCAGCCAGTACGCGCCGGGCATGATGGACCAGGTCAAGGCCAAGCTCGCCCAGCTCGAAAAGATGATGGGCAAGAAGCTAGGCGCCGCCGTGAACCCCCTGCTCGTCAGCGTCCGCTCCGGCGCCGCCGCCTCGATGCCGGGCATGATGGACACCGTCCTCAACCTCGGCCTCAACGACAAGTCGGTGCTCGGCTTCATCAAGGAAACCGGCAACGAGCGCACGGGCTGGGACTGCTACCGCCGCTTCATCGACATGTTCGGCGACGTGGTCATGGGCCCCTCCAGCGGCCTCGAGCACGACCATTTCGAGCATGAGATGACCGCGCTGAAGCAGAAGTACGGCGCGAAGGAAGACACCGACCTGACGGCGACGCAGCTCAAGGAACTCGTCGACATCTACAAGCGCGTCTACCAGGAACACGTCAAGAAGCCCTTCCCGCAGGATGCGATGGAGCAGCTCCGGCTCTCGATCAACGCGGTGTTCGGCTCCTGGAACAGCGAACGCGCGGAGAAGTACCGCCAGATCAACAAGATCACCGGCCTCCTCGGCACCGCCGTCAACATCTGTTCGATGGTGTTCGGCAACATGGGCGAAGACTCCGGCACGGGCGTGGCGTTCACGCGCGACGGCTCGACGGGCGCCTCCAAGCCGATGGGCGAATATCTGATCGACGCGCAGGGCGAAGACGTCGTCGCGGGCATCCGCACGCCGAAGCACCTCGACGACATGGTCAACGAGCCCAACCCGAAGTGGCGGGCGGCGAGCGTGCAGCTGCACGAGATCATGAAGAAGCTCGAGAAGCACTACCAGTATCCGCAGGACGTCGAGTTCACCGTCGAACGCGGCAAACTCTGGATGCTGCAGACGCGCAACGCCAAGCGCACCGGCCTCGCGGGCGTCCGCTGGGCGGTCGAAATGGCGACGGGCAAGGACACCTTCACCGGCAAGGCGCAGGAGAAGGTGCTGACCCCCGAGCAGGCGCTGATGACGGTCGGCGGCAACGACCTCGAACAGCTGCTCTTCCCGATCTTCGATCTGGCCGAAGAGAAGAAGGCCAAGGCCATCACCAGCGGTCTGCCGGCGGGCCCGGGCGCGGGCGTAGGCAAGATCGTCTTCGATGCGCACGAAGCCGAAGACATCATCAAGAACAGCCCGAACGAGAAGCTGATCCTCGTCCGGCACGAGACGAGCCCTGAGGACGTCGGCGGCATGTGGGCGGCGCAGGGCATCCTGACGACCACGGGCGGCATGACGAGCCACGCGGCCGTCGTCGCGCGCGGCTGGGGCAAGTGCTGCATCACGGGCGCGAGCACGATGCAGATCGATTACAAGAACAAGACCGTCACCTGCGGCAGCACGGTGCTCAAGGCCGGCGACTGGATCAGCCTCAACGGCTCGACCGGCTCCGTCTACCTGGGCCAGCTGCCCACGGCGGCCAGCCCGGTGGTGGCCGGCGTCGTCCACGGCGACAAGGATGCGCTGAAGCACCCGATCTACAAGATTTACAAGCAGATCTCCGACTGGTCGGACAAGTATCGCAAGATGAAAGTGCGCACCAACGCCGACCTCCCGAAGGATGCGCAGGCTGCGCGTAACTTCGGCGCGGAAGGCATCGGCCTGTGCCGCACCGAGCATATGTTCTTCGAGGGCGACCGCATCTGGTCCGTCCGCGAGTTCATCCTGGCGAACGACCTGCAGGGTCGCGAAAAGGCGCTCGCGAAGCTCCTGCCGCTCCAGCGCGGCGACTTCGAGGGCATCTTCTCGGCGATGAACGGCCTGCCCGTCACCATCCGCCTGATCGATCCCCCGCTGCACGAGTTCGTGCCGCACGACGGTCCCGCGCAGGCGGAGATGGCGCAGCGCCTCGGCGTCAGCGTCGAGACCGTGGCCCAGCGCGTCAAGCAGCTCCACGAGATGAACCCGATGCTCGGCCACCGCGGCTGCCGCCTCTCGATCACCTACCCGGAACTGTGCGTCATGCAGACGCAGGCCGTCATCGAGGCCGCGTGCAACGTCGAGAAGCAGCAGATCAAGGTCTTCCCGGAGATCATGGTCCCGCTCGTCGGCACCAAGGCCGAAGTGGACTTCTGCGCGAAGATCATCCGCGACACCGCCGACAAAATCATCAAGGACCGCAAGTCCAAGGTGAAGTACATGGTCGGCACGATGATCGAGATTCCGCGGGCGGCGCTGGTCGCCGGCCAGATCGCGGAGAGCGCCGAGTTCTTCAGCTTCGGCACCAACGACCTGACGCAGATGACGTTCGGCTTCAGCCGCGACGACATCGGGACGTTCCTCCCGGCGTACCTCGCCGAGCGCATCCTGCCGACGGACCCGTTCCAGACCTTGGACCAGGGCGGCGTCGGGCAGCTCGTGCAGATGGCCGTGAAGGCCGGTCGCGAGACCCGGCCCGAGCTCAAGTGCGGCATCTGCGGCGAACACGGTGGCGATCCCGCCAGCGTCAAGTTCTGCTACAAGGCGGGCTTGAACTACGTCAGCTGCTCGCCGTACCGCGTGCCGATCGCGCGCCTCGCGGCGGCCCAGGCGGCCATCGCCGGCAAGTAAAAATCTGTAGCGGCGACCTAAGGTCGCCGACGGCGGTCATAGACCGCCGCTACAGTATGCAACCGGCCGGGTTCCCTCACGGGAATCCGGCCGGTTCTTTTTTATCCCGTTCCCAGCTATGTCTCGGCACGGAGAGTGATGGGGTAGCTGGGTGTGAAGGGCTATGGCTGGGCGTAATGCAGGGTAAGCGCGCAGCTTTTTAGTTTGTGGGCGGGAGCTCCTGCTCCCGCGTTCATCAGCGTGGGTGTGGCTTGCGCGGGAGCAGGAGCTCCCGCCCACAAGCGGCAGCGAGTTTTGGGCCGGGCGTTCTCTCCACGGCGTCCCGCGGGTCAAGCCGTCGGCATAGGCTGCAGCCGGGGCCGGAGCTGGTGCACGGCGCAGGTCACGGCCGCTTCGGCGGGACCGGGCTGATGGCTTCCTCGAAGGTCGGCACGGGGCGGAAGTCGGGCAGGTCGCGGTAGCGCAGGTTGCGCCGGCCCCAGTAGCTGCCGTAGAACTGGCAGTTGGTGTCCACCCAGTTGGACAGCTTCAGCAGATCCTCCGGCGGCAGGTGGATCCGCTTGTGAAGCTCGGCCAGCTTCTTGGCGCGGGCGTTGGCCTCCTCGTCGGCGAGCTGCACCCAGCCGTCGCTGTACATGGCGATCAGGATGCTCGCGTGCGAGCCGAGCGACCGCGCGGGCAGGTAGTCCACGTTGCCGGTTTTGGGATGGTTCTCGCCGATCACCGGGCCGAGCAGGCCGCGGTTGAGGTTTTGCGCGCCGCGGCGCCGTTCGGGCACCAGGTTCTCATAGGACACGCAGAAGCGCTCGGTCGGCGTGCCCTCGAGGCTCATGTCATGGGCGGGCTCGTCGCCGCCGTGGCAGCGGACGCAGTTGCGCGCAAAGACCTGCTGCACGTCGGTCGGGAAGTGCAGGACGCGGCGGGCGACGGTCTCGCCGGGCTGCGGGCCGGGCACGGAGGGCGGGCGCGCGAAGGCGCTGGGCGCGGCGTGGCCGTGGCTGCGCGCGGCGTCCCGCGGCGTCTCGTGGCAGCCGATGCAGCTGCGCGTCTCGCCGGGCATGTAGTTCACATAGGTCCGCTCGGTCTGCACGGCCATGCAGCGCGCATCGAGCGCCTGCAGGAAGATGTTGCGGCCGGCGGGCACGACGAAGTGTGCGGACCCGTCCTCCTCGACCGGCACGATGCCGTGCTGCACCTTCAGGCCGAGGTGCGTGTCCTTGGTGATGCAGACGTGCTGCTGGTCGTAGTCGTCACCCGCCCAGCGGCGGCGCGCGGCCCACGGCCGGGGCACCTGTTCGAGGACGCGGAGCCACTTGATCGTGCCCCGGTCGACATCCTCGAGGCCATGGTACACGTCGCTGACCATGCAGACGGCTTCGCCGGCCCTGGCGCGCGCGGCATCGCGTGGCGTGGCCAGCGCTGGCGGCTTCACGCGCGGCTTGAGCGGATAGGGCAGCCAGCAGGAGATCGCGGCATCGCGATAGACCGGCCGCGCCGCGCCATGCTCGTCGAGCAGGTAGAGGCCGTAGGCTTTGGGCGCATTCCACAGCTCGCCCTGGGGCTTGTGCGCCACCAGGAAGCTTTCCGCGGAGAGCGGGTAGGGGTCCTTGAAGAGGCGGCCGCGGCCGGCCGGGTCCTGCCGCCACTCGCCGCCTTTTTCGCGGAACGCGAAGCCCGCCTCGGCGCGGATATCCACGTCGTCGGTGATGTAGGTCATCGGCGCGCGCGTGCGGATGGGCTTCGACATGTCGAGCCGGATCACCGTGCCCATGCCGTTCTGCGGGCAGTGCGGCGTGCCGAGCACCACGAACTGGTTGGCAGCGCCGGGGATCGGCCGGCCGTAGAGCAGCGTCGGCGGCAGCGCGATGTCGTTGCCGTAGATCTCCTGGGACGCGGAGCCGTCGGGCCGCATCGCCCAGAGGCACTTCACGCTGACCGCGCCCTTGTCCACGTACTCCCAGCGCGTGTACAGCAGCCGGCCGTCGGGCAGCATCGCGGGCGCGGCCTCGCTGACGGAGCTGTTGCTCAGCTTCTGCATGTTTTTCCCGTCGCCATCGATCCGGTAGAGCACGGTGGTTGTGAAATCGTCGGGACCGTCGCACAAAATGCCGTACTGGCAGCGCGTGGAGATGAACGCGATGCCACCATCGGGCAGGTAGCACGGCTGCATGTCGTCGGTGCCGTGGTGATAGTGCGGGAAGACGCGGTAGTCGCGCTGCAGCTCGGCCTCGTTGGGCGGCGGGAAGGTCAGCTGCCGCAGGTGTTTGCCGTCGACGCCGACCTCGTAGATCCGGTACCCCTCCTGCGCGGCGCGCTTCCACGCGAAGACGATCTTTTTCGCGTCGAACGAGACGTCGAACCGCTCGAACACGCCGTTGGTCATCTGCGGCAGCAGGTCGCGCACCTTGCCGCTCTTGAGGTCGAGCACGCAGAGGTTGCCGCCCGGCAGCCAGGCGCTATTGATGTACTCGGTGTAGTAGTGGTTCGAGGTGTACGTGAAGCGTTTGACGAATGCGACCTGCTCGACGCCTGATGCGCGCAGCTCCGCGACCGCCGCCGGGTCCGGCGCCTCGGCGCGCGCGGTGCACAGCAGTGTACAGCCCAATAAAATCGCTCGTCGCATCATCATGGCCGGCCGGTTTCCCCTGTGTGGGAAAAGAGGGGGCTACCATTTCCAATCCGCGGAAAAACTGCAAGCCCGATCTGGATCCGGGGCCCGAGAAAATGGGGCCGGGTGCGGAGCAGGTAGACGTCGAGCACCGTCCGCACGCGCGCCAGCTGCTCGCGGCAGCGGACCAGCCACCCGCGCGCGCTGCCCACATCCTGCGCGTTGAACCCGATCAGGTCCAGCCCCTGGTGTTGCGCGATGAAGATCGCGCGCTCGTTGTGGAACTGCTGCGAGATCACGGTCAGCTGGTTCTCGCCGAACACCTCCTTGGCGCGGACGACGGAATCGAAGGTGCGGAAGCCCGCATAGTCGCACTGGATCCGTTCCGCCGGCACGCCGAGGCTGACGAGTTCGGTTTTCATCTCGGTGGTCTCGTCGTAGGTGCAATGGTGGTTGTCGCCGCTGACGAGGAGGAACCGGACCTTGCCCGCGTGGAAAAGTTTCGCCGCGGCCTGCATGCGATGGGTGAAAAACACATTGCGGTGGCCATCCGGCAGGCGGCCGACGCAGCCGAGCACCAGGCCGACCTTCCGCGCCGGGATCGCCGCGGCATCCGCGTAGGTCCGCCCTAGCGCGGCGCGCCGCACCAGCGTACCGGCTCCGAGCAGGGCCGCCAGCGCAAGTGCCGCCACCAGCAGCAGGCCCCTGGGCAGCCAGCGCGTGAGCATGTTTGACCGTTTCACGACGCCGGTGACTTGCCTGCAGGGGGCTGATGTTCGCGGAAATAGTTGAGGCGGAAATCCTGCACAAAGGCGAACATCGCATCGTAGATGTTGCGCTTGGCCAGGAGCGTCTTGAGGAAGAGGTTCACGCGGCGGAACGAGAGCATGGAGAGCAGGCCCCACATGAAGCGCAGCGAGAGGAAGCTGGCGAGGTTCCGCCACTTGGTGACGGAGATCAGCTCGTTGCGCAGCTGGATCTGTTCCTCGGGCGTCAGCTGGTCGGCGATCATCGGGCAATCCTGCGCGCCGAGCTTGGTGTAGTCCTTGTGCAGCCACAGGTTGCCCTTCTCCGCCATCTCGAAGACGGCCGAGCCGGGGTAGGGCATCATGAAGAAGAACAGGGCGAACGCCGGCTTCGCCTCCATGACCAGGCTCTTCGTCAGCATCACGTCCTCCCGGGTTTCGCCGGGCGTGCCGATGATGAACGTGCCCATTGCGCGCAGTTTCTTGCGGCGCAAAATCTCGAACGCCTTGAGGTGCTTCTCGCGCGTCGCGCCCTTCTGCAGCAGCTTGAGCACCCGGTCGGAGCCGGACTCGACGCCGATGTCCACCTGGGCGCAGCCGCCGAGCTTGAGGAGGTCCACCATCTCGTCGCTGACCGTGTCGGAGCGGACCTGGCAGCCCCAGGTGATGTTGAGCTTGCTGGCCCGCTCGCAGAAGTCCCGGACCCAGTCCTTCTGGAGCGTGAAGGTGTCGTCGGCGAACCAGAACGAGGTCCGGCCGTAGTTCTTCAGGATCAGCTCGATCTCGGAGATCACGTTGTTCACCGAGCGCCGCCGGACCTTGCGGCCGAACATGATGTGGGAGTTGCAAAAGATGCAGCGCGCCGGGCAGCCGCGCGTGCTCATCAGGGCGATGGTGCCGCGCTTCTGCCAGGTGCCGCGGATGGTCCCCGGCGGGATCATGTATTTCTCGAAGTCCGGCATGCGGTGATAGGCCGGCAGCGGCAGGTCGTCGAGGTTCGCGATCATTTCGCGCGGCGGATTGGCATGGCCCGCGTAATGCAACCCTTGGATGGTCTCCGGCGGGCGGTCCTCGATGATTTCCTTGAGCGCATATTCGCCCTCGCCCACGACCACGGCGTCCACGCCGCTCTCCTGCAGCACGACCTCCGGCAGCACCGTCGGATGGATGCCGCCCATGATATAGCGGCGGTCCGGCAGATCCTTGCGGAGGATCTGCACGAGTTCCTTCGCCCGCGCGAAGGTCTGCGTCATCGCCGTCACGCCCAGCAGATCGGGCTGGAAGTCCTTGATGTCCGTCAGGGCCTTGTCGTCAATCTCCGGGTCGAAAACCCGCACATCGCAGATTTCATCCACGAAGCCCGCCAGCGTCAGCAGGTTGATGGGAATGTGCTGCCGCGGTTCCACCCGGGGATTGATCAACGCTACGCGTTTTTTCGTCATGACGTCCGATCCTGTTCCTGCCGTTGGCCCCGCACGCGCCCCCTGTCCTGGCGCGGGGGAGGGGCTTTTTCCAAGCCTTGGAAACGACGGGCGGCAGTTTTTCCAAAGCTTGGAAAAACAGCAAGCTTCATTTTCGGCCGCCGGGTACAAAGAATGCGCAGCGCCTGGCCCGGCGGCGGCCTTATTTGGCCGGCTTGAGCGTGATGGCGTGGAGGTTGATCGCCTTCCACTGCTTCGCGTCGCCGGCGGGGCGGACCGTGATCGTCACCTGGCCACCGGCGCCGACCTCGATTTTGCCGAGCTTGACGTTGGTGAAGGCTTCCCATGTCTCGGTCTTCGGCGCGGTGCCGGTGACTTTCTGCCCGCCGATCTCGACGGCGAATTCGTTTGCGGTGCGCTGCGAGGCGACGCTCGCGCTGACTTCGTATTTGCCCGGCTTGAAGTCGGCGACCGGCCACGTGGCGTAGTCGGTGAAGTCATCCCAGCGCGAGAGGGCGGACTTGCTGCCATGGCCCTGTTGTTTGATTTTCTTGCCGTGGAGATCGGCATCGTCGGCGTTGCATTGCAGCGCGCCGCCCTTGCCGGCGCGGACGAAGAACGGGATGACCGTCATGCATTCCGCGGGCTGCGAGGCGGCGAGGTCGAGGCCCTCGATCTTCAGCGCCCATGCGCACTCGCACGGCTTCTGCGCGGGCAGCGTGACGCTGAGGCCGGCGTCGGTGCGCTCCCACGCCAGTTTCCCGGCGCAGCCGAGCAACTGCACGCCGCTGACTTCGCCCTTTACGCCTGTCTGTTTTTTGCCGAGCGTCTTGATGACGAGCTTGCCGCTCTCGGGCCACGCGAGCGCGACCGCATAGAGCGTGTTGCCCTTGGTCGTGAAGCGGATGTCCTCGGCGCTGTAGCCCTTGCCCTTGCCTTCGTTGAAATTCCCCGCGCCCGCCTTGGCGTTGCGGAAGCCTTCGCCATACACTTTCCACGGCCGCGTGCCGAAGATGCATTCGCGGTTCACCGCCATCCACTTCGCGACGCCTTCAAGGCAGGCGACCTCGTCGGAGTCGATCGTGCCATCGCCCTTGACCGGCACGTTCAGCAGCAGGTTGCCGTTCTTGCTGACGATGTCCACGAGCATCTGGACGACCGTCGCGGGCGTCTTGTAGCTGTGGTGTTCGAACGTGCCGATGTTGTAATGCCAGCCGCCGATGCAGGTGTCGGTCTGCCAGACGAACGGCTCGACGCGGTCGCTGACGCCGCGCTCGATATCCCAGATCAGGCACTTGCGCTGCTCCTCGTTGAGGCCCTTGGTGTTCATCACCGCGTCGTTGCGGCCGTTGTGCCATTTGAGGTGCGAGTTGTAGAGGTGGGCCGCGAGGCTCAGGCCGATCTTCTCGTCTTCGCCGCGCAGCGGCAGGACGCTGTCGTCGAAATAGAGCAGGTCGGGCTGGTATTTATCGATCAGCTCCTTCGTGCGGTTGTAGAACTTCTGGCAGTAGGCCGCGTCCGGTTTCTCGCCGATCTTGTGGTTCTGGGCGTAGAGGTCCTGCGGGTCGAGACCCTCCCACCACTGGCCCTTGCCGTCGGCCTTGGTCAGCTTGCCGTCGTAGGGCACGCCCGCCTGCGGCCCGGCCTTGTCAGCGCCCTGCGCCACCTCGAACCAGCTCCAGGCCCGCCCGGCGTGGACCGTGACGCCGAAGTGCAGCCCGTTTGCGCGTGCCGCCTGCGCCCACTTGCCGACGATGTCCTGCTTCGGGCCGATCGCGACGGAGTTCCAGGGCTGATAGGTCGAGGCGTAGCAGTCGAAGTTGTCGTGGTGGTTGGCGAGCGCGACGAAATACTGCGCGCCGGCGCGCTTGTAGAGGTCGAGCAGTTGCTGCGGATCCCACTTGTCGAGTTTCCAGATGCGATCGATGTCCTTGAAGCCGAACTTCGAGGGCGGCCCGTAGTGCTCGACGTGGAATTTGTTCTGGCCGCTGCCTTCCATGTACATGCTGCGCGCATACCAGTCGCCCTGTTCCGGCACGCACTGCGCCGTCCAGTGCGCCCAGATGCCGAACTTCGCGTCGCGGAACCAGTCCGGGTTCTGGTATTGCTTCAGCGATTCCCAGTCCGGCTTGAAGGGTCCCTCGGCCACCGGCAGATCGAGCTTCAATTCGCCGGCGTGCGCCGCGCCGCACGCGACCGCCGCCGCCAGCCATAACGCCAACCGTAGTTTTTGCATCGCCCTGCTCCTGTTGTTCTGCGCCGCCCGCAAACATTTCCAAGCCGTGGAAGACGCCAGCGGCCCGGCCGGATTTCGGCCAGAGCGCGACTATGCCGCGCCGCCCCGCGCCGGGGAATGTCAATCTTTGACCAAGACATGCCAATTCTTGACCGGCGCCCGCAGCGGTAGGGGCGCAGTCTTGCTGCGCCCAATGTGTATCGCACGCGACACAAACGATCGCGCAGTGCTTCGGCGGACTCGCCACCTGAACCACTCTTCGTGGGCGGGGTTTCCAACCCCGCGAACCCCATCTGCACCTTACGGGAAACTAAACCACTTATTTACGGCGGCAGGAGTACCGCCGCTCCGGTAGGGGCGCAGTCTTGCTGCGCCCCATGTTTCTTTCTTGTGGGCGTGAGCTGCCTGCTGTTGGGGTGAGCCGGCTCCCAGGTGGGTGCGGATTGGGTGCGCGGGAGCGGGAGCTCCCGCCCACAAGCAGCCTGCAGTGGAACACGCGGCAAAGACTGCCGCCGACAGGGCAAGAGAATTACAGCAGCGCGCGCAACAGTAACTGCCCCCTGCCTTAACCCCTCTTCGTGGGCGGGGCTTCCAGCCCCGCGAAACCCAACAGCACCACGCCGGAAATGAAACACCGATTTACGGCGGCAGGAGTAACGCTGCTCCGGTAGGGGCGCAGTCTTGCTGCGCCCCATGTGCATCGCACGCGATACCCACGAGCGGGCAGTCTGGTGCGCTTCCATGAATTGAGTAGTGTGCCGTTCAGTAGATGCGGCGGCCGCTCGCGCCGGTCGCGACACACAGTGGGCGCAGCAAGTCTGCGCCCCTACAAAACCACGTAGGCACGTGCGTCACCTCACCGCATCGGCCGCGGCGGGGTTGATGCCGTGCCAGAGGCGCAGGCTGTTCTTGCCGGGCTTGAGCTGCTGCCACGGGCCGGGCAGAGCGCGGCCATTTTGCGGAATGGCGACGCCGTACAAGTCCTTGTCAGCGATGTTCTGGTTGACCGAGCCAGCCTGCAGCGCGACGTCGGAGATCGTCAGTGTCAGCTCGAGCGTCGCCGGGTTGAGTGCGGCCGTGGCGCCGGCCACGAGCACGCTGTGCGTGTCGCTCGCTGTGGAATGCTTGTCCCAGAATTTCTGCCATTCCGGGAAGGTCAGCCACGCGTAGGAGCCGTGGGCGAACGCCGCGCGCTCCTCGGCGCCCGCGGCGAGATCGCCCTGCATCATCCCCTGGAACTGGGCCTCGGTCCAACCGGGCTCGAACTTGGAATATTTGCTGACGAAAAATTTCCGCGCGCCGGCGTCGGCGGTATAGACGTTGTGGTCGAGCCGGAGGCTGCCGCCGAGTTCGGCGGGATAATTGATCACAACGTTGGTCGCGTTGCCCAGCACGAGGTTGTTGAAGAACGCGTGATGTTTCGTGTTGCAGCGCGGACCGACCTGGCGGACCTGGATGCCGTAATCGCCCGAGTTGGCCAGCAGGTTGTGCACCGTGGTGACGCCGGAGCCGTCGTGGCAGTAGAACGCGTTCTTGTTGCCCATGACGATGTTGTGGTCGAACCACCCGGTGTCCGCCGGATACACGCCCATCTCGACGAACATGCCGTGCTCGCTCTCGCGGTTGCCGAGGATGACGTTGCGCGTGACGCGCGCGCCCTTGCCGTAGCCGCCGTCGAACCAGATGCCGCAGGTGTAGTTGTCCATGAACAGATTGTCGGCGACCAGCGACCGGTTGGGGGTGTGCAGCTTGAGCGCGGCGCTTTCGTAGCGCTTCTTGCCCTTGAAGCGCAGGTTGTTGTTGCGCAGGAAAACGTTGCCGGTGATGCGCACGTCGCTGGGCATATAGCCGGCGATGCCGCCCGCGCCGTTGTCGGTGAACCAGTTGTTTT
Source organism: uncultured Lentisphaerota bacterium (assembly GCA_903896925.1). Classification (GTDB taxonomy): domain Bacteria; phylum Verrucomicrobiota; class Kiritimatiellia; order CAIQIC01; family CAIQIC01; genus DP16D-bin41. The sequence continues at coordinate 51,140 of CAITZM010000074.1, read as the reverse complement.
CCACCAGGTGATGCCCGGTGGCCCGCACGCCGGTGGCCGGCGGATTCGCCCGCTCGCTGTCGGGCCCTTCCGCGCCGAGGTCCAGCGCGAGGCCGTTGGCCAGGCGCAGCACGTTGTCGCGGATCAGCCAGTGATGTCCCGCGCGGGTGCCCAGCGCGCCGGCCTGCGCGTTCTCGCGCACCGACCAGAAATCGCGCGGATACTGGTTGCCGCAATGTTCCATGACGAAGCCGATGACGTGGATATAGCCCAGCCCGCGCACGTGCGGCGCGAAAATCCGGCGCCGCGTCGTCAGCTCGATGGCGTGGCGCTCCGGCGGCAACCCGTCCGCGAAATGCACCAGCACCTGACCGCCCGCGGGGTCGCAAAACCAGCTGCCGTCCTCCGCTTCCATTTCCTGTCGAAACGGCACCTGCTTGAGCATCCGCCCGTCCACGAAAAGCTGGCCGAGCGTGTAGACCAGCTTGCGGTCGCATGTCCGCGCGAACGCCGCGTCCGGTTTCTTGCCGCCGGAATAATATTCGTATTCCACGCGCCCGTTGCGTTCCCACGGCGTTGCGGTGCAGGGCACCTTCAACGGGTTCGCGCTGTCGAAATAGACATCGTCGTTGAACAGCGCGTCGTCCGGCTTGGCGGCATAAATGTGCGGTGCGACCGGCGTCCAGTTCGGTTTCCAGACTTCGGAGCCCTTGAGGAACACGCGATGTCCCGGCTCGGCCAGGTAGACGATCGGCTGGTCCTTGGTGCCGCCGCGCGCCGGCGCCACGCGCTCCCGGTACACCCCGGCGCGCACGAACACGCCCTCGCCCGGCTGCGCCACCGCCGCCGCGCGTGAGATGGTACGGAATGGTTGGGCCGCCGTGCCCGGGTTCCCGTCGTCGCCGCCGGGCGCGACGACATAAACTTTCGCGAGCCCTTGGAATTCCTTGTAGTTGCCCGCGTTGAGCTCGGCGCCGCCGGCGGTCGCCGCCAGCAAAACCCCGCCTGCCCATAGTCCGGAAAATGACCGCCACATTGCTTGCCTCATGTTGTTCATTGTTTTTAGCCTAGCGCGCCCTCCGGCTTTTGCCAAGGATCTGAAAAAACCAGACAGATTCCGGGCCGGGAAGGGTCTGCATAGGCGCCACCGGGGAACGGCGGCACTCCTGCCGCCGTCGAGGGAACCTTGCCGGGTCTTTCCGGGCGGAGCGGCACCAGACTGTGAATGGTTCTTGGTAGCGCGTTTGTCACGCATGTTGGACGCAGTGGATGGCCTTGCTGGGTTGCGACGGGCCGCACTCTCACGAGTGCGGCTACATGGCGGGCGTGATTTTGCGCCCTCTGGTGCGTAGCTGCGGTCGTCAGAACGCGGCCCGCCCGCCTTGCACCCAACCTGGGAAACAACCGAGCGCGAGCACGCACAGCTGACCCAACCTGCCGTCAGCGGCCGTTTTCAGGATGCGTGGGAGAAGTCAGTTCCCGCTTTTCCAAGCAAGGGAAGCGACACAGCTGGCGTGGCCGTGGCGCGCGCTATTTCTGCTGCCCGGGCCCGTTCAATTCCTGCTGCGCCTGCTGCATCGCGTTCGACACGGCTTCGAGGATGGCGCGGATGTTGATGCGGCCGACGGCGTTGGTGTCGCCAGGATGGTCGAGCGTACCGAAGGAAGGGCTCAAGTCCAGCCGGCTGGTGCCGAGATTGATGATCTGCGAGCGGATTTTGTTTTCGGGCGGCGGCACCCGCTTCGTCAATTGGGCGGTGACCTGCAGTTCCTTGCCTTTGCGCAGCAGCGACAGCGTGACCTTGTCGCCTGCTTTTTTTCCGAGGATCAGCGTGTGCAGTTGCGCCGCATTGATGAGGAGCTGGTCATCCAGCTTGACGAGAATATCGTTGGCCCACACGCCGGCTTGCATGGCGGGGCCGTCGCGGGTGACCGTGGTCGCGAGCAGGCCCGCGCCCTCCGGCAACGGCAACAGGGCGCGTACATCGGCGGATACTTCGGCCACCGTAAGGCCGAGCCACGTCACCGGATTGGTGGAGACCTGCGCCATATCCGTGGTGATGCCAATACCCGCGCCGTGTGCCGCACCGGCGAGGGACTGGAGGACCGCCTGCGGATTGCCGGCTGAATTTCCACCTGTGATGCTGCTGATGATTTTCATGACGGCCTGCGGATCGAGGGAGCCGCCGGAAACGGTCATGCCGCCGTCTGCGCCGCCGAGCGCCCTGATAATGATTTGCGGATCAAGCGTGCCGCACGCCCCGCTCACCGAAATTCCGCCGCTATTTGTTTGCACGCTGGTCGTTACCGTCACGACAACGTTGGAACCCATCTGCACCGTCTTCGTGTGCACCTGCGCCGCGGCGTTTCCCGCTGCGATGAAGCTGGCACCGGCCACGAGGACGATCTTGATCATTTTTTTCATAGTCAATCCCTGTCTGTGACGCAACGCCAGGCCTTACAGGGGCTGTGCTCGCGCAGCCCGTCTGCGGCGAGCGGGCCCCTGCATCAGACGGAAAGGTCCGTGGTCCAGTTTCCGCGATACGGGCGCGACAACATCCGTGTCGCGGTAGGATCGCCGGCAATTTGTTCCGTCTCCGGGTTCCAGCGGATTTTGCGGCCGAGGAGCATCGCGATGTTGCCGAGGTGCGCGACGGTGATCGTGCGGTGTGCGACCTCGATCGGCGCGATGGTCTGGGCGCGGGTCTTGATGCAGTCGAGAAAATTGCGGAGGTGCCCCTGGCGGTTGACGAGGCTCTTGTCGAGGTGCGTTTCCTCGGGGCCGAGCTTCTCGTTCATGAGCTGCTTCGGGAATGTGATCAGGCCTTTGTCGCGGCTGGCGTGGACCCAGCCCTTCTCGCCGATCCAGCGGACGCCGCTGGCGTAATGCGTGCGGTCGCCGATGAACAGCTGCACGCCGCTGGCGTAGGTGCAGGTCACGTGGTGATGCGCGGCCGCGTTCCACAGGCCTTCGTGCGGAAATTCGCCGACGCCCTCGACCTCGCGCGGGCCGGTGTAGTCGCAGTCCATGCCCCAGTGTGCGATGTCGATATCGTGCGCCCCGTTGTCGGTGATCTGCCCGCCGGAGTAGTCGAGGATCCAGCGGAAATTCCAGTGGCAGCGCTTCTCGGTGTAGGGCGCCCACGGCGCGGGGCCGAGCCACAGCTCGTAATCGAAGCCCGCGGGCACCGGCATCTCAGGCTGCGGCGCGATGGCCTCGCTGGTGGGATTGCCCACCTCGACGCGCAGCAGTTTTCCGATGCGCCCGTTGCGGACCAGCTCGGCGCCGAACCGGAACTGCCAGGTGGACCGCTGCCAGCTCCCGGTCTGCCAGACGCAGCCGGTCTGCCGGACGCAGTCGCTCATCTTCCGTCCGTCGGCCACCGTCAGCGCCAGCGGCTTCTCGCCGTAGATCGCCTTGCCGGCGCGCATGGCCGTAATCGCGATGATCGCATGCCAGTGGTCGGGCACCGCGATGCAGACCGCGTCCAGGTCGCGCCGCGCGAGCAGCTCGCGGAAATCGTTGTACTGCGCGCAGCCGGTGTCGCCGTAGGTCTGGTTGATGAAATCCACCGCGACCTTGCGGCGCTCCGCATCCACATCGCACACCGCGACGAGCTGGCAGTCGCCCTCCTGGATGAAGCCCTTGACGTGCCGCAGACCCATGCTGCCGAGGCCGATGATGGCCAGACTGATCCGCTTGCTGGGTGCAGGACGATCGCCCTGGCCGAACACCGCGGCGGGGAGGATCGTCGGCAGCGCCAGCCATGCGGCCGACTGCGCCGCGCGCCGGAGCCACACACGCCGGGACATCGCGGCTGGGGTCTTCATGATTTTGCCAGGCACTCCGTCAGATATTTCCGTGACTGGTTAAGTGCCGCCGTGACCTCGCCGGCGGTCGGCAGGATCGGGATGCCGCGCGGGGTGGGGTGCATGAAGACGGAGGTCCAGCCGGTGTAGTTGATCTTGCGGAGCGCGGCCAGCAGCGGCGCGAAATCCAGCGAACCGCGGCCGGGCAGTTGCTGCATTTCCTCGTCCTTAGGCAATTTCTTCATGCAGCCCTTGCCGAATTCCCAGCCGTAGAACAGCGCGAGCTTGGGGCCGAGGTCGGCGATGAGGCTCGCCAGCAGCTTGGGCTCCTGCGGCAGATGATAGGGCGCGAGCGCGACGCCGAGATTGTTCGACGGAGAAAATTCCGCGAACCAGCGGATCGAATCGGGTGTGGAGAGCATGGTCGAGCCGTGGTTCTCGATGCCGAGGACGATGCCGGCCTGGGTCGCCGCCTCGACATGCGGCTGCATCTGCTCGACGAACGCCTTGATCGAGCGCTTGAGTTCGTCGCCGGCGAGCTTGCCGTTGCCGCCGCTGCCGGTGACGATGAGCTTGGCCCCGAATTGTTTGCCGAAGGCCAGTTCCGGCCCCAGTTTGAGCGGGCCGAGATCGAAGCGCGTCAGGCAGCCGAGCTGGACGTTGTGCTGCTTGAGCAGCGCCGCGCATTTCTCGTTGCCCATCGCGGCGATCTGCTCGCGCTGGTTGCCATGCTTGAGCGGCCAGATGTCGATGGCGTCCGCGCCGCTGCGCGCGACCTCAGGCAGGATTTCCCCCAGCGGCAGCGTGCCGTAGAGGCTCGAGGCGAGCAGGTAGCGGAGTTGAAAACCGTCGGCCGCCCGCGTCAGCCGCGGCCCGAGCGCCAGAGCCGCCGCCGTAAAACCGCAGCCCTGCAGGAAACGTCGCCGGCTGAAACTCTGCGTGTGCGTTTTCATAATGGACGGCATCCTACCCGACGCCCGCCCAGCCACAAGAGAATTTGAGCAGCGCGCGGCAATGGCGCAGAGAGGAAGTTGGGATAGAACATCGAACAATGAACATCCAACAGCGAACATCGAAGTGAGGCGAATTTCACGAAGACGCTCTGGCGTCCCGCGAGGGACGCTGCGAGAGTAGCCCGGCGCTTCAGCGCCGGGAAATAGGCCATGCACCCGGCCAAGTCCCGTAGGGACGAAAGAGATGCTGCTGCGGATGCGCCGGGAGCTCCGCTTTTACCCCAGCCAGGTGGGCCGCCACGGAGAGTGTACGAACGGCGCGGCCTCCGGCGCGTTGGCGGCGCGCATCAGGTCGCCGTCCCAGTCGAGGCTGCGCCCCACGCGCAACGCCAGCACCGCGCTCAGGGTGATCTCTGTCAGGTGCCCGCCGAAGTCGAAACCGGATACGACCGCCGGTCCGCCTTTGCACGCCAGCACCCAATCCTTCACGTGCCCCTGAGAGCGCGGCAGCGTCTGGGGGATTTTCTTCGTTGCCTCGTGGCCGAGCACGCCGTGGAATTTCGCTTCGCCTTGCAGCTTGATGAGGGCGCCGTCGTTCCACGGGTTGGTGAAGATCGTGCCGCGGCTGCCGCAGATCAGGCAGCCGTGCTTCGGCTTCGCCTGCTGGAGCGCGGTGATGTCCTGCAGCAGCGTGTCGTCGGGCGCCTCGCCGCCGTTGTACCAGTGGACGATCACCGGCGGCAGCTTGCCGCGCGCGCCGAAATGCAGGCGCAGCCGGCAGCGGTCCACGCACGATTCGTGGCCGAGGCCCGTCGCCGAGACCAGCTCGATCCGCGTCGGGTAGTCCAGCGCCAGCGAGCGCAGGGGCAGGTTGAAGATGTGGCAGCCGAAATCCGCGAGAATCCCATTGCCGAAGTCGTACCAGTTCCGCCATGTGAAAGGGTGATACTCGCCTTTCTTATAAGGACGCAGCGGCGCGGGTCCGCACCAAGCATCCCAGTGGAGTCCGGCGGGGACCGGATCCGCGCCCTCCGGCCGGTCGCGCGCCGGGCCGTGGTCGGAAAGCCAAGCGTGGACATCGCGCACCTCGCCGATGGCGCCGGCCTGGATCAGCTCCCACGCCCGGCGGAACGAGGCGCTCGCGCTGCCCTGGTTGCCCATCTGCGTCACCACCCGCGAGCTGCGCGCCAGCTCGCGCAGCATCCGCGCCTCGCCGAGCGTGTGCGTCAGCGGTTTCTCGCAGTAGACGTGTTTGCCCGCCTGCATAGCCCGCTTGCACAGCGGCGCGTGCCAGTGGTCCGGTGTCGCGATCAGCACCGCATCGAACGCCTCCGCCTCGTCGAAGAGCCGGCGATAGTCCGTGAAGATTTTCGCCTTGGCCACCGCCGCGCCGGTGTCCTTCACCACCTTCGCCAGCCGCTCCTCATCCACATCGCACAGCGCGACGATATGTTCGCCGCAGTCCACGATCTGTTTCATGTCGTGAGTGCCCTGCCCGCCGCAGCCGATGACCGCGACGTTGAGCTTCCCGTTCGCCGCGATACGCCGCGGCCGGGTGGCGCAGCCCGTCAGGGTGAAAGCGCCGGCGGCCAGCGCGGACGTTTTCAGGAAGTCGCGGCGGGTTTGCGAAGCAACGGCGTTTTCTCTGTTCATGGCTTTCTCCTGCGGCCAGTGTACGACATCTTGCCAAGGATTGGCAGCCCCAGGCTGCCCGTCAGCCTGAACATTGGCCGCAGCGCCTGTGGCTGTTTGGGAGCTTCCCGGCAACCATGAGGGGGCGCATGTTGGACGCGGTGGAGGGTGTTGCCGGGGTTGCGGCGGGCCGCACTCTCACGAGTGCGGCTACACAGGATCGCGCAAAACAGCGCAGGCTGGAACTGGCCGATACACGGGCCTCTGTAGCCGCGTTCGTTAGAACGCGGCCCGCCCGCCCTGCGCCCTGCTCGGAACCTGCCCGCCGAACGAAATGAAAATCTGCCGTGCTACGGGTGCGGCACGCCATCGCTACAAGGTTTCCGGCTCGTTCAGAGGATGCGGCCTTGCGAGCACGGTTCAGGCGTGAGGCTTGTTCTGCGGCGGCAGGCATGCCGGCGCTCCCTTTTGGTTTGCAACGAATGGGAGGTTGAGTGCGGTGCGGCGGACGCGGACAAAAAAACTGCGCCGGGCTCGGGGCCCGGCGCAGTTCGCGATCGCTCATTCCGTGTGTCAGGGCGCGACGGCCGTGAGGTTGACCTGGCGCAGGTTGATCGCCTTCCACTTTGCGCCGTCGGCGGCGCGGACGGCGAGCGTGACGACGCCAGCCTGCTTGATCTCCACCATGCCGGCGGAGCAGCTCTTGACGTCTTCCCAGTTGCCGGTCTTCGCCGGTTTGGCGATGAGTTTTTCGCCGGCGATCTCGACCGCTGCCACGGCACCTTCGTGAGTGGTGGCGGCGGAGAGGTTGATTTTGAATTTGCCGGGCTTGTCGAACTGCACCTTCCACGAGGCCCACTCGGTGGGCTTGTCCCAGAAGCCGATGTTGGCGTGGACACCCTTGGTCTCGGTCTTGATCTGGTCGCCGTGCAATTCGGCGTCGTTGGCGTCGAGCTTGTAGTTGCCCTTGGAGTCGGCCTGCACGACCACGGGCTCGAACGGCACGGGCACGGGCTTGAGGTCGGCGCCGGTGATCTTGAGGGTGGCGGTGAACTCGCTCACCTTTTCGGCAGGCATCTGGACGACGAGACCGGTGGCGGTCTGCTGCCAGTCGAGCTTGGCGCTGGAACCAAGCAAGGCGACGGAGGTGATCTTGCCCGCCGGTTCGGCAAGCGACCTGACCACGAGCTTGCCATCGGCGGGCCATCCGAGCGCCGTGGCGTAGAGCGTGCCGCCTTTGGTCGTGAAGCGGATGTCCTTGGCCGTGTACTTGAAATCTTCCTTGAAGTTGCCGCCCTTGGTCTTGACCGCACCCTCGCCATACACGAGCCACGGGCGCGTACCGTAGATGGCCTCGCCGTGGATATTGATCCATATGGCGAGGTCGGCGAGCTGTTGTTCGACTTCCGGATCAAGCGAGCCATCGGGGCGCTGGACGATGTTCAGCAGCAGATTGCCGTTCTTGCTGACGATGTCCACGAGCATGTGGATGGTCCAGCTAACCGGCCGGAACTTCCAGTTCTTGTTGTAGTACCAGTCGCCGATCGAGGTGTCGGTCTGCCAGGGATAGGGATTGACGCCGGACATGACGCCGCGCTCGAGGTCCTGCACCCAGCGGCCCTCGGACACCTGTTTGCAGTTATAGACCATCTGCGGGTTGCTGTTATAGAGGTGCGCGATCATGCTCAAACCGACCGTGTGCTCGGGTCCGAAAGCCACACCGCCATCGGTGTAAAGCAGATCGGGCTTGTAGCCATCCACCAACTCGCGGATGCGGTCGAACCATTGCTGGTGCCACTTCGGGTTCGTGCTGTACCACTTGGTATCGTCCGGTGCGGCCGGGAAGTGATAGAGGTCCTGCCACTTTTCGTTTGCGCCGTCATAGGGCACGCCCGCCTTCGGGCCGTCCTTGTCGGCCTTGTGGCTCCACTGGAACCACGTGAAGCTCGCGCCGAGATGCTCGCTGACGCCGAACTTCAGCCCGTTCTTCTGCGCAGCCTTCTGCCAGTCGCCGACGACATCGCGCTTCGGACCCATGTTGACGGAGTTCCATTTATGGAGCTTGGAGTTCCAGAGATAGAAGTTGTCGTGGTGCGTGCCCATGCTGACGAAATACTTCGCGCCGGCCTTCTTGTAGAGTTCCATCAGGCGTTCAGGATCCCACTTCTCGGCCTTCCACAACGGGATAATGTCCTTGTAACCGTGTTCGGAGGGATGTCCCCAGCGCTCAAGGTGGTCCTGGTACTTCTGCTCGCCCTGCTTATACATCCGCTGCGCGTACCAGTCGCCCATCTCCGGCACTGCCTGCGGGCCCCAGTGCGCCCACATGCCGAACTTGGCATCACGGAACCACTCGGGGCACTGGTAGGCCTTGAGCGACTCCATGTCCGCCTTGAACGGCCCTTGGGCGATCGGCAGGTTCAGCTTGACCGCGTCCTCGGCCCGCGCCGCGCCCACGGCAGCCACCGCCAGCAACGCCAACATCCGCATCGTCTGTTTCATCATCCGACTCCTTTTGCCATCGCCCCCGACGGGCTTGTCCCGTCGGAGCGGAAGTTTTGTGGCTAGTTCCGCGTCTAGCTTGAGCACTTATTCACCTGCCGGGCAAGCCGGCAGGGGTCTGTGCGCTTCGTTTTCCTGCCCTTTGAAAACTGACTGACCGCTTTCACATCATTGGCAACCTCGGCCCGCGCTGCGCTGTTCGCTGCTGTGGACTATGCCTGTCCGTGCCGGTTTTTGGGAATGTCAAATCTTGACCAGCAGATGTCTATTCTTGACCTCGCCGAAACAGCAAAGTGCGAACACATAGACGGTGCTGCCGACCAACGTCAGGAAGGTGTTTTATTTCTTCGTTTTTCCGCCATCAGCCAGCTTCAGCACGACGTTGCGGGAAAGCGTCTGGAGGTGCGCCAGATGCCCCTCTTCGGTGACGGACAACGGCGGCGTGTTATCCTGGCCCTGGACCGACCAGCTTCCCGCGGCGAGGCCAGTCACCGTCAGTTTCATCGGCCCTTGGCCGGGGAGTTCGAGCGCGAGGGTGCCCTCCAGCAGGCCATCCTCTTTCGGGAAAAGCACCGCGTGGTCCGCGATCAGGAATCCAACGCAGTCGCGGGTTTCCAAGGGAGTCACCGGCAAGGGACGGGAGTCCGGCTGGTTGTCGTGGACCTGCATGACGACCAGGAAGCGGTCCTGTTTTTGCGGAAGAGTCGGGGCCAGTTCCAGCCGCCAGCCGGCGCCTTCGTCGCCGCCGCCACCGGATTGCGCAGGAGGGTAGTTCTTCCCGTCGACCACATATTCGGCCCCCGGGCCGCCCAGCACGTTGAGGGCATAACCGCCCGTGTGCGGCAGGAGCACGGAGGCATCCAGTCGTCCGCCCCACAAGCTGGTCACACTGAATCCGCCCGGTTCAACGCGAGGCTTTTCCAGGGCATGCAGCAACCAGTTTTTCGCGAACGACGGCTCAGCGGCGCGAACGCGATCATAGACCGCGAGCAGGGCCGGATGCTCCTTTTGGCCGAGGTTCAGGAACACAAAGGAGCGCGTGAAATTTTCGACCTTGGACCCGTAGCTCTGGATTTTTCCGCAGAGATGGCTGTAGAGCGGCCGGGCAGGATCGGGGCCGAACTGGTGGGCCAGGACTTCGCCAGCCCGATAGTCCTTCAGCAATTCGTCGAGCGTGGCGGGTTCCCGGCCGTCTCGCGGCCAGCGCTGTCCACCGTCATTGGCCACGGGGGTCTTCACCCAGAGGAACTGCTCCTGCGGATCCTTCACCGTCACGGTATTATGGGCGACGCTGCGCTGATAGTAATTCGCCCAATGCGCGCTGCCGTAGGTGGCATAGGCACCCGAATCCACCGCCAACATGCCCTTGTACCAAAGTTGAAAGTGGCCGGCATCAAGATGCTGGTGGTTGCCAAACATCCACGGCGCGATCTTCATCATGGCCACCACGGTCGGAGCCTCCTTGCCCTCCTCCCATCCGGTGCGCGCCAGCAGCACCCCGGCCGGGTCCTTGAAGTACCGGCTCAACGGCAGCGACTCGAGCGGCCGGGTCGCCAGTTGCGGCTGGGCGAACAGGAAATACGGGAGCGTATCCGTGATGTCGTCGTGCATGCCGATGTGTTTCTGGAGCATCCCTGCGATCACCGGGTCGTGCGACAGGAAGACACTGAGCAGCTCGCCGTCCTTGTCCGCCGTGGCGTGGTTGTTCCACCGCTTCAAAATCGCGGAGCTGTCGCCATCGGCCAGCTGCACGTGATCCGGCCGCAGCGCATAATAGGTGCCATAGAGGAGCTGCTCCTGCCCCTCCGCGAAGACCCGCACGCCGGCCATGCGCTGGAAGAGGCAGGCGCACCACAGCTCCCACTTGGCGCGGACGTGTCCGTAGGAGCTGCCTTGATGGTGCCAATGGGATGGATAGAAAAAGTTCCGCGCCGGAATGTGTTCCTGAAAGAGCCGTCGGGCGGTGACCCGATAGAAGTCCGGATCCTCGTCGTACACCGCGATGCCGGCCGCGGTCAGGTCGCGAAAAACATTCGCTTCTCCGCCATGCCCCACCACCGCGCCAGACCGCACGGGCGGAAACCCGACCTCCGTCATCGCAGCGATGCGCCGCAGCTGGGCGATGATGGATGTTTTTTGCGAGGCGTTGAGCAGCGGATAGCACCAGTCATAGACGATGGCTGCGGTGGTGATCGTCGCGCCCTTGCCCCGCGTAATATCCATCGCCTCTTTCTTGCTGGGGAACGTCACCGTGGCGAGGACCGTTTCGAGCAGCTGGACCGCCCGCTTGCCCATAGCCTCATCTCGTTCGAGCAGATAACGCAGCGCACAGGATTCGATCAGGTCGTGGAGGCGGGGATCATAATTTTGGATTTTGCCCGGGGCAAGACCCCGGCTGCTGCGTCCCCATTCCATCCAATTCCGCGGGGCGGCATCGAAGCGCCCGGGCACCGGCAGCTCGCCGTTCCAGCCCGATTCGCTGAGCGCCCGGGCCCGCGCGGCAAAGCGCGCAAAGGCCGGGTCGCTGAAGCGACGCTTCATGTCGGGCAGGTCGGCGGGCCGCAGCAACAACCGGGGATGTCCCGCCGGCGGCAGCACCGGCGGGACGAAGGCGTGCTCGGTCTGCGTCAGCCGCGTGCCGGCTACCACTGGCTTTTCCTGCCCGTTCCCGGCAGCCGGACAATGGTACGCTGCCAGCAACGCGGTTAACGCGCCGATGACGGATAGGCTGAAGTGTCCGGAAAAGAAGTTGATCTTACGCATGGGTTTGACCTTTCCTTCACGCGATACACGCTGGTTCACAGAATGCACTGGCGGCACTTGCCGACGCCACGACTTGTCTGGAGATCACTTGAGCATGAGCGCGAGAGTGTAGGCGCTGGCGCACGGCTTTTGTGCAGGCAGTTGCACGTGCAGGCCGTCAGCTTCGCGCCTGGCCACCAGGGAATCCGGGCCACCGAGCAAACCCACCGATCCGATGTCGCCGGTCACGTGCGGCGAGCCCTTGGCCAGGGACTTTACCACCAAGGTGCCGTTGGCCGGCCAGCCGAGAGCGATGACATACAGGGTCTTGCCGTCCTTGCTCCTGGTGAAACGCAGGTCTTTGTCCGTGTACTTGATCTTGTCCTCGTTGAAATTGCCGGCCTTAACGGCAGACTTACCGGGGGCGTCCTCGCCGTAGATTTTCCAGGGACGGGTGGCATAGATTGCCTCGCCATTCACCCGCATCCAGGCACCGACCTCTTCGACGATGGCGATGACATCCGGTTCCAGGTCGCCCTCTGGCGTCTGGACCACGTTGATCAGCAGGTTGCCGTTCTTGCTGACGATGTCGGCCAGCATGTGAATGACCTGGGTCGAGGTCTTGTACTTCTGGCCGGTGCGGTAATACCAGTCGCCGATCGAAGTGTCGGTCTGCCATGGCTCGGGCTGAATGCCGTCCATGACCCCGCGCTCAAGATCCTGGACCCAGCGGCCCTCGGCCTTCTCCTTGCAATTGTAGACCACGTCAGCGACGCCCCGGTTGGCGGCCGCGCTGCTGTTGTAATAGTGGGCCAACAGCCGTGTGCCCACTTCCTTGTTCGAATACTGGATCTTCCGCGGCCCGCCAGCGTCCTCAAACGGAAGTTTGCTGTCGGAATACAGCAGGTCGGGGTGGTAGGCGTCGATAAGTTCGCGGATGCGCGCGAACCACTCCTGATGGAACTTCCGGTTCGACGACATCCAGTCAAAATCGAAAGGGGTGATCTTCGGATGGTAGAGGTCCTCGAACTTGGGATCATTGCCATCGTACGACACGCCTGCCTTGGGGCCGGTGGCGTCGGCACCGTGGGCTGACTGGAACCAGGTGTAGGTGGCGGCAAGGTGTTCGGAAACGCCGAAGCGCATGCCCTGCTTCCTGGCCGCTGCCTGCCACAAGCCGACCACGTCCTTCTTCGGCCCCATGTTCACCGAGTTCCAGCGGTGCAATGGCGAGTTCCACAGCGCGAAGTTGTCGTGGTGGACGCCCATGCTGACGAAATATTTGGCGCCGGCTTTTTGGTAGAGGGCCATCAAGGCGTCGGGGTCCCACTTCTCGGCCTTCCACAGCGGGATGATGTCCTTGTAGCCGAACACCGATGGGTGGCCGTAGTGTTCGAGGTGGTACTTGTAGACCGGCCCGGGCTCAGCGACGATCTGGCCGGTCTTGCGATCCACGTGGCCGGGGCCGAGGTAGAGCTTGCGCGCATACCAGTCGCCCTGACGCGGCACCGCTTGGGGACCCCAGTGGGACCAGATGCCGAACTTCGCGTCGCGGAACCACTCGGGGCACTGATAGGTCTTGAGCGACTCAAAGCTCGGCTGGAACGGCCCCACCGCCACCGGCAGGTTGAGCTTGACCGCGTCCTCGGCCCGCGTCGCGCCCGCCCCGATCACCGTCAACATCGCCAATATCCGCATTGCTGTTTTCATTTTGACTCTTGTTGCTGCCGCTTCCGGCGGACTTGTCCTGCCTTGGCGGGGTTCTGGAGCAACTCCGCCCGGCTTCAGAACTCATGCCCCTGCCGGGCAAGCCGGCAGGGTTCGCTGCACTTCTGGCCGCACCATTTCCAGATGCGGACTATGCCCGTAATCCGCGCGTCAGGGGAATGTCAAATCTTGACCAGCAGATGTCTATTCTTGACCTCGCCGGATATCATGGCGCGAACGGATAAAGCGTGTTGCCAGCGCGGCGGATAAACGACTCCCCGGGCAGCGGCTGGCCTGTCCACGAAATTTCGAGCGCGGGCCTGGGCGCATTATGGTGCCTTCGCCAAGACCACCGTCACCGGGGCGCCGGCGGTACAGCGCACGATGAGGCGGGTGCTTCCTGGGCGGCGTCCCGGCGCAACGGCGGCGGTGGCGGCCCCGGCGATCCGGTAACACCCGGCGACCTCCAGCGTTACTTCCGTCGGTTGTGAAAGCGCCGCCGATTCCCCGGCGGCGCCGCCCGGACAATTGAGGTCGGGATCGCAGACGCGCACAGTGACGTGTTCGCTGCCTGCTCCGGTGACCCAGGCGAGACAGGGCCGGTCGCAGCGGAGCACATCGCCGACGGGCTTCTCCGTTGCCTCGAAGAGGACGTGCAAGGTGCTGCGCTCCTGGGGAAAGACGACGACATGGGCCGCATCGCTCTGTTCCGCCAGACGCCACGGTGGCAGCTGCGCCACGCGTGCGCCCACCTTGGGGAGTATGACATAGGCGTAACCTTGGTTCTGCGGTGCCGCGCCGTGATTGATCCAGACGCTGTCGTAATAACCCCGGGTCAGCTTTCCGTTGGCGGCGGGGCCGCTCTGCTGTCCCGTGTGACGCTGCCACTCTTTCCCTGCCAGCAGGCGGAACTGGTTTCCCGCCGGGTCGGTCAGGGTGACTGGCGCGTGGGCGGGGATCGGGCCCGACGTATCGCCGCCCCCGGGGCCCGCCGCGAGCGCTTTTCCAAACTGGAACAGCGCCGTGACGACCGGGGCGTTCGCGCGGCTCGCCCGGATACGGCTGCCCAGGCAGATGATCTGGTCACCCGCAAAGATCACGCTTTTGCGCGCCTCCAGCTGTCCCGCGAACGTCCGGTCGTGCAGGTCCAGCCCGAAGGCGCCGAAGTCTCCCGGGCCCGCCAGGGAGGCGCAGAAGGCGCGGTCGGAATAATTGCGGTGGGGACGCTTGCCCGGCGGTGCGGGCAGGCCCAAGTCTTGGGATGAAAGCTTGATGGTGGTCGCCCCCGGCATCAAGCTCCAGTCCCAACCGTGCCGGAGGGTCAGGCCTGAAGAGGGCTCATCATAGGGATCGGTACCCGACCACAATTCCAAGGTGCCATAACGGAGGTAGCGGCCCCAGTCGTTGTCCATAACCGGATAATTGCCTGTTTCAAAATCGTAGAGCCAGCGGGAACAACCTTGGACGGTGGCCTGCCAGCCGGGCTGCCGGGCGGTGGCAAAACCGGCCCAGTTATAGGAGGTGAAGCCATAGCGCTCTGCGGACCCGGGCGGGACCGTCATCACTGAGTCCGCCGGGTCGGCGATGCCCGCGGACAACCTCCAGCCCAGCCGCTGTTTTACGCTCAGCTGCGCCAGAATATGGGCGGTGGACTGAAGGCCGGTGGCTTCGATCAACCGGCGCGCTGGCGCGGCGAGCCGGCCGGAAAAAAGATTCCGCTGCGAAAGGGTGATGAAGAGCGGGATGTTGTCGGTCATCACGTGTTGCCCGTCGGGAAAGCGACCGCGCGCACCCAGCGGCAGGGTGAAGCCGCGGCTCAAGATCAGAAGCGTTTCGGCGCAGGCTTCCAGGCGGTCCTTCACGGTGCGGTCCATGGCCCAGGCTGAACCTTCCAGCAGCGCGGTGCAGTGCGCCGCGGCCAGCAGCGCGTGAGGTCCGTACTCGACCAGATAAGGATTGCTGTGATGGTTGAAGGTCATATCCGGCTTGATGAAGCCCGGCAGCTTGCTCTTCACCGCCAGGTTCTCGGTGAGCCAGGCGCGGAAGCAGGCGAGTTCCCGCCCGCGCCAGTGCTCATCGGGTGCGGTCAGCGCGTAGATGAGACGCGGCAACGCCTCCCCGCGGAACGAGTCGGCGTTGGCGTCGAAGCGTTGGCTGCCATCCCACTCCCCGGCGCGCGCGTGCCAGCGCAAGGTGTGGCGCTCCCGTTCGAGGCGTCCCGCGCGGGCGAGTTCCTCGCGCAGCAGCCCGACCCCGTTGGCATAGCCGGCCAGGCGCAGGCGGGTGAAGCCCATGAAATCCGCGGTGGCATCTGCAGGGTTGCACACCGCAAAGCCTGATTGATGGAGGGCGTCGAAAACGAGAAAGAGGTCCTGCAGGAGCGCCTCATTGGGTGCGCGGCGATACGCCATGGCGAGCGGGGTGAGTACGTCCTTCATCTCGTCCTGGGAGGGATACTGACCAGGTGCCGGCACAACCCAGGCACCTTCCCGGTGCAGGCCAAAACGACGGAATGCCTGGCGCGCCCGGGCCATCCAGTCATCCTGGGCGCGGCTGATGGCCTGGCCAAAGACGCCCGTGTTCCCCTCCCGTCCCAACACCCAGGCGAGATAATGCCGATAAAGCTCATCGGTCTTCGCACCCGACGCGGGAACGGTGACGGGCGGACGGTTGGTGCCCACCTCCAGCCATTCCCGCATGGTCTTGGCGTAGTCGTCGGAGCGCCGGGCATAGATGCTGGGACAATACGGATCAGGTGTGCGGCGGAAGCTCACGGACTTCAGCCAACGTGGTTGGGCCAGGTAGAGCGTCAGGCTGCCGCTCCCCACCCAGGAGAGCAGCATGCGCGCCGGGCGCTTGCGGGTTTTGCCCGCAAGCGCTGTGGCATCCGTGGTGAACTCGGCGTAAAGGCGCCGCCATCCGCTGTCATCGGGATGCAGATCGAAGCGGCAGATTTCCTGGCCGTCATCCGCGATGATGGCCAGGTGGACCAACGCCGGGTGCTTTTCCTCATAACAGATGGACACGTCGCAGCCTGTCGCCCCGTCCATCGGCACCGGCGTAAGCTCGAGCTTTTGTCCTGCCTGCGCCTGCCATTTGAGCACGGAACCCTCGGCGCGCCGAAGACGGGGCTCTTCGCCGACGGGTGCCGGCCCATCCACCGTCACTTTCACCCCCTTCCAAGGGGCGTCTGCCGCCAGCGCGGCCAGCGGCGCCAGCAAGGCGGCGATGAGCCTGATCAGGGCTTTCCTGGTGTGCGTTTGCGCAAGGATCATGAACTATCCGTGTTAGGTTTACTTGAGAGGACGCGAGGCGTCCTGCTCCTGGTGCGTGGCGATGGGCACGTAGCCGATTTCGAAACCCTTGGGCGGAGTCACGAGCTGGGCCGGGTCGAGGTCGGCCAACTGGCCGGTGGTCGGCGGCGCGAGGTACTCGCGGTCTTTCGTCCAGGCGCGGTGCAGCTTTTCCACCTTTGACTGCATCCGCTCGCGCTCGTCCTGCGTCAGGTCGGCATTCAGCAGCGCCGGCTGGTCGGCGAAGCGATACCAGTAATAGGTCACCACGCTGCCATCGCCGAGCTGCGCCTTGAAGGGGCCGGCGACCGGGCCGGGTTTTTTGAACGGGCTCGTCGGCGCTTCCGGCGTGTCATAGGGTGCCTGCGCTTTTTCCTTGGGCCGGTCAAAGCGCAGCTTGTCCAGTCCCGAATTCGCCGGCACTTCCCCGGGCTTAGCCGCGACCCACTTGGTTTTCTTGCCCTCGTTCTGGAGCCGGAAATACTCCGGCAGCACCACGCGTGCGCCGTTCGGTCCGGTGACTTTCCTGACGAGTTGCTCGTTCCACTTGTAGCCGTAGGTCGTGGGCTCCGGCGTGATCGCCGTCGCGAACGAATTCCAGGCCATCGCGGTCTTCTGCTCCTTCGGCGTTTTCTCCGCGTAGATTTTCCAGGTCGAGCCGCCGTTGGGGCGGAACGTCTGCACATGGGCGCCGGCGGGATTGAATGCGCCGCTGACCGCCGGGCCGCCCTCGAACCACGCCTTAACGCCGTCCCACAGCGCCTGCTTGTTGTAGGACGTCAGGCGGTGCAGCACGACGCTGTTGCCGTCCGGCCCGACGGGGAAGGAGGTCGGTGCGACGCGCGCGAAAGTCCCGGCTTTCTCGTCCGTGAAGAGCGCGCCCGGCACATACTGGGTCTCCATCTGGAACGGCTTGTTCGGCGCCGCGGGACGCGAGTCGAGCAGCAGGCCGGCGTAGGCGGGATTCAATTCGGCGGAATGCGACCAGAAATAGGGCGTGAAGAAGCACACCGGGCCCTTGAAGTTTTTCGTGTTGAGGAACAGCGTCCAGGAATTGTCGCCCGTCGGAACCTTTTTCCCTCCGGTCGTCGCCTTGGCCGCGGTCAGCGGCAGCGGCAGGTAGCCGTAGCCGAACAGCTCGCCGCACGTGCCCTGCTTGAGGTTCAGGCCATCGATCGGGAACAGCAGCCACGGGCTCAACTGCGCGACGCCGTACTGGCCCCGGGGCTTCTCCCAGGTCCCAGCCCCGTGCGCGGGACCATTGGCGATTTCTTGGAAATTCACGGCGACGCCGCCCATGATGAACTTCGGCGTCGCGCTCGGAAACCGCGTATCTCGCCACCAGCCCAGCCCGCCTTCAATGTCCGAATAGAGCTTCTCCGGCGGCTTGCCCTCGAACTGCGCGTGCATCCACGTGCCGAAGAGGCCCGTCTGGAAGCGGTGCCCCGGATACTGCTGCAACAGCGGCCACGCCGCGCTGTAGAGGGAAAACCCCGCGTTGAACGTGTCGGGCACCTTCTCCGTGGCGACCAGCAGATAACCCGCCATCTCGCCTTTCTGGATTTCCGCGGCAGGGACTGCGCCCGACAAGGCGAGCAGCAGGGCGGCGAGAGCTGTGAGCGTGTGTTTCATAGGCGTTGCTCCGTTTCCGGCGGTGACTCTACGCCATCGGCCTGATGCGACGCCAGCCCTTCCGCACCTGCGCCCTATTTCCGCCCGCGAAGGAGGTCTCTACCACGGCGGCCAGCGTGCCGCCGCTCCCGACGGGTGATGGGAATCCGCGCTCATGCAGGCGCTGCGCCGTGTGCGTCCGTCTCCGCACCTAATCATGGCGATACCTCGAAGTTAGAGGTATCGGGTGCCAGGTCATTTTTATTGGGTTGCTGGCGGTGTGCTGCGTCTGCGGTATGCTGGATAAAGTCCGTGGAGCAGGCCGTTCGCCGCCGGCGGCCACAGGCCGCCGCTACAGCACGGGAAAGCTGCCCCACCTTGTGGGCGGGGCGTTCTTGCCCCGGGGCCCAAGCTGAAAAGGTGATGAAGGCAGGAAGGGCGGAAAAGAAGACGCAACCGTTACCGCTTGCCTGCTGTCCCCATGCATCAAGTTGAAGTGTCATGTGGGCCGCGTTCTCACGAACGCGGCTACGAAGAGCAAGCGGGAGGCGCACAGCGACGGATAGTGGCCGCGTGTAACCGCATTCGTCAGCATGCGGTGGCTGCATGCGCACACACCGCAAGCTTTCCCAAGAACTACGTTCCCGCGCACCGGCCGCGTTTTGACAAACGCGGCTACGGCACGGCTCGCCTGGAGGGGCGGCACTCCTGTCGCCCGTGGTAGAGGCCAAATCCTTAAGCGTCCTTACTTCCCATAGAACTCCACCTCGGTCATGCGGCCTAGGTTGGCCGCCGGCGCCACCAGCCTCACGTAACGATATTTCCGCTCTGGGAAATAGAACGTGAGCCGCTTCTTGTGGGTGCTCGCCGGGTAGGCGATGCGCGACAGGCCGTGGCGCACCAGCGCCGGTTCCCAGAAGCCCTCGTCATTGAGAAACGTGTGCCAGGCCCGTGGATCGTTGGAGCCCATCAGCTCGACCTTGTAGTCGGCATTTTCGAACTCCTTGTCGAAATACAAATCCATCCGGCAGAGCTTCGTTTCGGTCCCGAGGTCGAAGAGGAAATCCCGCTTGTAGCTTGCGCTGCTCTTGAGGGGCGTGTTCCGGTCTCCGTCCGTGACCAGGGCGGCGATTTCCGGATTGCCTTTCGCGGCGTGCGCCTGGGTCATCATGGGCATTCCGGCCGTGTAGGCCGCCAACGAAGCTGCTTCGAATTGCAGATCGAGTTCGTGCTCGGCCAGGCCGGGATGCGCGGCCCGCACCCGTTGCAACAGGTCGCCCTTGCCATCCACGTGCAGGCCGAGGCTCATCGCCTGGCTTTGGATGCCTTCCTCCAGGTAACTGGCGCAGCGGGCAGCCTTGGCCTGTTTCCACGGCCGGGCATCTTCCATGAAAACCACCACGGGTCTGCTCTCGCTGATCTCGCCGCGCGCATTGATCAGTGCGGCGGTCAGGACCCACGTCCCCGCCGGGAGCGTGACCTTGGCGGAGAAGGGCCCGCGGTCCAGTTCTTTGATGACCCGGAAGCCGCTGTCGAGCGCCACCGGGGAAGCTTGGATCCGGATCCTGCGAATATCCTGTGCGCGGAGGCGTGGATCGAGCGCGAAGGCGACCGGGAACGGCTGGCCGGCCTCCAGTTTCGTTTGTGAAAGCGGCGACTGGATGCGAATCGTACTAAAGCGGCTGAGCGTCTCGAACAGGCGGGCTTCCTCGCGCAGCCACGCCGGCACGGCGCCCAGGCGCAGGGCCAACTGCGCTTCGAACAGCGCCTCCGGTTCGACCTTGGTCCCGAGTTTTTCCGTGGCCAGCGTGTCGGTCTTGATTTTGGCGATCTCGCAGGGCGCGCCGTGGAGCCCCACGACAATCGGGGGCATCATGTAGCCGTAGGCGCTGCCCGTGGGCCAGAAATCGACCTTCCCGGCATGCGTGTTCGTCCAGTTCCAGAAACAGTTGAACTCGCCCTGGTGCGGGGCGAATTTGGCGCCGCCGCCCCGCAGATAACCGAAGTTGCCCTCGCAGGCATCCAGGAGGGTGGCGCGCGAATAGCCGCAGTGCATCTCCATGTTCCCAAAGTAAAGCGAGCGCAGGGCCACCGTGGTGGCACCGCCGTTGCCGATCGGCCCGTGCCACGTCGGGCTGAGCTCCCGGTTGAACAGGAACAGGTTGCCGTAGCTGCCGCCATAGGCTCCGGCCAGCAGATGCCCCGCGTTCCCTTCAAAGACCAGGCCCATGAACGTGTTGTAACCGCCCCGCTCAATTTTGAAGGCTTCCCCGTAATGGCGGAACCGCACGTTGCGGACCCAGCCGTTGAGCACGTCGTGGAACTTCAACAGCGCATAACCGCTTTCGGTGCGGCTGCCCATATGGTGGTAGAACAGCTCGCGGTTGTTGCCGCAGAGCGTCAGATCTTCCAGCCCGACTTCTTCGAGGTTCCTGATCTCGTAGAGCTTGGCGCTGGAATAATTAGGGAAATCGTATTGGATCGGTTCCGTAAAGGTCACCAACTTGTCGGCGACCGACTGTACCCGGTGGACCTCGAAGATATAGGGATGCGTGCCTGCGGCGTTCTTCAGGACTTCGTGGGGCGCGAAGTAGCGCTGGCCCGCTGCGCTGCTGCCGTCGAGCAGCGCATTGATGGTCACGACCATGCCCGGCTTGATCTTTTCGGCCCGCTCGACCTCCAAGGAGCAGGCACCCCTGGGCGGGAAGGTTTTGACCGTCGCCAGGTTGAAGCCCCGGATGGTGTAATCGTCCTGGCTCCTTTTGTCAGTAAGCGTAAGCCAGGTGGGTTCGCGAAAAAGAACGAGCGCCTTCTGGAACAGGCACGGCTCGGCAAAGAACAATTCGGTCTCCGCCATGCCCGCACCCTTCAAGACGATATTGCTTCTGGAGATGACGATGCCGGGCTTGCCGAGGTCCGTCTTCTCGTTGAGCAGGAAACGGCCCGGTGGAAACAAGATCACGGCCGGCCCGGGATGTTTTTGCGCGGCGTCCACCGCCTTCAGGACGGCATCGCGGTCGCTCTTCTCGTCGTTCGGCACGGCCCCGAAATCGCAGACATTAAAAATCCGATAGCTCTCGCGGTTGACTGTTGGCAGCGGTTTCGCGCACGCATGGTACCCGGCGTAGGAGTAGTCGGGCAGCACCGTCTGCTCGCCCCGGTGCGGCGCGGCGGCGAAAGCGCGGAACAGCGCGCTCGCGGCGGGCTTGGCCTCCTGCGCCGGTGCGGGCATGACGCCTGCCATGGCCAACAGCGCCAGCAGCGTGGTGATCTTGGTTTTCATTATGTAATCCTGCCGCCCTATTTTTCCAAAACCTCGGGAAACCTGCCCGCCGCTGCCGGCGTATGGCCTGCTGCGCCCGCGCTCATCCGCGTCGGCGGCTCAGCTCAGCATCGGTATTTTTGCTGCTGGTTGCGATGCATTTATTTCTGCGTGGCCGTCCCGTTGAGGTGCGGGCGTAACCAGGCCATTTGCGGGCGTTCTGTGCCATCGGCTTTGGGTTCGATGCTGAATAGATAATCGCCCCAGCGCGCGCCGGCCGCCCACCACGTCCAGCCGAGCCAGACATCGCTGTCGCGCTCCATGCTTTGCAGCATGTTGTGCAAGGCCTCTTCGCCCGTCGGCACGACGGGCACGCCGAATTCGCCGAGCAGCGCGCGCAGGTGGTTCTGTCGGCACCAGTTCACGAACTTCACGAGCCGCTCCGCCCCGATGGTGGGGCTGACGACGAACTTCTTGGTGCCGGAGCTGTCGGCATCCACATACTGATGGACCTCAAGCGCCCAATGATCCAGCGGATCCTTGACGGTCAAGGCCCACCGGGCGTTGCTGTTCTCACCGCCGCCCGTCCACGAATGCGCGCCCGACCAATGGTTCCCCGGCACCAGGATCATATTCTTCGCCCCGGTGGCGCGGATCGCCGCGATGGCTGCGTTCGCCGTCTCGAACCACAGCTTCGTGGACATATCGTGCGGCTCGTTGACCAGCCCGAACCACACGCACGGGTCGTCCTTGAACTCCATCGCGAGCTTCGCCCAGAAGTCGGCGAAATCTCCGATGCTGACCGACGATGCGCCAACGATGTTGGTGCCATAGCGCGCGCTGTTGTGCGGGTCCAGAATCACGATGAGCTTTTTCTCCGTCGCGAACTGCACCGCTTCCTTGAGCTGGTCCAGGGCCGCCTTGACCAGCGGCGCGCGCGGCGCGGGCTGCAGCGATTCCCAGCGGAAGGGATAGCGGAAACAATTCATGCCCTGCCCGGCGAAGTACACGATCTCGGCTTTCGTCGGATAGAAGTAGTTGGTGCCCTTCGACGGCTTGATGCTCCACTCGCCGCCGGAAAGGTTCACGCCCGTCAACGGCAAGGGGCTGGCGGCAGCAGGGTCGACCGCCAGTCCTGCAAGGCAGGTAGAGAGCAGAAGACCTCCGCGTATGACGCCAAGGAGTTGGCTTGTCGGGGATCGTTCGGTTTTTTGTGCGGTGTGTTTCATCATGATTTTCCTTCGTGGGCATCCCCGGATCCGGGGGTAGTGTGTGTGCGCCAAGCCGCCAAGCATGCCATGGATAGTGCGGATGTGTCCTTGCAGCACATGGCAGCCCTTGTTGATCTACTTTGCGAATTTGATCTTGAAGGTGACCGCATAGTCGCCCGGCACCTTGGCCTGCGGGTTGACCTCCAGGATGCCCGCGAGCTGGCGGCGGATGCCGACCATATCGACGTGCCGTCCGGCCGCAGGGAATACATCAACGGCGCCATCGGCTGGCCGTTGACGAAGATGACATTCCTCTCCATGTACGGGGTCACCTTCACTTCCAGCTTGCCAGTGGTCTGCTGCCATAGGGGTATTGCCGTTGCCGGGTCTAACGTTGTTCTTTCAGCGGCAAGCATGGCCAGCGGCGCCAACAGCAGGGCCGCGAGAAATAGGATGCTGTGCCTCATGGCGAGGTGATCCATTCAAGATTGAAGTGGGCGGCTTGGATGTCAGTCTTGGATTCGTAGAGGCAGAGGATGTCGCCGCCGGGCAGGACGGCCAGATCGCTATAGGCGCTGGGGGCGGGTTCAAGCGTCTTGCTCACGGGCCAGGTCTGGCCGTCGTTGCGGCTGAGTTTAATGGAAAGGTTTTCTCGCTTGCCCCTGCCGCCGGGAATTTCCTTGCCTGCTTTATCGAGCCCGAGGCGGTGCGGATTGGAGAACAGGAGCGTGCCGGGCAGGGAGGGATGCACGACGATGCTGGCCATACACACGGGCTCCCAGAGTTGATCGTGGAAAAAAGGCTTGCTCCAGCCGGCGGCGCCGTCGGGGCCGATGGTGATGATCTTGCGGTTTGCTTTTGACGCGCTGCGCGAGACGAGCATCACGCGACCATCCGACAGCTCGGCGAGCATGGTTTCATTGGGATTGCTGAATGCGCCCCCGTTAGGCACCGCCAGGCCGCCGGCCTTCCAGGTCTTCCCGTGGTCGTCGCTGTAGATGGTGGCTGCCGCGGAAGGGCCATGATCGCCGGTTTTGCCGTAGGCCAGCCAGATGGGGACGACGAGGCGGCCGCTTTTGATTTGAATGCCATGTCCGGGGCCGGTGGCGATGACTTTCCAGTCGTAGTATTTGCGGAAGGGCTCGAAGCTGGCCGTGATGTCCACGGGCTTGCTCCACGTCAGGCCGTCGTCGGTGCTGCGCATGGAGAAGCAGCGCGCGTAGTTGATGCCATAGAGGAATTCGATAAATCCCGTCTCGCGATCCAAGATGGCGACGGGATTGTTCACCGTCTGCTCATGTTCGCCGCCCGCTTGCTTGTGCGGATTGCCCTCGATGCGCTCCCCCTGATGCGCGATCGGCTGCGATGGCAGCCATGTCCTGCCGCCGTCGGTAGAGCGGCGCAGATGGAGCTCAATCTCGCCCCAGTCACCAGCGTTGTTTTTCCGCGCCTCGCAATAGGCCAGCGCCGTGCCTTTCTGCGTTGTCACGATGCCGGGGATGCGATAGCGCGCGATGCCGTTCATGCCGGCAGGGAATACATCCGTCTTTGCAAGCAGCGGCTCGGCAGCGTGCAACGCGACCGGCGGCGCCAGCAGCAGCGCGGTGACGATGATGATGTGTTTCATGTTGTTCCTGTCTTCGTAGCAGATTCGTCAGTTGCAAACGATGGCATTTCGCTTCCCTCATTCTCCAATCATTGGGAAACCATCATGGCGATGCCGCGCATTTTCCGTTTCACTTCTTATTCGGGAACTCATAACTGAAGGCACCGAACTTCACGGCGGCATGGCCTGCCTCGACGCTCAGCTTCAGGTCGCCCGGGGGTGCTCTCGTTCCCTCGGACAATGGCACGAACACGGTCAGGTACATGAGCTTCTGGCCGGTCGAAACTTTGCGCGCCACTCGGCGGTGAGGTGATGCTCCTGCGGTAGTTCGCTATGGCCGTGACGCGCGGTGAATTTCCAGAAGACATCGTTCAGCCTTGTGTCGGGGGGGCCGGACATCGCGATCCAGACGGGGCGCGGTTTGCTGGCATCGGTCTTGCCGTCGAATTTGTCCTGGAAGTCCGTCTGACAAAGGAAGCCTTGCTCGTTTTGGGCGAGCACCTGCTGGACGTGCCAGACCGGGCCGAAGGCTGCGGTGACATCGTCTTTGCTTTCGATGGTGTCGAGCACGCAGAGGAGGCCGGATGCTTTGTCGAGTGCGAGCTCGCGGGTGTGCAGGAAGGCGTGGCCGTTGAAATCCCTGTTCTTGTGCCACGATGTCAGATAGTCGCAGATGACTTTTCCATAGGCGCGGCTGGTGTCGTCGCGCACATCGGCACTGCGCACTTCACGCTCGTCGCTGACGATTTTGGACGTGAGGCGCTGGCCGTCGGGCATGATTTTCCCGAGCAGCGTGTTGGTGGGAGCGCCAAAGAATTGCAGAAACTTCTCGTCCGGCGGGCGCACGATAAAGCTTTGGTGCAGCGCGGTGGCCGTCGCGTCGTAACCGAGCGTGTTCAACAAAACCGAACCGCCCAAGCCATAGGCGCTGATGGAACCGGCGTGCGGGTGCGAATGACCGAGACTTTCCGTGGCTTGCATCATCACATAGGCCTGCGACTCGTTGCCGCGCAAAACCACCTTGTCCGGGATGCGTTCGCCGCGCCCGCTCACGCGCTGGAGCAGGACGGAACTGCGCGGTGCCGGCTCCGGCTGGATCGTTTCATCAGCATATTCCACCGCCTCGCTCAAGTCGCCGACGGCGAGGCCGCGTTCAAGTTGATAGCGAAAGATCGCGTCCGCTGCGGCGCGATATTTCGGCTGATGGAACGTCGCGCCCGCCCACTCGAAAATACCGATCCACAAATTCGGCGCGCCATTCCAGTTCGCATCGCCATACGCCGGGAGAATACCGACGGGCATCTGCTGCTGATAAAACCGGTCAATGAACGTCTCGACGGCCGGCGTCTTGATGTCCGCCTCGCGCCCGATCAAGCGCGCGATGCCCATCCACGACACGATGGTCGAGGCCTCGTAAGCGCTGGAGTCCTCGGAGATGTCCACCGTCTGGACTTTCGCGAACGGTTTCGTGTCCGCGACGAACTTCCAGCGCATGCCCTGCTTTTCCAACACGCGGCGCTTGGAACCGGGCAGACCTTCCGCATCGGGGAAATGCAGCACGTGCGAGAAGGGCACCGCCGCCCACGCTTTCCACTGCGTCACGCGCGGATCATCGGGAAACATTTGGCAAACCGACGCCACGCCGAGTGCATAACGTTGCGCGATATTCCCGTCGCCCGGCTTCGGCATATACTTCGGCAGAAAATCCGCAGCCTTCTTCAGCATTTCGTCCGCGCGCTCCGCATCGCGCCCCGTCAGCAGTTTCAGCTCCTTGAGTTGCGGCACCGCCAGCGCCAGTTCGCGCAACGAAAACCCGATCTGCTCCAGCCCGTTGCACTGCGGCGTATCGTAACCATCGAGCGCGACCTTGTTGCAGGCCAGCACCACATCGCGCGCCAGATGCAAGAACTCCGCATCATGCGACTGCCGCCCCGCCAGCAACATCTGC
Source organism: uncultured Lentisphaerota bacterium (assembly GCA_903896925.1). GTDB lineage: Bacteria > Verrucomicrobiota > Kiritimatiellia > CAIQIC01 > CAIQIC01 > DP16D-bin41. Next base: position 24,885 of record CAITZM010000074.1, on the reverse strand, counting down.
GAAATCAACATGATCTCCCCGCGCCCGAGACCGGCGATCTTCTTGTCCTGCGCGCCGTCCAGCACGTGCTGCACCGAGCCTTGCGCGCGTTTTGCCGCCAACTCGCGCAGCCCCTTCACCGACGCCGCGCGATATTCCTCCTTCGTTGCCGCCCAAGTCAGCGGCGAGAGCAGCAGGGCGGCCAGTAACGCGGCGATGTGTTTCATGGTTGTTGTCTTACCTCGATTTACTTAGCAGGCGAAAGTTTGAAGAGTCGCGAACTGTGTGGCAAAAGTTCAATCGAAAGGTCTGCGCTGGAGCCGGGCAGATCTTGGTGTGACCAAACGTCACGCACTTTCCAGTTGCCGGTCATTCCCGCTGACGCAAGATCACGGGACGTTTGGGATTGATCGCGGCGGTTGAAAATCCCGACGGCCCGCGTGCCTCCCGAAAGTTCACGGAGCCAAATTTCGAGACCGTCTGTGCGCCAAACACACGCGGCCGGTTTGCAGAGCGCATCCTGATTGATGGCCAATACCTCGTCGTTGGTCAGCAATCCACGTGTCCACTCGTCATTCTCGGGCAGGTTCATACCTAGCATGAGCGGCGATGGTGCCAGCGCCCAAAGACTCATCAGGGTCACCTGCTCATCGCGTGTGAAGTGGGTCATGTGCTCGCCTTTTGCATCCAGGCAGCGTTTGCCGATGTGCCCGAGGGGGATCATGTCGGCATCGGGCCAGTGTCTTGGGCCGGCCTGGGACTGCCAACTCCGGAGCAGATCAAAATTGTGGTCGAGCGATTTCCAGTTGTCCCAGAAGTCGGCGGAGATACGCCAGAGATTGGCGTGCGCCTTGATATGGTGCGCCTGTTTCAACGGTGTGGCACCGGGAGAAGTGCTGAAAACAATGGTCCGCCCGCAGCGCTTGATGGCTTGCGCAATGGCCTCGATTTCCGGGGCGGAATAGGGTTCCGAAAGGTCATCCACTTTGATGTAGTCCACACCCCACGCGGCATAGAGCCGCAGCAAGGAGTCATACCACGCCTGTCCTGCCGGCTGGTCGGCCTTCACACCAAACATGTCGGGGCACCATGAGCATGTGCTGTTGGTGTTCGCGGCATCGCGGGCATGAAAGGAACTGCCTTCGATGGGCGTGTTGGCTTTTACCGCCTGCTGCGGAATCCCACGCATCACATGGATGCCGAATTTCAATCCCATCGCATGTATTCGATCGGCCAGCGCCTTGAAGCCATGGTCATCCTCCGTTGACGGGAACCGGTTGGGCGCGGGCAGCAAACGACCAAACGCATCCGCGGAAAGCACTGCACCGCGCCGGTTCTTCCGGTCGCCGGAATCGGCCTGCGGATCATACCAGCGAAAATCAACCACCATGTAGTTCCAGCCGTGCGGCAGCAAATGCTCCTTGAGATAGGTGGCGTTGGCCAGGATTTCCTGCTCGGTAACGCTGTCGCCAAACGCGTCATAGCTGTTCCACCCCATAGGCGGAGTGGGTGGCATTTCCAACGCGGCTGCGCGCACCAGCAACATGCTGATGAATGCGAGGGCGTATTTCATGTTGTTCCTTCCCTATTCCACCTTCCACTCGAGGATACCGCTGCTCCAAGCCGTGTTGGCAGTGAGAAAAGGGCATGACAAGCCGAAGGCTTGACGGGACCTTTTCGAGACGACAACAGGGCCTGGAGCTGGAAGGACTGGATCATTCTTTCAAAATCCGAACTTCATAAATCCCGCGTATGTGTTTTTTGGCCCGCAGGCTCAAGGTCACCGTCGATTTGCCCGCTGTCAGCGCTGCGGGAATCGGATAGGAGACATCGACGAACGTATTGAAAGGCAGATCATCGGCCTTGGTTGTTCCAATGAGCTGATCGTCGACGAGCACTTCAAAAGTCCCCACGCCCTTGACGGACCGTCCGTGTTCATTGAAGTCCGGATGCCAGAACCGGATCTGGCATTTCTGGCTGGCTCCGGGTTCGACTTTCATCTGATAGGAATATCCCCCTCCACCGGGTAGATAGCGGGTGCGATAGGCTACATCCCCGGGGAAGCGAAACACATTCGGATACATGTCGTCATGATCGATGCCTGACTTGTTCAGCCAGCCTTTGGCTCCGATGGTGACCTTCACGCCATGGGCCTCCTCACTGACCTGCTCGAGGGTTCTGGGCAATACACCCCGGCCAAGCAGATAGCCCTGCATGGTTTCTCGTCCGTTTTCCCGAAACTCTTTGGTATTAACAAAGCTCAACACCAGATCGACGGTTTTGGGCTCGAGCTCTTTGTGCCGCGCGATTTCATCTTGAAACACCGTTGGCAAAGCGGCGAATTCCTGGGAAGTCATACAATCCCAATAGACCGAGTAAGTTTCCTCAACGACCCGGAAAAGCGGTTTGAAGACCACCGGTTCTGCCGCCACCGCCTCAAGCGAGGTGCGGCAGATGGCCGCCGGGGCGGAGAATTCCAGAGATTTTCCTTCCAGAGCCTTGAATTCCTTGAAAATCGCCTCCTTTTCGCCAACCAGTGCCGAGAAATGATTCCCCCGTGGCGTCATGCCCGCCATAACCAGAGGACCATACATGACCGCCGCCCGCTTGGGGTTATCTTTAAACCCTTCCAGATGCAGCGTCATGGGCATCAGGACCTCCAGGGTGTCGCCGTTTTTCCACTGCCGCTGCAGCGGCACATAGCTTCCCGGAACGCTGGTGATGGCCTGCTTTTGACCGTTGATGCGGATCTCAAAACTTTGCGTCGCCCACCAGGGATGACGCAGATGAACGGTCAGGCCGACGGGGGCCGGGCAAGAAAATACCAGGCGCGTCGCCCCCTCATCAGGATAGCGCGTCTCCTGGCGAATCTGGACACCGCGGGCTTTCCAGTTCAATTCCGAAGCGATAAAGAGATTAACAAAAAGCCCTTCAGCTCCATCATTAAAATAAATGCTGTCCGCGAACTTGGCGACGCTTTCCAGTCCCGTTCCGGCACAGCAACTGCAACTGCTCCCCCCTTTTGCGAACTCGCCCCAACCTTTCTTTGATTGGCCCGATTCCAGCTCTTGAAAGTAAAGCTGTCCGCCGGTTTTCGGATGCACCGTCGAAAGGATTTGATTCCAGAGCGTCCGCTCATAATAATCGGCATACTGGGCCTGAGGTTCGGTGATAAAGAGCCCCCGAGTCAGCTTGAGCATATTGTGTGAATTACAGGTTTCCGCAGTGTGCAGATGCACATACTCCGAAAGGTGGCCCTTGGGGCTGAAAGCTTCACCAATACTGTTGCCGCCGGTAACATAGGAACGCTCCGCAACAACCGTTTCCCAGCACGCCCGGGCGGCTTTCCCCAACTTCTCCTCGCCGGTCAACTGGTACTGCCGAAGCGCGCCGATAAACTTGGGCATCTGGGTATTGGCGTGCATACCATCGAAAATATCCTGATGCTCGGCCATCGGATCGATGACCTTACGTTGGTTGAAACGCTGGGCCAGCAGGAGGTGTTTTTCCTTCCCGGTCACGCTGTATAAGTTGGCCAGGACTTCATTCATCCCCCCATGCTCGATTCCGAGCATCTCCTGCATCTGCTTCTCATCGAGCTGATTGGTGTTCTGGATCACCCAGTCGATGGTCTTTTCCAAAACGACCAGCGCCTGGCGGTTACCGGTGAGAAGATACATATCCAGCAGTCCGGCATAGATTTTGTGTTGAACATACCAGGCAGGACCGACCTGGAAGGCCGGCTCGTTGATAAGTTTTTCCATATGCAAAATGGATTTTTCGGGCATGCCCCCCAGGTATCCTTTTTTCATGGCCGCCTGGCACTCGGCCAGCTTAGCAACAAGCTCGTCGGCAGATCTTTTTAGCTCCACATCCCCGGTGTTGCGGTAAATCATAGCGCAGGCCGAAAGATAATGGGCCAGTGCATGGCCGGTGGTCCCCCAACCCAAATAGTCGCTTCCCTTAGCCGGGTTGGGCAGCCCCGCTTCGCGCCGAAAGGGATAGAGGAGCGAATCGAGCTTGGTCTCCAAGAGATATTGCCGCTGGATCTTCTGGGCATGCTTGAAAGGGCCTTCCAGCAGTGTGACCTGATTGAGATCAAAAGCATAAGCCTTGGGGGTAACTTTGTCGGGAACCAGGATGGCCATCGGAGCCAGCCGGTCGGCCAATAGCCGCGAGGGGGCTTGGGTTTCGGCTTTGAGGTCGGCGATCATCAAGATGGTGCCGTCACTGGCGGTGACGCGCAGGGACGCGTGCAGGTTCTGGCGTCCGGCGAACAGGGCGGCGGGACAGTCGAATGTGGCGATTTTCCAGCTGTCCGCGGTCTCGATCTTTGTCGGCTTCACCGACGCGTAGGGGGCTGTCACGGAATCGTAGTGGAGCACGGGCGCGGAGTCGGAACGGTACTTCATGGTGAGGCGGACAGGCTTCCGCGTCAGCGCGGCTTGGCCTTTGGCAGTGAAGCCAAAATACACGTACCGTGCGCGGGCGTCCTTCGTCTTGACGACCGGAACGCCGTCCACCACAGCGCGCTCCGCCGCCGCGTCGCCGTATTTGTCATAATCATCCATGACCAACGGACGCACGCCATGCGTTTCGGCAGCGTCGCCCAGAATGGCCATAATCGCTTCCGCGCGCTTGAAGCCGATGAACGGCGCGGCCAGCGGCTTGAGCGTCTCCGCGGACTTGGCGTCTTGCCCGTCAGTCTTAAAGGCCTGCGCCATGCCCAGGCGCAACCGCTCGTGATAGGCCGCCACGGTTTTGTCCGCGATGAGCTTCGCGAAGCCCTGCTCGATGGGGCCGATCGGCTCGCCCGCTTTGTAGGCGTCCATCTCGCGAAGGACACCGAGGACTTGGTTCTCCACGTCCATTCCTTTTTGCCGGTCGCTGCCCTTGGCGAGGATCGGCCAGTAGATGCCGTAGCGCTCGCTCGTGACCGCGTAGAACGGCTGGAAAGAAATATTGAACGGCTGGCCTTCCGCCTGGAAGTGCAGCGGCTTGCCGGCGACGGGCTTCAGCCACGCAAGATCATCCGGTCTGTCCGCGATGAAGTAATACGCTTTCTTCATTATCTCGGAGTCCGGCTGCGGCTCGCCGGCGCCGTTGCCGATCTGAAAGAATTTCTCCTGCGGCCTGTCCACGATGCCCGCCAGCACCACCGGCCCGTAGGCGATGGCCACCTGCTGCGCGTCGTCGGGCAGCGGGATCGTGCGCAGCGCCATCGGGAACCGGACCGCAACCTTGTCCCCCGCTTTCCACGAGCCAGCCACCACGATGAATCCGTTTTCCACTTTCACCGGAGCAGCTTGGCCGTTCACGCTGACCGCGGCGTCTTGACCCGCCCACGACGGCTGGAGAATCCGCAACGTCAGTTTGCCGGCGCCGGACCGCACCACGAAATTCACGGTCTCTTCTTCCGGGTATTTCGTCTCGATGGCCAGTTGGAAGTTCTTTGCTTTCCAGTCCAGCACACACGGGATGAACTGGTTGACGTAGAGCGCGTCGGCCGTGTGGAAGAAGACGCTGTCGCCCAGCTTGGAGAAATTCTCCATGCCGGTGCCGTAGCAGCACCACATGGACTTATCGGGGAAGCCGTACCAGCGGTGATAGCCGGTCGCCATCGGCACGTAGTATTCAAGCTGACCCGGCTCCGGGCCTTCCGTGCCGAGAATGCCGTTGAGATGCGCGCGGCTGTAATAGTCCGCGTAGCGCGGATCGCCGGTGTGCATGAAGAGCTTCCGCGACAGCCGCAGCAGGTTGTAGGTCTTGCAGGTTTCGTGCGTGGTCAGCGACATGATGTCCGCCAACTTGCCGGCTTCGCCCCAACCCTCGCCCGGGCCCGTCGTGCCGCCGGTGACCCAGCCGCGCGCCACCACCACGCGTTCCCAGAAATACTTCGCCAGCTCCAGATAGCGCGCCTCGCCCGTAAGCTCGAAGCGCCGCACCGCGCCGAGCACCAATGGAATGTGTGTGTTTCCATGACGATGGGTCAGCGTGTCCTGCTGGTGGGCCAGATCGTCGAGGAACAGGGACTGCTCCAGTTTGAGCGCCAGCTCCTTGATTTTCTCCTCGCGCGTCAGCGCGTAGACATCCCACAGCGACTCCACGATGCCGCCCGCCTCGGACTTGGCCACGTGCAAGGCCAGCAGTTGTTCGTGCGTAAACTTTTCGTTGCGCGCCGCCAGATACAGCGCTTCCTTCTTCGCGATCTCCAAGGCTCGCGCGTTGCCGCATTCCTCATAGAGCGCCACCAGCCCGGCCAGCATCTTGTGGATGGTGTAAAACGGAATGTGTCCCCGTTCCCCTTTTTCCAACGTCTCGAAATAGGCTTCCGGAATTCCGCCGACATGCCCGCGTGGATTCGCCGCCTGACACTTCGCCAGCTCCGCCACCATCAGCTCGCCGCGCTCCTTGAACCGGCTGTCTCCCGTGCTGGCGTACATCATTGCCAGGGCCGAGAGATAGTGTCCGCCGGTCACGTGGCCGCGCAGCCCGGCCTTCGCGTCTTCCCATCCACCGTAGGCCTGGCCGGGCGCAGGCAATCCCGCCGTCACGCGAAAACAATACAGCAGGCGATCCGGCTCCAAGCTCAGCAGATAATCGCTGTCGCGCTTTTGCGCGTCCAGCCAGACGCTCGGCGTGAGCCGCACCGCGTCGCGCGGAAACGGCTCGATCGGCGAAGCAGCGGCCAGCGCAACCAACGGCAGGGCGGTAAAGGCGATGAGGGCGCGTTTCATGTTGTTCCTTTCGTTTGCAATTGATTAGTCAGTTCCAAGCATTGGAAGTCATCGCACCGCGATTTTCCAATGGTTGGACGATCATCGGCGTGACCTGCGGTTGGCTGTCCACTGACCGCTGGAGCGGAGCACACCGGCCAGCATGGCCATCCGGATGCACGCTGCCGCTTGCGGCGTCAGCGCGGCACGGCGCAGGAACTGCCATTGAGTGAGTAGCTCATAAATTTTGCGCATGGTGTTTATTAGCTTACTTAAATAAATCTTGTCAAGAATTAAGGCGCGTGCTGCGGTGCCTGCAGCAGGGCGGCGAGGATAAGGCAGGTGAGGTGGATCCTGCTTTTCAGGTTTTCGAGCTTAGTTCTGCTTGCTCTCGTTAGTGCCGTTGGCAGCGTCCACGATGAACACAGAATGGACGGGCGCCAGCCTCACATGCACACGTGTGAGGATCGTTCCGTCTTTCCCGGCGATATGCTCGAATTCACCCGGCCCTACTTTCCCGTCATGCGGATTCCACAGTTCCGGAGTGAGCCGGCCACGAAGCCGCACGTGGATGTCCACGGCCGCGTCGGAGGAATTCCCCACGAAATAAACCTGCCGGCCATCGATGACTTTGTGAATGTACGAGAGGTTCCCGCCGCGCACCGAAACGTTCTCTTCAAAGGTCACGTCGTATACGCTCAGCGCATCGTCGAGGGCCGCCTTCAGCGCACCGGCGTGCGGCGAAGCAAGGAAGTACGCCTTGCCGCCCTGCGCGTTGGCCTGAACGCCGGGCGCTCCACCCGTTCGTGCGAGGCTGTGTCCCTCGGCATCGAGCACGTCGAACTCGGCAATGGAGACACTGTCCGCAGCGATGGCGTCAATACAGAGCCGTACTTTCGACGCCTTCACGGGCGCAAACGTGTCGGTCTTCTCCGCGCCCAGGCGCCCGCCTTTGATGCAGTCACTCCACCGCGTGCCGTCCCAGGCCTGGATGCGATAGGCCCGCGTCCGGTCGAAGGCCTCGCGCACGACGGTCCTGCCAAGGGTTTTCGCTGTGCCGAAGTCCAATTCCAGCCATTGCGGGCTCTTGTCGCCGTCGGCGGCATTCCAGCGACTCTCCACATCGCCGTCCATGGCCTTTCCGGGGTCGAAACCGCCCCCCGCCCAGGCACTCGAGGCGGCCATGCGCGGGAAATCCGCCTGCTTGCCCGCGCTGGCACCGAACAGCGACGCGATGAGCTCCCGGACTTCCTGGTCCTTGCCGAATTCCGCTGACGAGTCCGGCAGACGCGTCGTCGCGATCACCTTGCCGCCGTTGTCATAGAACTCCTTGATCTTCTTCAGGCTGCTTACGTGGATCGTGCGTGATCCGGGCATGACGAAGACCTTGTACGCCTCCGAGTTCACCTTGTTCTCCAGGTGCAGCTCCGCGCCTTTCACGACGCACTTCTCGTCCAGCACTTCAGGGTGAACAAAGGTGAAGTCGCGCCGCAGTTGCAGCGCCAGCGTCTCGCCCAAATTCATGTAGTCAGCCTCGGGGACCTGCACACAGCCCTGATAGGGGTCCCCCGGTCCGAACCATGAACCCGCCTGGAGCGTTGCGATCGGATAGAGCACGCCGATGTCGGCGACATGGCGACCACCCTGAAGCATGCGTTGGAGACGGCCGATGTAGTTGTTGTACGCGGGCAGTTCCGGACCATAGCGGGCGGCGTCGGGCGTGAGGTCCGGTTGGAAGTGGACCTTCGGTGAACCGTACCAGACAGCGTGCGGCACCATGACGTTGATGCCCTTGGCAAACTGGTCCATTACTTCCTTATAGAGGTTTGCCAGCGGCATGTTGTTGATCCCGCCATAGCACTCCGTCAGCACCAACGGCCGGTCGTAGTTGTATGCGGCCGAACTGACGACCTTGTAGGCCCGCGAGGCGCGCCCATAGGCGAAGACCTGGTCGATCGCCGGGATATCCTGGTGCTTGAAGGCCTTGATCAGGTCGCCCGCCTGCCCGATCACCGGGTTGACCAACTCCTCCTGATCGACGTGGCCGGTCAGCTGGATGCGGTGCGCGCGGCACCAGTCGTTGACCGTCTTGGGGAAACCCGTCGAGTACAACTCCGCCCGCAGGCCGAAGAGCGCGTTGCGCGCGGCCGCGGTGTCGGGCCCGATATCGAACCACAAAGCCGGGTAGGAAAGGAGCGGATCATCGGCGAACTTCTGTTGGTACTTCTCGTTGAATTTCTCCGTCCACGCGCGTCCGCCTTTCACGTGGTACATCGCCGGCTCGTCGTAGAAGGCGCTGTCGATCGTCGTGCCAAAGTGAGCCGGGAACTTGTCGTAGTAGGCTTGGTACGTGAGCGCTATGAAGCACTGCACGGCCTCGGGACTGAGATAGTCAACCAACCCGCCGCCGCCGTCGCGCACGCAGGTGAAGAGCATCACCTTCCACGCGCCGGCCGGCGCGTCCCAGAGCAGTTTCCCGTCTTTGGCCTTGTCCGTGATGTTCTGGCGCTGTTTCGTCGCCATGTTCATGGCGACCGCGCCCATGAAAGTTCCCGCCGGCACCGCCTGCTCAACCGCCTTCGGCCCCGTAACGTCCACGGCCAGCATATCGAGGCGTTTACCCAGTGCTTCGGGATGCTGCTTCGCCATCAAGCCGCCCGCCGAACCGCTGGGGAACCAGAATTCGTCGTACAGGCAGAGCTTCAGGCCCAGTTCCGCGGCCTTCTCTACGGCCACCTGGTACTGGTTGAGGAACTCCGGCGTCATGAAGGGCACGCCCATCTCGCCGGTGGGCAGGATGCCCAAGCCGTAGTAGCCGGACTCCTTGCACGCGGCGAGCATCGTCCGCGTCTTCTCCGCATCCAGCTTCCCGTTCCAGAACCACAGCGGCCGGGCGTGGTAGCGGAAAGGTGGGTTGGCAAACTCAGCACGCAGTTGTCCGGTCTCACTCGGTCCGGCGGCGACGTGCACAACAGGCGCCAACAACAGGGCGGCTAGGATGGTGACGGTGTGTTTCATGGTTTTCTTTTCGCTGGCGATGCTGCCTTCAAGTTTTCCCCCATGACCTTGAGGCCGAAAGCAAACTGACAGGGCTTGGCTGTGGGCAGATGGACGATCAAACCTTCGTCGGTCTGCTGCCAGTCCAGTTTCTCCCGGCAACCCAGCAGCGTCACGTTGGTGACTTTGCCTGCACCGGTGGCGAGCGCATGGATGGTGGCAGTCCCGTGCTCCGGCCAGGCCATGAGCCAGGCATAGACCGCGTCGTTCTTGGCGGCCTGTCCTGAACTGCGTCGATGGGTGAAGCGGATGTCTGCGCCGGTGTACGGCGTCTGCGCGTGCTCGGCGTCGAGGTTGCCGCGCTTCATGATCACGCTGCCCTCGCCCCAGACATCCCACGCGCTGGAATCGTGGATGCCTTCGGCATTCACGTCCATCCAGTCGCCCATGTCGTGGAGCGTTTGCAGCCCGCCGGGATCGAGTTCGCCGGAGGGCGTCAGCGGGATGTTGATCGCATAGTTGCCGTCGCGCGCGACGGCTTCCAGCATCTGGTGGATCACCATACCGCTCTCGTAGAACGTGCCCTTGTAGTAGAACCACTCGCCGAGCCCGACTTCCGTCTGCCACGGCTGGTCGCGTTTGATGTCTTTGGGGAAACACGACTCGAAATTCACGGCGACGGCGCGCGCGTCGTCGCTGCCCTTGGTGAACGCCATCGCTTCCAGCTTCCCGCCGTTCTTCTTCATGTTCGAGTTGTAGAGATGAGCGATGACGCGCGGCGTGGCATCGGCGCGCAACCCGCGGCCCGTGCGATAGCCGCAGAACGGATAGCTGCCGCCGCCATCGAAGTAGATGAAGTCCGGCGAGAGCTGATCAATCGCATCCACCACGCGGCGTGTCCACTTCGTGGCAAACCAGCGCGCGAACTCGATGTGCTTTTTCAGGTTGCCGTCGGGAATGCCATGCTGCCCGGCATTGCGCATGCGGAACTCGACCGGATCGCCGGAGAAATTCGCCGGATATTCGACGTCGTCCTTGAGGTCTATGCCGTAGAGATCCTTCAAATCGAGCCCTAGTTTTTTCCACCAGGTTTCCTTGCCGTCGTAGTTTTGCGCGCCGTCATACGGCACGCCTTTCATCGGTCCCGACACATCGCAGAGAAACGCCGGCTGGAACCACCAGAGCGAGTAATCGCCGTGAAACGCGATGCCGAAACGGAGGCCTTGCTTGTCCGCGGCTTTTTTCCAGCCGCCGAGGATGTCGCGCTGCGGGCCGAGCTTCACCGCATTCCACGGCTGATATTTCGAGTCCCACAGGTCGAAGTTGTCGTGGTGCATCCCCTGACCGATCACGTAGCGCGCGCCAGCGCGCTTATAGAGCGCCATCAATTGGTCCGGATCCCATTTCTCCGCCTTCCAGTGCAGCAGAGCGTCCTTGTAACCGGACTCGCTAGGATGCCCGAACCGCGCCACGTGATTGGAATATACGCGGGCGTAGGCATTCCAGAACCTGCCCGTCGGCATGTAGATCCACTTCGCATACCAGTCACCGTCCTCGCCGACGCATTGCGGCCCCCAATGCAGCCACACGCCGATCTTCGCCTGCCGCCACCACGTGGGACACTTGAACTGATCGCCCAGCGATTTCCAATTCGGCTCGCACGGGCCGGCGGCGATGGGGACTATGATCGGTTCCATCGGCGGACGTTCGGTGAGTTTGTCGATGAGGTAGTCTCGCACGCGTTCGTGCTTAACCTCGGGCGCGCCGGGATAAACCAGTTCGCAGGGCACGTTGAGTTCCCGCAGGCGTTCCTGAAGCTTCGCGCCGAAGTTGGCGGTGTGCGTCGGGTCTTTCTGCTCGTGTCCCATGTTCGGCTCACTGTCGAAATACAAATAAACGGGCGGGGCGCCCGTGCTCGCAAGTGCGTAGGGCGAGTATTCCGCGATCCACGGCAGGAGCGATTCACGTTTCTCCAGAAACGCCGCGAAGCCGCCCTGCACACCGAACGCGTGGTCGCCGTATCTGCTGTTCGGCGTCCAGTCCTTCATTTGCCGAGGGTCGAGCGTGGTCTGCGGCACCTGCACGGCAGCGCAGTAAGGCCGTGTGCTTTCGCGCGCCACCGGATCAGCGCTGGCCGGATCGGCCATGTCTTTGTGGAACGCCAGCCACAGCGAGGAACACGCACCGGCCGAACCGCCCGTCAGACCGATCCGGTCCTTGCGAAGGCCCCACTCGGCGGCCTTGCTGCGCACGAACTGGAGCGCCCGCGCCACGTCCTCCATCGGACCGCGCACCGGCGGCGCGATGCCCTCGGCTTTCGCTTGCGCGATAAACCGGTAATCCACCGCCACCACCGAGATTCCGGCCTTCAAATAGTCCTCCAGATAACCGACGTCGCGGCGAGTGCCGGTATTCCAGCCGCCGCCGTGAAGGTAAACGACTGCCGGCGTGGGCGTGGGCGAATCCGCCTTCCAGAAATCGAGCATCTGGCTGTAATGCGGTCCGTAGGCCACCGTGCGCCACGTGGGCGGTACCGCGTAGGTGTTCATGCGAATGAGGCGCACGATCTCGGCCGGGTCGGCGAGACCGTGAGGATGATGCCCCTCCTTCGGTTTCAGCAGCAGGCGGAAGAAGAGCCCTTTGCTCTCATAAAACTTTTGCAGTACCGCGCCGTTTTCGGAAAAAGGAACAACGTCATCTTCCGCACCGGTGACGTAGATGATACCCACACGCGCCGCCGCAAGTTTCTCGGTGAGGTCAACCGGGTTCCCCTTATAGGCCAGCGCCTCCGCCTCGCTGGCGAAGCCATAGACTTTCAGCAGTTGCTGCCAATCCTTCGGGCTGCCCTTGCCTTTGCCGAGTTTGCCGCCGGGCCAACTCTTGAAATCGCAGACCGCCTTGTCGAGATACAAGCACGAGACCTTGCCGGGGTTTTCCGCCGCCCAGCGCAACGCCGGCAGCCCCTCGCGGCTCAAGCCCATCAGCACAACTTCACGCGACAGGCCGTAGCGCTCGGTCATCTCGCGGTAGGCAACGTCCCATCGTTTCTCCGGATCGGGCGCGCCGAGGATCACGCCAGGCGCAAGGGCCACGACATGAAAGCCTGCCTTGACGAGTTCCAGTTGCGTGCGCGTCATGTTCGCCACAGGCAGGCTGTCGAGTTTGTAAAGCGAAGGCGCGAGCACCCACGGCCGTCCCGTGGCGGGTTTGTCCGGAACCAGCACCAGCGCTTTTGCCTTGCCGATCGGCACCGTAAACAGCGCCACGCCGTGCTGGTTGGTTGGTGAACCGGGGAATGGTTCCGCCGCGCGCAACGCAGGCAGGGGCGAGAGCAGCAGGGTGAGGAGAAGTGTGAGTTGAGTTTTCATTGTTGGTAGATGGGTGCTCCCATGTTGATCGGGCTTGTTGTTTTTGCGGATGGATCAGGAATCCCGGCCTGCTCCACCAGAAAACGATTGCGCAGTTCATCGAACCGCGGGCCACGGTTGTGTCCGAGCAGCGGCACGAGATCGAGCTGCTTGCGACAGGTGAGCGTGTTGTAGATCGAGAGGACGGTCATCGGCGGGCAGGCTGAGTCTATCAGCCCGCTGCTCATGAGCACCGGCACCTTGACGAAGCGGGCGAAGTTAACCGTGTCGTAGTAGGCGGTGGCGGCGACGATTTTCGGGTCCGGCGTTTTTTTGTCGCGGCCCATGATGAGGTTGTTCGGCGCGGCATCGGGGCGACCGTGGAGCGGCCCGGTGTGTTCGCCGAGCGCGGGCGCGACGCTCACGACCGCGGTGATGCGCGGATCGAGCGCGGCGGCGATGAGCGCGAGTCCGCCGCCCTGACTGGCGCCGGTGCTGATGACCGCCTTGCGATTCCAGTCGGGACGCGATGTCATGAAATCCACCGCGCGCACCATGCCGAGAAAAACCTGGCGATAGTAATACGACAGGCGGTCGTCGCTGCCGAGGTAGGGATACCCCCTGAATTTTTCCCAGCGGGCTTCGTCTGCGGGCGTGCGCTCGAGGGGCATGTCGTGCGCGCTCATGTCGAGCGCGAGAAAACCGAGCGAGGCATGGGCGATGACCCACCGCGCTTCCTTCAAGCCGTTCGGATGCACGCCCATGCCTGGTTGCGAAATCATGATCGGCAGCGCCGTCGCGCCTTTCGGCTTCGCGAGATAACCGTGCGAACGCAGTCCGTTAATATTGGCAAAACTAACCTCGAAAAGCTCCACGCTGGTGTTCGTCTGGACAACCGGCGTGATCTGCGCGTCGAGTGGAAATTTCGCCAGTTCCGCTTTCTGCGCGTTCCAAAAATCTTCGAAATCCGCTGGCAGCTTGGCGGTGGGTTTGATTTCAAAAGGATCGAACGCGGCGCCTGCGATACCCATGCCGGGCGACACATAATTGGTGGATGGCGTCACCTTGAGCTGCAACACGCCCGGCTGATCCAAGCTCCCTTCCACCGTCGCCACACCTGTTTCGAGCTTGAGCGTTCCCTCTCGCAACAACCTGGCGCCATCGAGTGTCAGCTTCCACGAAAGTTCGCCCGCAGCGCCCGGCGCGTTGCTCGCGACGCTCACACGGAAGATCGCCTTCTCGCCAACTTTGTAGATGGCATCGGGCCGGTCAGTCGCGACCTTGATGAAGGTGTTGGGCTGCACCTGCATGCTCGCGGCGTGGGCTATCGCGATGACCAGCGGAGCCAGCAACAGGGCGGTGCAGAGGAGTGTTGAGTTTCTGTTCATTCTGGCGTTCTTCTGTTGTCTGGTTTCACTTACTCGATCTTGAAGTGATATTCCCCTGACCCGACGTCGAAGGTAACGGAGTCGGCATCCTGCTTGCCGGCGGTTATTCCAGCAACACCATGGACGTAGGCGCCATCTTTCCAAACCGCCTTGCCGCCCTCGGTAATCAGGAAGCGTTTCAAACCCAGCGCAGGCACACTCACGCGGCCTGTTGCGTTACCAGGGATAGTGACGTTCAGAACAAGGGAATTGTTCGTCTTCTTCCAGCCTGATGAGACGATGCCTCTAATCGTTTTGATCGAGGCGCTGGTGTGCGTCAGATCCCCGAGCACTTGGGGCTTGATGACGATGATGCCGTAACCAGGCTTGAACTCCCGATTGCCATAGAAAGTGGGCTCTTGGATACCGGCGATGCTGTCATAGAAAAACCGGCACACACCGGTCAACATGGTCATGCTCTCGGCCCTGTGATATGTGCCACCACTCAAACTCCAGCCTTCCCATACGGTTGTGGCGCCTTGGGAAATCATGTAACCCCAGCCGGGAAACTCGGTCGTATTGACCGTCTTATACACGATCTCACCAAGCCCATTCTCAACCAGCGCCTCCATGTAACCGGGTAGTCCTGCATGTCCGACCCGAAATTTTCCATCGTCGGTATCCGTTATCGTTTTGGCAATGTTCGCGACCAGTTGCTTCCTGTTCTCCGGGGGTACGATCCCGATGGCCAGCGGCAGAATTTCCGAGGTCTGCGATTGGGTGGCATAGTGACCCGTCGTTGTATCAAGCCAGGTCTTGTTAATCACGGCCCTGATCTCTTCAGCCAAAGCCGCATATCGTTCTTCATCCGCTTTCTTCCCCAACACCCGGCTTATGTTCGAGAGCAACTTGGCATTCTGATAATAGAAACAGGTCCAGATGAGATCTTTGGGCGTTTCCTGGCTGATGAATTCCCAACCTGGAGCGCCGCGCTTCGGCAACATGTGTTCGCCCAGCCAGCCCTTTTTGACAATATGAGTGGGTTCCGCCAACTGCCGTCCGATGAAATCAACCCAGGCTTTGACCGTCGGGTAATGTTGTTCCAGGAGACGTTCATCCCCATAGCATTCGTACAGATACCAGATCAGCATGGGATAACTGGCATTCTGAGAAACGTCGCTTCGCCGCTTCATGCCGGGCAGTCTAGGCACGACATCGGAAAGATCGCCATTCGCGGATCCAGCGAGCTGGATACTGCGGGCGAATCCAGTCCAGAGCTCCGGCATGCATTGGCGTGTCGCCAGTGCTCCGAAAATGCTCGCCGGCTCATTGTAGGCGATGGGCTCCCGGTGCAGACAGTCGAGAATGAACCCCTTCAAGCCGACCTTCAGTGACCGCTGGATGTTTTCGTGAATCTTGTTCAGGAGTTCATTGGAACAGGTGAAACGGCCATACAGGTCGACGTCACTGTAAACTTCCCGTCCCGCCAGCGTATCCAGCGTGGGTTTTCCTTCGAGCCCCGTCACCAGCACATGCCGGACGCCATGGAGCGCAAAACGCGGCTCGTAGACTTCGCCCTCAGGCGCGCCCTTGAGAAGATAGACATCCTTCTCACCCTCCTCATGGTTCAGGGTGATTGTTGTGCCGGGTGTGCCTTTGACGTTCAAGCGCACCCAGCCCGAGAAATACCGTCCGAACTCAAACAGCCAGCCACCCTTGCCGTCGCTGGTCAGCTTGATCGGGCGCAAGGTTTCCTGAACTTTCATGGGCGGGATCGTCCGGCACACCAATCGGCCCTTGGGCGCCGGAACAACCGCAGCCTGGCTCCAATGACCATCGTCATAACCAGCCGTATTCCACTGCGATTTCTCAAGCCGAGCATCATACACTTCCCCGGTCTTCTTCTGGTTAGATAAAATCGCTCCGGTTGCCGCCTTCCAGGTTTCATCGGTAAAGAAATGCTTCTCGGTTCCGTCGTCATAGGTGACCGTCATCTGCAAAATGGCCTGCGGTCGATCCGCCCAAAACGCTTTCTTTCCTAAGATCTTGTCCGCGGCAAACCAGCCATTGCCCAGCATCAGGCCGATCGCATTCGTTCCCTGTCTGAGCACCGGCGTGACATCATAGGTGCAATACTGGACCTCTTGGGAATAATCAGTCAGTCCCGGCGAGAGCACATCCTCCGAGACTTTCTGGCCATTGATGTAGAGCTCGCTCCAGCCCAGCCCCGACAGATACACCCGCGCACGCTTGATTTTTCCGGTGACGTCAACCTCTCTGCGTAGCAATGGAGAAGCCTGCGTTCCTTCCGGCCCGCCCAAACCAATCCACTTCGCATTCCATGAGTCCGGCTCCAGTAATCCCATTTCAAAGGATGCCGGCTTGCTCCAGGCAGACGCAGCGGGATTAGGATGCGAGATCGTCCAGACTTTTACTTTCCAGCAGTACGACTGGCGACTGACCAAGGCTTTCCCGCCATACACAATCTGGATGCTCTGGTCTGACGCCACCTGTCCGCTATCCCAGACATCGCCGGTATTCTTTTTGAGGATTTCTTCGGAACTCGCTACCAGGATTTGATACGCCGCCTGCTTGATCCCCCGCGAACCCTGCGCCTCTATTTCCCATCCCAACCTCGGCTTCGCTATATCGATCCCCAACGGATTATGCAGGTATTCGCAGCGCAGGTTCGTCACATCGGCAGCGTGCAGTACGTCCAGCGGCACCAGCAGCAGTGCGGCGCAGAGCAGGGGATGGAATTTCATTTACGGGCAACCTGAAGAATTCTGGCGCGCTGCATTTGCTCGAACGGGATCGGTTCGAAGCCGGGGATGACTTTGAAGATGCGCGAATCGGGGCGCAGCGTGTAATCGCCGCCGGCTTCATTGACGAAACCCGGGTCGGTGTCCAGCTCGACGTTGTGGTGGCGGTAGTCTGTGCCGGCATAACGGCCGGGCGTGACGCTGTCGTTGTTGCCGATCAGCGCGTTGTTGAAAACGCGGTTGCAGAGCGGCGTGTTCGTGTCGTTGTTCATGACAACGCCGGTGTAGGTTTTGTAGAACTCGGAATAGCGCGTGGAGTAGGGCGGCTTGGTCACGTCCACGTCCTGCGTCAACATGGCGGAGGCGGAGAGAAAGGCAGTGCGCGTCTTTTTGAAATCGGCACCGTCGCCGGTCTTCACGCCGGGGTTGTCGATGAAGAGGTTGTTGGCGATCACGTGGTTGTGGCCCTCGGTGACGCCAATCTGGGAACGGCTCCACGGCTGCACCGTGCGACCGATGTTGCGCAGGAAAACATTGCCGAAAACTTCCACGCCGTGGGTGTTGTTGTCCAGATAGAGCGCGCAATTCTGTGCGTTGTGATCCGGGCTGCCGCGTTCGTTGTCGTGGAGAAAATTGAAACGGAACCGGTTGCCGAGCATGCTCGGATTCTGGCGCGTCTCGACGACGCCGCCATCCTGCGACGCGGTCAGCCCGCGGCAGATTTCGTTGTATTGCAGGAGGTGATCGTTGCCGAGGAAGTAGAGCAAGCCGCCGAAGTTGTCGTGGAGATAGTTGCCTTCGACCCGGTTGCCGCAGCCATCCACGAAGATGGATTCCGCATACATGTGAACCCGGCGGTCGGTGCGGTAGATATTGCAGTTGCGGACGAAATTATCCGCGGGCGTCAAGGTCTTGCGGTCGCCGCCGCCGAGGATCACGCCGCCGATGCCGGTGTCGAAAATCGTGCAACCGTCGAGACCGTTGCGGCGGCCGCCCTGACGGTCCAGCGCCGTCGCGCCCGGGAGGCGCGTGGGCAGCCGTTCCATGCCGGTGCACAGCACGTGCCGCATCGAGCCGGGCAGACGCGGCAGCGGCTTGCCGGAACCGGCCGCCTTCACTTCGGGCGGAGCAGGCGCGCCATGCGTGGATTGCGCGGCCCAGTCGCCAGCCAGACCGGTGTCCCAGCCGAAACCGATCTGCACGCCGACGATGCCGGTGTTTTTGATGACGCATTTTTCGAGGATGTTGTCCTCGCCGCGCTCGATATACACGCCGCTCGTGCGCGTCGCTTCCAGCGTTACGCCGCGCAGCCGGACGTGCGCACAATTTTCCAGCGCCACCAACACATCGTTGAGCAGCGAGACGACGACTTCCGATTTCTCGCTCCAGCCAGCGGGCGGATAGAGCGTCAGCACGCCGGTTTTGCGATCCAGATAATATTCGCCGGGCACATCGAGTTCCTCCGGCAGATTGGAAAAATAAAACAGCTTCGCCATGTCCGTGTAGGTGGGCCAGACTTTGACGGGCGTGGCGAACGTGAGCGTGCCGTGCGCGGCATCCACCGTGGCGATTTTGCGGCTCGTGCAGGCATAGGCGCGAATCAACCCGCCGACCACAAAGACGTCGTCCAATGCCTTCCACTCGCTCATGTGTGCCAGCGCCTGCTTCGGAAACAGCGCCGGATAATCGCCTTGATCGCTGTAACCCCATGACTTGGTCGGCACATCCTTGAAGGAGATGCTCGAAAATTCCTTGGCGTGGCCCTGCTCGTCCTGCTCCATGTTCTGGACCGCGCACTCGACCAGGCCCAGAAACGGCGTTGTGTCGTTGCGGTTCGGCCAGCGCGCCGGCGTCGCCGCCTTGCCATCAATGAACAGTTCCAGTGGCGCTGGCAGATAATGCGTGCTCGAACCGAAATCCACCGCGTGCATAGGCTGCAGTGCGCCGTAGTCGCTGATGCCCAGCGCCTTCAAATCCACCTGCAACAAATGCCGTCGCGCCGCGTGCGAGATCACGCGGTCGAGAAACGCGCGCTCCGTCACCGGATGAAACGCCGACGCGGGGATTATTTTCCCGCCGACCAGCCGCGCGGTTTCTCCCGGCGCAGCGGCATAGACCACGGGCGCATGGGGCTGCCCGGAGTCGCGCGCATCGAGTGCGAACGCGCACTCGCGCAGATACACGCCGCCGCGCAACCACACGGTGACGCCTTCTTTGGGAAACTTTCTGGCTGCATTCAGCTCCCGCACCGCGTCGCGCGCCCGCTCCAGCGTCGCAAAAGGTTTTTCCTTGCTGCCGGCGTAGGCGTCGTTGCCATCTGGCGCAACGCAATATTCGGCGGCGCGCAGCGCAGCCAGCGGCGCCAGCAACAGGGTGGCGAAGAGCGTGAGTGTGGGGTTCATAGTTTTGACTCCTTGAGTTTTCACCGTCTTCTTTGCCCGAAGTCAAGCATTGCTCTTTGCCCCCGCGATAAAATCAGTGCTGCGGTAAAGTCAGTAAACCAACGCACGAAAATTTCTGACGCGATGAAACGTGATCAGGTTTCCGTTATGTGCGGATTGCGCCCGCTCGTCGCCGCTGCGCGCGAGGATCACCAGATCGTCGCCATCGAAGTCCATGGAGGCATAATGCCGGGTCCCGCGATTTCCCGGACCGATCGCGACGAGGCCTGCAAAACACCAATCGACCATGTTTTTCGAGAAGTGAAGGACGAGCCGTTGCCGTTCGTTGTTGGGTAGCTGGTGCCGATCCTTCGGCAACGCGTCGGGACGGGTCATGGAGTCGGTGGCTTGCGTGCCCAGGAGCCAATAGAGCTTCGTCCGCTCGTCGTAGAGCACGTGAAAGCGCATCTGCCCGCCCGGAAAAGGCAAAAACAGTTGCGTCTTTCCTGACGGCGCATGCACGAGTCCGGTCGTCATTGTCCCATCGTCGTTCTCGACGACCTGGGCTATGGCCGCAAACCCTGTTCCACCGGTGTGCGCCCGCATGAACAAATGAAACGTCCGCTGCCTGGGATCGAACCAGAGGTGCTGGGGGTCGGTGATTTGGACGACATTGGTCTCAAGCCAGCCCATCGGATGCATGGGGCGGCCCCGGGCGACCTGTTTTGCGCGCGGAAAGTCCTGGGGAAAAAATGGGACGCCAAAATAATCGAGCGCGAGATTGTTCTGGCGATAGCCTGGAATGAGATCGGCAAACGCCAATTCAGAGGCATAGCTCCAGCTGGAAGGGAGCGTAAGATCATCCTGCTCACGGGCACGCATCAGGATTGGCGCCAGGTTGCCTATCGTCCATCCCGACTGATTGTCTTCATACACCCGTCGCTCCATGACGAGGTACACGTTTCCCTTGGCATGCCAGACATTACAAGGCTGTGCATACCACTGTGATTTCTTGGTCGCCAGATCAAAAAGCTCCGACCAATGCTCGCCACGATCTTCAGACTTCATTATTTTGAGGTCTTTGTTGTACCCAAGGTAGTAGATCGTAGTTCCACACTGAAAGAGTCGCGCTTGATTGATATAGGGCGTGGCACGTGTTGTCCATGTCAACCCGCCATCATCAGAGGTGCAAATGCGTACCCGCGGGTTGCCCTGTTCTTGCAGGCTGACCCCGCCTCGATCGCTTGCCGCGACCAGACGACCGCCATCAAGGCGGAGAATCGTGGGCGTGCCGAGTGGGGCCGGCATGCCAGAGGTTTCGTCGAACAGCACGTGGTCGGGAGCCAAGGCGCGGATCGGACCAGGGGGCATGGTCTTCTTCAAAGCATCGCCCGGCATCCCCCCGGTCTTTGAGCCCCCTTCAGGGCTACTGCTTTGGGCCATTGACTGTGAACTGCATACCGCACTCAGGCTGGCAAGAGAGGCGAATCGCAGTGCCTCGCGACGGGAGAACGGGGTGTTATTTCCCATGGGTGGGTTCCTTGCTGTCAGCTTGTTTCTTTTCATCCACAAGATCAAATACCCGTACATAATCAACATACCAGGCATCAGGCAGGCTTGCGGTCAGAACGCTCCCGGCCCAATTGCCTTCTTTTGCGGAAGCCTCATCGGTCAAGCGCAACTCGGCTGGGACCTGGCAAACCCCGCCTGCCTGGGTACGCCACACCTCATAATCATCGACATAAAAAACATATACTTTGTCCGTCCACCACAGGCTGAAAGTATGCCATCCATTGGTTACGCCGGGGTTTACCGAACGAACGCCCTCGCTCTTGTGGTCCTTGCCGTACCCATCCCAGTGGATCGCGTGATTCACGACCTCCGAGAGGCCCGGCTTCTCCATGATGTCAATTTCAGACCCATCTCTGCCACTGCCATCCACATTGGTTGTCGCAGGGGTCTGTAACCAGAAAGCACTCCAGTGACCGGTGCTGGTCTGAAGTTTTATTCGGGCCGTATAGTAGCCGAAACGGTGTTCAAATTTTCCTTTGGTATCGACCCAGCCATCGTAGCTCTTTGAACCTTCCTTGAAAATTGACATAATCAGATGCCCTTGGCCATCCAAGGAAACCGCCTTGCGACTGCGGATCACATCATTCCGTTTTCCCTCGACAATATTCCATTTTGTTTCATCGACGTTGGTGCCATCAAACTCATCGCTCCATACTAAATCCCAGCGTTTCCCTGGAGTAACCGGGGGGAGCCGGTCAATTCTGGGGCGCTGGGCCGCCAAAGCTCCAAGCTGTTTTTCGCTGAAAAACACCAGGTCAAGACCACCGATCTCAAACGGTTGTGCGCTCCCGGCAAACCTCAACTGACACCGGATGGTATCACCCGGTTTGGGCCACTTCACCGAAACGGAAAATTCCAGGTGCTCCCACGTCTCGGTTGTCGAGATCTCCCGGTTGAGAAGAACAGTACCGCTGACTGTTGTTGCCAACCTTACCCGCATGCGAGCGGCAGACGATAGGGGACCCAAGGGGAGTGACCGAAGTGCAAAGGAGAGTCTGAGTAACCCCTGTCCTACCTCCATGGTTTTCGGGCCTTCCAATATTACTTCATCGGTTCGGGTTCGAGGGGCAGAAATTGCGACCCGGAAGGCCTCATCGAAGGACTGCCCGGATACTCTGACGACGGAAACGCCTGCCCCCTTGGGCGTGAAACACTTAGTGAACGATGTGGAATAGAGGGCTGTCCCGCCATTGCTTTGCATGGAGTCTGGTCGCGAGGGGACGGCGAGCAACAGGAAGAAAATACAGAAAAACAGGGCGGTTGATTGCATCGCATTTGCACTGGCGCGAGCATGGCCGAAAGCAGCGCGACCAGCAAGGCGGGGGAACCCTTGGTTTATGCTATTCATGCTCTTGTTGCTTTTTCGCAAGGTTCAACCGGTCAGGTTTAGTTGTCATTCAATCTTACCTCCCTCCCGCACTTAACGCGGGCGCTTATTGCCCCTCCACCCCGGCGGCCCGGAGAATCGCTCGGAAGAATTGATAACGAGCAGGGGGCCGATCATTTTCGTATGCATGACGATGCTCGATGAAGTGAGAGGAATTGCCTGGCTGCCAGCAGCCCGGCTTGCAGCTTTCTAACATCAACGTCCTGTATCGACCGGTTGGAAGTCATCGTGCCGCGATTTCCCAAGCCTTGAAAAAGATGCGTTCAGGTTCACTCGACTTTCTTCAGCTTGATCGAGCGGATATTCAGCGCCTTCCACTTTGCGGTGTCGGCGGGGCGCAGGGTCAGTTCCTGTTTACCGGCGCTGGCGATTTCGAGGCGGCCGAGTTTCAGTTGGTTGTAGGTGAACCAATCGGTGGTCTTGCTGGCAGTACCCTTGAGTTTCTGGCCGGCGCATTCCATGACGAACGCGGTTCGGTCGCTGGACGCGGCGCTATAGGTGAGGGTGACTTCGTACGCGGCCTTCGCGGGGAACTTGATCTGCCATGAGGGCCAGTCGGCGGGTTTGTCCCACGCGGCGAGATATTTGTGGTCGTGCCGCTCCTCGACGCGCAGCTTCTGGCCGTGCAGTTCGGCGGCGTCGGGATCGAGCGTGATGGAGCCATCGCGCTCCGGCACGAGGGCCGTGTCGGTCGCCAGCGGCACCGGCGTGAGTTGCTCGCCGAGGATCTTGAGCGTGATGGCGTGCGCGCAGGGCGGTTGGGCCGGCATGTCCACTTCCAGTCCGGCGCCGGTCTGTGTCCACTTCAGTTCGCCGGCGTGGCCGAGCAGGTTGACGCCGGTCACCTTGCCCGCCTGCGCGGCGAGCGAGCGCACCAGCAACTTGCCCGACTGGGGCCAGCCGAGCGCGAGGGCATAGAGGGCCTTTCCGTCCTTGGATTGCGTGAAGCGGATGTCGGAAGGCTTGTAGTTGCCGGTATCATTGAGTCCGCCGAAGTGCCCTTTGCCCAGCTTGGTCGGGCCTTCGCCGTAGACTTTCCAGGGCCGTGTCGCGTAGATGGCTTCGCCGTTGACCGGCATCCACGCCGCCAGTTCGGCCAGGATGGTTTCCGCCTCCTGATCCAGCGTGCCGTCCGCGTGCTGGGGAAAGTTCAAGAGCAGGTTGCCGTTCTTGCTGACGATATCAATCAGCATGTGGATCACGGCTGCGGAGCTTTTATATTTGCAGCCGGCCGTGTAATACCAGTTGCCGATGCACGTGTCGGTCTGCCACGGTTCGGGGTTGATCCCTTCCATGACCCCGCGTTCCAGGTCGCGCACCCAACGGCCTTCCGCGTCCTGCTTGCAGTTATAAACCGCCTCCAGTTTGCCGCCGTGTTGCTGGATGTTGTCGTTGTAGAAATGCGCCAGCATCTGCCGGCCGGCTTCCGCGGGATACGGCAGCGGGCTGTCGGAGTAGAGCAGGTCGGGATGATAACGATCGACGATTTCCTCGATGCGTTGGCCCCATTTGATTTTATGGGCGGTGGGCACATCCTCGCCGTAATACCGGAAGCTCGGCTTCTCGTTGCCGCTCCAATAGAGGTCCGCATAGCGCGGGTCGCTGCCATCATACGGCACGCCGGCCTTCGGCCCGGTTTTGTCGGCGCCTTTGGAGGCGCTGTAGAACCACCAGCTGGCGGCGAGGTGCTCGGTGATGCCGAAGCGCAGCCCTTCTTTCGCCGCCGCCTGTTGCCACCGGGCGACCACGTCGCATTTCGGCCCCGTCTCCACCGCGTTCCAGCGGCAGAGTTTCGAGTCATAGAGCGCGAAGTTGTCGTGATGCACGCCGAGGCTGACGAAGTATTTCGCGCCGGCCTTTTTGTAGAGCGCCATCAAACGCTCCGGGTCCCACTTTTCCGCCTTCCACAGCGGGATGATGTCCTTGAAGCCGAACGTGGACGGATGCCCGTAATGTTCGAGATGATATTTGTTGGCGCGCGATGGACCGGTGGGCACGCCCTTCTTGTCGTCGAACCCGTCGTGTTCATAGAGACGCCGGGCATACCAGGAGTCCTGTTCCGGCACGCACTGCGGCCCCCAGTGCGCCCAGATGCCGAACTTGGCGTCGCGGAACCACTCGGGGCAGCGATATTGCTTGAGGGATTCGTCCTCCGGCTTGAACGGGCCGGTCTCCGCCCTCCCCGACAACCCCACCGCCAAACACAGGGCCAACAGCAGCTGCTTCATGGACGCATCCTTTCTGGGCGAACAACGCACATCACCAACGGGAAAATAGACCGGCGCTTGTTTGGATGACATGCCAATTCTTGACCAAGCCATGTCAATTATTGACCTGCGACCGGTCGGGGGCCCCGGCATCGCACAGTTGTACAACT
>CAITZM010000073.1 GCA_903896925.1 uncultured Lentisphaerota bacterium | reverse complement strand
TGTAGGCCGGCTCTCCGCGCCGGCGCATCTGTGTCCTGAGGTTGTTATTTCATAAACATGCGGCATGTTAGGCGCAATTTTCCGGCGCCACGTTGTGCGGCACACGCCGTGAATGAAAACAACAAACGAGGACTGAATATGCAAAAGTTATGGCTGGTGATGGCTTGGAGTGTGGCGGCTGTGGTCGCGGTTCGCGCGGGCGAGTTGAAGAAGGATTACTTCGGCGCGACCAAGCCGGGCGCTTGGGCAGAATATAAGATGGAGTCGTCGGACGGGACGCGGTCGGCCTCGAGCAGCCAGCGAAACGCTGACGAGGACGGGCATGTTGTCGTCGTGGAGAGCGTGAAGATCCAGGCCGGCGCCGGCGCGGGCACAGAGGTGAAGAACACCTTCGTGCTGCCCAAGGATTTTAACCTCGCACGCGATTGGCTCAGCTACGGAAAATTCACCGAGAAGATGACGATGAAATACGGGGAGATGGTGATGGCCGTGGATGCGAACACGCTCGCGGCGATCAAGAAGGGCTCGAAGGATTATCGCGGCGCGGTCTCGTTCGAGGCGACAGAAAAAGTGGACGGGCACAACTGCGACCGATATGCGTATGCCGTCGCCGTGGCTGGCCCCGCCCCGCTGAAGGAGTCCGGCCAGTTGTGGCTGGATGACTCCATCCCGTTCGGCATCGTGCGGCAGGTGGCAAAGCCCCTCGCCGGCGACGGCAGCAGCGCCTCATCCTACGAAATCAAGTTGCAGCAGACCGGCGCGGTGCAGGTCGAAGCGCCGGCCACGGCGCCCGTGACGGCCGAAAAAGCGCCGGCGCTGCCGTCCGTCGTCGCGCTCGTCGAGGCCTACCAGGCGGGCCGCGTCAGCATCGAGGTGGCGGTGGAAGCGGGCTCGGCCGGCCATCGGCTCCAGTTGACCATCAACAACAAGACCGAGACGGAGCTGACGGTGAAGCTGCCCGAGGGCGAACTGAGCATCCCGGCGAGCGATCCGATCGGCGCCTTGAAGATCGTTGTAAAGAAAGCCGCCAGCATCGTCGTACCCGGCAGTGGCGATGCCGCACCCATCAGCGTGGCGCAGCAGCCGGGCCGCGGCGCGCTCGAAGGGAAGTTCAAGCTGTCCGTCTATGAGGGCACGCTGCTCTATTCCGGCAGCATCACGCGCGGCACCGTCACCCCGGCGCCGTGACCCGGTGCGGAGCTCTTCAGCCGCCGCAACAGGTTCTTGTGGGCGGGGTTTTCCCACCCCGCGAAACTCACGCAGCCGTCCCCAATTACGGGAATCAGCACCCGCCGCGGAAAACGGCGTGCCATTCGGCGGCAGACATGCTGTAGTCCCGCCGTGCTGCAACAAACCTTTTGTCACTTGCCCGGCATCGGGCCGACGACGGAGCGCCGCCTCTGGCGCGCCGGTCTCGGCGACTGGCGGGCGGTGGTCGAGCGCGGGGGCAGCGTGCTGCACGGCGCGCGCGGCGACGAGGTCCGCCGGGTGGCCGAGGAATCGCTCGCCCGCTACGAGCGCGGCGACTGGAACTGGTTCGAGGCCACCCTGCCCGCCGCGGCCAAGTGGCGTGCCTTCGGCGAACTTGGCCCGCGCGCACTCTATGTGGATATCGAGACCGACGGCGGCTTCGGCGCGGAGGCGATCACTGTCATCGGCGCCTATGACGGCTCCACGGCGCACACGTTCGTCGCCGGGCGCGACCTCGATGCGGCGCTCGAACTCATCGAAGCCGCCCCGCTGGTGGTGACTTTTAACGGCGCGGCTTTCGACATGCCGCTGATCCGTGCCCGCTTCCCTTACCACCGCTTCAACCACATCCATGTGGATCTGCGCTTCCCGCTGAACCGCTTGGGCCTGCGCGGCGGGCTGAAGCTCATCGAGCAGCAGGTGGGCATCGCACGCGGTGCCCAGACGCAAGGCCTGGACGGCTGGGATGCGGTGCGGCTCTGGCGCGAGTGGCAGTCAGGCAGCGCCCGGTCGCTCGACATCCTGCTGGCCTACAACCGTGAAGACATCGTCAACCTCGCCCCCTTGATGCGCCTGGCCTACGACCGGCTGCGCCAGCCGGTCTGACCCCGTGTCCCCGGCCGTTGCGTCCCTGCACCAGGTCCCTGCGGATATTTTCGAAAAAATATGGACGCCACAGGCCAATCTGCTAGGCTTTGCCGTGGAGGACCGAAAAATGAAGACATATGCAATGCAGTCCGTAGTGATCGCCGCCTTGGTGGCTGTGTCGGCAGGCTTGGTCGGTTGTGGTGGTGGGGACGACAGCACGCCCGCGCCTGCTGTTGACAGCACCGCGACCGGCACGCCAGCCGTCGTGGTCTCCATGAGCGGCACCTGGCACGGCGCCTTCAACAGCGGTGGCACGGCCTTCTCGCTGAGCCTGACCCAGTCCGGCAATGTGTTGAGCGGCACCTATGCCCGCGACGATGGCACCGGATCCGGCCCCGCCACGGGCGAACTGACCGGCGACACGTTGGACCTCACCACGGTCCGCGAACCCGGACACACCGTGTCGCAGTGGCATGGCACCGTCAATGCCGCCCGTACTGCGGCCAACGGTTCCTACAACGTGGTCGCGCCGTCCCCGGGCAGTGGCACGTTCTCCATGAGCAAGTGACCGCGGCAGGGCTCAGTCACTGTGCTGCATCGCAGCCAGTGACTGGTTCCCTCGTCAGCGTGTGGCTTCCATCCGGGCCGGATGGATGCGTTTGGTCCGTGTGCCCAGCCAACCCGCGGGGTGGCGGCGCGGCGTGTTTTCGTCACCTTGAAGTCTCTTTAGCCTTGCCAGATTCCTCCGGCACGGCACAATGCCGCCATGGTTCGCTCTTTTATCTTCAGCCAGGGAAAACTCGTCAGCCAGGATCCCAGCCTGGATGTGCTGCGCATCGTGCTCTACGACGAGGATGCCCAACTCTGGGTGGATCTGGACACGCCCACCGAGCAGGAGACCAAGGACCTGCTGGAGGGGGTCTTCAGTTTCCATCCGCTGGCCATCGAGGACTGCGTGACTCTGAGCGAGCGCCCGAAGGCCGACGAGTACGAAAACTACGTGTTCATGGTCATCCACTGCGTGGCCTATGACCCGGAGAAACGCGCCATCTGCGCCACCGAGTTAAACCTCTTTATCGGCAAGAATTTCCTGGTCACGTTCCACCGCGAGCCGATGCGTTGCGTGAAAGGCACCATCGAGCGCGTGCAGAAGAACGCCCCGATGGTGGCGCGCGCGCCGGACCGGCTGACCTACCACCTGCTCGACGCCTTGCTCGAACAGTACGAGCCGGGCCTGCAATCGCTCACCCTGGACATCGAGCAACTGGAGGAGCGCATGCTGACGTCGCCGTCCACCGACATCACCGGCGACGTCGTCGCCCTCAAGGGCGTGGTGCAAAAGCTGCGCCAGATCGTCATGCCGCAGCGCGAAATCCTGGCGCGCCTGGCGCGCGGCGAGTTCAAGATCGTCCGCGCCCATCTGCTGCCCTACTACCGCGATCTGCTCGACCGGCTCGCCCACATCAACGACATGGCCGACAACTACCGCGAAACGCTCACCGGCATCCTGCAGGTGCACCTGAACCTGCAGCAGATGCAGATCAACCAGATCATCAAGGTGCTGACCGTGCTGGCGACGCTCTCGCTGCCCATCCTCGCCGTCACCAGTTTCTACGGGATGAACATCAAGCACATGCCGAACACCGAGTGGCCCGCGTGGGAATATTCCTACGCCTGGGTGCTCGGCCTCGTCGCCTTCTGGACGGCCCTCATCTGGTGGTGGATCAAGAAAAAGGGCTGGTACTGAGCATGGCCGCAGGCCCGGCCTGCGCTCTGTCCAAGGCTTGGCCCCATCGCCCATACGCGTGTCCGATCCATGACACCTGACTTCTCAACGCGCGCCGCAGATCTCCACGAGGCCCTGGAGCAGGATGTGTGCGACGCCGGGTTGCGGCTGAACTCCTATCGCCACTTCGCCCTGCTCAACCCCCTGTTGTCACGCTGGCGCGCGCTGTATCGCCGGTTCATCCGCCCGGTGCTGGCGCAGACGCCGGATGAGGGCCGGTTGCTGGACATCGGGTTTGGGGGCGCCGACATACCGTTGTGCTTGCTGCAGTGGGCCCAGGCCGATGGCTTCCGGCTGCAGGTGACCAGTATTGACCGCAACCGCAAAGCGCTGGAGTTCGTCCAGGCGCAGACCTGGCCATCGGGGATGGAGTTCCTCTGCTGTACCGCCGCCGAGTTGCTCGCCCAGGGCCGCAGGTTTGACGTGGTGCTTTCCAACCACATCCTGCATGAACTGGAACCCCGCGACATGCCGGCGTTCCTGCACGATGCCGATGCGCTGGCGGACAAGCTGGTCCTCTTCAACGATATCCGGCGCTCCGCGTGGGGCTATTATCTGTTCGCCGCCGGCTTCGGACCTGTCCTGCGCAAGTCTTTCGCCGTCAGCGACGGGCTGCTCTCGATCCGCCGCGCCTATACCGTGGCTGAATTCCGCCGCCGCCTCCCGCAGGGTTGGGAGGTCCGCACCCTGTGTCCCTTCCGGTTGTTGTTGATCCGCCACAAGCCATGAGCACCCCACCCCTCCATGATGTGGTGATCGTCGGCGGCGGGCCCGTGGGCCTGTTTCTGGCTTGTCGCCTGCGGCAACTGGGTCTGGAGTGTGTCGTGCTGGAGCAGGCGTCCGCCGCGCCGCGGCAATCCCGTTCCATCGGTATCCTGCCGCCCAGCCTCGAACGGCTGGCCTCCATGCAGTTGGCGCAGCGCTTCCTCGACCGCGGGCTGCAGGTGGCCCGCGGCGTGGCATTCGGCGGCAGGCGCCGGCTCGGCACGCTGGCTTTCAGCCGCTGCCCCGGCCGCTTCAAGTTCGTACTCACGTTGGCGCAGTATGAGGGTGAGCGGATTCTGGAGGATCATCTGACGTCGGTCGCACCCGGCTGTGTCCGGAGGGGCGTGCAGGTGGAAAGCTACCAGGAGAGCGCGTCGTCGGTGAGCGTGGCAGCACGCGGTCCCGACGGCGCACCGTTGACCGTCGCAGGTCGTTTTCTCGTGGCGTGCGACGGCAGGCACAGCCGCATCCGGGAACAGGCCGGCTTGCCCTATGCAGGCGGCCCTTATCCGCAGTCGTTCATGATGGGCGATTTTAAGGATGATACCGGCTGGGGTGCTGAGGCGCGGATTTTTTTGGGGCCTCCGGGCCTGCTCGAATCCTTCCCGCTGCCAGGCGGCCAGCGGCGCTGGGTGATCGGCACCACAACGTTTCACACTCAGCCAACCCTGGCTGGTTTTCGCAAACGGGTTTGGGACCGCTGTGGCCAGACCTTGGCGGGACCGCCGGACGGCGCACTGAGCCCCTTTGGCGTCCAGCGGTTTCTGGCTGCTTCCTTCTGGCAGGGGCGGCTGGTGCTGGCCGGGGATGCGGCCCATGTCATGCCCCCCTTCGGCGGGCAGGGGATGAACACCGGGTGGCTGAATGCCTGGGACCTGGCGGAGCAACTGCGCCGGGTCTTGAGCGGGAACAAGCCTTATGCTCCGGCGTTCGCCGCCTATAGCGACCGGGCCCGGCGGAGGGCACGCTGTGCCCAACGCCGGGCTGATCGCAACCTGAGATTAGGCTGTGCGGCGCGTTTTCCACGCATCCGTGACGCCAGCATCTGGCTGGCGCTGCATACACCGCTGCAATGGCTCCTCGCCCGCATCTTTACCATGCGCTGGCTGTGAGCAGCCGGCGGCGCACGCCAACTTGGGTGCGCCGCCCCATGGTTTGCCGAGCTGAGCTACCGCCGCCAAATCACAGCGCGGCGAACGCGGGCTGGAGCGCCGGATAGAGCGAGCGGTAGATCGCGTGCCGCGCCGCGTAGAACTTCGCGGACTTGGCCACGGCCTTGAGCCGGTTCTGCACCGTGAGCGTCTTGCGGCAGGCCTCGGGGACACTGCCCCAGACGCCGCCGCCGACGCCGCCGAGCAGCGCCGCGCCGTAGGCCGAAGCGTTCGGCGAGTCCACGGTGACGGTCGTCGCTCCGTAGATGTCGGCCTGGAGCTGACGCCAGAACGTGCTCTTGGCGCCGCCGCCGCCGCAGCGGACCTCGCTGACCTTCACGCCGAGCTGGCGCATCAGCGCAACCTGGTCGCCCATGCCGAAGGTGATGCCTTCCATCACCGCGCGGGTCATCGCGGCGCGACCGTGGCGGCGGCTCAGGCCAACCCAGCAGGCGCGCGCCAGCGGATCGGCGTGCGGGCAGCGCTCGCCATCTAGATAGGGCAGGAAGAACAGGCCTTCGCAGCCGGGCGGCACGCTGGCGAGTTCGGCGTTCATCAAATCGAAGACGTTGCCGGACTTCGGCTTCGCGTCGGCATAAAGCACGTCCTTGGCCCACTCGAACGAGCCGCCGGCGGAGAGCATGCAGCCGAAGACGCACCACTTGCCCGGCACCGCGTGGCAGAAGCTCTGCAGCACGCCTTCTGGATTCGGCACCATTTTTTCGGCGTGCGCAAACACGACCCCGCTTGTGCCCAGCGTCGCGGAGACGATCCCTTCCTCCACGATGCCCATGCCGACCGCGCCGGCGGGCTGGTCGCCCGCGCCGCCGACGACCGGGATGCCGGCGACAAGGCCCATGGCCTCCGCGGCTTCCGCGTGCAGCGTGCCGGTCACTTCCGGCGACTCGTAGAGCTGCGGAAAAAGATTCGCGTCGAGATCGAGCTTGCGGAGCAGCGCGGTACTCCAGCGGCGGTTCTTCACGTCGAGCAGCAGCGTGCCGGCGGCGTCGGAAACTTCGGACGCATAATCGCCGGTCAGCAGGAAGCGGATGTAATCCTTGGGCAGCAGCACCTGCCGGAGCTGCTTGAACAGCTTCGGCTCGTTGTCGCGCAGCCAGAGGATTTTCGGCGCGGTGAAGCCGGTCAGCGCTACGTTGTTGACCAGCGCGATCAGGCCCTTTTTGCCACCCGCCGCCTTGGTGATGTCGGCGCACTGCTTGGCGGTGCGCTGGTCGTTCCAGAGCAGCGCATTTCGCAAGACCCGGCCGCGGTCATCGAGGAAGACGCTGCCGTGCATCTGGCCGGAGAGACCGATGCCCGCGACGTCGGTGGGCTTGACGCCCGACTGCTGCATCGCGGCGCGGACCGTCTTGATGGTCGCGTGCCACCAGTCGGACGGCGCCTGCTCGTTCCAGCCGGGCTTCGGCGAGTGCAGCGGATAGGTCGCCGTCGTCTCCGCCACGATCCGGCCATCCGCCGCGACCAACAAGGTCTTCGTGCTACTTGTCCCGATATCCACGCCCAAAACATATTGCTGCTTCTTCATGATTAACTCCTTTTATCCACAGATTTCACAGATTGCACAGATTAGAAAACAAAGCGACGGAACTGCAGGGAAGGTGCGCCGAAGTTCAGCAACAACCCTGTATGCTGTTTGGATGCCTTCAAGTAATTGATGCTGATGGCTTCTTCTACACCGGTAATGCCCGCCAAAGCTTTCAGCTCGGTGACAACGTCGCCGTAGCAGAGAAAGTCCACACGATAGCCGGTGTGCAACTTTCCGCCCTTGTAGAAAACCGGCAGATCCACTTCACGCTGAAACGGAATCTCGCGATGTGCGAGTTCCACCGCCATCGCTTCCTGATAGACGGCCTCCAGAAAGCCGCAGCCCAATTCGCGATGCACTTCCATCGCCGCGCCAATGATGGCGTAGGTCTTGGGATCTTTAATCTGCGCAATCTGTGAAATCTGTGGATCCATAAACATAAAACGGGCCGGCGCTTGTGCGCCGGCCCGTTCCGTCAGCTGAGCTGAACCTTGCGATTCATGCGTCGCTTATTTTTTGGCGAGGAACGCGCGGATGGCGTCGATCTGGCCGGCGCTGCCGAGTTTCACGTTCTTCGCGGCGATGAACTTGGCG
>CAITZM010000072.1 GCA_903896925.1 uncultured Lentisphaerota bacterium | reverse complement strand
TGCGCTCGTGAGATCCGCACCGTTGAAATCGGCGGTGGTGAGGTTCGCCCCGTTGAGGACGGCGCTGATGAGGGTGGCGCTCTCGAGGTAGGCGCCGTTCAAATAAGAAACTGCTTCGGCGCGCCCACCGGGGGCGCGCCGCTTTTCGACCGCACTATGACGCTGAAAAAACATGCGCGCATTTTTACGCGACGCCCCGCAAAAGCAAGCTTTTATTGGAGAGAAAATGCGCTTGGGAGCGAGCGGGCAGCGGCCGTTCGGCGCGGCAGGATAAGACGGGGGCGCAGCGGTTGGTGTGTCAATCGTAAACGGGACCGGGGTCGTACCGATCGTAGTCCGGGAAAACCTGCTCACCCGCAGCGGAAGCTTGGTCGTTAGATTCCGCTGCGACGGGCGGGTCTTCGTAGCACGGTTCGTAGACCGTGCCACCAAGCGGAGGGCCGCGCACCGGCGGTTCTTCCCAAAGGTGCACATGTCGGAGAATCTTAATTATGACTACTGGATCTTCGATCGCCGCCAGCTTGACCATCTCCGTGCCGCACCGCGGACAGATCAGCGGGTCAACCTCCCAGACGCGTTTGATCAGCTCCCGCCACGTCGCGGACGCCACAGGCCGCAGGGCCGGCGTGGTTAACGGCGGTTGCTCGTCACCGAGCGCGGCGTAGTTCTCTGCCAGCCGCCGTTTGCGGCGCTTGCCCCGCGACTTGTTGCTGTACCAGCCGTAATAGCGCACCATCTGGGCACCGTGGTTGGGGATGTGTTGGGTGACCATGGCAATAAAGTCGACGGGGTGGAAGACCTCGGCAGTGCGTCCGGTTTTCGCGTCCGCTGCGGAGCGGTAGACGACGCTTTCCAGTCGTCCGTTGTAGCCTTCAACGACGTTGATCTTTTCCAGCGCAAAGGCATTGCGGACGATGTAATGCGCCACGTTCCGCAACGCATGACCGCAGCCCGGACGCAGCATGCGGCCCTGATGTACATGAAAGCCGCTGTGCTGCCAGCGCCGGAGGCGGTCCGCCCGTTCTTCCGAAAGCAGACCTTTGTTTCGCAGTGCGGCCAGCAGGCGCGCGGCGAATAGTTTCTCCAAGGGTTGGAGATTCATTTCGGTGGGCGCACACCGGAAGCTGCCATCCGGCTCAAAGAGTCCATCGGCCACCAGCGCGTGCAGATGCGGGTGAAAGCGCAGGTAGTCGCCAAAAGTGTGGAGGGCCATGATGACGGCGGGCACCCCTTCCGGCGACTGCAAGACGGCGCGCAGATAGTCGCGCAAGCTGCGCTCCGCCGCCGCGCACAGCATCTGGAACAACGAGCGGTCATAGCGGAAATAGGCCCGCAGCATGACGGGGATGGCAAACACGTAGTGCCGGTGCGGCACCCGCGCGGCCACCCGCCTGCTGATGCGGTCGCCAAAGAGGAGGACGCGCTTCTGATGACAACTGGGGCAAAAGCCCCGGCCCCGGCAGGAGAAGGCCAGCAAATATTCCTGGCGACATTGCGGGCAACGGATACGGGCGAAGCCCTGCGTCAGGTCGCCGCACGCCAGAAATTTTTCGACGACGTGTTGGATCACCGGGCGCAAATAGCCGAGCCGGGCTTCGTACCGTTCGGGATAGAGCGCAAGGAAGTCATCAAAATGGGTCACCAGACAGCGCCACAGGGGCGAGGTCCGCGGCCGGCGCGGGCGATACGCGCCTTTTACGGACACCGCACAAGCTTCCTTCGCCTTGGTGCGAAATGCGCTCATGCAACCTCCCTCAATTCCAATTCGTGAATTTACAAGCAGGGAGCCATGTTGTCTATTTGTCTTGCGTCCTATTTGCGGCGGCGGTACGCCGTCACGAAGTAAACCGAGGGTCAATCTCGCCGCGCTCGCCTTGCCGCCATGCTTTCTGCAAAGCTGGCCCCTGCGCGGTTTACACGGAGTTGCTCACCCTCTGCGGGTTCGCAAACGGAGAGGCCGAGCGTTCTCACGGAAGTTCGACCGGGTTGTTTTGGGACCGCGTCGTGGGCTGGATGTGGCTGCGTTCGTCGTTGCTGATTATTCCAAGGACAGGAAAAAAGCCGGTCTAGATTTCCAACCCTTGGAAAACCCCGCGACTTGAGTCGGCGCCGGTGGGCCGATAGTATGCGCCGCATGAAATTACTTGCCGCCTTCGTGCTGGGCATGGCGCTGCTCGCGCGCGCCGAACCGCTGCCGCCGGTGGTGGTGCCGGTCCTCACCAACACACCCGGTCCGCTGGCGCAGCGGGCCTTCGAACTGACGCGCCACGAGATCGGCGCGATCCGGCACGACCTGCAACCGTGGGCTCGGGATCCACGTGCGAAGCTGCTGACCAACGGCAAGCACGACGAACACGGCATCCGCCCCAATACGCAGGTGCTGCTCGCCTTTGCCGTGGTCGCGCGCTGGGGTGCGAAGCCGGCGGAGCGCGACGCAGCGTTCGCCGACCTGATCGCGCTGCTGCGGTTCGTTGCGCCGACGCATTCCGCGGGGCCACTAACGGCGAACGACGGGAAGAAATGGCAGGCCCAGTGGCAGTCGGCGCTGTGGGCGTTCCAGGCGGGACAGGCGGCATGGCTGGTCTGGGACCGGCTTGATGCGGAGTTGCAGGCGCAGCTCGCGCACATGCTTGCGGTCGAGGCCGACCGGTTCCTGACGTGGGATCCGCCGCACCAGGTCAGGAACGACACGAAGGCCGAAGAGAATGCGTGGGACTCGCTGGTCGTCGCGCTGGCGGCGTGCATGCTGCCGCAGCATCCGCACGCGGCGGCATGGCATACGGCCGCGCAGCGCTGGCAGCTCTCGTCGTTCCTGACCGAGGCCGACACACACAGCGACCGCCGCGTGGATGGCCAGCCGATCAGCGCCGGAAAATTTGGCGCGAACATCCACCCCGACTTCACGTTGGAGAACCACGACCGCGTCCATCCGAGCTACATGGGCTGCATCAGCCTGCTGCTGTGCCAGGATATCGTCTATCGCTGGGCCGGGCGTGCGCCGCCGGAAGCGCTGCGCTACAACGCCGAGCCGATCTACGACCATCTGAAATTTCTGACGCACCCCGACGGGCGCAACCATTTCCCGAACGGGCAGGACTGGGAGCTGCACCGTGTCTCGCCCTCGCTGCACGCGGAGATGAACGTGCTGCTGGGCGACGGCGAGGCCGCGCTGCTCGAGCGCGACTCGCTGACCACCTGCGAACGGATGCAGGCGCGTTCGCCGGACGGACGGACGCTGCTGGCTGGCGAATATTTCTTCCCGTCGCTGCCCGGCATGTATGCCAATGCCTACGCGGCGACCTTCCTGCTGCACCTGACCGCAGGCGAGGGCGTGCCGCCGGTGGGTGCGGCGGACTTCCAGAAGCGCGTGGCCGGTGTGCGCAAGTTCGCATTCGGCGAGTTCATCGCGCAGCGCACGCCGGCGGGCCTCACCTCGTTCTCGTGGGGCCGGCGCGTGATGGGTCAGGCGATTCCGTTTGCCAATGATCTGCTCGGCAGCCCGCTGGAGAGCGGCTTTGTCGGTAAGATCAACGCGGGCAAGCCCTCGGCAGCGGTGGTCGAGCAGGTCAACATCGTCACCGGCCGCGCGCACTACGTGGTGGCCGCGCTGGTCGGCCGCGCGCAGGGCTCGGTGGCGCAGCAAATCGTCTTCGCCAGCCTGCCGGAAGGACGCGTCATCTATGCCGAGCGCCTGGTCGCGCGGCGCGCTGTGAAGCTGACGCAACTGGAGACCGGCGATATGGGCGTGCTCAACGAACCGGAGTGGGTCTACCAAGGCGCGCCCCGCCGCCTGCATTTTGCCGGCGGCGAGTGGTTGGTGGACGGGTTGAAGCCGGCGCCCGCCCGCGAGTTGGCGGGCAACTGGATCAACGTAGATGACCGGTGGGGCTTCGCGGCGGCTGGTGTGGAAGGCTGGCGCTACGATGCGAACAGCAAGATCGCGCGCGGCCGGCGCGAGCAGCGGCTGTGCTGGCCGGCACCCGCGCGGATGGAATTTGCCACGGACGAGGTCATCGCGCAGCGTGTGCTGGTCGTCGGCCTGAACGAGACCGGTGCGGCAACAGCCGCCCGCGCGCAACAACTAGCCGCGCAAACGCACTACACGGGTACGACCCTGGCCACACAGGTCGGGGGCTGGCTCCTGCACGTGGATTTCGTCCAGCCGCTGCCGGTGGTCCAGCTTTCCTCCAGCACTCCTTGAGGCCGTCACCTGGTCATCGCAGGCGGTTGTGCATCATCTCACACTTGCACAAGTGTGAGATGGTGGTTCCGCAGGTTGGTGCACCCGGCCCGCCAAGCAGCGTCACGGCAGCCGGCCCAGCAGAGCCGGTCCCGCCCGTAAGAATAAAATATATATCTTCATAATCATTTGTAATACAGAATTTTACTATAAACAAAGAAAGCGTATGAAACGTCAACTGCGCCGCTGACTCTGTGTCCTTGAGAGGAAAACACGCATCACCTTTCATCTCACACTTGTACAAGTGTGAGATGATGTCCGCACAGCGCAGTTTGAAAAGCCGACACGGCTTCAGCCCTTGGCTCCCCTTGGATAGGCCGCTGTGCCCTCGTTGGGTCTACCCATGCTTGAGCAGGCGCGAAAAGAAACCTATCATCGGCACATGAAATTCCTCATTGCTGTCATCTGCACCTTTGCGCTCGCCGCCGCCAGCCGTGCGGATAATCCGCCCGCTCCATGTCTGCCCGTGCCGACGCCGGAGCAGCTCGCCTGGCAGCGGATGGAGCTGACGATGTTCCTGCACTTCGGCGTCAACACGTTCAGCGACCGCGAGTGGGGCACGGGCAAGGAGGACGAGAAGAGCTTCAACCCCACCGCGCTGGACTGCCGCCAGTGGGCGCGGACCGCCAAGGCCGCGGGCTTCAAGCTGCTGATCATGACGGCAAAGCACCACGACGGCTTCTGCCTCTGGCCGACGAAGCTGACCGAGCACTGCACCCGCAACGCGCCGTGGAAAAACGGACAGGGCGACGTCGTCCGCGAGTTTGTCGAGGCCTGCCACACCGAGGGCCTCAAGGTCGGGCTTTACCTCTCACCATGGGACCGCAATAATCCGAAGTATGGCAGCGATGCCTACAACGACTACTTCACCGGCCAACTGACCGAATTGTTGACGAACTACGGACCGGTGGACGAGATGTGGTTCGACGGTGCCTGCGGCGAGGGGCCGAACGGCAAGAAGCAGGTCTATGACTGGCCGCGTTACTTCGCACTCATCCGCAAGCTGGCTCCGCACGCGCTGATCGCCATCAGCGGACCGGACATCCGCTGGGTGGGCAACGAGAGCGGGGTCGCGCGGCTCGGCGAGAAGAGCGCGCAGCGCGGCCAGACGCCCCGCTGGGCGCCAGCGGAATGCGACGTCTCCATCCGGCCCGGCTGGTTCTACCACGCCTACGAGGATGGCAAGGTTAAGTCGCTGGCCAAGCTGATCGAGATCTATTTCGCGTCCGTGGGCCGCAACAGCAGCCTGCTGCTCAACGTCCCGCCCGACCGGCGCGGGCTGATGGCGGATCCCGATGTGGCCCGGCTCAAGGAGTTCGGCGAGGCGGTCCGCGCCATGCAGGCCGGCCAGCTTGCGCCGCAGAAAGTGACCGCGAGCACGAGCCGTGGCACGGATTGCGCAGCGGAAAAAGCGGCCGATGGCAGCCTCGATACCTGTTGGGCCACCGATGACGCCACGCAGACCGGCTGGCTGGAACTGGATTTCGGCGCGCCGCGCGAGTTCAACGTCGTAAACGTACAGGAAGCGATCGCGCTCGGCGAACGCGTGAAGAACTACCGCATAGAGGCGGAAGTCGCCGGCGCCTGGCAGACGCTCGCGCGCGGCATGACCCTCGGCCAGCGCAACCTGCACCCGCTCGAAAAAACCACCGCGCAAAAACTGCGGCTGGTCATTGAGGATGCGCGGGCCTGTCCGGCGATCGCCGAATTCAGCGCACATCTCG
This sequence comes from uncultured Lentisphaerota bacterium, assembly GCA_903896925.1. Classification (GTDB taxonomy): domain Bacteria; phylum Verrucomicrobiota; class Kiritimatiellia; order CAIQIC01; family CAIQIC01; genus DP16D-bin41. Next base: position 172,969 of record CAITZM010000072.1, on the reverse strand, counting down.
CTCCCGTCACGCCGCCGCCGCTCACGGTGCAACAAAAGGTGCTGCCGCTGACCGCGCACAAGCCGGCGCGGGCGAGCACCGTCCACGGCAACGACACGAATTTCGGCGCCGACAAGGCCGTGGACGACGACGAGGCCACCCGCTGGGCCACCAGCGACACGACGCGCGATTGCTGGCTGGAGGTGGACCTAGGGCAACCGGAAACGTTCCGCCGTGTGGCCATCAAGGAAATGGCGCCCCGCATCACGAAGTTCACCGTCGAATACAAGACCACCGCCGAGGGCGCCTGGCAGGCGGCCTTCACCGGGGCCAAGGCCGGCCAGGATTTCAGTGCAACCTTCGCACCCACCACCGCCCGCTGGGTCCGGCTACACATCCTCGACGCGAGTTTCGCACCCACCCTCTGGGAATTCGGCATGTTCAAGGACTGATCCGGACAAGCTGCACGCTCAGCCGTAGCCTTTTTATTAGATATGCATATGTGTGCATATATACATATTAACAGCATGGAAACGGAAGCCGGCTGCTTGGGGAAAGGGCTTTGATGACCGCGGTGTCTACCTCCACGGCAGGCATCGTTGAATACCATGCGGCGCAAAGGCTTGCTGCATGTATCGGATCGAAGACAGAGCCTGGCGGACGCCGCAAACGACACACCCACATGGGGCGGCATAAACCTGGCCGGGCCCGCGCACTGCGCCCATTCAGGACCGACCGGCTTACCAGATACTTTCCCGTGGTGGGCGGGGTTTCCAACCCCGCGAAACCTACCCAGCGGAAGCCCGGAGCTCGCAGCCCTGCCCATAAGCGTGCGCCGAACACCAGGCCAGGCCGATGCAGACAAGGCAGAGCACCGTCCGATTTCGCAGCTTGCCAGCGGGGTTTTTTCCGGCATGATACGCCGCGTTTTCAACAGGTGACTTCATCATGGCTTATCGCATCGAGATCGCTTTGAAGCGCGGCGTCCACGACGGGCGCGGCGCAGGCGTCGCCGCCAGGGCGCGCAACTTTTTCCACCTGCCGGTGACGGGCTGCGCGACGCGCGACGTCTTCAAGGTGGACGTGGCCCTCACGCCCAGGCAGCTGCGCGAGGTGCAGAAGATCTTCACCGACCCGGTCATCGCGCGCTCCGCCATCGGCCGGCTGGCCGCGCCGGCGTTCGACTGGCTGGTCGAGACCAGCTTCAAGCCGGGCGTCACCGACAACCTCGGCCGCACGGCGCAAGAGGTGGTGACCGACACCATCGGGCGCCCGCTCGCCGCGCACGAGGGCGTCTACACCGGCGTGCACTACCTGCTCAAGGGCACGCTGACGCGCGAGCAGGTGCAGCGGCTCGGCCGCGACCTGCTGGCGAACGAATTGATCCAGTCCATCCGCGTTTTTTCGGCCGAGGAATGGGCCGCCGCACCGGTGGATGCCGAGCCGCCGGTGATCCGCGACCCGGCCGCCGTGGAAGTCCGCACCTATGACCTCAGCGGCTCCGACGCCGACCTGATGCGGATCAGCCGCGAGGGCATCCTCTCTCTGAGCATCGAGGAGCTCTACGCCATCCGCGATTATTTCAACCGCCCGGCGGTGCTGGCCGCCCGCACCGGGCTGGGCCTGCCGGCGCAGCCGACCGATGTCGAGCTCGAGTGCATCGCCCAGACCTGGAGCGAGCACTGTAAACACAAGATCTTCGCCGCCAACGTCCACTACGTCGATGAGACCGGCAAGGAGCAGACGATCGACTCGCTGTTCAAGTCCTGCATCCGCGCCGCGACGGAAAAAATCCGCAAGGACATCAACTGGCTGGTCAGCGTCTTCACCGACAACGCCGGCATCATCCGCTTTGACGACCGCTACAACATCTCGTTCAAGTGCGAAACGCACAACAGCCCGTCGGCGCTCGACCCCTACGGCGGCGCGATCACGGGCATCGTCGGCGTCAACCGCGACCCGATGGGCACCGGCATGGGCTGCGAGCTGGTCTGCAATACGTGGGGTTACTGCTTCGGCTCCCCGTTCTACGCAGGCGACCTGCCCGCGGGCCTGATGCACCCCCGCCGCATCCGCGACGGCGTCCACCAGGGCGTGATCGACGGCGGCAACCAGAGCGGCATTCCCTGGACGCGCGGCTTCGAGCGCTTCGACGAACGCTACCTCGGCAAGCCGCTGGTCTACTGCGGCACGATCGGCAAGATCCCGCGCCTGCTGCAGGAGCGGCCGTCCGAACGCAAAGAGATCCTGCCCGGCGACGCGATCGTCATGTGCGGCGGCCGCATCGGCAAGGACGGCATCCACGGCGCCACGTTCTCCTCCGAGGAGTTGCGCCACGAGTCGCCGGCGCAGGCGGTGCAGATCGGCGACCCGATCACGCAGCGCAAGATGTATGAATTTCTGATGGAGGCGCGCGACCTCGGCCTCTTCCGCGCGCTGACCGACAACGGGGCGGGCGGCCTGAGCTCGTCGCTCGGCGAGATGAGCAGCATGAGCGGCGGCGCGGAGATCGACCTCGCCAAGGCGCCCTTGAAATACGAGGGCCTCCAGCCTTGGGAGATCCTGCTTTCCGAGGCGCAGGAGCGCATGAGCCTCGCGGTGCAGCCGGAGAACGTCGCCGCTTTCCTCGCGCTCGCCCGGCGGCGCGACGTCGAGGCCGACGTCATCGGCACTTTCACCGACACCGGCGCGTTCGTGGTGAAGCATGGCGACCGCGTCGTCGGCCGCCTGGAGATGGAGTTCCTGCACGAAGGCTGCCCGAAGATGCACATCGAGGCGCGCTGGCAGCCGCCGCAGGTCGCCGCGCCCGCCCCGCTGCGCGCCGGCAGCCGCAACCGCGCGCTGCTCGGACTGCTCGGCGCGCTCAACGTCTGCTCGAAGGAGTTCAAGTCGCGCCAATATGACGGCGAAGTCAAGGGCTTGAGCGTGGTCAAACCGTTCGTCGGCGTGCAGAGCGACATGCCCAGCGACGCGACCGTGATGCGCGTCGACTATGCCTCCCACGCCGGCATCATCCTCGCCGAGGGCATCAACCCGTTCTTCTCCGACCTCGACACCTACGCGATGATGGCGAGCGTGATCGACGAGGCCGTCCGCCGCGTGGTCAGCGTCGGCGGCAAGCTCGGCCAGATCGCGGGCCTCGACAACTTCTGCTGGCCCGACCCGGTGCTCTCCGAGAAGACCCCCGACGGGCCCTACAAGATGGCACAGCTGGTCCGTGCCAACCAGGCCCTGTACGACATCTGCACCGCCTACCTCGTCCCGCCGATCTCCGGCAAGGACAGCATGAAGAACGACTCCGTCCGCGGCGGGCGCAAGATTTCCATCCCGCCGACGGTGCTCTTCTCGACCATCGCGAAGATGGACGACGTGCGCAAGGCCGTAACCATGTCCTTCAAACAGGCCGGCGATGCGATCTACGTCATCGGCCTGACGCAGGATGAACTGGGCGCCTCGGAATTCCACCGCTGGCTCGCCGACGAACAGGGCGCGCCCGCCAACTATGGCGGCACGGTCCCCGGCCTCGATGTGCTGCGCGCGCTGGCCACCTACCGCGTCATGAACTCCGTGATCGAGGCGGGCCTGCTGCGCAGCTCGCACACGCCGACGCTCGGCGGCCTGGCCGTCGCCTTCGCGCTCGCCGCGCTCGGCGGCGACCTCGGCGCGGACATCCAGCTCGACGCCGCGCCGCACACCGGCGACTTGCGCGACGATGCGCGGCTGTTCGCCGAATCCAACAGCCGCTTTGTCGTCACCTGCGCGCCGGAGCAGGCCGCCGCGCTTGAGGAAAAGTTCCGTGGTCTGTCGTGCGCCCGCGTCGGCACCGTCACCGCCGCGCGCACCCTGAGCATCCGCACCGCCGCGCGCCAGCTTGTGGAGGCGGATCTCGACACGCTGCGCAAAGCCTTCAAGAAAACATTGCAGGGAATCTGATGAATCCGAAAATTTTGATCATCACGGGCTATGGCCTCAACTGCGAGGCGGAGTCGCACCACGCCTGGACGCTCGCCGGCGCCGCGCCGGAGCTGGTCCACCTGAATGACCTGATCGAGCGGCCGGCGCGCCTGCACGACTACGCCGGCCTGATGTTCATCGGCGGCTTCTCCTACGGCGACCACATGGGCTCCGGCCTCGCCTTCGGCGCTCGCGTCCGCCACCACATGCAGAGCGACCTCGCCCGGTTCATCGCCGACGGCAAGCTGATCCTCGGCGTGTGCAACGGCTTCCAGATCATGACCAAGCTCGGGCTGCTGCCCGGCCTCAATGGCGACTACTTCACGCAAAAGATCGTGCTGATGCACAACGACTGCGGCGCGTTCCAGAACTTCTGGGTCACACTGCGCTTCGAGGGCAACTCGCCGTGCGTCTTCACGCGCAACCTCGACCTGATGCCGCTGCCCATCCGCCACGGCGAGGGCAAGGTCTTCACGCTCGACCGGCCCTTGCTTGACCGCATCGAACAGCTCGGCTGCGTGCCGTGCCGCTACGCCGATCCCGCGACCGGGTTGGCGACCGACCAATTCCCTCTCAACCCGAACGGCTCGCTCAACGCCATCGCCGGCCTGTGCGACCCGACCGGCCGCGTCTTCGGTTTGATGCCGCACCCGGAAGCCTACCTCTTCCCGGAAAACCATCCGCAGTGGGACCTGCAAAAGCTGCGCGGTACGCTGCCCGCGCAGGGCGCCGGCCTGAAACTCTTCCAGAACGCCGTCGCTTTCCTCAAGTCCTCGTGATTATTCAAGGGCTGGCCGGACCTGGGCTGTAGCGCCCGCCGTCTTCAGGTCGCAGGGAACACCGGCATGGTGGCCGCTCCAGAGGAACAGGGAGTTTGCGCACCGTGGTGAAACCCTCTATGTTGCCGCTGCACTCCGGAGTCTGCCATGGCCGATGCCTGGATCGTACTCAATAAAATCGCGGTGATGTTCCTCGTCCTGCTGGCGGGCTGGCTGTTGTGCCGGCGCGGCCTGCTCGCGGCGCCCTTTCAGAGCGCGCTGGGCCGGCTGGTGGTAGATGGGACGTTTCCCGCGCTCGTGTTCACGCAGATGCTGACCACCGTCAGCCGTGACACGCTGCGTTCCAGCCTGTGGATTCCGCTGCTCGGGTTCGCCGTGATGGCGCTGGCCGCCGGCGTCGGACTGCTCGCGGCGGGCGGCCTCCGCGATAAAAGCCAGCGCGGCACGTTCGCCTTCGTGGCTGGCATGCCCAACTGGGTCTACCTGCCGCTGCCGATCGTGCAAGGCCTTTTCGGCGTGGAAGGCGTACGCACCGTCCTGTTGTTCAACCTGGGCGCGCAAATTTTCCTGTGGACCGGCGGCATGGCGCTGATCCGCGGCAAGCTCGAGCGCAGCGATCTCACCCAACTCGTGCTCAATCCCGGCCTGCTCGCGACCGTCGCGGGCATCGCTGTCGCGCTGCTTGTGCCGGGCGCGAGTGCGTGGGGCACCGCCACGGGCGACGCGGGGGCGGGCTGGTGGGCCGGTATCATCGTGCAGGCGTTGACGCTGGTCGGCAACCTGACGATTCCGCTCTCGCTGCTCGTCACCGGCGCGCAACTCAGCGGGCTGGCCTGGGACGATCCCGGCCATCGCGGCCTGGTCTCCGGCGTGGTCGTGTTGCGCCTGATCGTTGCACCGGCGGTCACGATTGTGCTGTTGCACGGGGCCGTGCAAACCGGCCTGCCCCTGTCGGACATCGCGCGCCACACCATCTTTCTCATCGCCGCCATGCCCGTCGCGATCAGTTGCAGCATGTTTGCCGAGCGCTTCGGCGGCGATGTCCGCCTGAGCGCGGCCAGTATCTTCGCCAGCACCCTGCTGAGCCTGGCCACGGTGCCGGCGCTCTACGCCGCGATCCGTGCGCTGGGCTGGTGACGCATGATTGACAAACCCGTGGCGCTTGACTAGCTTCGCGCCACGGTCGGATGCAAACCGCCGGTCGTGGAGAAACGAATTATGATGCCAGCGCCTTCGTCGTTCAGCCGCCGTAACGTTCTCAAGCTCATGGGTGCCACCTCCGCCGCACTCGTCACCGCGCCTGCCTTCAACCTGCGCGCCGCCGAGGCCGCCGCACCGCTCCAGCTCAAGGGACGCATCAAACAGGGTCTCTGCATGGGCGCACTGCGCGGCATCAAGGATTTCGACGAAATCTGCAAGATCTGCGTCCGGCTCGGCATCAAGTCCATTGATTTCACCGGTCCGAAGGATTGGGAGAAGATGAAGCCGTATGGACTGGTAGGCTCCCTGACACGGCACGAAGGCATGTCCATCGCCAAGGGTTTCAACCGCAAGGAAAATCACGCCCAGCACCTGGTGGCCCTGCGCAAAGCCATCGAAGAAACGTCCGCCGCCGGTTTCCCCAACGTCATCTGCATGTCCGGCAACCGCGCCGGCATGGGCGATGAGGAAGGCCTCGTCAACTGTGTCGAGGGCCTCAAGCAGATCGCCGCCTTCGCCGAGGAGAAAAAGGTCAACGTCGTCATGGAGTTGCTCAACAGCAAGCGCAACCACAAGGACTACATGTGCGACCACACCGCTTGGGGCGTCGAGATGTGCAAGCGCGTCGGCTCCGAGCGCATCAAGCTCCTCTACGACATCTATCATATGCAGATCATGGAGGGCGATATCATCGCCACCATCAAGGAAAGCATCAAGTATATCGGCCATATCCACACGGCCGGCGTGCCCGGTCGCCACGAAATTGACGACACGCAGGAACTGTTCTATCCCGCTATCATGCGGGCCATTGCTGAATCGGGCTACCAAGGCTACGTCTCGCATGAGTACGGCCCCACCCGCGACGCCGTAGCCTCGCTGGAGCAGGCTGTGCGCATCTGCGACGTCTGACGCGCGCCCAGCACGCCGTAAGGAGCCCGTTTCCCGACCAGGGAAGCGGGCTCTTTGTTGTCAGCCCCAGTCCAACCGATCCGATGCGGACTCTTCATAGCGAACCCAACCCCGAACCGGGCGCCTCGTTGGTTGTCTGTCCCGTGTTTGCTGCTACAATACGCGCGGAAGGCTAGAGGTTTCGCATGATGACCGTTGATACCATTGCGGCCATTGCCACCGCCCACGGTGAGAGTGGCGTGGCCATTATCCGGGTTTCCGGTCCACAGGCTTTGGCCGTGGCGGACCGCGTCTTTCACTGCCCCGGTCCGCGGCCTTCACAACGGCCGACACATACCGTGGTCTGGGGCCACGTCACGGATCAAGGCCAGCGGGTGGACGAAGCGCTGCTCCTGATCATGCGCGCACCTCACAGCTACACCCGTGAGGATGTCGTTGAATTCCAATGTCATGGGGGGGCCATAACCCCTAAACTCGTCTTGCGCGCCGTGCTGCAAGCCGGTGCAAGATCGGCGGAACCGGGTGAGTTTACCTATCGTGCGTTCATCAACGGCCGCATGGATCTGGTGCAGGCGGAATCGGTGAATGACCTGATCCGCTCCCGCTCGGAACGTGCCGCGCGCCTGGCGCTGGAGCAACTGGACGGCACGCTGAGCCGCCAGTTCAACCAACTTTACCAACAACTGGTGGCCGTGGCCGCCGAACTGGAAGTCACACTGGACTTCCCGGACGATGAACTGCCGGCCGCAGTGCTGCCCGATATCGCCCGGAAGATAGATTCTATCATCAACCAGATAAGCGATTTGCTTGAATCATGGCAGGATGGTCACCGCCTGCGCGAGGGCCTGACCGTCGTGATTGCAGGCCGCCCCAATGTGGGGAAATCCAGCCTGCTCAACGCACTGCTGGGGAAGGAACGGTCGATCGTTTCCCATGAACCGGGCACGACCCGCGATTTTATCGAGGAGCTGTATGTCGTGGAGGGCATTCCGCTCCGCCTGGTCGATACGGCCGGTCTCCGCGAAACGGGGTGCAGCATCGAACAGGAGGGGGTGCGCCGCACGCGCGCCCAACTCCAGAAGGCCGATCTATACCTCTATGTTATCGATGCGTCCGCGCCCCTTCAGGCCGAGGATCAGGCCAACTTGGAAACCATGCCCAAGGACCGCTGTCTGGTCATCCTCAACAAAACAGATCTCGGGCGGTTTCCTACCGCCGCCACCTTGGATGGCTACACCATTCTTGAAACTTCAATTTTGCATAACATTGGACTGCAATCTATAACAGATAATATTAATATATTGCTAAAAAAAACACTACATCTTGATGCCATGCCGGCTACCGTTATTTCCGAACGCCATTATCACCACCTGAACAAGGCGCGGCACGAACTCAAGACCGGCCTGGCCTCCGTTACCGGAGGTTCCGATCAACTGCTCGCGGCGCACCATGTTCGCCAGGCGAGCGACCTGCTGGGCGCGCTCATCGGCAGCACGGCGTCGGATGACATCCTTTCCACCATCTTCTCCAAATTTTGTATAGGGAAATGAAAGCCTTCGATGTGATCGTCATTGGGGCCGGACATGCCGGCTGCGAGGCCGCCCTGGCCGCGGCCCGCATGGGGGCCGCCACCGCCCTGGTCACCATGGACCGCCACGCTATCGCCAAGATGTCCTGCAATCCATCCATCGGCGGCATGGCCAAGTCCCATATCGTCTATGAACTGGACGCGCTGGGCGGCGAGATGGCCCGCAACGCAGATTTCTGTGGCATTCAATTCCGCGTCCTCAACACCAGCAAGGGCCCGGCGGTGCGCTCGACCCGGGTGCAGTGCGACAAGGCGGCCTATGCCCGGCGCATGGCGGCCGTGGTCGCCCAAACGGCGAACCTGACCCTGATCGAAGGCGAAGCCGTGGCGCTGAAGGCCCCGCATGATGCGGTCACCGCCGTCGTGCTGGAAAACGGCAGGGTGATCGACGCCAGCGCGGTCGTGATTACGGCCGGGACCTCCCTGGACGGCCAGATTTACATAGGAAAAGCGCAGTTTCCGAGCGGCCGCTTCGGCGACAAGCGCTCAGGCGGATTAAACGCGTGGTTGCAAGCGACCGGATTCACCCTGGGCAGGTTTAAAACAGGGACCCCACCGCGCCTGCACCTGGCATCCATCGATAAAGCCGCCATGGAGGAGCAACCCGGGATGCTGCGGCCTGTCTTCTTCTCGGAAGCCGCTGAAGAGGTGTTCCAGCGCCATGCCGCGCTGACCAGCGCTGCCGACAGGGGAATGTTCCACGTGGAACATTCCGCCCGCTACCTCATGCCCTGGCTGCCCGGAGCCGACCAGATCCCCTGCCAGTTGACGCGCACCACCGAAGAAACCACGCGCATCATTTCCGATCACCTGCACGAAAGCTCGCTCTATTCCGGCATGATCTCGGGGACCAGCGTGCGCTATTGCCCCTCCATCGAGGACAAGGTGGTAAAATTCAAGGATCATCCCAATCACCATGTCTTCATCGAGCCCGAGGGCCGTACCGCGCAAGAGATCTATCCGAACGGCACCTCCAACAGCCTGCCCTATGCTGTCCAGGAAAGGATGATTCATTCCATTCCCGGGCTTGAGCGGGCGGTCTTCCTGCGCCCGGGCTACGCCATCGAATATACGATGGCCGATCCGACCCAGCTCTACGCGACCCTGGAGACCAAGCGGATCAGGGGCGTCTATTTCGCCGGGCAGATCAACGGCACCACGGGCTACGAGGAGGCGGCTGGGCAGGGCTTCGTCGCCGGCATCAACGCGGTGCGCCAGCTGCAGGGCAAGCCCCCGCTGGTCTTCAGCCGCTCGTCATCCTATCTCGGCGTGATGATTGACGATTTGGTGACCAAGGGCACCAACGAGCCCTACCGGATGTTCACTTCGCGCGCCGAGCGCAGACTTTTGCTTCGTCAGGATAACTCTAAATATCGTTTATATTTGTTATCAAAAGAGTTAGGTATAACTACTGACGAATATATGGGGTCGGTACAACAGGAGATGCTCCTGATCGACCAGGAAATCCTGCGCCTCAACAGCACCCACGCGGACAACGGACAAACCTTGGCCCAACTCTTGAAAGGCCCTGACCGCCAGTATGCCGGACTGCCCCTGGCCAACCTGCAACTGCCCGCCAAGGTGGTGGAACAGGTGGAATACAGCGTCAAGTACGAAGGCTATCTGCAGCGGGAATTGCGGGCGGCGGAGCGGATGGAAACGCTGGAACGGGAGCGCATTCCCTCGACGTTCAGCTACGCGACCATTCCCTCGCTGCGCTTTGAAGCACGGGAGAAATTCAGCCATATCCGCCCCTCAACCCTGGGGCAGGCGTTGCGCATCCCGGGCATCACGCCGGCCGACATCGCGGTCTTGCATGTCTGGCTCCGCCGCAACCCGTCCGGCGAAACTTGACACCTTCGGTGCGTCGGCATTTGCCCGCGCTGCCCGCTTGCGCTATGCTGTCCGCCAGTCCGTCCAATGAAAAATCTGTTATTAGTCTTGGCCTTGGCCGGCAGCCTGCTGGGCGCGAGGGTGTGGGCCGCGCCGCAACCGGCTCCCAGGCTGGAGTGCGCCCGGCCGGACTTCGATTTTGGCGAACGCGAAAGCAGCGGCGAACTCGAGCACGATTTTGTCATCCGCAACGCCGGCGCTGTGGCGCTGCAGATTTTCAGCCTGCGGCCGACCTGCGGATGCCTCGTGCCCCGCTTCACCGACCGCCTCGTCCCACCCGGTGGCACGGCCACCATCACCGTGCGCTTTGTGCTGCGGGGCCGGCAGGGGCCGCAACACAAGCTCGTGTATGTCGAATCGAACGACCCGGCCCAACCTTCCTTTGGCTTGCACCTGACGGGCTTGATCGTGGATCCGGTGGACATCGAACCCCATCTGCTTTTTCTGGGACGTGTTCCGGCCAGTTGTGCGGCCACCAACACTCTGGTCGTCACCGCCGCAGGCACCAACCTGCTCGGCAGGGTGAGCGCGCAGATCGATTCGCCTGCATTTGTTGTAATAACCGAACCTGTAATCAGTAATAAATATGCTCGCGTGATTGTCATCACCCATCCGCCGCTGCCCGAAGGCCTGACGCGCGCGACCCTCAAGATCAGCACGGGCAACCCGCGCCAACCCAGCCTTACCACCGTGGTTTCCGCGTTTGTCCCGGGCGCCTTTGCCGTGATGCCGCCGGAACTCCTGCTCGTGGGCCGCGAAGGCGAGTTGGTCCGGCGTGAACTTTCCCTGCGCAGCGAAAGCAACACGGCCTTCCGGGTGCTGGCCGTCGAGCCGCCGCTCAAAGACATCGCCTGCACCATCGTGGCCACCAACGCCGCCCTCTGTCGTATCGAATTTCCCAGCCTGCCGGTGCTCCGCAGCCTGGAAGGGAAACAGGTGCGCATCGTGACCGATCTGCCCTCACGTCCCGAAATTCTCGTCCCCATCCGGGTCTTCATCCGGTGAAAGCCTTGTTCCCACTGCTGCTGCGTGCTGCCGCCATCCTGCTCTTTGCGGCCGTCAGCTGCGCCGCCCTCAACTGGCTACGACGCGAGCCGCTCCCGTTGCGTGGCGAATGGTCCAAGCATGTGGAGCATCGCGCACTAAAAGCAGGACTCAACCTGCTCGGCATCAGCACGCTACAACAAGCCGTGGCCTCCGGTTCGTCGCGTATCCTCGACGCGCGGCCAACGGCCGATTTTCGCGCAGGCCACCTCCCCGGCGCCCAGTCGCTGCCTTTCGAGCTTGCGGCCGAGCTGCTCGCCTCCATGCAGCTTGATTTGCAGCGCGATCAATCCATCATTACATACTGTGCCCGAAACGATTGTGACGAAGGGCTGGAGCTGGCTCTGTTTCTGCGGCGCACCGGCTACACCAACACGGTGCTGTACGCCGGCGGTCTGGCCGAGTGGCGCGCCGCCGGTGGCAAGGTGGAGGTGGAGCGATGAACGCCCGCCTGCTACTGGTCGCGCGCCTGTTCCTCGCCGGGCTGTTCATCTATGCCAGTCTGCCCAAGCTGCTTGCGCCGCAGGACTTCGCGCTGGTCGTCTTTCGCTACCATCTGCTGCCCGACGGCCTGATCAACACGGTGGCGCTGCTGTTGCCCTGGTTGGAAATCTGCGCCGCCCTCGCTTTGTTATTTCCCGCCTGGCGTCCCGCCGGCGCCCTCTGGTTGTCCGGCTTGCTCGGCCTGGCCACCGCCGCCATCGCCATCAGCCTGGTGCGCGGCCTCGATATTGACTGCGGCTGCTTTACCCTGCAACCCGGTCGCAGCCACATCGGCCTGTGGAACCTCGTCCGCAACGGCGCGTTGATCGCGTTGACACTCTGGGCGGGCTGGAGTAAACCCGCACCGTGAAAACGCTGCACCAACTCGGCGAACGTGAACTGATCCGGCAGCTCGCGCGCCTGCTGCCGACGCGCGCGGATGTCCGCGCCGGCATCGGCCACGACGTCGCGGTCGTCGCCGGCACGGCGCGCCACGATTTTCTGCTCAAGAGCGACGCGGTCATCGAGGGCCGGCACTTTCTGCCGGACACCCCGCCGCGCCAGATCGGCCACAAGGCGCTCGGCCGCGTTTTGAGCGACCTCGCCGCCGCGGGCGGCGAACCGCTGTGGGGGCTGATCAACCTCGTCGCCCCGCGCGACACCAGCGTCGCGCGTCTGCGCGCCGTCTACCAGGGCCTCGCCTCGCTCGCGCGCCAGCACCAACTCGCCCTCGTCGGCGGCGACACCACCGAAGGCGCGGCGCTCGAACTGCATGTCTTCGCCGTCGGCCGCGCGCCGCGCGGCACGGCCCTGCTGCGCTCCGGCGCGCGCGCCGGCGACGTGCTCTTCGTCACCGGCGCGCTGGGCGGCAGCCTGGCCGGCAAACATCTGCGCTTCGTCCCGCGTCTAGCCGAAGGCCAGTGGCTGCGCGCGGGCCGCTGGGCGACGGCCGCGATCGACCTGAGCGACGGACTCGCCACCGATCTCGCGCATCTGCTCGAGATGAGCCGCGTCGGCGCGGACATCCAGACCGGGCATATTCCGATCGCGGCGGCGGCTTTCAAGAGCGTAGAAAATGAAACCCCCGGCTTTTCGAAGGCTGGGAAACTTTTGCCGTCGCCTTTTCCAAGCTTTGGAAAATACGCCGAAAACATTTCCAACCTTTGGAAGAAACGCGCGGCGCTGCTGCACGCGCTCGGCGACGGCGAGGATTTCGAGCTGCTGTTCACCGTGCCGCGTCACAAGGCCGCCGCGCTGGCCGCCGCGTGGCGCAAAAAATTCCGCACGCGCCTGACCGCCATCGGGACCATCACGCCGGGCGCCGGGCAGCTCGTGTGGAGCGCGGCGGGAAAATCTTTGGATCTGAAGGCGGCGGGCTTTGAACATTTCCGGTGAGGCACCATGGCTGTAACCAACGATTTTTCCTGGTCGAAGTCGCGGGACGAAATGTTCCGCGCCTGCCTGCGGCGCTATTATTTCCACTACTACGGCTCCTGGGGCGGCTGGAACCCGGACGGGCCGCCGCGGACGCGGCAGCTCTACATCCTTAAAAATCTGCAGACGCGCGCGATGTGGGCCGGCGACCGGGTGCACCGCGCGATCCACGCGGCCCTGACGGAGCTGCGCGCGGCAGGCCAGCCGCCGGACGCCGCCCTCGCGACCGAGCGGCTGCTCAAGGATCTGCGCGCCGATTTCCGTGATTCGCTGGCGCGGCGCTACCGGCAAACTCCGCGCAAGGCCTGCGGCCTGTTCGAGCACGAGTACGAGCTGGACATCGCCGACGAGCAATGGAAGGACATCGCCGACCACGCGGTCCATTGCCTGCAGACTTTCTTCGCGTCGGAAATTTTCGCCTCGCTCTGCGCGCTGCCGCCCGACGCGTGGCTGGAGATGGAGGAGCTGGCGAGCTTCACGCTCGACGGCATCAAGGTCTACGTCCAGCTCGACTTCGCGCAGCGCACGGCCAACGGCGTGAAAATCTTCGACTGGAAAACCGGCCGGACCGCGGAGCCGAGCGCGGAAGTGCAGCTGGCCTGCTACGCGCTCTACGCGACCGGAAAATGGCAGGTCACCCCGGAGCAGGTGCAGACGATCGAATTCAACCTGGCCGGCGGCCTGGCCACGCAGCACGCGCTGGATGCGAACACGCTCGACGTGATGAAGGATTACATCCGCGACTCCGCCGACGAGATGAGTTTCCTCCTCGAGGATCCGGCGGCCAACCGCCCCCAGCCGGAGGAGAGCTTCGAGTTCACCGACGACGAGGCCCACTGCCGCCGTTGCAACTTCCTGAAAATCTGCCCGCGTTGGACGTGACCCTCACTCCGGCGCCGGCACAAGCACGGTCAGCGCCAGCGGCAGGATGCTGACGTCGATCTGCGTGCCGGCATCGAGCAGTTCGCCATCAAGCTGGATCTGCGCGGCTTGCGCGCGGCGGATGGTGAGGTCGCGGAAGTGCTGCGTGAACAAATCCGGCAGCTGCAGGAGCGTGCCATCGTAGAGGCGCGGCAGGCTGGTCAGCACCTGGGCCACATCCTGCCGCGGCAACACCATCAGCTCCAGCTGGCCATCGTCGGGCCGCGCGTGCGGCGCAATCTTCGCGCCGCCGCCGTATTGCGTGAGGTTGGCCACCGTGACAATCATCGGGTCGGGAAAGCGCAGCGTGGCGCCGCCATCCAGCGTGACCTCGAGCGGCTGGGGCGTGAAGGTGACGTACTCGCGCACGCCGGCCAGAAGATAGGGCAGGACGCCGCGCAAGGACAGGCGCTCGAACGAGCGCGCAATCGCCGCCTCCCACGCCATGGAGCAGGTGACGAAAAAGGGCCGGCCGTTCACCGTGCCCACGTCAATCCGGGCGCGCTGCGCGCCGGCGAGCGCGCGCACGGCCGCGTCGGTCTCCAGGGGGATGTTGAAATGCCGGGCGAAGCCGTTGCCGCTGCCGGTCGGAATCACGCCCAGCGCGACGCCGGTATCCAGCAACGCGTGGCCGACCGTGTTGATCATGCCGTCGCCGCCGGCGACCAGCAACGTATCCATGCCGTCGCGCACGGCGCGCTCGGCTTTGCGGCGGCCGTCCTCGCCATCGTGGGTCATCTGGAACGTCACCTCGCACTCCGGCGTGTCCCAGTGGCGGGCGATGGCCTGCACCACCGCCTCCAGCGGGTTGGTCGTGCCGGCGTTCGGGTTGATAAGTACACGTACTTTGCTCATGACTCAGGCTTTCCCGTGGTTGAGCACGGCGCGCAGCGCGGCGATGGTTGCGACGGTGTCGGTGTACTGCACGGTGGTGATGCCGGCCGCCCGCGCGCCCTCGACATTCTCCGGGCGGTCATCCACGAACAGCACTTGCTCGGGCCGCAGGGCGCACTTCGCCAGCGCGCGCTCATAGAAGGCATGGTTCGGCTTGACCGCGCCGAGGTAGCAGGAGATCGCGTCGCCGGTGAAGAAACCAAGCGCCGGGAAGCGCTCATAGATCCAGGGGACATGCATTTCGCCGGCATTGCTCCAGGCATAGACCGGGTAGGTCTGGGCCAGTTCCTGCGCGAAGTCGATCATGGGCGTGTTCTCGGAAAAGATGCCCTGCCAGGTTTCGCGAAAGTCCTCCAGCGTGCCGCGGTAGCCGGTCTGCATCACAAACCGGTTGTAGAACTCGCGCGTCGAAAGCTGGCCGCTCTCATATTGGGCCATGCTCGGGTCGCGGCCGATCAGGCCGAAAAATCGCTCGCTGCAGACCGCGCGCTGCTGATCGCAGAGCGGCAGGATCTTCCGGATGCTCTCCAGATAGTTGAGATGGACCAACACGCCGCCGAGATCGAAGGCCACGCTGGTAATGGTGCTGCTCATGCGCGGGTGTTTAGCGCAAAGCGCCGCGCCGTGCAAGCCCGCGCCTAGCGTGCAGCGCGGCAAACCTGCTGCACCGCGCCCGGCCTCGTTCGTGTCGTCATCCTTGGACTGCCTGCACACCCTGTTGCGCGGACGCAGGACAACCGCGAACGATCCGTGTGTCAGGCAAAACGCACTACAAGGTCCAGCCCGAGCGATAGGCCGGCGCGAGCAACGCATTCGCCGCGGTGTTGTTCGTGAAGCGCATCGCGGCGCCGTCGTAGCACAGTTTTTCACCGGCGAGCTTGATGGCCAGCACGCCGAGCAGGCCGATTTCGGAGAGCCGTCCGCCGTACTCGAATGGCGAGCCGGATTGTTTGCCGTCGCGAATCGCGTTCAGCCAGTTCTTGTAGTGTCCTTCGCGGCAGCGCGGAATGGTTTTCTCCGGCCGCTGGTAGGCCTGCATGGCGGTCTCGGGAATCAACCGGCAGCCGCCCGCGCCATGCGAGCCGTACATGATCTTGCCGCGGTCGCCGACCACCACCGCGCCGACCTCGTCCATCTTGCGTTCCTTTTCCAGCTCCGCGGGCCGCGGCACGGACCGTTTGCCGTCATACCACACCAGCTTGACCGGTCCACGCCGGCCCTTGGCCGCGAACTCGAACGTCACCTGAGCCCCCGAGGGATAACAGTCGGCCTGCTTCACCGGGTCGAAGTCATCGACCTCGGCGACGATGCTCGTCGGCATGTCCAGGTCGAGCGCCCAGAAGACGGGGTCGATGACATGACAGACCCAGTCGCCGAACGCGCCGCCGCCGTAGGGCAGCCAGCCGCGCCACGTCCACGGCAGGTAGTCGTTGTGATAGGGCCGCGCCGCCACCGGGCCCTGCCACAAATCCCAGTCGAATTCCGCCGGCACCGGCGGCCGCTCGCTCTGCACGGCGGCGAGGCGGTTGCTACGGCCATAGGTGTCGCGGAAAATACCGCAGCCGGCGTGGACCTCCATCACGTTGCCGATCGCGCCAGCCTGCACCCACTCGACGAAGTTGCGTATCGAATCGCTTGCGTGCCCCTGGTTGCCGACCTGCGTGATCAGCTTGCGCGCGGAGGCTTCCTTGCGCAGCGCGCGCAGTTCGGCGACGGAATGCGCGAGCGGCTTCTCGCAGAAGACGTGCTTGCCGTGCTTCAGGGCCGCCATCGCCGCGACGGCATGCGTGTGGTCCGGAGTGCCGACGAGGACGCAATCGATCTGGTCGCTCATGGCGTCGAACATCTTCCGGAAATCCTTGAAGCGTTTGGCCTGCGGGAATTTCTTGAAGGACTCCGCCGCCCGGCGGTCGTCGACGTCGCACAGCGCGACGATGTTTTCGTCGGCCATGTTGTTCAGGTCACTGCCGCCTTGTCCGCCGCAGCCGATCACCGCCAGGTTGAGCTTGCGGCTCGGCGGCGTGACGCCCGGCGCACCCAGCACATGGCGCGGGATAAATTGAAACGCCAGCGAGGCCGCGGCGGCCTGCTTGATGAATGTGCGTCTTTGCATGAGCGCGGCCCTTTCCGTTGGTCAAAACGATGCGCCGCTTTGTGCCACGAACCCGCGCACAGCGCAACGCCAATTTCCCTTGCACTGCTGACCCTCCGGGATGGTGAGCGGCCACGCGAGCCGCTACGCACGTTCCTCCCACAGGACACCGCACATTAAAACCCACACGCCGATCCCAGACGGCTCGCGAGTACGCTCGCCCTCCCGCGCCAACCGCTCAGCGGATCGTGGGATTGTTGGAACTGCCGCGGGTGTGCTCGTCCATCTCTTCCTGCTTCTCGCGATCGGGATCAACAAACCAGAGACTGTCCACCGGACCTTGCTCCCGCGAAGCCATACGGCAGAGCAACCAAGCCAGGAAAGTCGGCAGCAGCTCCGCCTCTATGCCGAAAAACCAGAACACGATCAGAAAGACCACCGTGCCAATCCGCAGGCCGATGGATTGCAGCAGCCAGAACGACGCCACAAACAGGCATACGGACGCGGCGAGCACCACACACCGCAACAGAAACGTGGCCCTAATCTTTCGCATCCAGCATCCTCTTCAGAATGCGCCCCACTCGGGGCGGTTGCCGTGCAATGCAACCTGCGGCGCTGGTTGCCGGCCGGCGCGGAGCGCGGCGTGGGCTTCGCGGTGGCGCTGGTGATATTGGAAGCTGGATTCGAAGCCGAATTCCTGCTGGAGCGAGCGCACGGTGATGGCGGGGTCCACCGGCTCGACGAGGAAATGGCTGCAGCCGAGATTCGGCCGGCGCACGTCCACGCGGTCGCCGTACTTCGACTTGATCTTGTCGGGGATCGAACGGTTCCAGTCGAGGTGCGAGACGATGTAGTCGAGGTTGATGTCGCGCACGATGACGCCGTCGGTGGGCTGCGTCTCCGCGAGCACCGCGCCGCACGGGTCCACGAGCCGCGACTGGCCGGAGCGGACGGAGCTCAGGATGTAGTAGCGATGCAAAAAGGCGTAGGTCCACAGCGATGCGCCGCCATCGTAGGCCGAGGGCCAGAGCACGAGCTGCGCGCCCTTCTTGCGCAGCAGCTCCCAGTTTTCCGGGAAGCCCATGTCGTAGCAGATCTGGATGCCGATGCGGCCGAAGTCGAGGTCGAAGACCGGGATGTCGGTCGTGCCGGGCATCACGCCATCTTCGAAGGAGGTGTAGTCGGGCGAGGTCGTCACGGGATGCGATTTGTTGTAGATGCCGCACACCGCGCCGGCGCGATCGAAGATGACCGCGGAGTTCAGCAGCTGGCCGCCTTCCTCGCGCAACACCGGGCAGACGATGTAGCAGCGGTGCTGCTTCGCGCGCTGCGCGACGGCGGTCAACGTCGGACCGTCGAACGCCTCGGCGCGTTCGCGGAGCGGCGCCTTGCCCAGGCTGGCCGTGGCGAAATTTTCGGGCAGGCAGACGAGGTCCGGCTTCTGCGCGAGCGCCTGATCGCACAGCTCCATCATGAGCGCGAGGCTCTCGGCGATCGCCTTGCGCATGCGCCCCACCTGGCAGACCGAAGCAATCCGCGCCCGCCGTCCTTGAGGCGGCGGGGAAAAGTTTGCAGCACCACTCGCGCCCGGCGGTGTCCGGCAGCCCGCCGCCAGCGAACCGGCCGCAACCGCGCCAATAAAATTCCGGCGATTCAATTTGTCCATGGTCTGTACCTTTCGATTCACCTATCGCGGTTCAGCAATAAGCCTCTCTCACACTTCCCTAAGTCCGCTAAACTGTTCGTCTGGATACGGAAGCCCGCCACCGACATCCCTCACGAAAGATAGATGAAGTCGTAGAGCATCCGTCCATTCCTGAAAATTTCCGATATCACGTCTTTGAAAGGCATGCACGGCATTGCGCCGCTGTTGCACCAACTCAACGTACGGATTCCAATTTGTTCCAGCATCCCATATGCGTCTAATAAAAAACTGACGAAGCTCCTCAAGCTGACTCAAGTCGGGGTCTATCTTTTGGCCACGTCTTCGCATACCAGCTATGTCCTTCTCATAGTCATGATAGTAGACACATAGAAACAACTTGAGTTGTCCCTCGACGAGCGCGCCGAGATTTGACCAGGCAAGAATGAGATCTCCATCCGAGGTAGCATTCACCCACCGCGAAAGGCTCTCGGCCAAAGAGGTCTGCCAGCGCAGCATGGACTTATCGAGTAAGCGTGCAGCAGCACCCTGTGCCCAACCACTGCCTTCCCAGAAATCCATCATGGATTTGGTTAGAGTTGCTATTTTTTTACACAGAGTCATCGCATCGTCATCAAGAGTGTCCCTGTCCGGATTCATACAGTGTCTCGCTCTTCTAGGCTGCGTCAGCATCATAGATCAGGATAAGTCGCAGGAGTGTCTCTGGATCGGCATCATCGGTTGCAGATTTCATGGTGCGGCTTTTCGCAGAAGCTGGCGGCGGAGTCAAGGTTGCTGGCGCGGGTGGCCCGGTGCGATTGTTTTCGCGGGGCTGGGAAGCCCCGCCCACAAGGAAAAGAGTTCGGCTTGGTTTGTCTGTTGGTTCGCCGAAACTTTACCGCGCTGCTTGCGGCGGCTTCGGCTGTTGCCGTGTAATGCGGATTTCCGATCCGCGTGCGGCCGCCGGGTCGCCTTAGTCCCGATCCGTCAAAGCGCTCTCACGCAGGCGCTGCTCGGAGCGCATCACAAAGACTATCAGGATATCAGGCCCCTCTGTCCGGTAGAAAACGCGGCACGGTGGCACGACCACCTGGCGATAGGGCAAGTGCGCAATCTCAGGAGGAATCGCTCCGGACGTGGGGAAGCGCACCAGGCGTTCAACCGCCTCGAACACCCGCTGCACATACCGGCGCGCGGCGTCCGGTTTATCCAGCGCGATGTATTCGGCAATGGCTTCCAGATCCCTGAGAGCCGGCTCGGTCCAGATCAGGCGAGCCATCGTTTCATCCTCTTCCGGGCCTGCTCATGCGTAACGGTGCGCTGCTCCTGGATCGCCCGCTCCCCCCGGGCAAGGCCCTCGAGAATTTGCATCCGGGCTTGCTGTTCCTCGTACGTCTGGACATCCACCAGATAGGCCGCCGGCCGGCCATGTTCGGTGATCAGGACGGGGTTGCGATCTGCCTGGATTTCGGCGATCAGCCGCGTCGCCTGCCGTTTGAGGGTCGTGACCAGTTCCATTTTCATAGTGCCACTCTAGTATCACTTATTTGCGCTGTCAAGGAAGGGGCGGTGGCCGGCAGGGTTGGTTGCGCGGGGCTAGGAAGCCCCGCCCACAAAGAAAAGAGTGCGGCTTGGTTTGGCTGCTGGAGCGCGAAAACTTTACCGCTCTGTTTGGGGCGGCTTCGGCTGTCGCCGTGCTGCAGCGGCGAGCTGCGGTTGCCGTCGGCGGCCACAGGCCGCCGCTACAGAAAAAACTTCCCCTTCGGATCTGGCAGCCCACGCCCGCCTGACCGCGAGGCTACACACCACGCCCGTCCGTGCGCAGTTGCCGCTTCGTTCGGTGTTCGATGTTGGATGTTCAGTATTCGATGTTCGCTTCCAACCACCATCCGCCATGTTCCATCACCCAGCTTCCCTCATCCGCGGAAGGGGTGCTGCCACGGCGCGCGGTAAGCGCGCTTGAGGAGCGCGGCCGCGGCGGGGTTGCCGGGAATCTGTTCGGCCTGCGCATCCCACGTAACCTTCGTGCCGGTGTCGTAGGCGATCATGGCGAGTTTGACGGCGGTGGTGGAGAGGTGCGCGTCGGCGGTGCTGCAGCCCGGCTGGCGGCGGGCGCGGACGGCATCGAGGAATTCGGTCATGTGCAGCGTGCCCATGTCGGCCTTGACCTCGTGCACCTGGCGCTCGGCATTTTTGCCGCGCGGAATGACGACCCACTTGGCGTCGGTGACGAAGACCGTCGCCTGTTCGCCGTAGAGGCTGACGCCGTTGCTGATCTCCGGCGTGTATTCCTCCGCGCCCCAGATGCGGTGACGCCAGGTCACAGGGCATTGCTCGAACTCGAAGTGCGCGGTCAGGATGTCGGGCGTTGTGATCTTGTCTTTGAAGAAGTAGATGCCGCCGGCGGCTGTCACCGCGCACGGCGCGCCGAGGCCGAGCATCACGCGCGTGGCGTCAACCAGGTGGATGCCCCAGTCCACGAGGTGGCCCTGACCGCTGGTTTTTTCGAGCCGCCAGTTTTTGTGGCCGACCTGCGGGCTGTAGGGAATCTTCGGGCCCGGTCCGGACCAGAGATCCCAGTCGAGCGCGGGCGGCGGCGGCTGGGGCGTCGCATCGAGGAGTCCCGTGGTGTAATGGATCTGCACGTCGGCGTGGACGATGCGCCCGGCATTGCCCGCCTGTACGAACTGCCGTACCTGCTGGAACGCCAGGCTCTGCCGGCGCTGGAAACCGATCTGGATGATGCGTCCGCTCTTCTGCGCGGCGTCGGCCATCGCGCGGCTCTCGCGGATGTCGTAGGCGAGCGGCTTCTCGCAGTAGATGTCGAGTCCGCGCTCGAGCGCGGCGATGAACTGCAGCGCGTGCCAGTGCGGCGGCGTGGCGATGATGACCGCTTCCAGTTCCTGGACCTTGAGCAGGTCCTCGTAGAGCTTGAACGTCTGCGGCTTCTTGCCCTGGAGCTTTTCGATCTCGGCGGCGCCCTGCGCGAGGTGGTCGGAATCAACATCGCACACCGCGAGCACCTCGACGCCGCCGGCCTTGAAAGCGGCCTTGATGTCCACCAAGCCGTACCAGCCGCAGCCGATCAGCCCGATTTTGAGCTTCTTCCCCGGCGTCTCCGCCGCGCGCCCGCCGAGTGTGCCGAACGCCAACGCGCCCGCCGCTGCCGTCCCGAGAAAACTCCGCCGATTCATGTTATCCATGGCCGATCCTTTCGATACTTAGGTCTTAGGAAAAAGGCGCGCGCCGTGGAGCACGCTAAGAATGCGAACCGCTTCTCCGCTGATGTCGTAGATCACCCGGTAGTTGCCAACGATGATCTCGCGCGTATCTTCGTCGTCAACTTCGAGAACGACGCGGCCGGAATGTGGAAAATTCAACAATCGGTCAACAGCCTCGAAGAGTTCCAAGACTGTCGCATCCGCATACACCTCGGCGTCGCGCGCGATGTAATCATGAATGCTGTTGAGGTCAACGATCGCCGGTTCGGTCCAGACGATGCGTGTCATTTTATGAACCTGCGTTTGACCTCGTCGTGGGGAACCACCTGGCCTGCGTCCGCCGCCTGTCTGCCCTTGGCGATTTTCATACGGACATAGAGTTGATACATGACATCGTTATAAGATGCCGACTCCGGAATCCGTTCGGCCAAGTCACGCAACTCGTCCTTCATAGTGACTGCGTTCATACCGTTATGATTCTCCATCTCGCAGAGTCTGTCAATGGGGTTCATCCCGTCGAACTAGGGCTAAAAAGGTTCAGACCAGGCGGACGCCGAGCGGGTCGCCGTGGATGGTCAGGGCTTCGAAGCCGTAGGTCTTGCAGAGGTCGGTGGGCTGGCGGTCGGCGAAGACGAGCACCATGCCGCCGGCGTCGCCGGCGACCGCGCCCGCGCCGCACACCTTGGCGGCGTAGCCGGCGGCCTCGATGTCGCGCACGAAGCTCTGCACTTTTTCCGGCACGACGCCGATGTTCGTGAGCAGCTTGTGGTTCTCGCGGACCACATCGCGGATCTCGCGCCGGTTGTTGGTGATGAGCGCCTGTTCCATGGCGTTGGTGACGGCCTCGAAGTCATTCCAGATCAGGCTGTCCGCATGCTGCTCGCGCACCCGGGTGACGCATTCGCCGGTGGTGGTCTGCGGGGTGCCGGTCTGGACGAGGTACATCGCGGCGCGCGGGAGCGGCAGCGGTTTCGCGGCGCCCTGCTGGAAGCGCGCGCAGCCGCCGTGCAGCGAGATGTAGGGGTCCACGCCGCTGGACTGTCCGTGCTGCAATTTTTCAGCCTCGATGCTGTAGCTCAAATACCAGTCGGGGCGGAACTCGACGCGGAAATAATGACCGATGACGCGCAGGACGCTCAAGATGGTCGCGGCGCTGGAGCCCATGCCGCAACCCATCGGGATCGTCGAGTGCAACCGGATGTTCATGCCCTTTTCGGCCTTCAGATGCAGTCCGTCGAGCACATTGATGAAGGCGAACTCGACCAGTTCGATCGGCTTGCGCAGGACTTCGCGGATGCCCATGCGGCCGTCGAGGAAAAGCTGGTAGTTCTTATGGATGCGGGTCTTGAGCTCGCGCAGGGCGCGGATGCTGAACCGCTCGCTCTGGCTCAAATCGGTCAGGTCGAAGGCGATCTCCTCGAGCGCTTCCGGCGTGATGATGCTCTCGGCGTGGCGGTTGATGGCCATCGCAAGCGCCGGCCGGCCGTAGACGACCGCGTGCTCGCCGCTCAAGATCAATTTTCCTGGCGCAATGGCTTTCATGTCGCTCGTTCGTAGTATCGTATATGCTTTCGGACGCCTTGCAACCGAAAAGCACCCGTCCGGTAGGGCGCGATGACGTGATCGCCACCGTCATCCGGGAACTGGTAGCGGAAGATGTCCTCATATTGCCGATAAGTCAACTCGGTGCGGTTGGCGAGCATCTGCTGGTGGTGAGCGGTGAACAGGTGCGCGCGGTAGCTGCTCTGCACGACGCCGCTGAAAAACTCCGCCATGCAACCGGAGCCGTAGCTGAAGAGGCTGATGCGCTTGCCACTCAGATCCTCGGGATCGTTGTCGAGCAGCGAGGTCAGCCCCTCATAGAGGGACGCCGCGTAGGTGTTGCCCGTCTGCCGGTTATAGAGCAGGGAGGTCCCGACCCGCCGCTGGAGTTCGTCCTGCGCGGGTTCGGGAATTTTCTCCTCCCTACAGATCCGGACGAAGGCTTTTTCGGCCAGCCGCGTGAACGGCAGGTGGAAACAACTGCGCGCGAGGTCGCCCAGCCCGCGCCCGCTGAGGGCTTTGTACTGCCTCCACGAATCCACGAGCGTGGACAGGTAGACCAGCGTGGAATATTTCCCGTCCACCAACGCCTCGGTGCGATAGTTGGGCCGCCAGAAATCCATCACATTCTCGGCGTGGAAGCCGGTCTCGGGGTCCAGCGCCAGCAGGCGCGGCTCGGTGCTGATGAGCATGGCGACCGCGCCGCAACCCTGCGTCGGCTCGCCGGGGCTGCCAAGGTCATAGCGGGCGATGTCCGCGCCGATCACCAACGCTTTCTTGGTCGGATGCTGCTGCACCCAGGCGAGGGCCAACTGCAGGCCTGCGGTCGCGGCATAGCAGGCTTCCTTGATCTCAACCGCGCGGCAGCGCTTGGACAGGCCGAGCAGACCGTGGACGAACATCGCCGCGGCCTTGGACTGGTCCACGCCGCTTTCGGTGCCGAACAGCAGCAGTTCGATGTCCGCGGATGTCGTCTTTTCGAGCAGGGGTAAGGCCGCACTGGCGGCCAAGGTGACCACATCTTCGTCCGGCGGCGGCACGGCCATGCGTTCCTGCCCCAGTCCGGTGCGATATTTATCCGCATCCGTACCACGCACCTGGGCCAAGGTCGCCAAATCCAGAAAATACTGTGAGGTCTGGAAATTGATCAGGTCTATGCCGACTTTCATGGCGTCATTCCCGATCCGCACATCCAGCCCTTGGGACAACACCCACCGCCTTTTCCATGGCTTGGAAAAACCGGAGCTTCACATTTCCATGGCTTGGAAATGGCGCGCCTCAACTCACCCGCATGGGCATGATGACGTAGAGGAACGGGACGTTGCACTTGACCACGCCCGGGTTCATATCGTCGATCAGCTCGAGCGAAATCTCGTCGCTGGTGAGCGTCCGCAGCGGATCCATCAGAAAATCCGGGTTGAAAGCGATCGTGATGTCGGTGCCGGCATACTTGATCGCCATCGTTTCGGAAGCTTCGCCGACGTTCGGCGCACTGACGGTGATTTCCAGCTTGTTCTTCGTGAAGGCCAGCTTGGCCGAGGTGGAACTGTCGCCGGACACGAGTGACACGCGGCGGAGCGCCGTCAGCAGCGCCTCGCGCTCGATCGCGATGTGCTGTTCCGCCTGCGCCGGGATCACCTGCCGGAAATTGGGGAAGCTGCCCTCCACAAGTTTGGAGATGATGATAATGTCATCGAATTCGAAGGCAATCTGCTTGGCCGTGGTCAGGATCTTGAGCTGTCCCTCGCTTTGCAGCGTTGAATTCAGTTCCTCGACGGTCTTGAACGGGAGGATCAGATCGCCCTCGGATCCCTGCGGAAATTCGACTTCCTGCTCGAACAGCGCCATCCGGCGTCCGTCGGTGGCTACAACCGCGAGCTTGGCGTCCTTGAAGCTGAGCAGCACGCCGTTGAGCATCGGCCGCGACTCGTCGCGCGAGGCCGCGTAGCAGGTGCAGCGCACCATCTCGCGAAACACACCCTGGCCGATGCTATAGATTTTGGCGGCATCCAGCTTAGGCAGCGGCGGAAATTCATCCTCGGAAGCCCCTACCAGCTTGAAGAACGAGGACCCGCTGCGGATGGAAGCCTGGTTCTTGTCGTCCACTTCCAGCTCGATGTCGGGACCAGGCAACTCCTTGAAGATGCTGAAGATACGCCGCGCCGGCAAGGTCGTTGCACCCGGCTTGCTGACCTGCGCTTCGCAGCCGGCGATGACGCTGACGTCCAGATCGGTGGCCGTGAGTTGGATGCGATCTTTTTCCGCTTTGATCAGCACGTTGGCCAGAATCGGAATCGTGGTCCGGCTGGCGACCACCGACTGCACCTTCTGCAGGCTGTTCAATATTTTTTCTTTACTGACCTTCAGCTTCATTCCGGGCCTCCCGCTCGTTTTCAACAGGCTCTGTTATTCTTAAGCTTAATGGCTTTGAATGCAGAAATAATAATATGGCCTGTGCACAGGTGCAATAAGATTGATTGGCCTTGGTACGGCTTGCGGAAACCGCGATGCAGGCTGTGGACACTTTGTGCATAGGTCTCTGGCAACCGCACGTGGGCTGTGCACAAGCCGGGAGCGGAAGGGGTTGCCAACAAAAAACGGGAGGAATTGGCAGGGTTGCTCACAGGGAAAGGTTTCAGCGGCCGAGTTTGTGGCGGAGCGTGGAAATGGTCTGGCGCAGGTCGCCATCGGCGCCCATCCGGGTCGTGATGAGCGAGCAGGCGTGCATGACGGTGGCGTGATTGCGACTGAAGGCCTCGCCGATGGAGGGCAGTGAATGGTCCGTGAGATCGCGGCAGAGATACATCGCCACCTGGCGCGGGAACGCAATGGACTGCGGGCGCTGCTTGCTGGTCATGTCGGCCAGCCGGATGTCGTAATATTCCGCCACGGCGCGCTGGATGACCTCGATCGTCAGGGCGCTCTGCCGCTCCTGATCGAGCAGGTCGCGCAAGATCTGTTCGACGGAGGTCACGGTCACGGCGTGGCCCATCAGCGAGGCGTAGGCCGTCACGCGGGTCAGGGCGCCCTCGAGATGCCGCACGTCGGAGCGGATGTGCTCGGCCAGGTAGAGCAGCACATCGTCGGCGATGCGGATGTTCATCTGCTCCTGCTTCTTCTGCAGGATGGCCATCCGCGTTTCCACGCCCGGCTTTTCGATCTGCGTCACCTGTCCCCACTGGAAGCGCGTCACCAACCGCTGCTCGAGGCCGACCATCTCGTTCACCGGGCGGTCGCAGGTCATGACGAGTTGCCGGCGGTTGCCGTGCAGCGCATTGAAGGTGTGGAAAAACTCCTCCTGCAGCGCATCCTTGCCGATCAGGAACTGCACGTCGTCGATCAGCAGCACATCCACGTTGCGGTATTTCTTGCGGAAGTTGAGCGTGGACTTTTTCGAGAGGGCGTCCAGGTATTCGTTCAGGAACGACTCGCTCGAGATGTAAATCACGCGGCTCTTCGGGTTCTGCTGGCTGATGAAGCGGCCGATGGCCTGGATCAGGTGCGTCTTGCCGAGACCGCTGCCGCCGTAGATGAACAAGGGATTGTAGGCGACGCCCGGGGTTTGCGCGACCGCCAGCGAGGCTGCGTGCGCAAAGTTGTTCGAGGGGCCGACCACGAAGGTGTCGAACGTCAGTTTCGGATCGAAAGGTATTTCCGAGGAGACCCTGACGTTGCGCACCGGCTCCGGCGCGGCGGCCGGCTGGACCGCCTCGACAGCGCGCTTTGTGGCGTCCACGCGGAAGGCCACGTTCAGTTCGCGGCCGCAGACGCTGGCGATCGCCTGCCGGATCAAGGCGAGATAATTGGACTCCACCCACGTCTGGTAATAGCCCAGTGGCACGGTCAGCACGAGGGTCTGACCGTCCAAGGCAAGCGCTTCGATCACGGCAATCCAGCGATCGAAGACGTCCTTGGTCATGCGCTCGGCCAACAACCCTCTGGCCTGCTCCCAAATCACCGCGGGCTTCTGGTCCACGTCAAATCCCTCAAAATTCGGCCAAAAATGCATCAAGAAGGCGCACACACGCCTTCCAAAAAACTCAAAAGAAATTTGTCAAACGTCACTTATTGACAGGTTATTAACAGCCCCCAGCTTGCCTGTCCTTCAAACCACGGAGCGTTGATAACCGCAGGCGGGTGGACTCACAAGGGTAAAGCAGATGAAAAACAAAGTAATTTTCTTTGCCACAAGCCGTGGTGTGCGGCGAAATTTTATGCACAAGATATGCCCGTCCCGATTAGCTTCTTGTTAAATGCTTGTGCCGCATGGGCGTGTGTCGTAAAGATTCCGGCAGCGGGAACCCGGATCTCTGGCTGTGCCAAAAAAGCCCGAAAAACGCCCAAAAAGCGGGTTTCCAAAAGGTTGCCATGGACAAATTAACAGCCCCGCTGCTGCGGGCGGGTGCCACCGGGGATTCCGCAGAGGTGCGTTACGCGTCGGGCTGTGCGGCACCCGGGGTTTTTTTTGCGTCTGTCGAAAATTCGATCGTCGTCACGGCCGCCGGCTGGCGGGTGCGGGCCGCCTGTGCCGTGTCGTGGGAGGTATGAGCGATGGCCTTTTCCCTGCCACCTTTGGCTTGGCGCGCGCTGCAGCTGTTCGGCGCTCTCTTCCTGTTGTATGGCGCACTCCGCTTCCTGGAGTGGAAGATGATCTATTTTCCGCGCGTGGAGATCGAGGCCACCCCCGATGTGCTGGGCCTCAAGTTTGAGGACATCACCTTCATCACCGAGGACGGCGTCAAGCTCAACGGCTGGTGGATACCTCATGCGCAGGCGCGCGGCACGCTGATCCACTGCCATGGCAACGCGGGCAACCTCGGCCACCGCGTCGAGCTGGCGGCCCACCTGCACGGGCTCGGCGTCAATGTCTTCCTGTTCGACTACCGGGGCTATGGCAAGAGCCGCGGCTGGCCCTCCGAGCGCGGCCTCGCCTGCGACGCGCGGGCCGCCTATGAATTCGTCCGCGCGCAATACGAAGATGACGAAGATCCGCCGATCCTGCTCCACGGCCAGTCGCTGGGCGGCGCCGTCGCCGCGCGGCTCGCGCTCGAAAAAAAGGTGCGCGGCTTGATCCTCGAAAGCGCCTTCACCTCCGCGCCGGACATGGCGCGCCAGCTGTACCCCGGACTGCCGCTGCACCGCCTCCTCGCGACGCGCTACGACACGCTCGACCACGTGACGCACCTCGCCATCCCCCTGCTCATAGCGCACAGCCCCGCGGACGAGCTGGTGCCGTTCGAGATGGGGCGCCGCCTCTATGCGGCCGCCGCGCAGCCCAAGCAGTTTGTCGCGCTCGCCGGCGGCCATAACGACGGCCTCTGGACGCCCGACTACGAGCGCGCCCTTCACACACTGCTCGCGCACACGCTCGGCCCCGCGTCAAAATAAACCCCGCCTACGGCCCGTTGTTGAGATGGAAAGCTGCGCTTAACATGAACAAACTTTTCCTGCTGGCCGGACTTGGCGTGAGCCTGATGGCCGCGCCATGGGTCCACGCCAAGCCCGACAAGGCGGAACGGGCCAGCCACGCCGCCCGGGTCGTCCTGAAGCCGGCGAAGCCCGCGGCGCGCAGCCTGTATCTGGATTACGATCCCAACATTGTCTTCGTCATCGGCAAGGCGCATCATCAGTTCGGGTTGACGACGGAGCAGCAACGGCTGTTGCGCGACCTTGTGCTGAAGGTGCAAGGCGCCATGCCCAAGGAGCGCGAGGTCGCGCAGCAGGCCCGCGAGGAACTCGAAAAGGTGATGAGCGCCGCCACGCCCGACGAGGCGGAAATCCAAAGGATCTCGGACCGTGCCATCATCGCCGATACCGCCTTGCAGCGCGGCCGCCTGCAGTTCTGGATTGAGCTCCGCCAGCGGTTCGGCAGGGACGTCTTTGAAAACATCCAGCAGACCATCTTCCGCCATCAGCACGGACTGGAGGATGCGGCGCCACCATCCCCGGGCGCAGAAATCTTCCCGGCGCGGAAGGCAGAACTGCCCGCCAAGGATTGACGCGACCGGCGCCGGCCCGGTATCCCGGACCTGGAGGCCGGAGCTTGGTTGGAGGACCACCGATGAACAAGCAGCGTCTGGATGAAATGGCTGATAATCCGAACCTGGTTCCGGGCATCTACAATTATTGCGACCGCTGGTGCGAGCGCTGCACGCACGGCGCCCGCTGTCTGACCTTTCAGATGGAACAGGCGGAAGCCGGACAGCTGCCGCCAGAGGCGCACGATGTGAACAACGCCGCCTTCTGGCAGCGGATCGGCGCTTCGTTCGCCCTGGCCCGCGAGATGATCGAAGAGTTTCTAAAGCGGGAAGGCCTCACGCTCACCGCTGAGGATCTTGCAGCCACCGCGGCCCAGGAGCGACTGGACCACGCGCGCGTCAAAAAGCATCCCTGTTGCCGGGCGGCTCACGCCTATATCGGCCTGGTTGCCGCCTGGTTCGGCGCCGATGACGACGCGTGGCTGGCCAAGGCCCACGAACTGGAGCAGGTCGCCGAACTGCGCATGCCCGGACGCGCGCCGCGGCAGGAATTCGCCGAGCTGCGCGACGCGGTCGAAGTAATCCGCTTCTACCAGTACTTTCTGTACCCCAAAATCGCCCGCGCGCTCGGCGGCCGGCTCGATGGCGATGAGTTCGGCGATGCCGACGGCTCCGCCAAGATCGCGCTGATCGCCATGGACCGCTCGCTCGGCGCGTGGAGCCGGCTCCTCGCTCAATTTCCTGAGCGGGAAGAGCTGACTCTGCCCCTGCTGGTCCATCTTGAAAAACTGCGCCGCGCCGTGGAACATGTTTTTCCCAAAGCCCGCGCCTTCCTCCGCCCAGGCCTCGACGAACCCGCCGCGTAAGTCCTCACGCTCCTTGTGAGGCTTGGGAAAACCTGCAGTTCGACGCTTGTAGGGCAGGGGCGGCATTGGCTATGCTCGCGGCCGTTTCAGTCGAAAGGGAATATCATGAATCAGTTCGCCGTCGTAGTTGGTTTGCTGGCCGTGCTCGGCCTTTGTGCCGCACAGGCCGACGACATCCGCCGCATTTCGCTCGAGGGCAAGGACGGCGTACCGCCGCCGCCTACGGTGGCAGGCAAAGACGGCATCGATCGCGTCCAGAAAGTACCGACCCCGGCGCTGGAGCTGTTCCCGACCTCGCAAAAACCCGCGCGCGGCACGGTCATGGTCTGCCCCGGCGGCGGCTACGGCATCCTTGCCATCAACCACGAGGGCTACTACGTGGCCAAGAAGCTCAACGAGTTCGGCTACGACGTGGCGATCCTGCTTTACCGCGTGAGCGCCGGCAAGGAGACGCGCGAGCTGGCGATCGCCGACGCGCAGGCGGGGCTCGCGCTGCTGCAAAAGCGCGGCGGCGAGTTCGGCATGTGCACGAAGAAAATCGGCGTGATGGGCTTCTCGGCGGGCGGTCACCTGGCTGCGCGTGTGACGCACGCGACCGCCGCGGGCACGCCGCCGGATTTCGCGGTGCTGATGTATCCGGCCTACCTTGAGAAGGAAGGCAAGGTGCTCGACGAGGTCGCGCCGGTCAAGACCCCTGCCTTCGTCTACGTCGCCGCCGATGACAAGTATGCGCCGAGTTCCATCGCCTACGCCGCCGCGTGCCAGGAGAAAAAGGTTCCGTGCGATTTCCATAAGCCGGAGCATGGCGGCCACGGGTTCGGCCTCAAGGCGGTGTTGCCGCCCGAGGTCAAGGATTGGACCGACAAGCTGCACGCGTTTCTCAATGGCTTGAAGTGAGTTGGCGGCATCGTCAGGCACTGTCCGTGTCGCGGAGGCGCGGGCTTGTATCGGTTTCGCCCAGTTGTTAGCTTCCGCCGTACGGGGCATAGCGCTATGAAATATTTTGTGACGGGTGGTGCGGGCTTCATCGGGAGCAACCTGGTGGACCGGTTGCTGCAGCTGGGCCATGAGGTGGTGGCCTACGATAATCTGTCCACGGGCTGCAGGCGCTTCTTGCAGGCCGCGGAGCAGTCGCCGCGGTTCCGCCTGGTGGAGGGCGATACGCAGGATACCGCGGCGCTGGGCGCGGCGATGCGCGGCGCGGAGGTGGTCTTCCACCTGGCGGCGAATGCGGACGTGCGCTTCGGCACGGACCATCCGCGGAGGGACCTGGAGCAAAACACCATCGCCACCTACAACGTGCTCGAGGCGATGCGGGCCAACGGCATCCGGCGCATCGCGTTTTCCTCGACCGGCTCGGTCTATGGCGAGCCCGAGGTCTTTCCGACGCCGGAGACCGCGCCGTTCCCGGTGCAGACCTCGCTCTATGCGGCCTCGAAGCTGGCCTGCGAGGGCCTGCTGGCCGCCTACAGCGCCGGGTTCGGCTTCCAAGTCTATATCTTCCGCTTCGTCTCCATCCTCGGCGAGCGCTACTCGCACGGCCACGTCTTCGACTTCTACAAGCAGCTGCTGGCAGGTCCGGACGCCTTGCGCGTGCTGGGCGACGGCCACCAGCGGAAATCCTACCTCTATGTGCAGGACTGCCTCGACGCGATCCTGCTCGCGCTCGACCAGGCGCAGGCCCCGGTCAATCTGTTCAACCTGGGCACCGACGAATTCTGCGAGGTGAACAACTCGATCGGCTGGATCTGCGATCATCTGCAGCTCAAGCCACAGCTGAACTACACCGGCGGCACGCGGGGCTGGATCGGCGACAGCCCGTTCATCTTCCTCGATTGCCGGAAGATGCGCGCGCTGGGCTGGCAGCCCAAGCTGCGCATCCAGGACGGGATCGTCCGGACGGTGGACTATCTCCGCGCGAACCCCTGGCTGCTGGAGACCCGCGCATGAAGGTCTGTGTGTACGGGCTCTGGCACCTCGGCTGCGTCACCGCCGCCTGTCTCGCCGAACGCGGCCACGAGGTGACGGGACTGGATCCGGACGGCGAAGTGGTGGCGCGTCTCCAGGAGGGCAAGGCGCCGCTGTTCGAGCCGGGCCTCGACGAACTGCTCCAAAAAAATCTGGCCAGCGGACGTCTGCGCTTCACTCACGAGGCGTCCCGGGCCGTGCAGGATGCCGCGGTGGTCTGGGTGACATTCGATACGCCCGTCAACGACCAGGACGAAGCGGACACGGACTTCGTGCATCAAAAAATCGTGGAGTTGCTGCCGCTGCTGCCGGCCGGTGCGCTGGTGCTGCTCTCGTCGCAGATGCCGGTGGGCAGCGTGGCGCGCCTGGAGGCACAGGCGCAAGCGGACCTTCCCGGGCGTGGCTTGCGCTTTGCCTGCTCGCCGGAAAATCTGCGACTGGGCCAGGCGATCAAGGTCTTCACGGAACCCGACCGCATCATCGCCGGCTGCCGGAAGCCGGCGGATCGCGAACTCCTGCGGGCGCTGTTCGCGCCGATCACCGACAAGGTGGAGTGGATGGGCGTGGAATCCGCCGAGATGACCAAGCACGCCATCAATTCCTTCCTGGCCCTTTCCGTTTGCTTTATCAATGAGATCGCCACGCTTTGCGAGCGTTATGGCGCCGATGCCGGCGAGGTGGCGCGCGGTTTGAAGACCGAGGCGCGCATCGGGCCCAAGGCCTACCTTTCGCCGGGCGGCGCGTTCGCCGGCGGCACGCTGGCGCGCGATGTGGCCTTCCTTTCGCATATGGGACAGTCTGCAGACCTGCCGTTGCAGCTGATCCGTGCCATCCGCGCGAGCAACGATACGCATCGCGCGTGGGCCTTGCAGCGTCTCCGCGAACTCTGGGGCGGCCAGCTCGCGGACAAGCGCGTGGCCGTGTGGGGGCTGACCTATAAACCGGGCACCGACACGCTGCGGCGTTCCAGCAGCGTCGAGCTCTGCCGACAGCTTGCGGCGTCCGGCGTGGTTGTTCAGGCGTTTGACCCGGCCGTTGCGGAACTGCCGGAGGAACTTGCCGCCAGCATCCGTTTGTGCGCATCGGCCGAGGCGGCCTTGGAGGGCGCGCAGGCGTTGGTGCTGGCCACGCCTTGGCCGGCCTTCCGCCAGATACCGGCCGCCACGATCGCCGGCGCCTTGCCGGGTGGGCTGGTGCTGGATGCGGATCGTTTCCTGGCCCAGCAGCTGGCCGGCGTCACCGCGCTTAAATATGTCACCGTCGGGAGACCCGTCACATGACCCAGTGTCTCAAGCAACGCGCCGCCCTGATCACCGGCGCCAGCCGCGGGCTGGGGCGCGCCATCGCCGAGGCGTTCGTGCGCGAAGGCGCCGACGTGGTGCTGTGCGCCCGCACCCAGACCCAACTGGACGAAACCTGCGCGGCCTTGCGCAGCCAGGCCGGAGCGGGGCAAAAAATTCTGGGGCTGCCCGCGGATGTCTCGCAGCCTGCGGACGTCACCCGGTTGGTGGAGTTTGCCTTCGCCAACCTGCCCCGGCTGAACATCCTCGTCAGCAACGCCGGCATCTATGGCCCCAAGGGCGCGCTCGAGGATGTGGACTGGGCGGCCTGGATGGAAGGCCTGGCCATCAATCTTTTCGGTTCGGCGCTGCTCTACCGCGCCGTGCTGCCGCGCTTCAAAGCCGGCGGCTATGGAAAAATCATCCAGCTCTCCGGCGGCGGCGCCACCAATCCGTTGCCGAACCTGAGCGCCTATGCCGTCTCCAAGGCGGCGGTCATCCGGCTGATGGAGACCGTGGCCGAGGAGTCGCGCCCCTTCCACATCGACGTCAACGCCATCGCGCCGGGCGCGCTGAACACCGCGATGCTGGACGAAGTCCTCGCCGCCGGCCCGGATAAGGTCGGCCCCGCTTTCTACCAGCGCGCGCTGCGGCAGAAACAGGACGGCGGCGCGCCGTTGCAGAAGGGCGCCGACCTGGCGGTCTACCTGGCGGCGGCGGCCAGCGATGGTCTGACCGGGAAATTGATCAGTGCGGTCTGGGATCCCTGGCCCGCGTTTGCGGAACACAAACAGGATTTGGACAAGACGGACGTGTATACGCTGCGGCGTATCGTCCCCGCCGACCGGGGCCTGGACTGGGGCGGCTGATGGAAAGGAACGACGCATGTTGGGTGTAGGCATCATCGGTTGCGGCGGGATCGGCAAGAAACGCGCGGCCAACCTGGCGGGCGCGCGGCTGGTGGCCTGCGCGGACGCGCAGCCGGGCCGCGCGGTGTCCCTGGCGGCCACGGTGCCGGGCGCCGTAGCCTGCGCCGACTGGCGCGAACTTTTGCAGCGCGGCGACGTGGACGTGGTCGTGGTGGCCACCACCAACGATGTGTTGGCGGAAATCAGCCGCGCCGCCGTGGAGGCGGGCAAGCATGTGCTGGTGGAAAAGCCCGCCGCGCGGAACGTCGCCGAATTGGATCCGGTGATTGCGGCGGCGCAGCAGGCGCACCGGCTGGTCCGGGTGGGCTTCAATCATCGCTATCACCCCGCGCTGCTCAAGGCGCACGCGCTGCTGGAGTCCGGTGTGCTGGGGCCGCTGATGTTTGTGCGCGGCCGTTACGGGCACGGCGGCCGGCCCGGCTACGACAAGGAATGGCGCGCCGATCCCGCCCGGTCCGGGGGCGGGGAGTTGATCGACCAGGGCGTGCACCTGATCGACCTGGCCCGCTGGTTTCTGGGCGACTTTGCCGCGGTCGACGGCTTCGCGCACACCTATTTCTGGAACATGCCCGTTGACGACAACGCTTTTCTGCTGCTAAAGACACCCGGACAGCAGGCGGCGTTCCTGCAGGTGAGCTGCACGGAATGGAAGAATTTGTTCTCGCTCGAGATATACGGGCGCGACGCGAAGCTGCACATCGAGGGGTTGGGCGGCAGCTATGGCGTGGAGCGGCTGGCGTTCTACAAGATGCTGCCGCAGATGGGGCCGCCGGAGACCACGGTCTGGGAATATCCGGGCGCCGACACCTCGTGGAACGCGGAGTTCGCGGAGTTTTTGGAGGATATCCGGCTGGGGCGCGCGCCTGCGGCGGGGCTGGCGGATGCGCGGGCGGCGCTGGTGGTCGTGGAAAAGATTTATGCAGCGACGGAGGCAAAGGGATGAAATCAGGTTTTGTGCAGCAGCATCTGGGTGAGGCCGCGCGGATCTTGCGCCGCCTCGATGTCGGGGCGATCGAGAAAATGGTCCGCCAGCTGGCGGCCTTGCGCCGGCGGGGCGGACGGCTGTTCCTGCTCGGCGTGGGCGGCAGCGCCGCCAACTGTTCGCACGCCGTGAACGATTTCCGCAAGCTGTGCGGCATCGAGGCCTACGCGCCGACGGACAACGTGTCGGAGCTGACTGCCCGCATCAACGACGAGGGGTGGGCGGGCGTCTTTGCCGAATGGCTCAAGGCCAGCCGGTTCAACAAGAACGACATGCTGTTCATCATGTCCGTCGGCGGCGGCGATGCGGAGAAGAACGTCAGCCCGAACCTGGTGGAGGCCCTGAAGCTGGCCCGGCAGCTCGGCGCCGGCGTGGTCGGCATCGTCGGGCGCGACGGCGGTTACACGGCCAAGGTGGCGGATGCCTGCGTGATCGTGCCGCCGCTGGCGCCCCAGGCCATCACGCCGCACACCGAGGCGTTTCAGGCCGTCGTGTGGCATTTGCTGGTTTCGCACCCGGCCCTCAAGGTGCAGGCGACCAAGTGGGAGTCCGTGGCCGCCGGCCGGAAGGGGGGCAAATCATGACCACGCCTGCGACCATGATGACAGGCGAGAACGCGCCGGTGCCGCGGCTGGCCGACCTGAAGCTCAAGATCTTCGCCGACGGCGCCGATCTGGATTCCATCCAGGATATCTACCAGAAGAAAATCGCCAGCGGTTTCACGACCAACCCCACCTTGATGGCGAAAGCCGGCGTCACCAATTACCTCGCCTTCGCCCGCGAGGTCCTGCGCATCGTCACGGACCTGCCGGTCTCCTTCGAGGTGTTCTCCGACGATTTCGAGGGCATGCGGAAGCAGGCGCTGCTCCTGAACGAGCTCGCGGAAAATGTCTACGTGAAGATCCCGATCACGAACACCCAGCGCGCCTCGGCCTGTCCGCTGATCCGCGACCTGTCGCATGCCGGCATCAAGCTGAACATCACCGCGATGATGACCCTCCAGCAGGTGCGCGACGTGGCGGCCGTGCTGCATCCGGACTCGTCGGCGTTCATCTCCGTGTTCGCCGGCCGGATCGCCGATTCCGGACGCGACCCGCTGCCGATCATGCGCGCCGCCCTGGAGGTGCTGCGGCCGCTGCCCAAGGCGGAGCTGCTCTGGGCCAGCCCGCGCGAGGCGCTCAACATCATCCAGGCCGCCGAGATGGGCTGCCATATCATCACCATCACGCCCGACCTGCTGGCCAAGGCGAAGAACTTCGGCAAGAACCTCGACGAGTTCTCGCTGGACACCGTGAAAATGTTCTACAACGACGCCCTCAAAAGTGGATTCAGCCTATGATCATCACGCGCACACCGTTCCGGATCACGCTCGGGGGGGGCGGCACCGACCTGCCGTCGTTCTACTCGGAACATGGCGGCTTCGTCTTCGCCATGACGATCAACAAATACATGTATCACATGCTGCACCGGCTGCCGGTGACGGAGCGCAAATCCATCATCCGCTACGCGCAGGTGGAATACGTCAACGCGCCGTCGGAGATCCAGCACCCGCTGGCGCGCGAGGCGCTGCGGATGCACGACGTGCGGGAGTTTATCGAGCTGTCCAGCATGGCCGACATGCCGGCCAAGACCGGGCTGGGCTCGTCCGGCGCCTACCTCGTCGGCCTGCTGACCGCCATCCGTGCGTACCAGCGCAAGCCGCTCGATGTGGCGCAGATTGCCGAGGAAGCCTGCCACATCGAGATGGAGGTCCTCAAGGATCCGGTCGGCAAGCAGGACCAGTACATGGCCGCCTACGGCGGTTTCCGGACCTTGGACATTGCGCGCGACGGCCGCGTCACGGTGGGCACGGTGCCGGTGGATTTCACCACGGCCAACGAACTGGCGCACAAGGCGCGGATTTATTACACCGGCATCCAGCGTTCGGCGACGACGATCCTGAAAAGCCAGGACGAGGCCTCGCGGAACCGGCAGCGGCCCGACCATGCGCGGGTGGTTGAGGCGCTGTGCCAGATCAAGGAGATCGGGCTCCAGATCAAGCAGGCCTTCCTGACCCGCGATTTGGATGGGTTCGCCCGCCTGATGGACTCGCACTGGCAGGCCAAGCGCAACCTCTCGCCCAACGTCAGCCTGAGCTTTTTCGACGAAGTCTATGCCCGGGTCAAAAAGGAATTCGGCGTGCTCGGCGGCAAAATCATCGGCGCCGGGGGCGGCGGCTTCCTCATGCTCTACTGCCCGGAACAGGCGCGCGCGCTCGACGCCTTCATGCTCGAGAACGACATGCCGCCGGTCAGCTATTTCCCCTCCATGCAGGGCGCCCATGTGGTCAGCGATCTGACGGCCTACGATGAATTCGACTCCTGATGAAACGCCGGCCAGGCCGCAGATGGTCATCCTGGCCGGCGGGGTGGGCTCCCGCATCCAGTCCGTTGCACAGGGGCTGCCCAAGGCGTTGATTCCCGTGGGCGGCCGGCCGTTCATCGAGCGGCAATTTGCGCTTTTGCGGGCCAGCGGCTGCCGCGACGTGTTGCTGTGCGTCGGTCATCTGGGCGAGCAGATCGAACGCTGTGTGGGCGACGGCGCCCGGCTGGGGCTGCGGGTCGCTTATGCCTGGGAAGACCCGACGCATTTGCTCGGCACCGGCGGCGCGCTGGTGCATGCCCTGCCGCTGCTGCGCGAGACGTTCATGGTGATGTACGGCGACTCCTATCTGCCGGTGGATTACGGGGCGTTCGCTAGCGCCTTCAGCGCCGCCCGCACCCCCGCTCTGATGTCCGTGTTCCGCAATGAGGGACGCTGGGACCACAGCAACGTCCGCGTCGAGCGGCAGCGCGTGGTCTACTACGACAAGCGTGCGCCGGTGGGCGCCGCCAACTGCATCGACTACGGCCTGATCGCCTTCCGGCGCGAGGTGATCGCCGCCTATGCGGGACAGCCCCTGCCGCTCGACATGGCCACGATCCTGCAGGCGCTGGTGGGCCGGGGTGAACTGGCCGCGTGGGCGGCGCCCCGGCGCTTTTACGAAATCGGCAAGCCGGAAGGCCTGCGCGAACTGGAAGAGCATCTGGCGCAGGCGGCACAGACAACGCAGGTTCGAGCCTCGTGAACAAGCGCCCCGCCATCTTCATGGACCGCGACGGGACCATCAACGAAATGGTCTATGACGAGACGCACGGCCTGCTGGATTCGCCGCGGCACCCGGAGCAGGTGGCGCTCGTGCCGGGCGCGGCGGCTTTCATCCGGCAGGCGCGCGCGGCCGGCTGGTTGGTCGTCGTCGTCACCAACCAGCCGGGCGTGGCCAAA
Source organism: uncultured Lentisphaerota bacterium (assembly GCA_903896925.1). GTDB lineage: Bacteria > Verrucomicrobiota > Kiritimatiellia > CAIQIC01 > CAIQIC01 > DP16D-bin41. The sequence goes on along the minus strand of CAITZM010000072.1, from coordinate 134,088 downwards.
GGCACGCTGACGCTGCCGGAACTGGAGGCGGTCAACCGGCGCATCGCCGAGCTGCTGGACGCCGAGGGCGCGCAGTGGGACGACCTCCGCTGCTGCACTCATCATCCGTCCGGCCGCGCCGGCGTGACCTCGCCGCTGATCCGCGAGTGCGACTGCCGCAAGCCGCGGCCCGGCCTGCTCCTGGAGGCGGCGGCCACACTGGACATCGACCTGGCGCGGAGCTGGATGATCGGCGACGGCCTCGTGGATATCCAGGCCGGCCGGCGCGCGGGCTGCCGCACGGTGTTGCTGGCCAATTTGAAGATTGCGGAGATCGAGCGCTTCCATAGAATGGAGGACGCGATGCCGGACGCGGTCTGCCGCAACTATGCCGAGGCGGCCGCACAGCTGTGGGGCGCGGCAGCGCGTGGGCAGAAGGAGGGCCAGACACCATGAATTCAGCAGCCGAAGGCGTTGGGGCACAAGCCGCGGGGCCACTGCTTTCCATCGTAGTGCCGGTCTATAAGGAAGAGCGCAACGTGCCCGCGTTTGTCGAGCGCGTCGCGCCGGTGCTCGCCGGGCTGGCGCCGGAGTACGAAATCATTTTTGCCATGGACCCCTCGCCCGACCGCACGGAAGAGGTCATCCTGGCACTGGCCCGGGCGGATCCGCGGGTGAAGCTGATCAAATTTTCGCGGCGCGTGGGCCAGCCGATGGCGACGCTGGGCGGCATGCAATACGCGCGGGGCCGGGCCGTGATCGTCATGGATGTGGACCTGCAAGATCCCCCGGAGCTGATCAACGACATGGTGGCCAAGTGGCGCGAAGGCTTCGACGTGGTGATGGCGCAGCGCCGTTCGCGCGAGGGCGAGACGCTGATCAAGCGCATCGTGTCCTATGTCGGCTACAAGATCATCAACCGCATCGCCGAGGTCGAGATCCCGCCGAACACCGGCGATTTCCGGCTGATGTCGCGCCGCGTGGTCGAGGAAGTCAACCGCCTGTCCGAGTGCCACGGTTTTCTCCGCGGCCTGGTGGCGCTCGTCGGCTTCCGCCAGACCTGCATCCAGTTCGACCGGGCGGCGCGGTTTTCCGGGGCGGGCAACTACAACCGCTTCCTCGGTTCGCTGCGCATCGGTTTCAACGGCATCGTCTGTTTTTCGAGCTACCCGGTGACGCTGTGCACGCAGCTCGGCGGCCTGCTCGCCGTGGGCAGCGTCCTCGCCGCCGTCGTGCTGGGCCTCCTGCGGCTCGCGGGTGTGCTGTCCGCCGGCCTGCCGTGGCTTGCGCTGTTGATTTGTTTCGTGGGCGGCCTGCAACTGCTCGGCATGGGGCTGTTGGGCGCCTACATCACACGCATTTATGAAGAAGTCAGACATCGTCCCAAATTCATCGTCGAAAAAACCGCCGGCTTCCCGTGAGCCGGCAGGGCAGGGGGCTGCCGTGCGCCGGAGCGTGTGGCTGGTCCTGGCCTGCATCGTTTTGATCGGCAGCGGCCTGCGCCTCATCAATCTCGCGCGCGGTTCCTTCATGATCGATGAAGTGAACGTCGTGCGTTTTGCCAAGGACGCCGACGGCTATGGCGGCATCGTCAAGACCGAGTACGACCGGTTTTCCTGGATGCACCGCATGCCGCTGCCGATCATGCTCATCCGCGCGGGCATCGATCTGACCGGCGACACTGCCGCCTTTCCGGGCGAATTTTCGACCCGGCTGCCCTCGGCCCTGCTGGGGATCGCCAGCATCCTGCTGCTGTTTCTGGCCGCGCGCCGCATGGCGGGCGACGCGGCGGGATTGGTGGCCGCGGCGCTGCTGGCGCTGTCGGTGTTCAATGTCTATTTTTCGCGCGAGGCCTACGACTATGCGCTGGTGATGATGGCGGCGACGGGCACGCTCTATGCCTTTGCGCGCATCCACGCCGACACGCGCGACGGCGGCCGCCTGTCGCGCAATACGCTGCTCCTGTATGTGCTGATGTCGGTCCTGCTCATGCACTCGCATCTCAACGGCGTCATCTTTCTGGCCTGTCTGCTGCTGCTGACCGGGATCGTCCTGCTCCGGGAACGCCAAGCGCAGCGTGCCCCGTGGGGCGGCCTGTTGCGGACGCTGCTGCTCCTCGCCGCGCCCTGCCTGACGCTGGTGCCGCTGGGCGTGGCGCTGCTCTCGCATCCGTTCGCCGCCACCGAACAGAGCACGGCCCAGAGGTTTTCATGGGATATTCCGGTCGCGATCCTGGGCCGCATGGGCTGGGGCGAGGCGTGGTGGGTCATGTTGCCCTTCGCCCTCTGTGTCATCGGCGGGCTGATGGTGCTCTGGCAGAAAGACCGCCGGCTGTGGTGGCTGCTCGCCGGCGGCACGCTCCTGTACGCCGGCATCCAGACGGTGGCGCTGCGCATGGCCCGGTTCGAGGTGCGCTATTTCGCGCCCCTGTTTCCGCTGCTGCTGTGCGCGGCCGCGCTGGGGTTGGTCGGGGCCATCGTCTGGCTGAAGCAACGCTGGGGCCGGCGGGTGGCGACCGGCGTGGCGGTGGCTGTCGCCGTGGCCCTCGTGGGCTGGCTCACGCCCTCGCTGGCCGCCGTGAACCTGATGAAACTCCGCGGCGGTTCGGGCTATTATAAATATTGCGCGGCCTGGGTCATGGACCACCTGCCGCCCAACGGCGCCTATTGCTTCCGCTCGGTCTATCCGCTGCGCGGCGTCCCCAATGCCTATGCGACCCCGGAGCGCTGGGGCACCTTTCTCGTGCCCACCGACAGCCCCGACGAAAACCGGGCGCTCGACATCGCCGGCCGCTTCGCCTCCTACTTCCGGCGCTTCCCGCTGACGGTGTACTTTGACGAACTGCCGGATTTCATCAAGGAAATGCCCGCCGTGCCGCTCAACGACTGGCTGCTGCGGACCGAGTGGCTGGACGACGCCGGTTTCAACCTGCTCGACCGGCTCCATACCGCACCGTGGGGCGCCGTCCAGCCGGGCTCTTGTCGGCTGCGGGTCTGCTACAACCTGAAAGAAGATCTGCCGGTCCTGGCGCGCCGCCGCGCCGCCACGTGGTATCACTATCAGGGTCCGGAATGGATTTCGTTCAAGGATCAACGCAGTTTGCTCGATGGGATGCTGGTGCAGGAAACGGGCACCTTGGTCATCGGCAGTCTCGCCACCAACCGCCAGCCGCTGCGGTTCAACTTCAGCCTCGCGGCCCTGGGGGGCAGCCTCAAGGTGGCCATCATGCCGCCGGCCGGACAAGGCAACGCCCGGATTGTCGAGCTGCCGGCCGGACAGATCACTGCAGTGGAAAGCCCCGGCTTGGAGGCCAGGCCGGGCGAAAATAGTTTCACCTTCAAGGTGCTCAACCCCGATCCCGGACGCCGGCTGCTCTTCGTGGACATCACGGAGGCCGGCCACCCGTCCGCGCTCCCCGGTTTCGCCCCCTCCGCCACGGCGCCGCGCTGACGTGGTCACGGCTCAGGCCGATTGGTGCAGGACGCGGCCGAGTTCGCGGCTCAATTCGACGCGCCGATAGGGCTTCTGAATGAAGCCGGAGAGGCCTTCGGAGAGCAACTGGGTGATGTCGGCGTCGCGCGCAAAACCGGAGGAGATGATCACGCGGGCGCGCGGGTCGAGCTTGCGGATTTCACGGAAACAGGCGACGCCGTTCATCTCCGGCATGACCATGTCGAGCAGGACAATGTTGATGCGGCCCTGGTTGTTCCGGTACTGCTCGAGGCCCTCGCGGCCGTTGGTGGCGAGCAGAACCTGGTAGCCGAGGGCCCGCAGCACGACGGACGCGGTCTGGCGGATGACCTCCTCGTCGTCCACGACCAGCACAGTGCCGAAGCCGAGGACGATGTCTTCGCGCGCGACGGGCCGCGGGATGGCGTTGAGGACCGCGGGCAGGTACAGGTGGAAGACCGACCCGTCGCCGGGCTCGGAATAGACGGTGACCGCTCCGTTGTGGCTGCGGACGGCACCGTAGACGGCGGCGAGGCCCAGTCCCGTGCCTCGGCCGGTGGGCTTGGTGGTGAAGAACGGCTCGAAGAGCCGGCGCTGCACCTCGGTGGTCATCCCGATGCCCGTGTCGCGCACGCTGATCTGGATATAGAGGCCGGGCTGGAGCTTGAAGAGGCTGGTCGAGCAATAGGCCTGGTCGAGTTGCGTGTTGCGGGTGGAGATCGTCAGCGTGCCGCCCTCGGGCATGGCGTCGCGGGCGTTGAGCCCGAGGTTGAGGATGATGTTCTGGATCTGTGAGGCATCGCCGTTGATGGTGGCGTTGGACGCCTGCAGGTCGCGGACGAGCGTGATGCGGCGGTCCACGCTGCGCTCGAGCAGCGCGAGCGCATCCTCGATGCACCGGTGGGTGTCGAGCGGCACGGCCACGACCTTGCCCTTGCGCGAGAAGGCGAGCAGCTTCCGGGTGAGGTCGGCGGCGCGCGTCGTGGTCCGCAGGATGAGGTCCACGTATTGTCCCGCCGTCGCGTGGCCGGCCAGTTCCATCCCCAGCAACTCGGCCGCGCTGGTGATGCCGCCGAGCATGTTGTTGAAGTCGTGGGCCACGCCGCCGGCCAGCGCGCCGATGGACTCCATCTTCTGCGCCTGGAGCAGTTGCGTCTCCATCTGCTGCTGGCGGGTCACGTCGCGGAAGACGATCACAACGCCCAGGGGCTGCTGCAGCACTTCCTCGCGGATGGGCGCGGCGCTGTCGGCAATCAGCCGCTCGGTGCCGTCGCGCGCCAGCAGCAGGACGGGCTGCGCGGTGGCGACCGGGGCGGCGGCGCGCCGGACCTGGTCCACCAGGCTGTCGATCGGCTCGCGCGTCTCGGAGTGGACCAGCACGAGGATCTCGTTGAGCGGCCGGCCCAGCGCCTCGGTCTGCGGCCAGCCGGTCAGTTCCTGCGCGACGCGGTTGATGCGCATGACGAGGCCCTGCAGGTCGGTGGAGATGACGGCGTCGCCGATGGAGTTGAGCGTGATGGCGAGATACTCCTCGCTCGCGCGCAGCGCGGCCTCGGCCTGCTTCGCGTCCGAGAGGTCGCGCAGGATGCATGAAAAATATTCCACCTGGCCCTTCAGCCCATAGTGGGCCATGAGACTGGCCTGCACGGGCAGCTCGCGGCCGCGGGCGGCGAGGAGCCGCGCCTCGCCCTGCCAGAGGCCGGTCTGCAGCGCGCGCGGTATGGCCCGCTCCTGGATCAACCTTTGCACGTCGGGCGGCAGGCTGTCGGCCAGATGGCGGCCCGCCAACGGGGTGGCCGCCGGCCAGCCGAGCAGTTTCCGGCCGGCGGCATTGATGTAGGTGAGCTGGCCATCGGGCGCCATGGTCAGCACCAGGCTGGGCGAGCCTTCGATGATCGCCGTGAGGCGCGTGGACTGTGCCATCTGGGACTGCACGGCCGAACGCATCGCATCGAAGCTGCGCGCCAGCACGCCGAATTCGTCCTGGCCACCGGTCTCGATGCGCCCGTCGAGCTGGCCGGCGGCCATCTCCGCGCTGGCGCGCGTGAGCGCCTGGACCGGGCGGATGACGCGCGCCACCATGCGCCAGGAAAGCAGCACGATGAGCACGCTGACGCCCGCGGCGATCACAAGCAGCAGGCCCACCATGCGCCAGTTCTGACGGGCCGTCGCCGTCTCGGAAATGGCTGCCAGCACGAACCCCGCGAGCCGGCCCTCGTGCTCGATGCTCTGGCCCAGCGCATCGAAGGCTTCGCCGGCGCGATTCTTGAGCACGGTGACGGCGCCGCAGCTGCCGGTGATGGCCTCGGCGAGCTCGAGGGCGCCGTAAATTTTCCGCCCTTGCGCGTCATAGACCGCAAAGCGCACGCCGGTTTCTTCGCCGAGGCTGGCGAGATCGAAGCGCAGCGCGGGCAACTGCATGACGAACGTGCCGATCTGCTCGCCGAGGCGCACTTGATCGTTGCCCGTCATCGTGTCGGCACAGCGTCGGAATTCATAGCGTGCGAGCCAGTCTAGCTGCCCGTCGCGGATGAGCAAGGCATAGGGCGGCAACAGGTCCGGTGACGGCGGGAACAGGCGCGGGTCGTCCATCGGCTGGTCCACAAAACCGCCGGCGGGACACAGCAGGTGCTGGCCGCCCTTCACCTGGACGATGCCGCCGAGCCCGCGGTCGTAGTAGAGTTGCAGCACGGCCTCCCCCGGGAATGTCGCCGGACAGTAGAACGCGAAACGCTCCAGCTCCAGGTCCGGCCCGAGCTGCCGCACGGCCGGCAGCATGCGGAACGTGAAGTAGGGACCCGTAACGACCGAGAGGATGGCGTCGTTGAAGTGCTCGTCACGCGCGAGCTTCGCATAGCGCTGGTCGAGTTCCGTGGCCACCTGCTCAACCCGCCGCTGGATGGCGGCCACCGCGATGCGCAGCCGCTCGGCATTGCGGATGCGGTTCTGGTGGAAGTTGAGCGAGATCGCGCCGATGGCCGAACCGAGCGTCGAGAGCAACACGATGCCCAGGGCAAAGAGGCTCAGCTTCGTCTTAAACTGCAGTTGTGACCAGCGCCATGGCATGTCAGGTCTCCGCGGCCGTCATTCGCCCGCCTGGTAGATGTGCCCGCGCCCGCAGGGCTTCACCAGGTCGTCCACGACCATGGGGATTTGGCGTGTGCGTTTGATTTCATAACCCTTGGACACCAGCAGCGCTTCCTGACGCCGGGCCGTGTCGGCCTGTGCCTGTTCCACCGTCTTGGTCCGTGCGATCATCGCGCCGAGTTCGTCCTGCCAGATCGCGAGCAGTTCCATGTATTCCGGTGTGATCCAGTAGTTGTTCACGCAGCTCAACGCGACGGAAAAGGCCGGATACCAAGGTTTCTGCTGCAGCCAGCGCGGGTCGCGCAGCACATCGAGCCGGGGGCTCGGCGCGGTTTTGGCGAATTCCCACTGCGGCGCATAGGTGTAGAACCACTCCAGAAAATGCCACGCCTCCTCGATGTGCTTGGAGTACTTGCTGATGCCCAGGCCCTGTCCGCCGAGGCTGTATTCCCGCCGGAACTTTCCGTCGCGCCCGAAAGCGCCGGGCAGGTTCGCGAAGCCCACGTGCTTGGCCACCGCCGAGACTTTCGGGTCGGTGTTCATCTGGCAGAAAAAGTACCATTGTTGAATCATCGCCACGCGGCCCTGCTGGAAGGCCTGGTTCACCTCGTTCCAGCCCCAGTTGGTACAGCCGGGCGGTCCATAGTCGAACATCTTCAGGTACATCTTGAGCCCGTCGGCCGACGACGGCGCGTCCACGAAGCCGCGTATTTCCCGCGTCTTCGGATTCCACAGCTCGCCGCCATAGGACCATAGGAAACAATTCGCGGCCGAACTGGCGAAATCGTACTCGCGCCCGCCCATCTGGGCCCAGCCGAAGAGCCCGTGCTGCGGGCGCGTGAAAAATTCCGCGATGTCGCGCGTCTGCTGGTAGGTGTCCGGCACCTTCAGGGCATAGCCGTATTTCAGCTTGAACGCCGCCTGTTCCGCCGGATTCTCGAACAGGTCCTTGCGGTACATCAGACAGACCGCGTCCAGGTTGATCGGCAGCGCCCAGAGCTGCCCGCTGTCTTCGGGATATTCGCCGTAGAAATGCAGATAGCGCTCGTCGAAGTCCGTCCGTTTGATCAATTTGGACTGCGCGAGGCGCTCGTTCAAGGGCACGATGTTGCGCTGGCTCGCAAACTCCGGCGCCATCTCGCTGTCCCAGAACAGCAGGTCGAAGCCGCCCGCGCCGTGGGTCGCAAATTCCGCCGCGATGGCCTCATGCCATTGCCCGCCGTAGGGCACGGTAGCGATGGCCAGCTCGATACCGGTTTGGGCCGCATAAGGTTTCGCTGCCGCGCGCAGCGCATCGCTGACCGGCCCGGGATGAATCAGCACCAGCAGGCGCTTGCACGGCTCCGCCGACGCCAGGCCCATGCCCAGCGCTGCCATCACGGCCACGATCGTTCCAACGTTCAGCTTCATAAGCCAAGGCTCAGCCCGCAGTCCGCGCATACCGTAGAACAACGCCCGCCCGCGCACCACAAAAAAACTTATCCTGCTGTTTTTCGAAGGTTTGGAAAATACGGGGGTTCCGGGTTCCCAGCCTTGGATACCAGCCGGCGGCGCGGTTCATTTCTTTTCGAGCGCTTCGAGCAGGAGCGTGACGCGGACGGTGTCGGGACCGGGCACACCGGCGACGAGGTCGCATTCCACCAGTCGCCACGGCGGTCGCGCGGCGGCGGCGGCGGCGAGGAAGCTGCCGAGCGCGGCCGGCGCGGCATCGAACTTCACCTCCACGCGGCGCGTCTGCCAGCCGTTCGCCGCGCCCTGGCTTTCGCGCTGGCGGATGCCGGGCGCGATGCCCGGCAGGGTCTTCGCGGCGAGGTCGGTCAGCGAGGGCGGCTGCTTGGTGGCGAGCGCCTCGAACGGCGCCAGGGCCCGCTGGGTGCCGCGCTGGTCGGCCGCGAGGCGGCGTAACGTGGCGAGGGCGGTGGTCTTGCGCTCGAGCTTGCTTAGATCTTCGGACAGCGCGGCGAGCGAGTAGAGCGTGAGCAGGACGCCTGCGGCCGCCACGGCGAGTGCCAGGCCAAGCCGGATCCGGGCTGTGGTCGGGGCGTTCATCGGCGCGTCCCCTTCAGCGTGAACCGGACGAGTTCATCCGCGCCGGCTTCCTCGCGGGAGAGCTCGACGGTGTAGCCGCGCGCGCGCAACTGCGCCGCCAGCGGATCGCAGTGGTTCCAGTCGTCGGTGGCGCCGCGCAGGATCAGCGACTTGCCGCTCTGCGAGAGCGCTTCCAGCGACACGCGGCAGGTGCGCGCGGCCTCGAGGATGGCGGCGAGATCGCGCGCGGTCGCCGGCGCAAGCGCGTCCAGGAACGGCTGCAGCTCCGCCCCGCGCTGCTTGAGCGCGGCCTGGACCGTGGCGATTTCGGTGCCGTACTGGATGTTGGCCTTGCCGCTCAGCTCCTGCGCGCGGGCGAGGATGTCCGTTTGCAGGCGGTCGTTGGTCTGCTGCAGCCAGATCTGCCAGCCGAGGCCGAGCGCGAGCAGCGCGCCGCCGGCGCAGAGCAGGTTGAGCGCGGCCCGGCGGTGTCCGGTGGCGACGTGGGCGAGCAGCGCCGGATGCGTCAGGTCGCCGTTCCGGAGCTGGCCGTCGGACTCGCCCGCGAGCGCGGCCAGCGCGAGGGCGCGCGCCAGGAACAGCGCCGGTTCGGACAGCGTCTTGAAGCGGACGCGGTCGCCCTGCTCCAGTGCGGCCTCGAGCGGCCCGGCCAGCTCCACGCCCGGCCCGCACCACAGCCACTGGACCGCTTCGCCGGCGGTGCCGGCGGGCAGCGCGCGCAGCAGCTGGCTGATGCGCCCGGTCCACTGGCGCACGGCGGGCGCATCGGACGGCGCGAGTTCATCGGCGCCGAGCCGGATGCCGTGGAGGCTGATGAGTTCCCCGCCCTGCGCGCCGCTGCCGACCGCGAGCGTGGTGCGCCCGTCGCCGAGGTAGGCGACAACGCGCAAGGTCGCGGGCGCCAGCGGGATCTCCGCCTGGGCCTGCCGCCAGAGCGCGAGGCCTTCGTGCGTCAGCAGGGCGGGCTCGAGGCCGAGCGCGCCGAATTGCGCCAGCCGCGCCTCGATATCGGTGCGGCGCGCGGCGCAGGCCAGCGCCCGGAAATTCTGGGCGGCGCCCGGCCGCAGCTTTGAAAAATCGTAGAGGCAGGTCTCAAGCGGGAAGGGCAGCTGCACATCGAGCAGGGCCGGCAGCACTTTCAGCGCCTTGTCGGCCGCGACCAGCGGCGTCTCGATCCAGCGGGCGAAGGCCTCCGTGGCGGGCAGGGCGGCCGCGAGCAGCGCGCGGCCGGCGGCGCCGGCGGTGGCGATTTCGAGGCCGGCCGCCTTCAGCTGCGCCGCCTCGGCGGGGCCGTTCCACAGCGTCGTGAGGCCTCCGCCGCGCTCGGCGCGGACCAGCACCAGGCGCTGGCGGCCGAGATCGGCGCCATAGGCGGCGCGACAACGAGGTATGGAAGACGTAGCCACAGGGCGGGTTTATAACATTATCGACCGCGGCCCGGTATGAAAATTGGCGGGCCTCAGCCGGCTTGCAGCGCCAGGACGGCCATGGCGGTGGCGTAAATACGGCCGCCGGCGCGGCCCCAGCGGTCGCCGGGCGTCCAGCTGCCGGCCTCGGCGCCCTCGTGCGTCTGGCGCGCGAGCACCGCGCCGAGCATCTTCTCCAGCGCCGGGTCGGCGCCGCCCCCGGCCGCGGCCAGCGCGGCGCTGACGAAATAGCAGCGGTAGTAGTCGGGCGTTGCAGGTTGCGCCGCCGTGCCGCGGACCCAGGCGAGCATCCGCGCGATGCGCGGGTCGCGGGTGCCGTCCGCCGAGCGCAACAGGCACAGCGCGCCGGCGGCGGTCAACGTCTCCGCGCCGTTCGGGAAGTCGTCGGCGCGGCGGTAGCCCATGCGGCCCTCGGCGCTGACGCGCTCGCCGAGCCACGCGAGGCCGCGCGCGACGTGCGGCCGCACCTCCGCAAAACCCAGGGCCTCGGCCCGCAGCAGCGCCTGCAACTGCCAGACGGTGATCGAGGTGTTGACGTTTTCCGCCGGCCCGCGCGAGTAGCCCCAGCCGCCGGACGCGCGCTGTGCGGAGGTGATGAAGGCCAGCGCACGCCGGCACGCGGCACGGTGTGCGCTGTTCGTCTCCAGCGCCACGCCTTCGAGCAGCGCGAGCGTGGCCATGCTGTGGTTGTACATCGTTGCGGAGCCGTCGGGACCGAGTTGGCCGTGCTCGCCCTGCTGCGCCGCGAGCCAGTCGAGTCCGCGCGCGAGCACGGCGCGCTGCGACGGCGTCACCGCATGTTCGTCGGCGGAGAGCGCCAGCAGGGCGAGCGAAGTCAGGCCGATCGAGTACATCCGCTGCGCGCCCCAGCGCGCGGTGTCCCAGTGGCCGTCGGCTTCCTGCGTACGCTCCAGCCACGCGGACGCCTGGGCGACGGCCGCCGCCCGATCGGCCGGGGAGGCAGAGCTGGTGGGGGGTTCATGGAGGATGGCGGAGGGCGGAACCGTGGCTGCCAGATCGAAGGCAGCGGCGCGGTGAGTGTGCCAGAAAAACGCGGCACCGACGCTCACCGACGCCAGCACCAGCGCGGCGGCACGCAGCCAGAAGCTGCGCCGTTGCCAGGTCGCTGCGGCAGCGGGCAGTCGGGCGAGGATGTCCGGCGCGAGATCGCGCACCGGTTGCTCCGCTTGCGGAGCGCGCAGGCGGAAGAGCACACGGCCGAAAGCTTCGCGCTGCGCTAGGCACGCGGCGCAGCCGGAAATGTGCTGCTCCACCTCGCCGGCGCGGGTGGGGCCAAGCTCGCCGAGCAGGAGGGCCGGAATTTCTTCCGACCACGAACAGGTTTGTTCATTTTTCGACATCGAACACTTCCTTTAAACGGATCATCGCGAGGAACATTCGCGACTTGACCGTGCCTACCGGTATCGCCAACGCCGCACCGATGTCCTCGTACTTCAGTCCCTGATAGAGGCTCATCACCACGACCAGCCGCAATTTTTCCGGCAGGGCCGCGAGCGCCACCTGGGCGTCGAGCCGCTGCCGCGCGGTGTCCTGGGCCGCCGCGTCGTGCGGCGCGGTTTCGGCGCCGACGCGCTCGACCACGCGCTCCTGCTTGTGCGCCCGGCGCAGATGATCGGCCCAGGCGTGGCGCGCAAGCGTGTACAGGAAGGTCGTGAACTTCGCCGTCGGCCGGTAGCGCGTGCGATAGCGCCACACGCGCAGGAACGTCTCCTGCGCCACGTCTTCCGCCTCGTTACTAGCGCCGAGCCGCCGGAAAAAGTTCACCAGCGCGGCCTGATGGCGGCGGATGAGCGTCGCGAACGCGGCGGTCTCGCCGGTGGCCACGCGCTTCATCAGCGCGAAATCGTCGTCGGCAGCGGGCGGTGGCAGAGGCGCAGGCATCGGCGGATTCTGGCGGCGGGCGGCGGGGCGCGGCAACTCGAAAAAAACACCCCCCGAAAATTATTTTTAAACTTTCTGGCCGGCCCGTGCGCTTATGTGGAAAACCATTCGCCCAGGGGAACATCATGCAGCAGCATCTGATCGGTTGTATCGCCGTTGTTGGTCTTGGTTTGCTCGCGGCGTCGGCGCAGACCAACACGACCGTGCCGGAGATCGAAGTCCGTGCGTTGTCCTTGAAGGAAGCGCAGGCCGTCGGGCCCTACGAGCAGCCGGAGTGGACCACCGAGCGTCGTTTCCCGACCACACGCGTTTACCTGCAGCAGACCCCCTGGTCGCAGGGCGTCGAGGGCTGGTGGCGCGGAAAGTGGTTCAAGGATGGCACCAGCAAGCACCGCTACGAGGCGGAATATGAAATCGGTCTGCCGGGCCGGATGCAGGTGGATGTTTACCAGGCCTGGATGACGGACAAAGGGCATATCACCAAGCCGGAATACACCTCGGCCGAACTGCGCTATGCGCTCGCCGACTGGGGTAAGATTCCCTTGAACCCGACGCTGTATGGCGAGGCGAAGTATGTGCCGGATGGTGCCAATGTGCTCGAGGGCAAGCTGCTGCTCGGCGACCAGCTCGGTCCGAGCATCCACTGGGGCGTGAACTTCGTCTGGGAAGAGGAGACCGGCGGCGAGCGCACCCGCGAACTCGCCTTCAGCCACGCGGCCAGCTACACGCTGATCGACCAATGCCTGAGCGTCGGCTACGAACTGAACTATGCGCAGGAAAGCGTCGCCGGGGAGCGCGCCGACCCGGAGAAGACCCTGGTCATCGGCCCGAGCGTGCAGTGGCGGCCCACCCACAACACCCACCTCGACCTGGTCCCGATGTTCGGCGTGACCACGGACTCGCCGCGCATCCAGTCGTTCATCGTCTTCGGCTACAACTTCGGCGGTGCGGACAAGACCCCGCACACGCCGGTCCACAACCGCTGACCGTCGCCGCTCCAAGTCTTTCCTGCAGCATCGCACACGTGTACAACTGTGCGATACGGCTGAAGGACAGGTCTGGATGTTTCCCCGGACTTTGGTCTGCCGCGGCCGGTGGTCAGCGCGCGAACTGCTCGGCCACATCCATCGCGATCTTTTCCCACTCCCAGAGGCGCTGCGGCTGATAGCGCACGGTGGAGATGTCTTTCATGATCAGCTCGACGTGACAGCGGCCGCCGGTGGCCTCCATGAATTCGACGAGCGCGGCGCGGGCGCGCCCGGGATGCCAGGCGTCCTCGGCCAGGATTGCCGGCGAGGGCTTGCGGCTCAGGACCCAGTCGCCGCCGACCTGCGCGATGAGCTGTCCGGTCTTGCACCACGGGCTGACGGAAATCTTCCGCAGGTTCGGGATGCGCCGCAGGACCTCGATCTTGCCGGAGAGCGGCTCGCAGCAGCCGTAGTAGGTCAGCCCCCAGCGCTGGAGCCAGCGCAGGTCGTGCTGCACGGCGAACGCCCAGTGCATCTCCGGCGAGACCTCCGAGAAGATCTGTGCGTTGGAACAGCCCCACATATTGTGCGGCCGCACGTGCGCTGGGTCGAAGGGTGTGCCCGGCAGCGCCCGCGTATAGCCGTAGCCGCCGGAACCGATGCGCGTGTTGTTGCAGTCCAGCGCGAGCAGGTTTTGCGCTTCGAGCTGGTCCAATTCGGCCAGCCACGCATCCACCATGCGCTCGACGGCGGCATGGACCAGCTCCGGCCGCTCAAGCATGTCGAGCATCGCCTCCTCGATGCCCCACCAGCGGATCAGATAGTCCCACGGCGTGAACCAGAGGTGCGTCTGTCCGACTTTTCTGACCGGCATGAGGCCCGCGTAGGTCGCGCACATCGCCTGGTAGTGCAGCTCGGTCGCCAGCTCGTTGTGACTGACGACCGGCATCTTGATCTTGGCGAGGTCGGCCTCGTCGCGGATCTGGATCTTGAAGTGGCGCGACACGACGTCGCTGCTGTCATCGGTCCGCACGATGTCCACGTCCTCCATGATGCCGAAGTCCGTGCTGTGGAACATGAGCGGGCTGGCGAGGTGGTCGTCGATCACCATGTCGCCGGGCAGGTGCCGCCACTGGTAGAGCGTGCGGCGCAGCTCGCGCTCCTGGTCGCGCGCCCACGGATGTTCGCAGCGCAGGGTCAGCTCGTCGTCCACGTTCATCTCGTGCCAGCAGAGCTCGTTGATCCAGACCATCGGGCGGGCCGACTGGAGGTCGTTGAGCTGCCGCCAGAGCCGCGCCTTGGCGGCGTGGACAGGCAGCGCGGCGATGGCGGCCAGCTCGCCCGCGAGCCGGCGCAACCTGTCGCGATCCGCCGCGCCGAGCTGGACCTCGACCGCCTGCGGCGGCGGCGTGTGATGGCTGGGATCGTGCAACATGGTCCGGTTCCTCTATCCGCTGTTGGCAACCGCGCACAGCCTAGCCCGCCGCCCCCGCCCCGTCCATGCACGGCCACAGCCGGAGCATGGACGAAAATGACCCGGCGACGATCCGGCGGTGGCGTTTGAACGTTCCGGAGGGCGGACCGGTCTGATGTACTCTGTAATGCAAAGCTTTTTGTTAATGATCAACAAGGAGCTTGGCCGGAGAAAACACATGCAACCACACGTCCACCGCCGTACCGCCACCGTGCCGCATTTCGTTGCCCTGCTCGGCGTCCTGCAAGCGGCCGCCACGCGCGGCCTCGCCCTGCTGGCCGACGCGCCCGCCCCGCCGGGCTTTTTAGGGCTGGCTCGCCCCGGGCGCGGCCGGAGCCGGGCACGCAACCGCCGGTCGCTCCACGCCTTGGGAAAACCGGCGTCCTCCGTTTCCCTGCCTTGGAAAGCCGCTGCGGCGGGCGGGCGCGGGTGAGCCGGAGCTTCAGCTTTTCCGGGCGCCTGCGCAGTTTGCGCTGCGCCGGCCGCGGCCTCGGGCTCATGCTGGCGACGCAGCACAATGCGTGGCTGCATGCGGTCGCCACCGTATGCGTGTGTGCGGCCGGCTGCGCGTGCCGGCTCGCGCCCGGCGCCTGGTGCGCCGTCGTGCTGGCGTGCATGGCGGTGTGGATGGCGGAAGGGTTGAATACCGCGCTGGAACTGCTGGCCGATGCGGCCTGTCCGGACTTCCACCCGCTGGTCGGCCAGGCCAAGGATGTCGCCGCCGGCGCGGTTCTGCTCGCCGCGCTCGGTGCCGTGGTCATCGGCCTCTTGGTCTTCGGCCCGCCCGTCCTGGGCTTCCTTGGCGATACTCTGCTGCGTAAGCCCGGCTAGAGCGGCGTCCGATGCGCGTTTCTTGGAAGCGACCTTGGCTGGCTTGAAGAGGTTGGGGGGGGCCGCAAGGCGCGTCAGCCGAACAGCTTGCCGTTCCAGCCCCAGTTGCCGGCGGCGACTTCGGTGAAGGTGATGTACAGCCGGTCGGGTGACACGCCCAGCGACTTTTTCAGTTCCAGCGCGAGCGCGGCGGAAAGTTTGGCGTTCACCACGTGGGTCAGCCCGCCGATGCCGCGCACGTCCAAAAAGGCCGCTGGGCCGGGATCGCCGGCAAAGAGCATCGCGGCGTGTTCATATACCACCATGCAATAGGTTTCCGGTTTTCCGGTGATTTCTGCCAGCAACCGGCTCACCGGCGCCAGGCGCGCCTCACGCTGCTTTTCCGGCAGCATCACATTGGTCTTAATCTGGATCAACGGCATGTTCGTCTCCTTGCAGCGTGCTTTCTGCGATGGCCTGCACGTTTAAAAGGTGGTGGATCGTCTGCGCCAGCTCGGGGCCGACGCCGGGCGCGGCGGCGATCTGCTCTATGCTGGCGCGGCGCAGGCGCGCGATCGAGCCGAAGTGCTTGAGCAGGTCTTCCTTCCGCCGGGTGCCGACGCCCTCGATGTCGTCGAGCTGCGATTCCATGATCTTGCGGCGGCGCAGCGCATGGTGATAGTCGAGCGCGAAGCGGTGGGCCTCGTCGCGGATGCGCTGGAGGACGTGCAGCGCGCGGGAATTTTCCGGCAGCCGGAGCACCGGCTCGGGCAGGAGCCGGGTGGCTTCGCCCTCGAAATAGATTTCCTCGAACTTCTTGGCCAGGCCCGCCACCGGCAGGTCGCGCAGGCCGAGGCCGTTGAGCTCGCGCCGCGCGGCGCGCAGCTGCGTCAGGCCGCCGTCCACCAGGACCAGATCCGGCCGCTCGCTCTGTTCGGCGATCAGCCGTGCGAACCGGCGGCGGATCATCTCCGCCATCATGGCCGGATCGTCGCTGCCCTCGACGGTGCGGATGCGGAAGCGGCGGTAGCGCTGCTTGTGCGGCATGCCGGCGACGGCGCAGACGAGGCTGCCGACCGCGAGCGTGCCGGCGATGTTCGAGATGTCGTAGGCCTCGATGACGCGCGGCGGCACGGCCAGGCTGAGCACCTGTTGCAGCTCGGCCACGCCCGCGGCGGCGTCCTCGGCCTTCATCGAGAGGGTCCGCGTGCCGAGCGCGCGTTCCTTGATGGCGCGGCGCAGCAGCAAGAGCGAATCGCGCAGGGCGGCGGCCTTCTCGAACTTGTGCGCGGCGGCCTCCTTGAGCATCGCGGCCTCGATCTCCTTGAGGATCTCCGGCCGCTCGCCGCGCAGAAAGGCGCACGCCTCGTCCACCCGCCCGCGGTACAGCTCCGGGGTCGTCTTGCCGATGCATGGCGCGCTGCAATGGCGCAGGACATCCTTGAGGCAGTGCTTGTGGTCCTCCATCCCCGGCAGCGGGGGGCGGCAGGACCGCAGCCCGAAACGGCGCTCGATGAACTCCAGCGCCGCCCACGCCGCCGCGCTCGAGACGTAGGGCCCGAAGTAGTCCGCGCCATCCTCCTTCTGCAGGCGGACGGCGTCGAAGCGCGGCAGGTCCTCGCGGCGGTTGACCCGCAGCACCAGGAAGCGCTTGTCGTCCTTGAGCAGTACGTTGAAGCGCGGGCGGTAGTCCTTGATCAGCCGGCCCTCGGTCAGCGTCGCCTCGGCCTCGGTGCGGCAGACCAATGTCTCGAAGTCGTCGACCGTGTTGACGAGGCTGCGCGTCTTCGGGTCGGCGCTGCGCAGCGTGCTCTGGCGGAAGTAGGAGCGGACGCGGTCGCGCAGGCTCAAGGCCTTGCCCACGTAGATGATCTTGCCGCGCCGGTCGCGCATGATGTAGACGCCCGGCTTGTCCGGCAGTTCCTGCAGCCGCTTCTGGATTTTCTCGGAGATGGACACGCGCGGACTATACGCACTTTCCCGGCCGTGGAAAAGCACCGCGCGGATTTTTCAGACCCCGGCCCTGACTGCCAGGTGCGCCCGGCCTGGGGTGGAAAGAGCTGTTGGCGGGCAAGGTTGGCCGGCCGGTGTAGACCAAGGCCGGCTTTTGACCTATTCCGCCACAGCGCAGCCGCAACCAGGAGCCTGCTCCGCTTTGTGGGCGGGGCTTCCAGCCCCGCGAAATCAGCGCAGCCAACGCATGGCGTGGGGCAGGAAGCCCCGCCCACAGGGGAAATTTCATCCCGGGATGCCGCCGGTATTATTTCGCGTCGAGCAGCGTCAGGCCGGTGAAATAGATCGCGCTGCTGCTGGTGCGATGGTTGCTGTCGAGCAGCAGCGGGCAGTCCCAATGGAGTGCGCCGTGTACCTGGCCGTCGTTGGCGCCGCCCCAGTGGCTGGCGCGCTTCAACCCGCCGACCGGGAACGTAATCCAACGCCAGCCGGTCCAGTCCAGTTCCGGGCCGCCGATTTGAAAGGTCTGACCGCTGGCATCCTGGATGCGTGCGTTCAGGCGGTTTCCGGATTTATCGCCGTAGATCCAGAGGCCGAACGCTTCTGGCCGGCCCGCGATGGCCGCCGCCGGCTTCACATCCGGCACGCAGCGCACAAACCGCCAGCCGGGAGCAAATTCATAGGCAAGCTTGAACGCGGTGTCGCACGGCGCATCCGGTCCCGGGGCGGCGACGCTGGTCACGGTGGCCTGGGCGGGGATGTTCTTGTCGCCGTCGAGCGCGGTGCGGAAGGCGGGAATGTCCTGCGTAACCATGCGCGGCAGCTCCAGTTCGGCCGCGAGCCGGCCCCGGTCATCGGTCAAAACCGCCTTGGTGGCGGCACTTTTCGGCAGGGCGATGGTCGTCTGTCTGGCGCCCGCCGCCAGCGTCACGGCGGCCCCGTTCTCGCCGACTTGCAGGTGGCCGCTGAACGCGGTCAGCCCGGGGTTCTCGATCAGCGCGCACAGTCCGCCTGCGGCCGGCATGAGCGCGAGATGCAGCGGATCGGCGCACTGGAAATTCACGCGCTGGATGACCGGCTTGGCGGCGGCGTCAGCGGCCGTGTCCGCCGGGAGTTGGAAGGCCGCACGCACCACGACCGGCAGCGTCTCGCGATCGCGCCGCTGGAACGTGCCGGTCAATTCACCGCCGGCCTGGCCGTGCGCCGGCAGCTGGAGCGCCAGCTCCGCCGTGCCGGAGTCAAACCCTGCCGCGCTGAAATGCGCCGCCACCGGCGCGGCGAGCGGATTGCTCGCGTGGACGCGGATGACGGCCCTGCCGTCGCTGGCGACGCTGAGCGGCGTAGCGCTTTGCGGCGCAGCCTGCCAGGCCGCGGCGAGTGCGAGCCGCGGATCGGGCGGTGTGATGCCGATATACTTCGGTGACTCGTCGAGTTCCAGGGTGAGGGGTTTTTCCGTCAGCGTGAGCGGCGTGCTATGTGGCGGCGCGAGCGTCCAGGAGGCGAGCTTTTGGGCGCCGTCGGCCCTGAGGCAGAGCAGTACCCAGTCGTTCGTGTCGGCGGTTTCGAGCCGGCACGCGACACGGTACCCGGCGAGTTCGCGGGCGAGCGTCAGCGCCGCGAGGTAGCTCGGCTTCGGCTGCAGCTTTGTTGTCACGGTGCCGAAATTGTGCTCGTTGTAGTTCGTGTCGGAGCCGTCGTTCTTCCAGTCGTACCAGATCGAGAGCGGCACGCCGGCGAGCAGGTTCGCGAGCTGCTGGCGCGGCAGGTACGCGGCCTGCAGGGCCAGCGGCGTGCCCTTGTGCTGCGTCGAATAGCCCCATTCGCCGCTGATGATCGGCAGGTTTTTCTTCCCCGGCGGCGCGTGGCGCGCGATCAGCGCGCGCAGTTTCAGATAGTCGGCGGCGGCGGTCTCCGGCGGGGCGCCACGGTAGGGATGGACGCTGACGGCGTCGAGGTCCTTCAGGATGCCGGAGGCAAAGAGCGTCTCGAAGAACGGCCACGGGAAGCCGGAGGAGCCGGGCGCGATGATGGTTGCCTGCGGATCGGCGGCGCGCACGGCCTGGACGGTGGCGAGCGCGAGCGCGGTGTACTGCTGCGCATCCGGCGCCGGCTTCCAGAAGCTGATGTTCGGCTCGTTCCAGATTTCCCAGACGATGCGATGGCCGCGGAAGTGAGCCGCCGCCGCGCCTGCCCAGCGCGCGAACGCGGCGACGCTCGCCGGCTGCTGCGGCGAGCAGAGCGCGCTCTCGATGTGATGCGTGTGCTTGTTGGTGGTGCTCGTCGTTTTCTCGTAGAGCCCGTTGGAATAGTCGAGGATGTAGATCGCCCGCAGCCCGCGCTGCTCCAGGTTCGCCGTCAGTTCGTCATAGGCCGACCAGTCGTACTCGCCCTGCTTGCGCTCGGTCCCGCCCCAGGAGAAATCCATGCGGATGAACTTGAAGCCGCCCGCGGCGATCAGGTCGAGGTCCTGCTCGCGGCCCTTGGTGAAGTGGATATTGACGCCCAGGCCCGCCGGCACGACCGGTTCCGGCAAATCCGCCGCCAGCAGCGGCGTCGCGAGGACACACGCGCCCAACAGAAGGTTTTTCATGGGCCGCAGCATACGTGCGGCCCCGGGGTTTTCCAAGGCTCCTAAAATCCGCAGTTAGTCGGAAGGCGGGCTGCGGGCGGCTGGCTTCCCCTTGGAGCGGCGGCACTCCTGCCGCCGCTCCGCCCAAGCAAACCCACCACCTACGCGGTTTTTAGGCGCCCTAAGCAATTCCATCCGTACCTTTTCCTAGGTCTTGGAACACCCCACTCGCGGCTTGACGCGGCGGGCGGGAGTCCCGACCATCCGGACATGAACTGGTGGCGCGAAACGGAGGAAGGGGTTGTGGTGAACGTGCGGGTCGTGCCGCGCGCGCCGCGGAGCCTCGTGCAGGGCCTCCTCGGCGATGCGCTCAAGATCCGGCTCGCCGCGCCGCCGGTCGAGGGCAAGGCGAACACGGAGCTGGTCCGCTTTCTCGCCGGTGCCCTGGACCTCCATGCGGGTCGCATCCAGCTGCTCGCAGGCGCGACGGGCCGGAACAAGCGTGTGTTGATCCAAGGTTTGGGCGGCGCGGCCGTCGCCACGAAACTGCTGCCGGATGGTTGAGGTTCGTCTCCCCCAACTCCGCCCGTTTGTGGTCGTGCGTCGTAAGCGGGCTTTCCCGGCAGAACGAGGACAATCGATTCACGCAAGGAGCGCGCGCAGCGCGTCGCGCTGCTGCAGCGTGGCGGCGTACCCGGCTTCGATGGCGGCCGCGGCGCGGTGAAATTCCATGATGCCCACCGCGCCCACGTCGGGGCGGATCAGCACGTCCGCCGGTTCGGTGCGCAGCCGGACCGCGGCGATCTGCTGCTCGATGATGCGGATCGAATGGCCCATCACGTCGAAAATATTGGGCTGCGCCGCTTCCTCCAGCCAGCGCTTCACCGGTACCCAACGGGATGCGGCCGACTTTTTCAGGCGCTGTTGTAATGATTCGGACCACAGGTTGCCATGCGCGGCGGGACCGGCGAAACAATTCAGGTCCACCGCGATCACCGCGTCCACGCCGAGCGTGCGCGCGACGCTGACCGGCACCGGATTGACGAGGCCGCCATCGACGAGCAGCGCGCCGTCGCGCGGCACCGGCGTGAAGATGCCGGGGATGGCGATGCTGGCGCGGATCGCCTCGACCACGTCGCCGTCCGCGAGGATGACTTCCGCGCCCGTCAGCAGGTCGGTGGCCACGGCGCGGAACGGCAGCTGCAGCTGGTCGAAGCGCCGGACCGCGAGGTGTTCCTCGATCAGGCGGGTGATCTTGCGGCCCTCGACCAGGCCGGACCGCGGCAGGGTGATATCCAGAAAATTGCGGGCCACGTCGCGCGCGGCCAGACCCAGCGCCACCAGTTCGATGGTTTCGACCTGCCCGTTTGCCGCGAAGGCGCCGACCAGGGCGCCCATGCTCGTGCCGGCGATCGCGGCCACCGGGATGTCCAGCTCCTCCAGCGCGCGCAGCACGCCGATATGCGCCCAGCCGCGCGCCGCGCCGCCGCCCAGCGCGAGGCCGATCTGGCGGCCTGGCTTCATTGCGACATCAGCGCCAGCGCGGCGCAGCCGACGGCGCCGGCATCGTTGCCGAGCTTGGCCGGCAACACCTTGATCCGCTTGGCGAAGTGCGGGCTGAGCCGCGCGGCCAGGTGTTTCCGGAGCGGATCGAAGAGGATTTTTCCGCTGGCCGCGACGCCGCCGCCGATGATGAAAGCCTGCGGCTGCAGCAGGTAGGTCACCGAGGCCAGCGCGGTCGCCAGGCAATCCGCCACGTAATCGAAAATCTCCCGCGAGAAGGTATCGCCATCGTGGGCCGCGATGGCCAGCAGCTCCGGCGTGATCTTGTCCAGGTCGCCGCCGCACAGCGCCTCGACCTTCGAGGTCCGCCCGGCCTTCAGCAGCTGGACCGCGTGCTCGACGATGCGCCGGTTGCCGATGTACTGCTCCAGCCCGCCGCGGCCCTGCGGCGAGGCCAGGCCGTTGCGCTCGATCGAGATGTGGCCCAGTTCGCCCGCCATGGAAAAAGCGCCGCGGTAGACCTTGCCGTCGAGCACGATGCCGCCGCCGACGCCCGTACCCAGGGTGATGAACACCGCGGTCTGCAGGTTCTTGCCGCCGCCGTAGGCGATCTCGCCCAGGGCCATCATGTTCGCGTCGTTGTCCACATAGGCCGGCAGGCCCAGCTTCTTCTGCATCTTGGCGACCAGCCTGACCGCCGTCCAGCCGGGCACGTTGGTCAGGTCGTGGATGAAGCCCTTCTCGAAATCCACGAAGCCCGGCACGCCCACGCCGACGCCCGCCAAGGCCGACTTCTTCAGCTTGGCCACCGCCAGCATCCGGTCGATGGCCGCCGCCACCGCGCCCAGCCAGGCGGTTTGGCCCGCCGCGTCGGCCGTCACAAATTTCTCGCGTGCGACGATCTTGCCCTGCGCGCTGACCAGCGCCAGTTTCACGCTCGTCCCGCCGAAGTCGACACCCACCGCGTATTGCTTGCCACCGGTCTTCATGATGTTGCTCCCCTGATGTTGAACAAAAGTTCGGCGTTCATTGTAGTCTGCCGCGCGATCTCTTCCAAGGCTGCGCCGCGCGCCGCCGCCAGCGCGCGGGCGACGTCCACGACAAAGGCCGGCTCGTTGCGCTCGCCGCGGTGCGGGATGGGCGCGAGATAGGGCGAGTCGGTCTCCACCAGCAGCCGGTCGGCCGGCACGAGCAGGGCCGCCGCGCGGATGCTGTCGGCATTGCGGAAACTGGTGATCCCGCTGAAGCTGACGTACAGGCCGACGTCGACCACCCGGCGCGCGAACTCCGGGCCGCCGGTGAAGCAGTGCAGCACGCCCAGCCGGCCCGGCTCGCCGGGCCACGCCGCCGCGTGCTCCTGGAGCATCGCGATCGTGTCGTCCTCGGCCTCGCGGCTGTGGACGACCACCGGCAGGCGGCGCGTGCGCGCCAGCGCCAGCATTTCCGCAAACAGCGCGCGCTGCGCGTCGCGCGTCTCCGGGCTGTAGTGATAGTCCAGGCCGATTTCGCCGACGGCGACCGCGCCGGGCCGGTCGAGGAGGGTGGCCAGCCCGGCCGGCTCGCGCGGTTCGGTCGCCAGATAGCGGTCGAAGCCGGCGGCGAAGAAGATTTCGCCGGGGTATTTCCCGGCGCAGTCCGCCGCGAGCGTGTTGCCCTCCGGCGCGCCGCCCATGGCGACGAACCGCCGTACGCCCGCCGCCCGGGCGCGGGCCAGCACGGCCTCGACTTCGCCCGCGCCATGGAAGACGTCGAAGTGGACGTGCGTATCCACCAGTTGGAAGTCCGGTTGCATGGGCGGGATATCTAACGGTTTGGCCCGCCCGCCGCAAGCACTTCCACGGTAGGCGCGCACCCCGGACCGGTTTTTTCATGGATGCGGCAGGCCGCCGTGGCCCGGATTTCCCCCGCCCGCCCTTCATCGCACAGTTGTACAACTATGCGATGAAGGGCGGGTCGTGACCTGCCGCCGCCCGGAAAAAAAGTGGACAGGCGGTGGGTGGCGGGTATCTTGGCGCCCGGCCGCCGGCCGCCAAAGGAAAGCATGCACCTTCAACGCTATTCGTCGGTGGAAAACCTCACAAGCGCGCTGGTCGAGCTGCTGGCGGCGGAATTTGCGCGCAGCTCCACCGCGCCACGCCTCGTCATGCTCGCCGGCGGCCGCACGCCGCTGGCCGCCTACGCGCAGCTCGCCGCACGCGGGCGGGCGGCGGACGCCCAGCTCCATCTGTGCCTGAGCGACGAGCGCCTGGTGCCGGTGACCTCGCCGGAGAGCAACGCGGGCCAGCTTGCCGGGCTCGTACGGGCGCTGCAGGTGCCGCCGGAGCGCACCCTCTTCCCGCATCCGGAGCTGCCGGCCGCCGCGGCCGTGCGCGACTGGAATGCCCAGCTGGCCGCTTTCCTCACGCGCGGCGGCACGCTGCCGCTCGGCATCCTCGGCCTCGGCGCCGATGGACACACGGCCTCGCTCTTCACACTGGATGATGTGGAACGCAGCCGCGGTGTCCTGACGCTTGCGGTGACGCGCCCGGACGGCCCGCAGCGCATCTCGCTCTCGGCGGAATTGCTGGCGAAATTCGCCCGCTTGATCATTGTCACGGCCGGCGCGGAGAAACAACCGATGATCGAGCGGCTGACCACCGCCCCGTTGACGATCCCCGCCGGCGCGGCCACCGTGCGCGCGCCGCACGTCGAGTGCTGGTGCGCCGATTGACCGATCTCCGGCCGCTTTATTTGCCGGCGCGCTTGCGGTTCTTCAGTTCCACGTAGGAGGATTCTTTGGGCTGGTCCTCGCTGTTGGCGAACCGGTCAGCCGTGTCGCCGACTTCTTGCTTGAGCCGCTGGAGTTCGGCCTTGAGCCGGGCGACGGTCGCCTGCTCGGAGGGCGCGTCGGCGATGTTCTGCAACTCCTGCGGGTCCTTGATCAGGTCGTAACATTCCCATTGGTTGCGCCGCCAGAAGTAGATCAGCTTGTGCGTCTCGGTGCGCAGGCCGTAATGCGCGGCGGTGTTGTGGTCGCCGGGATCGTGATAGTAGCGGTAGTAAAAGCTGTTGCGCCAGCCGTCGGGCTTGCTGCCGCCGAACAGGGGGACAAGGCTGCGCCCCTGCATGTCGGCGGGGATCTTCTCGCCGGCGAGGTCGAGGAACGTCGGCGCGAAATCGCAGTTGATGGCGAGCGCGCTGCTGGTGGTGCCGGGCTTGATGCCGCGCGGCCAGCGGACCATGAACGGCATGCGGTCCGACTCCTCGTACATGAACCGCTTGTCGTAGAGCCCGTGCTCGCCGAGGAAGAAGCCCTGGTCGCTGGTGTAGATGACCAGGGTGTTCTCGCCCAGTCCGTTTTTATCGAGCCAGTCGAGGATCTTCCCGACGCTTTCATCCACCGAGGCGCAGCAGGCGAGGTAGTCCTGCAAGTAGCGCTGATATTTCCACCTCTTCAGCTCAAGGCCGGTCAGGGTCCTCTTTTGGCCGCCCACTTCGATCTCGACCTCCAGCGGCTTGTGGTTGAGCCACTGGTTCCGTGGCGGGCCTTTGAGGACGGCGGGTGGCTCGAGCTTGAGGTCGCGCCGCGTCAGGTCGTCGAACACCTTCTGCTGGCATGCGCGGATGGCGTCGGTGCGCGTCGCATAGTCGTCCCACAGCGTCGCCGGCTCCGGGATGGTGCGCGCGCGCCAGAGCGCGGCTAGCCGCGCGTTCGGTTCCCACGGCCGGTGCGGCGCCTTGTGGTGAACCATGGCGAAGAACGGCTTGTCTTTCGGCCGCCGCTCCAGCCGCTGGAGCGCGAGGTCGGTGGTGATCTCCGTGACGTAGCCCGGATACGTTTTCTGGCCGGCCGCCGTGTAGAAGACCGGGTCGTGGTAGATGCCCTGGCCGGGGAGGATCTCCCAGTCGTCGAAGCCCGCCGGGTCGCTGCCGAGATGCCACTTGCCGATCATGAAGGTGTGGTAGCCGGCGGCCTGCAGGTACTTGGCCACCGTCGGCCGCGCCGGATCGAGCGCGTTGAAGACCGGCACGCCGTTGACGTGGCTGTACTGCCCGGTCAGGATCGCCGCGCGGCTCGGCGTGCAGATGGAGTTGGTGCAATAGACGCGGTCGCAGCGCAGGCCCTCCTTGGCCAGCCGGTCCAGGTGCGGCGTCTGGATCAACTTGTCATTGTAGGCGCTGATCGCCTGAGCCGCGTGGTCATCGGACATGATGAACAAGATGTTGGGCCTGCCCTGACCCGTGGTGAGCGCCGTCGAACCAGCTTTGTCGAAGGGGCGGTCTTTTTTCGCCGCCGCCTGCGCCCAAGAGGGGCACGCCAAGGCCGCCGCGCCCAGCGCTGCCGCCCGCAAGAAATCCCGCCGCGAAGTCTGGCTCATATCGTCTCCTGTCGCGTTTTAAACCTGCCGGCAGCTTAGCCCGCACCGCGCCGGACACAATCCTTTTCCAGACGTTAAATCGGCCTGTTAGCTCCGCGGGCCCGGCCGGCTTAGGTGTCCC
This sequence comes from uncultured Lentisphaerota bacterium, assembly GCA_903896925.1. GTDB lineage: Bacteria > Verrucomicrobiota > Kiritimatiellia > CAIQIC01 > CAIQIC01 > DP16D-bin41. The sequence continues at coordinate 108,438 of CAITZM010000072.1, read as the reverse complement.
GCTTTCCGCCGTCGTCGGTTTCGTGTTGCTCCGGCTTGCTGCCCTTGTGGCCGAGCAGCCACGTGGTGTTCATCGGGTATTCGTGCGGGTCGAAAATGACCCAGTAGAAATGCCAGACCACAATGGCCAGCGTGGCCAGGATGGCCTCGTAGAGGTGGATGACCTGGGCGAGATCGAGCCAGACCTTGGGCAGAAAATGCAGGACCGCCGTGGAGAAGATCAGCATGATTCCGGTGATGACCATCACGAACGAGCCCCAGATCAACGCCCAATATTCGGCCTTCTCCGCAAAATTAAAGAACCGCTGCGGATGGTGCGGCACGCGCAGCCGGAGATAGCAGAGGAAGCCGTGCCAGGCATCGCCGATGTCGTGACCGCGGAGGCCGAGGTGGACCAGATATTCGCGGCCGCGTGCCGTGGCGAACAGCAGCACGAGATGCACGCCGAACAGGCCGGTGAAAGCCCAGCCGGCGATGCGATGGATCATGCCGCGCACATAGCTGCCGTCGGGCAGCACGCGCAGCGGCCAGCTCCACCATGCTTCGGGATACTTATGGACAAAACCGGTGTAGGCCAGCAGGACGAAGGTGATGACCAGGCAGAGGTGCTGGGCCCGCATCAGCCGGGTGAGCCGGATTGCACCGGGCCGGGCGCGCGCAGCGCGGACGTGTTCGCGCACCTTCGCGACCCAATCCAGCAGGTTGTATCCCACCATGCCCCCGATGATGAGGACGATCAGGGCGAGATAAATGCGCGTGACCAGCATGACCGCGAAAGACTGGGGATCCTTGCCCGTGCCCGGGGGCTGATGCATCTTCAATTCGCCCGAGGCCACGCGCTCGCCTATGCCGGGATGGCACTTGCCGCACGTCTTGGGCAGGTTGGCCGTGTTCACCGACGAGGCCGGGTCCGACGAAGGCAGGATGTCGTGGAAGCCATGGCACGACGCGCAGTTCGCCGCCGCCACGCCGCCGATATCGGAGGCCAGGCCGTGGTAGCTTTGCACGTAGCTGGCGAACACGTTCGTCTGGAAGCCATACCGCGACGAGATCCGCTCGGCTTTGTGGCACTGGCCGCACGTCTCCTGGATGTGCGCCGCGGACACGCGTGACGCCGCCAGCTTCACGGCATCGATCTTATGTTCACTATGGCAGTCGGTACAGATCGGCGCGTCGCGACGGTTCTTCTTCACGGCCAGGCCATGGATGCTCCGGTCAAACGTCTTGCTGATGTCGCCATGGCACTTGCCGCACGTCGCCGGGATGTTTTGCCAGAAGAGTTTGGCCGCCGGGTTGCCGGTCTCCAGCACGTTATGCGTGCCGTGGCAGTCGGTACAGACGGCGGGGTTGTTGGTGGCGCCCCGCGCCCAGGCCAGCCCGTGGACGCTCAGCTCGTACGTCGTCATCGACGAGCTTTGCGGCCGCTTGAATTTTGCCATGGCCTGTTGGTTGGCGTGGCAGGTGGAACAAAGCCGCGGGATGTTCGCCCGGAACGTCGGCGCATTGGTCTTGGCCAAGGCCACGATGCCATGCGCCAGGCCGTGACAGTCCAGGCACGCCGCCGCCGGGGTGGCGCTGTTGGTTGACGCCCGCCCGTGGACGCTGGCCAGGTGCACCTTCGCCGCGTCCGCGTGGCACAGGCCGCAATTCACCGGCTTCAGTTGGTCCGCATGCGGCAGGTCCTTGATGTCGGCATGGCAGTCTACGCAGGTCTGGTCGCCGTGGGCGGACGCCTTCTGGCGGGCCGCATCGATGAACATCGAGACCACCTTGCCATGGGTGTTGGTGCCTTTCAGATCCTTGTCCGAGTGGCAATCCAGGCAGTCTTTATCCTTGAGGGTGACGGCCGGGGCCGCACCGGTGGCCGGGGCCAAGGTCAGCAGCAGGAGCAGCCACGCGCAGAGAACGGGGGTGCAAGATTTTCGCTGGGGTGCAGTGTTCATATTCGTATGGGTATCACGTTATTTCGCCGTCGGCAGGAGCCGCCAGCCTCTGGAATGCAACAATAGGGTTAAATTCTATAGGTCAGCTTTGCTACCGATTTCCGGCGCTAAAGTCAACGTGCCATTTTCAAATTTGAAATCCGTTGCGGGGCGGCGACCTGTTGCGCTATACCTCACCTCAAGTGACAAGCAAACGGGGAGCACAGCATGCGCGTGAAATGGATGGTATGCGGTTGGGTGGCGTTGGCGGCGGCGGGTGGCATCAAGCTTTCGGCGGCGGTCCCGGCGGAGTTCGTCAACCCGCCGGCGGAATTCCGGCCGATGCCGTTCTGGTCGTGGAACGCCGCGCTCGACGATGCCGAGATGCGGCGGCAGATCGTGGACTTCAAGGACCGCGGCTACGGCGGCTACCTGATGCACCCCCGCGTCGGCCTCGTCACGCGCTACCTCGGCGACGAGTGGTTCCACAAGGTGCAGGTCTGCCTCGACGAGGGCCGCAAGCAGGGCGTGCAGTCGTGGCTCTACGACGAGGACAAGTGGCCGAGCGGCTTCGCCGGGGGGCTGGCGATCTTCGACCACCAGGAATACATCGGCATGGGTATGGGCGTGCGGCGCGCGCGCGGCCCGCAGGCGGCGGCGCTGGCCACCAACGCCGACGTGCTCGCGACGTTCGACGTGCAGTCCAACAGCGTCCGCCGGCTTGCGGGCGCGGCCGACAAGGCCGCCGGCGAGGTGCTGCAGTTCTTTGCGCAGCCCTACGAGAAGAGCAACTGGTACAACGGTGAGGCCTACCTCGACACGCTCAACCCGGAGGCGGTCGCGCATTTCCTCAAGCTGACGATCACGGAGGGCTACGACCAACGCTTCAAGAAGGATTACGGCCCGGCGATGCCCGGTATCTTCACCGATGAGCCGAACTTCATGGCCGGCCGCGGCAAGGGCGGCACGAGCTTCCCGTGGTCGCGGAAACTGCCGGAGATCTTCAAGCAGCGGCGCGGCTACGATCTGGTCGACAAGCTGCCGTGCCTCGTGCGGCAGCTGCCCGGCCATGAGCAGGTGCGCTACGATTTCTGGCGCACGTTGGCGGAGCAGTTTGAGGCCGCGTTCAGCAAACCCTACGGCGACCTGTGCACCCGGTCGGGCTTGCTCTACACCGGCCACTACCTGGCCGAGGACACACTCGTCGCGCAGACGCGCGTCGGCGGCTCGGTGATGCTGCAATACCCGCACATGCACGTCCCCGGCATTGACCACCTGGCCCGCAACATCCGCGACCCGCAGACGAAGAAGCAATGTTCGAGCGTCGCCGACCAGTTCGGCAAGGCGCGCGTGCTCTCGGAGATCTACGGCGTCAGCGGCCACAGCGTCACCTTCGAGGAACTCAAGTGGATGGCGGATTACCACTTCGTCCTCGGCGTCAACCTGCTCGTGCCGCACCTGACGCTCTACGAGATGGCCGGCGACCGCAAGCGCGACTACCCGGCGACCTTCAGCTATCACCAGCCCTACTGGGAGCAACTGGCGCCGGTCAACGAGTACCTCGGCCGCGCCGCGTGGTTCATCACGCGCGGCCAGCCGCGGCAGGACGTGCTGCTGCTTTCGACCCTCGGCAGCGTGTGGGCGCAGCTCTCGCCCGGCGACAAGGCCGATGTCCGGGCCGACGTCTACAGCAAGGCCTTCCAAACCTATGTGGCGGAGTTGCTCGCGCTGCACCGCGATTTCCACATCGGCGATGAGATCCTGATGGAGCGCCACGGCCGCGTCGAGGGCGGGCGCCTGAAGATCGGTCCGCAGGGCAGCTATCGCGCCGTCGTGGTCCCTCCGGCGCTGGTCTGGCAGGCGCCGACCCTCAAGCTGCTTGCGGACTTCCTCGCCGCCGGCGGCACGGTGTTGTTCCTCGGCGGACAGCCCGGCGCGGCACAACCGCTGCTGGCGCACCCGAACGCGCGCCAGCTCGAAGCTGCGCCCGCCGCCATCGGCCCCGTGCTCGCGGCCGTCCTGCCGCACGATGTCGCGGTCACCGACGCCGAGGGGCGCGAGATCGGCGACATCCTCTATCGCCACCAGCAGAACGGCACGCAGCACTATTTCTTCTTCGCGAACACCAGCCGCACCAACACCTACCGCGCGCAGCTCCAGCTCGCGCCGGAACTTGCGGGCGGCGCGGTCGCGGCGTGGGACCTGGCCACCGGCGCGGTGGCACCCGCGGACCTGACGCACGAGTTCCCGCCGGTCGGCAGCCTCGCGCTGTGTGTGGACACCGCGCAGGCCGGCGCCAGCGTGCCGGTGGTGCCGCAGCTGGCGGAAAAGGTTGAAGCCATTCCCGGCCCGTTTGCCTTCCGGCGCACGCAGCCGGGTACGCTCGTGCTCGACACCTGCCGCTTCCAGATCAATGGTGAGCCGGAGCAGGGTCCGAAGCCGGTCAGCACCGTGCGCGGCCAAGCGTTCAAGGCCGCCGGCCTCGGCGCCTATGTGGGCATGCAGCCGTGGGCGCTGGAGTGGAAGGGCATCAAGCCCACGCAGTCGGCTTTGGTCGCGATGAAGTTCAGCTTCGAGTCCGAGTTGGATCTCCCGCAGGCGTGGCTCGTCGTCGAAAAGCCGGAGCACTACCAGATCAAATGCAACGGCCAGGCCGTCACGCAACGCGACGGCTGGCATTGGGACCGGCAGTTCGGGAAGATGCAACTCGGCGCGCTGGTCCGGCGCGGCCGGAACACGCTGGAGCTGACGACCACCTACAAGCCCGGCGTGGAGATCGAGGACATTTTCGTCATCGGCGACTTCGCCACGCACAAGCTCGCCGACACCGCCTATGCCATCACCGCCGAGCCCCGGCAGCTTGCGGCCGGCGACTGGACCGGGCAGGGCTATCACTTCTACTCGGGCAACATCGCCTACCGCTTCAGCCGGACCTTTGCCGCGGGCGAACGGGCGCGGCTGCGCGTGAGCCGGCCGATGGGCACCGCCTTCCTCGTCCGCGTCAACGGTCGCGACGTCGCGCAGCTCAACTGGGCGCCGTGGGAGGCCGACCTGACGGCCGCGCTCAAACCCGGTGCGAACGCCATCGAACTGGTCGTGCTCAGCAGTCTGCAGAACACGTTCGGCCCGTTGCACAACAAGAAGTTTCTGACGGGTAACGACTGGTGGGTCGGCCCCGATGCCTTCGCCGATCAGAAGGCGTGGATGGACGCTTATTTCCACTCCCCCTACGGCTTTGCGGGACTGGAGTGGGTCACTACGCCCGCGGCGCAGTGAGGCGCAGGGCGTGGAGCGTGCTGGAGGCCGGATGTCGCGGCCGGTCGAAACTACAAACCCAGGGTGACCACCAGGGTTTTGTCCCGGACGGACACATCCTTCCATAACAACCTAGCGACCGCATGCCGGGTATCCGTGGCCCGCAGGGTGTAGAGGGGATGCACGGCGTAAAACTCCCCGAGGAGCTTCGTCAAGGCCTCGGTGATTTTCGGCGCGTACTTCCCGGGCACCCCTTGGACGGCGAAATGTTCGATCGCGGGATCGGTCAAAATAAGTGTTTTTCATTTGGGCGCAGTGCGCTATTTTAGCTGAGGTTAAAGCCAACGCGAGGCAAGGAAGACCATGGCTGGACATCAAAATCTGGTGGAGCAGTTCGAGCAGTCCTTGTTGGCGGTGGATCCGCTGGAGGCGGAGCGCCTGCTGACGGCGGCGAGCCATGCCGTTCTGCCGATGCAGCTGATTGACGAGGTCGTCGCACCCGCGCTGGAACGCATCGGCGACAAGTGGGAGCGCGGTGAGGTGGCCTTGTCGCAGGTCTATATGAGCGGCCGCATCTGTGAGTCGCTGGTGGACAAGCTGTTGCCGCCCGGCAGTCCGGCCCGCAGCCACCGCCCGAAACTCGCCATTGTGGTGCTGGAAGATTTCCATTTCCTCGGGAAGAACCTGGTGAAGTCCGCCTTGCGCGCGAGCGGCTTCGATCCTATGGACTGGGGCCATGCGACGGTGGACGAACTGGTCAACCGCGTTCGCGCGGAAGGCGTCGAGGTGCTGCTGATTTCGACCTTGATGCTGCCCTCGGCGCTCAAGATCAAGGAGCTGCGTGCGCAGCTCAGCGCGGCGGGGCTGCCGGTAAAACTCGTGGTCGGTGGCGCGCCGTTCCGTTTCGACCCGCAACTCTGGCGCGAGGTCGGCGCCGATGCCTGCGGCCAAAATGCCCTGGAGGCCATCGAGATAGTCCGCGGCCTGCTGAAGAGCGCGGAAAACGGGAGGGCCCAGCCATGACCTCGCTGCAACGCCTGATGACGACGATGGGCCATCAGGAACCCGATCGTGTGCCGTTCGTCATCTCCGTGACCATGCAGGGCGCGCGCGAACTGGGTCTTTCGATCGAGGAGTATTACTCGAAGGCGGAACATATCGTCGAGGGCCAGTGGCGGATGTTCGCGAAGTACCGCCACGATGCGCTCAACCCGACGTTCTATGGTGCGTTGGAGATGGAAGCCTGGGGCAGCCCCACGCTCTTCCGCACCGATGGTCCGCCGAACGCCGGTCCGCCGCTCGTCAACCATCTCGATGAGATCATGAAACTGGTGCCGCCGAAGGTCGAGGAGTCACCGCGCCTGCAGGAGGCGCTCAAGGCGATCCGCTTGATGAAGGCGCGGGCCGGCGACGCAATCCCGCTGCTGGGCGTGGTGATCTCGCCCTTCTCAGCGCCGATCATGCAGCTGGGCTTCGACCTGTATCTGCAACTGTTGTGCGAGCGGCCGGAGTTGTTCGCACGGCTGATGGCGGTCAACGAGGAGTTTTGCGTGGCGTGGGCCAATGCGCAGCTCGCCGCGGGCGCCACCGCCATCGCCTATGCCGACCCCGCCTCCTCCACCACCATTGTCACCCGCGAGATGTATCTGAAGACCGGCTGGCAGGTGGCCAAGCGCACGATCGCGCGCATCCACGGCGGCGTGGCCACGCACTTCGCGTCGGGCAACTGCCTGCCGATTTTGGGCGACGTGGCGCAGACCGGGACGGTCGCGGTCGGCGTGAGCGCGCTGGAAGACCTCGCCGCGATCAAGGTCGCGTGCCGCGGCAAGCTGGCGGTGATGGGCAACCTCAACGCCATCGCCATGCGGCATTGGACGCCGGTGCAGGCCGTGGCGGAGGTCAAGGCGGCCCTGGCCAAGGCCGGGCCGGGCGGCGGCTATGTGCTGTCCGACAACCACGGCGAGATCCCCTGGCAGGTGCCGGACGAAATTCTGCTGGTCATCGCCGACGCGGTTCACACCTGGGGCCGCTATCCGCTGGACTGGATCCAACAGGAGGGGGCGGCATGAACGCCGTCGCCCCAGGGACCACTGCCGCGCCGGATCTGCAACGGCGTCTCGCCGATTTCGCGATGGTGCTCGATCTGCTGGGCACGCTGCCCGGCACCATGGACGAGGCGCGGGTCATCGCCGCGATCCGCGACCTGTTCACGATGCTCTGTGCGCCGGCGCATATCGTGTATGTGCCGTTCAACGGCAACCAGCCCGGCGAGTTGCAGTGCCATCCCGACGGCTGGACGATCAGCCCGGCGCTGAAAGGTTTTCTGGCGGACAACAGCCAGCTCCACGCCTGGAGCGAGTCGGACAACGGCTTCCTGCTGCGCCTGGCGCAGGCCGGCGAGACGCTCGGCGTGCTGGAGATCGAGAACGTGGCGTTCCCGCAGTACAAGACGCATTACCTCAATCTCGCGCTGACGATCGTCCACGTCTGCGGCCTCGCGGTGCACAACGCGCGCACCTACGAGAAGCTGCGTGCCACCATCGCCGAGCGCGAGCGGGCGGAGCGCGAGATCGTGCAGCTCAACGCGGAGCTCAAGCGGCGCATCCAGCAGGTCGAGTCCACGAACAAGGAGCTCGAGGCCTTCAGCTACTCCGTCTCGCACGACCTGCGCTCGCCGCTGCACGGCATCGACGGGTGGAGCCACGTGCTGCTGGAGGAATACGGCGGGCAGCTCGACGCGCAGGGACAGGACTATCTCCGCATGATCCGTTCCGAGACCGCGCGCATGAACGGGCTGATCAAGGCGCTGCTCGACCTGGCGCGCGTCAGCCGGAATGAAATGCACCTGGAGACGGTGGACCTCTCCGCGCTGTGCCGCGAGCTGGAACAGGAGCTGCGCGCCGCCGATCCGGCGCGGCAGGTCGAGGTGCTGATCGCGCCCGGCCTCACGGCGCATGGCGATCCCGTCCTGCTGCGCGCCGCGCTGCAAAACCTGCTGGGCAACGCCTGGAAATTCACGCGCGACCGCACGCCCGGGCAGATCACGGTGGGCCTGCAGGCCCCGGCGGGCCAGATGGTCTTCTTCATCCGCGACAACGGCGCCGGCTTCGACATGACCTACGCTGCCAAGCTGTTCGCGCCCTTCCAGCGCCTGCACTCGCAGAAGGAATTTGCCGGCACCGGCATCGGCCTCGCCACCGTCCAGCGGATCATCCATCGTCACGGCGGCACCGTCTGGGCCGAAGGCGCCGTGGACCAGGGCGCCACGTTTTATTTCACCCTCGGCGGGAGCTGAACCATGCAACAACCCTTGCGCATCCTGATTGTGGAAGACAGTGAGAGCGATGCGAAGCTCGCCGAGCATGAGTTGCGGCGTGGCGGCTTCGACATCCAGTCGCTCATTGTCAGCACCGCCGCGGAACTCGCCGCCGCGCTGGGCACGACGCTGTGGGACGTCATCCTCTGTGACCACAGCCTGCCGACGCTCGATTCCGCCGCCGCGCTCCGCATCGCCAAGGCGCGCCAGCCGGACGTGCCCTTCATCATCGTCTCCGGCAGCCTGCCGGAGGCCGCCGCCGCGCAGGCGATGCTGCTGGGCGCACAGGACTATCTGAGCAAGGACAACCTCGCGCGGCTCGTGCCGGCCGTGAAACGCGAGTTGCAGGACGCCGCCGAGCGCCGCGCGCGCCGGCAGGCCGAACAGGCGCTCTCCGCGCAGGCCGAGGAGATGCGCATCGGCCGCGAAATCCAGCAGCGCCTGTTTCCCGCCGCCGCGCCCAGCCTGCCCGGCTTTGACATCGCCGGCGCCTCGTTTCCCGCCGCCGCGACCGGCGGCGACTACTTCGATTACATCCCGATGCTGGAAAACAGCATCGGCATCGTCGTCGGCGACGTCACCGGCCACGGACTCGGCCCCGCGCTGATCATGGCCGACGCGCGCGCCATCCTGCGCAGCCTTGCGCGCAGTTTTAGCGATGTTCGTGCCATCCTCATGAATGCCAACGACCTGTTGCGCGAAGACATCGGCTGGGACCGCTTCCTGACCGTCTTTTTCGGCCGGCTCTGTCCCGCGCAACGCCAGCTCTCTTTTCTCAACGCCGGCCATCCGCCCGGCGTCGTGCTCGGCCGCGACGGCGCGGTCGTGGCGGAGCTGAAAGCCACGCTGCCCGCACTCGGCCTGTTTCCGCTCGAGAACGTGCCTGCCCCGGTCACGGTCACGCTTGAGCCCGGCCAGCTGCTGCTGCTGCTGACCGATGGCGTCATCGAAGCTGCCGCGCCCTCCGGCGAGGAGTTCGGGCGTGACCGGGCCGTTGACGTCGTCCGCGCCCAGCGCGCCCGGCCCGCGGCCGAGATCGTCAGCGCGCTCAACGACGCCGTCAGCGCGTTCGCGCAGCAACAACCGCAAGCCGACGACATCACCATGCTGGTCGTCAAATCCAATGAGTGAGGCCGACACACAGACAGCCAAGGAGGCCGCGATGAACACCGTTCCATCGGATTTTCTCGAAGGCGCCACGCAGGGCGGCCTGATCTGGGTCCGCGTCACCGGCCGCGGCAACTTCAAACTCGGTCCGACGCTGAAGGCCTTCGTCGTCTCCGCCATCCAGCGCGGCTACCGGCGGCTGCGGGTGGATCTGGAGGGTTGCACCGCGCTCGACAGCACCTTCATGGGTGTATTGGCGGGCCTTGCGCTGCACCTCAAGCCGTTGAACGGCTCGGTCCAGCTGCTGCGGCTGAGCGCCCAGAACCGCAATGCGCTCACGACCCTCGGCCTGCAGGCGCTGCTCGCCATGCCCACGGCCGACGTGCCCAGCACGCCCACCCTGCAGCGGCTCGACCCCACGCCCGACCTGGCCGCCTCCGCCGCCAGCATTCTCGCCGCGCATGCCAACCTGATCGCCGCGGCGCCGGAAAACCGCCCGCGTTTCTCCGAACTTGTCACCCAGCTCAAGGATGAGATCGAGCATCCGCACTGAGCCTGCGCCGCCGCGGCAGGCGGCTGAAAGCGCCGCGGCTGATCAGCTTGAACAGCGCATAATTTTCGATTGCAATCGGAGCCTGCACGGGCTAGGAGCGCGGTGTGCAACCGCTGGTTGCGGCTGGAAGGAACCGGATATGAACAAAACGAACCTATCACGCCGGCAATTTTTTACCACCGGCGGTGCCTTCGCCGCCTGCGCGTGCTGCCCGTGCTTCGTTGTGCGTGGTGCGGTCGTGGCGGCGCCGGCTGCGGACGCGCAACCCTCACTGGTCGCGGCGTGCGGCATCTACTGCGGCGCCTGTCCGGCGCTGATCACCAGCCTCAAGGCCAGGACGCACAGCGACATCAAATGCCTCGGTTGCTGGAGCCCCAAGAAGCCCTCGTCCTACGCACCCAAGTGCGCCGTCCGCACATGCGCCAAACTCAAGAAGATCCAGTCGTGCGGCGAATGCCCGAGCTATCCCTGCCCACTGATCCCGCCGCTGTTCAACGACAAGCCCAAGTACGGTCTGCGCGAAAAAAATCTCAACGCCGTGCGCGACCGGGGCCTCGCCCCGTGGCTCGCCGGGCAGAAGCAGCGCTGGACCTGCGAAAAGTGCGGCAAGACTTTTGCCTATGGCGACAAGCAGTGCCCGTCCTGCGGCGGCCAGATCCTCACCGACGCCACGGAGTTCGCGGAGTTCAAAAAGAAGAAGACCTGAATCGCTTTAGCTCACGGCCCTTCGAGGATGAGCGTGCCCAGTTCGGTGCGCTGGCCCTGGTTGTGGTAGCGCCAGAACAGCCGGCCGGGCGGCTCGCCGGGGCGTACGAAGTCGTTCGCCACCGGCGCACAGGAGATGACCACACCCGCCTTCGGCGTCACGCCGAGCAGGTTCCAGGGGATCGCCGCGCTGATGCGGTAGCCGGTCGGCAGGGTCTGCACGCTGACGTCCTTGGCGCGGCGGCCAGCGAACCAACCGCTGTCCTTGCCACCGGGCGCAAAGCCCAGGTGCAAGGCGTTGGTTGCGCCGGCTGCGAACCCGCTGCTGTCGGGCGCCACAAACAGCTCGATGCTGTCCTGCTCGGCCAGTTTTTCCGGGGGACAGGAGTTGGTCGGCGCCGCTTCAAACACCTCGCAGCGGAAGAGGAGCGCCTCGGAATCCCAGGCGAACCCGAAGCGCGCGGAGAAGTTTTCGCCGACCTCGCCCACGCGCTCGCAGGCCGTGGCGGCGCTCAGCGCATGCCACTCCCAGTCCTGCTCCAGCCGCGGCAGGTGCCGGGCGCGGGCCACGCGCGGCTGGTCGTGGGTCGGCGCGCGCTCGAGGCGGCCGCCGGGCAGGATCGCCGTCGTGCTCGGCCAGGCCGCGGCGAGCTGCGGCGTGGTGCGGCGGAAGTGCGCGCGCTGGAGCCCGCGTTGGACTTCCGGCGCGCTCATGAACGCGCGCCACAGCAGGCCGCTGCGCTGGTTCTCCACCATCAGCAATAAAATGCCGACGTCGATTCCGAGCACATCCGGCGAATACCAGCCGGTCTGCGGGTTGAACGCATCCACAAAGCCGTAGGGCTTCCAAGCCCGCGCGCCATAGTTGGCGGCGATGTGCCGCAGCACCGCGATACACTCCGCGGGCGCAAACGGCAGCGCGCCGCCCGCCGCGCAGGGCACGACCGTGCCATCCAGGTCCGGCGTCGGCGGCGGGCCACCCCAGGCGCGGTAGCCGGTCGGGCTGTCCGACGCGGTGATGCCCCAGCAGTCCGGGCCGTAGTGCGGGAATTTCGGGCGCAGGTCGAGACAGAGCTGTCGCTGCGCGCGCGTCGCCAGCTCGGAGTTGCGCCAGTAGTCCGCGTAGTCGTCGTGCCGGTCGCGGAAATCCACGAAGGCGTGCGCGAACTGGTGGACGAACAGCGGTGCGAACTGCAGGTAGGTCAGGCCCGCGTAATGCCCCACGGGCCCGCGCCGCCACGCGTCCCAGCATTCCCCCGGCAGGGCGTGTTCCGTCGCGCCGAGGCCCAGCAGATACATCGCCATGTGTTCCGCATAGGTGTCCCAGCGGTAGGGCAGGAAGCCCTTTTCCGGGTGCCAGCCCAGCCGCAGCGTCGCGCCGCCGTCGAGCATCCAGCGCCAGTCCACGCGGGCATAGACGGCGTTGACGACCTGGTCCAGCGCCGGGTCGTGGAAGTATTGCCGCGCGGCCAGTGCGCCGCAGAGGAAGAGCGCCGTATCCATCGGCGAAACCTCGCAGGCCCAGACGCGGTCGCCCAGTTCGCGGTTGACGAAGTGGTAAAAAAAGCCGTGCTCCTGTGCCAGCCGGTCGCGGGCGAACTTCAGCGTCGTCACGGCGCGCGCGACGGCGTCGGTGCGCGCAATCCAGCCGCGCTCCGCACCGACGCACAAGGCGGCCAGGCCGAAGCCGGTCGCCGCCACGCTGGCCACGTTCTCGCGCCACGAGCCATCCGCACCGGCGCGGTCCGGCACGAGGCCGGTCGTCAGCTCGGTTTCCTTGAGGAAGAACTGGAACGAGCGGCGCTCAAGCTCGTTGAGAAAGTCATCGTCGCTGACCGCGTTGGTGCCCGCGCCCCGCGCCGCGAGGCCGAGCATTGCGCACACCCCGCACACCATGAGCTGCCGCCACATCATCGTGCGGCAGACTAGTGCGCCGCGCCCGCCGCTGGCAAACAGAAAGCGCAGTGGCGTTAAAATAAATCCACCCGCACCGTCGCCCGCTGCTCACGGCCCCGTTTCACCTCCGTGGGTGGGCACCTAAAGCCTCCCGCTTGAGCACGACGCGTTTGCACAGGCATCCCTGTGCGCTTATGGCTGGGCGGCACGCCAGCCGCCGTGCAGCAGGGTTTTCAAGTCCTGTACCGCGGCGGCAGACTTGGGATCGTCGGCCAGGTTGTGCCACTCGTGCGGATCGCTGGTGTGGTCATAGAGTTCCACGCCGTCGCGCCCCTCGCTCCATTCGGTGTAACGGTAGCGCTCGGTGCGCACGCTGCGGCCCAGGGTGGTGGCCCGGCCCTTTTGTCCGTCCGCGTGGCCGCCTTTGCGGCCGTGGACCACCTGCGTGAACGCGCCCTTCTTCCACGCGCGCTCCGGGTCATCGAGCAGCGGACGCAGGCTGACGCCTTCGAGATCCGGCGGCGGCGTCAGCCCGCAGAGGTCGGCCAGCGTCGGATAGACATCCACCAGCTCGGCCAGACGCGACGTGGCCTTGCCGGCCGTCTTCATCCCCGGTGCGGCGATGATCAGCGGCACGCGCGCGGCCTCCTCAAACACGGTCAGCTTCTGCCACTGACCGTGCTCGCCGAGGTGATAGCCGTGGTCGCTGAGGAACACGACCACCGTGTTTTGCGCGAGGCCCTGCCGTTCGAGTTCGTCGAGCACGAGGCCGAACTGTGTGTCCATGAAACTGACCGACGCGTAGTAGGCCTGCATCACCGTGCGCTGCTGCGCCTCGTCCATGCCGTAGTGCGGCGGCGTCACCGTGAGCGCGGCGGGCGGCTTGCCCTCGCGGTCGCCGGCCGGGTTCTGCGCCAACGCGAGTTTCTCCGGCGGATAAAGGTTGAAATATTTCTTCGGCGAGACATAGGGCGTGTGCGGGCGGAAGAAGCCCACCGCCAGGAAAAACGGCTTCTCCTTATGCTCGCGCAGCAGCTTGCGGGCCTCCTGGGCGATCTTGCCGTCGGTCTGTTCGGTGTCGGCGCCATCCGCGGCGAGCCAGCTCAAGGTGCCACCATACTTGCGCGCGCCGACCGCGACGGTGGCCTGCTGGCCGGTGATGATGCTGAAAATCTTGTCCTCGTCGTCGCAATCGCGGCCGCGCGGATTGACCACCTGCTCCCACGATACCGGATCGTCGAGACCATCGGTGCCGATTTGGTTGGGCACGCCGTAGTGATAAAGCTTGCCGACGCGCGCCACGAAATAGCCGTTCTTCTTGAACAGCTCCGGCAGCGATACGGTCTGCGGGCGCACGTCGCGGAACCGCGTCTGGTTGTTGGAAACGCCGCTGGTGTCCGGGCGCAGCCCCGTCAGGAACGACGAGCGGCTGGGATTGCACAGGGGATATTGGCAATAGGCGCGGTCGAAACGCAGGCCGCGCCGGGCAAGCTGGTCAATGCGCGGCGTCAGCGTCGGCTCGCCATAGCAGCCCTGCACGGCGCGGCAGTCGTCCGACACCAGCAGCAGCACGTTCAGCGGCTTCGCTGCCGGCGCGGCGGGCGCCAGATTGCGCCCCACCAGCGCCGCCGCACCGAACGTGGCCAGCTTGAGGAAATCACGACGTGTATTCGGCTTCATATTTTCCCTTTCACATGCTTATACCGCACGCATGGTGTGCAACGTTCCGGCATGAGCTCTCCACGAGGGCGGCGGGCCGCCGCCCCTCCTGGCCAGCCGGGTCACGCACAGCAACCCCACCGCAAACCATGCCTTTCTTTGTGGGCGGGGCTTCCAGCCCCGCGAACCCACCCAGCCATCAAACGAGAAAAGCCCCACCTGCAGACTCTGGAGGCACGCGTCCCGAGTGCCGGTGCAGGCGGCGTCCCGCCGCCTGTGACAGACGAAAATTTTTCAGCCAACCCCAGCGCCTCAACCCCCGGGCGGGACGCCTGACTCCACCGCGGAGCGCAGGCATCGCAGGCTGCATCGTGGCTGTGCTGTACCCGGTACGCGGCGTGGGTGGTTGCGGCGCGCGCGCCCATCAGCAGCGCCAGCAAAGCCAGGATGAAGCGGAGGCTTTTCATCACGTCATTTTCCCGCGCCCGCCACCGCCTCGCCGCGCGGCATGACCACGAAAGGATTGATGACCTGGTTGTTCACCTGTTTGATGTCCTTCGCGCCTTCTTCGCAGCGCAGCGCAGCGCCCTTGCCGTTGAAGATGTTGCCGTTGACGAGGATGTGGCGTGACTCCTTGTCGATGGCGATACACGTGCGCCGCGACGCAGGTTCCGGCTTCACGTTGCCCGGCTGCGGTGAATGGAACGTATTGCCGCTGATCAAGCCTGCCCAGCAATTCCGGAGCGCAATGTCGGTGTAGTCGCAACGGTCCTCGGTCTGTGCGTAGAACAGGCAGTTCACGATATTGAAGAATTTGCGGTTGTGCAGGCGGACGCCGGCCTCGCGGCAGTTGAGGTGGCAGGCGTCGATCACCAACTGCGGCTCGATGCCGGGCGTATCCACGTCGATGCCGATGCGCGTGCCGACCGCCGTGCAGCGGTAGAACGCGCCGTCCTCCGGGCCTTCCGGCTTGAGGTCGCGCGAGACGACGCGGTAGCCGGTGTGGCACGACCACGCGTAGCAGTGCTGGAAGCTCGGCGCATAGGACCAGTCGGCGCAAATCCCGTATTCGGGCTTGAAGCGCAACGCGTCGTTGGCCAGGTCGCTTTCCTTGAGCGCGGGATCGAGGAGGCCGGCGAAAACAACATTTTGGAAAAGCGGACGCCACTGCGCCAGAGCGCACAGGCCACGGCTGAAGAAGTTGTGCGTTGGCAGCCCCGCGCCGCGCATGTCCACGTTCAGCACCGTCAGCGTGCGGTAGTTGCGCACGCCGCGCGCCGAAGACGAGACCTCCAGCGCCGTGCCCGCGTCGGGGAGGTCCGCCAGCAGCGTCAGGTCGCGGATCGTCACCTGCGTCTGGCACAGCTCGCTGCGCACCTTGAGCGCGCCGTTGGTGCTGGCGCAGCGGATGACGCTCACGCCTTGGCCTTCGCCGACGATCGCGAGCCCGTTGCCGACCGCCCCGGCGAATTTCATTTCGACCCGCCGCGCGAGCCGGTAGGCGCCCGCGGGAATCCGTATCGTGGCATGCGCGGCGGGCGCCGCCTGATCGAAAGCCTGCTGGAACGCCGCGCTGTCATCGGCGACGCCATCGCCCTTCGCGCCGCACTCGCGGACGGACACATTCACCGCGAGCTGCGGCGGCGCTTCCTGCGCGCACGCTTGCAGTGCTGCGACGAACAAAATCCATAGGGCTTTCTTCATATGGCTCCCGCTTACTTGGCCACCGGCTTTTGCTGCTGCTCGCGCCGCAGCAGATAGGTGGGCGTGCAGCTCCAGGCGTGGCAATAGCTGTTCATCAGGTGGCTCTTGTATGGCGAGAGGAAATCGTCGCCGGACACGTAGACCTCCCAGAAGGTGTCGGCGCCCTTCTTCACCATCTCGCCCCAGTAGGACTCCATGTGTTGTGTGGCCTCCTCGCGCATCCCTGCCGCGAGCAGCGCCTCGACCACGTAGTGGTGCATATAGGGCGTGACGGGCTTCTCCGCAGCCGAACTTTGGATCACCCCGGACATCGCGCGCTTCGCCTGCTCCGGCGACGGCACGCCCGCAAGCACCATCCACGCCTGCGACGCCCACGAGACCTCGCGCTTCGGGCCGCTGACGAACAGGCCGAGCGTTTCGTCCCAAAGATTTTTCCGTGCCGCTGCCTCCATCTTCGCGACGGTAGCCGGAATGAAGGCGACTTCCTTTTCCTTGCCGAGCTTTTCCGCCAGCATCAACGTCGCCTTCAAGCCAAACAGAACGATCGCGTGCTCCGGTGCCTGCTTGTCGAGCGTGCGATGCCAGTCAATGAAGCACCACCAGTTCGTCGGCTGCACGAGCAGGCCGTCCCGGCTGACGGGCTCGAGCGTGAAGTCGAGCTGCTTGAGCACCAGCGGCCACAAATCTTCCGCCGTGGCGCGGTCGCCGCTGGCCTCGAGATATTCCAGCACGGTCGGCGCGAAGAGCGCGGTGTAGTCGAGGATGCTGTTGCCGCCGCGCGTCGGCTGCGGCCGCTCGAAGGAGCAGGTGCCGACGAGCCCTTCCGGCGAGGCCGTGCCGGCGAGAATGTAGAGGGAGCGCTTCACGAGGTCGTAATTCCGGTAGGTCGCATAATTTGCGAGCGCCTGCAGGCGCAGGTCGCCGAGCCAGAGCCGGCGGTCGCGCTTCGGGCCGTCCTCGAACACGGTTTGCATGCAGTCGCGCAGCGTGTTGCGCGCGACGCGGTCCAGCGCCGCCTCGCCCGCGTTGCGCGGCGTGAACGGCAGCAGCTTGCTCTCGTCGGCGGAGCTGACCGCCTCGGCGTGCAGGTCCGAGAAACCGAACTTACCGTGCTTGCTGCACGAAAGGACCGTCACCTTCACATAGCGGAACGCATAGCGGCGCGGCAAGGTCACAGTCTGCGGTACGTCGTCGAAGTTGAACACCTCGTCCTGCAGCCACGAGCGCGTCAGGCCGCCCGTGTAGGGATCGAACGGCTCGATCACTTCCGCCGGCACCTCGCCGAAAATCAGTCCGAGCCGGACCGGCGCGTCCACGGGGATCTCGAAAGCGCGCAGCGAAAACACGAACTGCCCAGTCAGGTGCTCGCCGAAGTCCAGGATGAAACTGGCGCCCGGCTTCAGCGGCTTGTTGCAGATGGATCCGGGTTTGCCGACGTTCACCGTCTTCCAACCCTGGAAGCCCGTCGCATCTTTTTCCACCTTGACCAGCGCCACCGGCTGCTTCGCCGTGTGGATCAGCTGGGGCTTGACGGCCTCGGCCTTCGCGAGCCAGCCCGCCCGGCGCTCCTCGACCACCCTCATCTGCCCGGCGAACAAGCCGCTGTCCACCGCCACCGTCGCCTTGATGGTGCCTTCGCAGAGCGGCGCCTTGTGCGGACCCTGTCCGCGCGCCACGACGCCCGCCATCAGCACCATTCCGAAAAGCAGCAATCGTTTCATCTTTTGTCTCCCACGTTTTCCAATGTTTGGAACAGCAAACTAGCTGTTTTTCCAAGCATTGGACAGGTTTGCATAACTTTTTTCAATCTTTTGAAATTTTGCGGTGCATTACTCCAAGGATGTGAAAACGTTCTGGTCCGGCTAGCTGGGAGCGGCGGCATTCCTGCCGCCGCAGGACAACCGCCACGCCTCGGCTTTGCTCGCGCTGCCTGCTGGGCGGTCGTCGCTGGGTTGCTGCTGTTGGGCGGTGGGACACCGCCCCTCCCAGCTAGTTTCCCGAAAACACACGGCGCCATGGTGCTCGTTGAGTTTGACTCATGCAGCGCAAGCGCGCGGGAGCTGGAGCTCCCGCCCACAGGAGTTGAACATGACAGAGGGAGTTTCATTTCACTTCCGTCTGTTCCATCGCCCGCAGCGTCACGGGACCGATCAGGCCGGACGGGAGCAGCGCATCATCCTTGTCGTAGACCGCTCGCCGCGTGCAGAAGGCGATGCGGCCGCTGGGACGCGGCGTACCTTTCACGAGCCAGTCGGGCCACTGCGCGGGATACTGGCCGCGCCGTCCGCCCTTCTTCCATTCGATGTCGTCCGGCAGCGTGGCGTCGCCGATCATGCGGTTTGGCCAGAGCGTGGTGACGCTGATCTCCAGTTCGTTTGCGCCGGCCTTCAGCGCATCGCTGACGTCCACGCGGAACGGCGGCTTCCAGTGGATGCCTAGGTCACGCCCGTTGAGCTTCACGGCGGCGATCACCTCCACCTCTCCGAGATCCAGGAAGAAATGGTTAAGGGCGGATGGTTGATGGGTGAAGCTCGTGCGATACGTCGCGGTGCCCGAGAAAAACTTGATGCCCGGTTCGGCGTGCTGCGACAGCGAGATAAGCTTGTCGAGCTTGGCCGAGGCCGGCGCGCCGAGGTGCGGCGGGAAGGACACGTCCCACGGGCCGCCCACCACCTGCGGCTCCGGCAGCTTCGGGGCCTTGAGCGCGGCGCGTGTGCCATCGTTGAAGCGCACGTTGAAGGCGCCGGGCTCCTGCCACTGCGCCAGCAACCTGCCGTCGGCGTTGCGCTCGATCTCCAGCGACGGCGCGACGGTCTGCGCACCGGGCGGATGCGAGGCGAGCGCGGTGACTTCCTGCGCGCTGAGCGCGCGGTCGAAGAGCTGGACCGGCGCGCGCGTACCGCGGAATGCGGCCCCGCCGTTGCCCTGCGAGGCGTGGACCACGAAGGGCCCCTTGACGCCCTTGCCAACCTCGGCGCCGTTCACGTAGAGCCGCGGCACGTTGGCGGTATAGACCAGCGCCAGATGCGTCCATCCCTTGAGCTCGGCGGCGTACGTGATGACCGCCGGCGCGTAGCGCGCCGAGTGTTCCATGGCGCAGACACCGTTGCGGCCGACGCTCAAGCCGGCGCCTGCGTGGCCCTCGCCATATTTCGCATGGCCAGGCTCGGCAAAGACCGCCCAGTTCACGCCGCGCAGCGCAATCGCTTCCTTGCGCGTGGCGGGCAGCACGATGTCGTCATCGGGCTTGGTCCACACGCTGAGGGTGAACGTGCCCTGCGCCGTATCCACGCCGGTCGGAACCGGCGGTGCGATGCGCTTCACCGGGGCTTGCTCGGGCTCCACGGCCGCGACGTAGCGCGACGGCAATGCGCCGCGGAACACGACAAAGACGGAGCCATTCGGCGCCAGCCGCAGCGGCAGCGTCGTACGCCCGCCGGCGACCTCAAACACGCCGGGCTTCGTGATCGCGCCCGTCGTCGCGTCCCACAGTTCCGGCGCGCGGTCGGCGACGCGGAACGTGGCATAGATTTCCTCGGGGCGCTGTTTCTGGTTCGAAACGAAGTAGACCTCGGCATCGCCTGCGCGACGATGGATGAAAAGAATTTCGGCGTCGCTTGCGCTGGTGCGCGGCTCGAAATCCGGCGGCAGGTTGATGCGCTTGAACAGGTCCTCAAAAGAAATGCCGCTCTGCACTTTCCCGTTCCACAGATCCTCCGCGAGCTCGCGCAGCGCGGCGTCGCCTGCGCCCCGGTCGCACAGGCTCGGCGACTGCTGCGGACGCGGACCGAGCACCGTCGCGCCCGCCGCCGCCAGTTTGCCGATTTTCTTGAGCAGGGCCGGCCGCATCGTCGGCAGATTCGGCAGCAGGAGTACACGATATTTCGCGCCGCACTCGAGCACGATCCGGCCGTTCACGACGCGCGCGCCCAGCAGCGACTGCGCATCGCAACCATCGAAGTCGTAGCCGTCCGGCAACACCGGATGCAACTCGTCGCGCCACGCGATGCGGTTGGGCACATCCTCGCCGACGAACCACAGCACGTCGGCGACCGGCTGCCCCTCGCGCAACAGTTGATTGCAGCGCGTCAGGTAGTCCATCCATGGATGCGCGACTTCCCACCACGTGTTGCCGCGGTTGAAGTTCAGGCCCCACGATGCAAAGGTGAAGCCCGGTCCCGTGACCTGATAGGGCTGGTGCGCGAAGGTGTGAAAGACGAACTGGTTGACGCCGGCGCAGAATGCGCGGTCGCCCTCGGCCTTGAGCATGAAAGGATGGGTCTGCCAGCCGGCCGCTGTGCCGCCCGCCGTGTAGGATTCGGCGGCCACCACACGCTTGCCGGTGGTGTGCGCCATCGAAGCGGAGAGCTTGCAATCCACACGTACGCCCTGCCCCGGTCCCTTGTCGATCCAGAATTCACCCATCGGCACGTCGGCGTAGCGGGCATTGCCCGCGTCATAGTGGTAGGTCTGGCGGCCCGTCGGCTCCGCGACGTAGGTCAGTTGTTTGTCGTGCGTGAATTTGGCGACGGTGGCGTAATACTGTTCCGCAAACTGATCGGAAAGGAACCGGCGCCAATCCCACAGCGCCCGCTCGCTCTCATCGGCGCTGTCCACGATCCAGCCGTCGGTCAGCGCGGGCGTGAACGCCAGCAGATCATAGCCCAGTTTCTCCTGGAAGCGCTTCTCGAAGCCGGCGGTCCAGTTCTGGATGCCGCACTCCCAGCTATCCACCTCCATCGCCACAAACGTCTTGCCCGCGGCCGACCCGGCGCGCTCGACCAGCTTGCCCACGTACTGCTCGAGGTGGTTGCGCACGACCTGCGCGTCGAGCTTGTCGCATTCCAGACCGCGCCCTTCCGGCGTTGCCGGCGCCACGTAGTGGCCGTTGCTGGAGTAGCCGAGGCGCACGATGCGCCAGCGGCCCGGCGGCACGTCCCACTGCAGGCGGCCGTCGGGCGTCATCTGCGCGGAGATATTTTTTACCGCATCGCGCGCAACGACCAGTTCCGCCGGCAAGGGGCGGTTGCGGTCGGGACCCGGATAGGCGTCGTGATGCCGCCGCTCCGCGCCGTGGCCGCGGCTGCGCAGGTGCGCCGCCTTGGACTCGGCGAAATGCACCAGCGCCGCGTCGCTCAATTCGATCTCGCCGAGGCTGAACGGCCACGGGTTCTTGAACGTCAGACGGAAGACCTTGCCGACCGCCTCTGCGCATGCCGCGGTGACTTTCCCGCCGCCGATCATGTCCCAGTTCACCGTGAATTCGCCGACTTTCCGGAACGTCTGGCCGTCGGCAGAGACTTCCATCTGGATCGGGAAATCTTCCTCCCAGCGATGCGGCGCGGCGTTGTGACAGATCACCGAGCGCACCGTACGCGTTTCCGCGAAGGCGAAATCAATCACATTGCGCTCGGCCGGAACGGGAAACTCCACCTTGGTCTGCGGCTTGCCATCGGTGAGCATGGTGAGCTCCGCGGGCTTCAGGGAACCGGAAAGCGTTGCGCCTTTCAGGATCCCACCCGTGGGCAGCGGATACGCAACCACGGCGATGTCGCGATAGAAATCCTCTTTCGACTCCGGCGTTACCAGCGGGCTGTCGAACTTGGCGGGACCAACCATGTCGCGGGTGGTCCACGTCAGTTCCTTCATCGAGGTCTCCGGCTTGATCCACGGACCTCCCGACTGCGAGAAACCGTCGCAGTTGTGCACGCCGAACTTCAGCCCGAGCCGCTGCGCTTCCTTCACGCTGTGATCCATCATCGCCAGCCACTCCGGCTGCATGAACTTCACGCCGCCTTCAGGCATGCCGACGCCGCAGTTGAAGAGGTAGGTGCCGCCCAACCCCGCCCGCTTCATGGATTCCAGGTCGGCGGTGATGCCCTCGCGCGTGATGTTGCCGTTCAGCCAGTGCCACCACGTCAGCGGCCGCGCCTCGTCGGGCGGTCTGGCGAAATCGCGCGCCAGATCGCCGGCCGCAGCACTCGCGACCGTCATCCATGACAACAACGCCAGCAGCATCAACTTATTCATGTTACATCCTTTTCCTTGGGGTCAAATGCTCTTCAGGGTTTGCGACGACTGGGCACCAGGTTGTCCGCATCCCATTTCTTCCAATCCGTATCAAGCTGGCGCGCCAAGGTGGGCCGCTGCGCCGTGCGGTCGTTCTTCTCCCCGACATCCTGCTGGAGGTTGAACAAGCCCTTTTCGGCGTTCACCCGGACCAGTTTCAGATCGCCCTCGCGGACGGCATACTGGAGCGGACCGAATTTCCAATACAGCCGCTCGCGCGCCGGCGCAGCGCTCTCGCCGGCAAGCCACGGGAGCAGGTTCAACCCGTCGAACTTTGCATCCGACGGCGCCGGAGTGCCCGCCACGGCGAGCAGGGTCGGCAACAGGTCGAGCGAGCTGATCGGCGTATCCTCGACCTTGCCCGCCGCGAAATGGCCGGTCCACTGCATGAAGAACGGGATGCGGATGCCGCCCTCCCAGAGCTGCGCCTTCGAGCCGCGCAGCGGGTCGTTACAGCCGCCGTTCTCCGCCGAGCCCGGGATGAGCGCCGCGCCGTTGTCGCTCAAGAAAACAACCAAGGTATTCTGTTCCTGCCCGCTCTCCCGCACCGTGGCCAGCACGCGGCCGATGGCGTCGTCGAGCGCCATGGTCATCGCCGCGAACGCGCGCCGCCGCGGGTCGGCCAGGTGTTTGGACTTGGCCAGATAATCATCCGGTGCCTCCAGCGGCACATGCGGCGCATTGAAGGCCAGATAGAGGAAGTAGGGCTCCGGCGCCTTCCGGCGGATGAACGCACACGCCTCGTCGGCCAGGGCGAACGTGAGATATTTCTCGAGCCCTGTCTTTTCGCGCCCGCGCAGCAGCGGGCCCCACTTTTCATCCTCGGCCTTGAGATAGCTGTGCATGCCGGCGAGGAAGCCGTAGAACTCGTCGAAGCCGCGCGCCAGCGGATGATGCCGGGGACTTTCCCCGAGGTGCCACTTGCCGAGCGCCGCGGTGCGGTAGCCCGACTGCTTCAGGTAATCCGACATCAGCTTGTGCGCCAGCGGCAGGCCGGTGTCCGAGCCCGGCGGGGGATTGCCTTCGTAGGGCAGGATCCGGCACGGGTGCCGGCCCGTCAGCAGCGACGCGCGCGAGGGCCCACAGACCGGCGCAGCCACATAGCCGTTCGTGAAGCGCCAGCCGGCCTTCGCGATCGAGTCCATGTGCGGCGTTGCAAAATCCTTGCAGCCCTGCACGCCCACGTCGCCATAGCCGAGATCATCGACGAGGATGAGCAGGATGTTCGGCCTGCCCTGAGCGGCGCCGAAGAGGTGCGACGTCTGGGTCTGCTTGCCCGCCGGAGCTGCGGCGGGTTCCAAGGTTTGGACAGCCGCATCGGCACATCTTCCAACCATGGGAAAAGTCAGGGTTGCCACGACGAGTCCGAGCAGCTTCAAAAAGTCATTTCTGTGCACAGAACCTCCTCATTCAGCTTCACCATGCTGCTTGCCAGCCTTGTTTTTCTTCTTCTTTCCTTTGCCTTGCTGCACTTCGCCCTTATTCGGCGTGGGCATCGGCGCCTTGATCTCCTGACGCCAGGCGAGCATCTGCGCGTGCAGTTTCTGCGTCAGCTCCGGGTTTTCCTTGGCGAGGTTCTTCGACTCGCCGACATCGTCGTGCAGGTTGTACAGCTCCAGCCGGTGGTCCTCGAAAAATTCCATCAGTTTCCAATCGCCGGATTGGATGAGGCCGACCGGCGTCGTGCGCCAGGTGTTCTGGGCCGCGCCCAGATAGCCGGGGAAATGCTGGAAGATCGCGTCGCGCTTCAGCTTCGCGTTGCCGTCGCGAAACAAGGGCACCAGGCTTTCGCCGTCGAGCGTGTAGTTGGCCGGGCGCGCTGCGCCGGCGAGGTCCAGCAGCGTGGGATAGAGGTCCACATGGATGGCGGGCACGCCACAGATGCTGCCGGGTGGCACGTTGCCGGGCCAGCGGACGATGAAGGGCTCGCGCGTGCCGCCCTCATAGAGGCTGCCCTTGCCGCTGCGCAAGGGGGTGTTGTCGGTGATATCGCCGCCATGCACCCCTTCGCGTTCGTAGCCGCCGACGCCGCCGTTGTCGCTGGAGAAGATCACCACGGTGTTGTCCGCCAGCTTGAGTTCGTCGAGCACGGCCATGACGCGGCCGACGCTTTCGTCCACGCTGTAGATCATCGCGGCATAGGTCGCGTTGTTGTGGCCGCCGACCGGCGGCTTGGGTTTGAACTTTTCGATGAGGTCCTTCTTCGCTTCGTGCGGCGAATGCACGGCGAAGTGCGGCAGATAGAGGAAGAACGGGCCGTCCTTGTGGCGGCGGATAAAATCGACCGCGCGGTCGGTCAGCCAGTCGGCGAGATAGGCGTCGCGCGGATGCGCCACCGGGGGCTGGGTCTTGAAGTTGAAATGCGCGCCCATCGAGGTGATCGCCTCGTCGAAGCCGCGGTGGCCGGGGTGATGGTCCGCGTCCTCGCCCAGATGCCACTTGCCGAACATCCCCGTCGCGTAGCCGGCCTGCTTGAGCGACTGCGCGATGGTGATCTTCTCGAGCGGCAGCATCGTGACGTTGTCCACCGGGCGCAGCGGCCGCATGCTCCAGTCGAAGCGGTTGATGCCGCCGACCGTGTAGACGCCCGTGCGCGGCCCGTACTGGCCGGACATCAGCGCGGCGCGCGTCGGCGCGCAGTTCTGGCAGTTGTGATAGGCCATGAACTTGATGCCCTGCTTCGCCAGCCGGTCAATGTTCGGCGTCTCGTAATATTTGCTGCCGTAGGTGGCCGTGTCGGTCCAGCCGAGATCGTCGGCGAGGATGAAGACGATGTTCGGCTTGGGGGAGGCCGCGAGCCCCGGCGTGCCCAGCAGCGCGAGGAGGAGCAAGAGTTTCTTCATGGCTTTCCTTTCTGATCGATCGCGACCGGCTTCGTTTGCAGCTCGAAATATTTCGCCGCCATCCGCTCGCCGATGATGTTGGCAGAGGCCGCATTGTAATGCACGCCATCGCCGATATGACCCTTGAGATCGCGTGCATCCACGCAGGCGGTATGCGCCCGCTGCTTCGCCAGCGCGAGCAGGGTTTCGTTGATGAGCGCCCTGCCGGAGGGACCCGCCTTGGCAGGAGCGCGAAATTTGCCGATGGTCGCGGCGATAAACGGCAGGTCTGGCGTAGCAAGGTCAGCGCGCAGGTCGTCCAGCATACGCACGAGCCGCGCCTGATAAGTCGGCTGCAATTCGGGCGTCGAGTCGGCCTCGCCCTGCAACCAGAGCGCGCCCTTGAGCGCGACCGGAACGGAAGACTTCGTCGCGAGCGCGAGGCGGGCACGGCGCAGGGCGCTCTCATAAAGCCTGCCGCCCTTCAGCCAGAGATTCAACTTGCTGCCGCCGACGGCGCACGGTACAAGGCCGACCATGACCTTCGGCTCGCGCGCGGCCAGTGCCTGCGCAAACGCGAGGCCGGGACCGACACCCTCGTTGCCGCCACCCTTGAGCGTCACAGGATCGCCGGCGTGGTGCAACGGATGCCGCGCGAGAAACCACTGATCCGTTGTGAAGTGCAGCATGGCAATGCGCGGGTCCGGCGTCTGCGTCGCGGGCACTTCGCCGCGGCCCTTCATGTTCGACTGTCCGATCAGCAGGAACAGCTCGATGCGCTCGACGCCTGCCGGCGGCTTGGCGAGATCCACTGGAGTCAGCGGTTCGGCCGCGCACGCGGCACCACCGAGGAGGCCGAAAGCACCGAGAATCCATGGCTTGGTTTTCATTTTGTAGTTTTCCCCTGCTTAATATTGACAATGGCTTCGGCGCTCATCTGCAGCGTCACCGGGCCCAGCAGCCCGGAGTCCGGGAGTGTATCGGTTTTCTGATAATGCTTGAACGAGGTCCAGGTGTGGCGGTCGGCCTCCGGCAGCGCGGCGTCGCCGATCAGCCGGTTCGCCCAGGTGTTGATCGCCCGGATCACCAGTTCGTTGCGGCCATCCCGCAGCTTCCCGGTCACGTCGAGACGGAACGGAGGTTTCCAAACTACATCCAGCGGCGTCCCGTTGAGCGATACCTCCGCCAATTCGCGAACCTCGCCCAGGTCGAGCCAGACGCGCACACCGGCGGCGCCCGCGCCGGCGAAGTCGAATTCCGTCCGATACTCGCCGGTGCCGGAGAAGAAACGCACCGCCGGATCGGCGTGCGTATTCCAGCCAATGAGTTGGGCGAAGACCTGTGGATTCGGGCGGGCGACGCCCTCGAAGCTCACCTGCCAGGGGCCACGTAGTTCCAGCGGCGGGGGCATCGCTGCGAGCGTGGCTTTGACCGGCACTTGTTGTGAACTTTCCAAAGCATATTCGCCGGACTGTGCAGCCTGCAGCACGGTCTGGCCCTCGGGCTGTCGCCACACCGCGGGACAACCTGCTGCCGGTGCCGCGCTGTGCGGCCAGAGATCCACTCCCGACCGCTTCACACTTTCAAAATGCCCACGATCTGCGGTCGCCGAAAAAACGATGAAGCAGGATTCGGCGGGACCGAGTTCGAGCGGCAACTCCACCCGCCCGTTGATCTGGCGGTAGAGCGCAGGGTGTTGGACTGCGCCGGTTTCGGGCCGCCAGATTTCCGGCGCGCGCTCCGCGACGCGGAACGAGAACGTGGCCCGTAACGCATTTGTGGCGCCGTTGGCCAGAAAGTAGAGGTCCCGCCCGCCGTCGCGCCGGTGATGCCAGTTAATCTGCGGCGTTGCCTCGGCCGCGACCCACGACAGGTCCGGTTGCACGCCGAGCTTGGCGAGAGCTGCATCCACCGTCAGGCCCGCCAACACGCGCCCCTTGACGACGACGCGATCCTGCGCTGATTTTTTCCCGTCCCCCCACAACGCCGCGATGTGTTGCGCGAATTCCATGTCGGCCGCTTCGCCACCTTGCAATCCGGCGCGAGCGCTGGGGCGCTCTCCCAGCAGGGTTCCGCCCGCCGCGACCAGTTCGTGCAATTTCCGCACAGCCTTCAGCGTCATCCGTTTGTTTTCCGGCAACACGAGCAGCCGGTAGCGCGCCGCACCGGCGACGAGGTCGCTGCCCGCCACGCTGAACAGGTTCAGGAGATTGTCCTGTCCAATCCAATCGTTGGCGAAGCCGGCGGGCACGTCCCAGAAGGTGGCCCGATCATCGCTTTTGGCGAGCGGCTCCTCGTCGCCGAGCAGGCGGCAGACATCCGCCACCGTGCGACCTTGGCGGAGCAACAGCTGGCTGCGCGTCATGGACTGCAACCACGGTTTCACCTGCGGCCACCAGGTGACGTGGCGGTTGAACGTCGTGCCATAGTGGATCATCGTCCAGCCGGGCGCGCGGTCGCCGGTGGGCTGATGGATGTAGCAGTGCAGCGTCAGCTGGTTGCCGCCGGCTGCGAGCACCTTGTCGCCGAAGGCCTTCAAATAGCGGGGCGCCGTGTTCCAGTCGCCGCGGTTGCAGGTGAACACCTCGACCGGAGTCGGCGAACGCCCGAAGATATGCGCGGCCGAGGCGGCGTCGCGCAGACCGCCGCTGATGTTGCCCTCGGTGCTGAACCCGCCCAGCGCCCACGCTTCGCCGGCCGGAATATCCACATGCTTGAAGTAGTCCAGCGGACGATGAATCGGCACGGGCCCCGCCGAGGACTCGGCCAGGAAGGCCAGCCCATGCTCGTGAGCAAACGCCTGCATTCCGCCGTAAAAAGAATCCGCCACCAGCGCCTGCAGGGTGCGCCGGAAATCCTCCAGGAAGCGCTGCGTCGTCGCGGCATCGTTCACCACCCGCGCCCCGAGCGCGGGCAGGAACGGGAGCAGCGAGTAGCCATTACGGCGCTCGAACTCGGCGGGCAGTTTCTCCGTCCACGACTGCCCGCCCGCCTCCCAGCTATCCACGTGAAGCATCTTGAGGCTGGCCGCATCCAGCGCGTTTCCGCTCATGAGCCGCAAACTTTCCTCCGCGTGACGCCGGACCAGCTGCGCATCGAACTTGTCCACCTCGAACCCGTGGCCTTCCGCGGCGGCCGGGTGGTTCTTCTTGCCGGTGGTCGTATAGCCCGAACGCAACACGAGCCAGTCGCCCGCCGGCGCGTCCCAGGTCAGGCTGCCATCGGGCCGCAAGCGCGAGGTGAGATCCACCGCGCGCGCCGCCTGCACCGGCTGATCAGCCCCCAGCAGCAGCGGACGGAAGGCGTTGAATGTACCTTTCTCACGGCCCGTGGCGGCGGCCCAGTCGTTGAACTGCGGATAGGCGCGCGGCCGGCCTCCGGGCGGCAGCAGGTCGAGCTCTGCGATCCAGAAATTATCCGTGCGCGTGGATGCCCAGACGCGGAAGTGTTGCCCGGTCACCGCGGGGAAGTCCGCGAGCGCGGGATTGTTGCCGCGCTGGATGGCCGTCGCAACTGGCCGCCACTGCTTGCCATCGGCCGAAACCTCCAAGGTATAGTTCAGCGGCTGCGCGTAGCGGAACAGGTTGCCGTAGACATAGAGGCGGCCCACGGTCACCGGCGCAGGATACTCGAGACGGATTTCGCGCTTTGCCTTGAGCGATTCTCCACGGAACAGCGTGGTGGTGAGCAGGTCGCCATCCATCATTTCATCCAGATCGCGCCCGCCTTGTGGCGCGGAGAGCCTGGGCTTCGGGAGCGCCGCTGGCGTGCTGCTGGCGGAGACCGGATAGGCCATGACGGCGATGTCGCGGTAGAAATCGAAATAGCTGCAGGGCTGCTTCAGCTTGAGCGTGCGCGTGCCTCCGCCTGTCACCGGCGTCTCGCTCCACATAAATTGTTTCATCGAATGTTCCGGGTCGTTCCACGGACCGCCGGCCGTCGCCGAGCCGGGACAGTTGTGCAAGCTCACCACCAAGCCCAGCCGCTGCGCCTCGGCCAGCAGGTGCCGCATGCCGGCGGTGTACCCCGGGGAGAAGGTCTTCACGTCTCCGGTCTTCATCCCGGCGCGGTGCTCGATGAAGACGATGAGTCCGCCCACGCCCGCCGAGGCCAGCGCCTCCAGGTCCGCGGTGATCCCCGGCAAATCCATCACCTCGCTCTCGAAGAAGAAAAAGACCCACGGTTTGAACGCGGACGGCGGTGCGGCAAACTGCGCCTCCAGTGTTGAGGAATTTGTCGTGGCCGGCAACATGCCGGCCACCAGACGCTCCGCAGCCGGCTCCAGCAGCTTGAGCGACTGCAAAAACTTATCTGTCTGCTCCATGGCCTGCATGAACAATTCGGGCTTGGCCAGGAGATAGCCGTGCTTCCCGCCCTCGTGAGCGATCAGCTCGCAGCGGTTACCGGCCTTGTGCATTGCTGCGTCAAAGGCCTGGGCTCCCTTGAACGGCGTGGTCGTGTCCGCCGTGCCGTGCAGGATGAGCGTCGGCGGCGCGCCGGCCTGCACGCGATGCAGCGGCGAAATTTCCTGCCAGCGCTCGCCGCACTTCTTGTTGCCGTAGCCTTCGAGCGAGGTGTCGATCACCGGGAAGTAGAGCACCAGTGCGTTCGGCACGCTGGACACCTTCACCTCCTCGCCTGCCTCGTCCACGCCGGCGAACAGCGCCGTGCCGGTCGCCACGTGGCCGCCCGCCGAGCCGCCGCTCACGATGATTTTCTCCGGATCGATGCCCAGCTCGGCGGCGTGCTGGCGCAAATAGCGGATGGCCGAGCGTCCGTCCTTCACGCAATCGAAAACCGTCACACCGCTGTCCGGCTTCGCAAGCCGGTACTCGACGCTGACGCCCAGGCAGCCCTGTTGCGCGAAATGCCCGGCGAACCGATAGAAACGCGACGGCGTGCCCGAGACCCAGCCGCCACCGTGGATGGCAACGAAGCACGCGCGCTGGTCCGAGGCCTTGTGGCCGGTCGGCTCGAAAAGATGCAGCTCCAGTTTCCGGTCGCCCACGGTCTTGTAGACGATGCGGCGCGTCGGCTCGTTCGTTTCGCTCGGACGCGCGACTGCAAGCGCCGCGCCTTTCTTCTTGGCCGCCCGGGCAGATGCAACCGGCTCCGCGGACGCCAACAGCGCCCCGATGAGCACGGTGCCGAGGGTGCAGGCGAGGATAAGCTGGGAGAATTTCGCTTTCATAGGCTCTCAAGATTTCTGCGGATGCAACTGGCGCATGACCGCACCCAGCCGGGCGCGCGCGGCTTTGGATTCCGGCGTATCGTTCGCCGGCGCGATCAACTTTTCCTCGTAGGGCGCATGGCTGACGTCGTAGAGGTTGCCGGTTTCACGCAGCTTCCACCGGGCATCGCGAACGAAATACCAAACATTGAACAGTGTATGGACCCACGCGCGCGGCTGGCCGGGCTCGCCGCGCAGTTGCGGCGCGAAGCTGACGCCATCAAGTTTCTCCAGCGCCTGCGCGCCCGCCAGTTCGAGGCAGGTGGGCGCGATGTCGGAGAAATCCACCAGCCCCTCGTAGCTCGTGCCGGCGCGGATCACGCCAGGCCAGTTCGCCAGCAGCGGCACGCGCGAGCCGGTATCGAGCAGCGAGCCCTTGCCGCCATGGACTTCGCGGCCGTCGCGCATCTCGGTTACGACCCCGCGCGTGCCGTTGTCGCCGGAAAACATGACGAGCGTGCTCTCCCGCAGCCCCAGTTCGTCGAGCTTCTTCAGCAGCTCACCCACCTGCTGGTCGAGGTACTGCACGAGATAGGGGAAGTTCTTGAGATTACCCGCCTTGCCCTTGGCCTGCGGCATATCGGGATTCAGCGGCGTCGGCAACAGCGGGTCGTGCGGTATCGGCGAGGCGTAGTAGAGGAAGAACGGCTCGGCTTGGCCCTTGCGGCTCGCGAGGAAGCGCAGCGTCCACGCCTGCATCCGCTCCGGCGTGTACTCGCCCTGCTTCGGCGCACCGTAGCGCACCAGATGCGCACCGCCGAGGATGCACTGGTGATCGAAGCCGCACTCGCGCGGATGCGGATAGTCCGTGTCCGCTGCCGCGGTCGTCGGAATTTCCTGCATGGACTCCGGCGGGCCCAGATGCCACTTGCCGACGATGGCGGTGACATAGCCCGCGGCCTTGAGCTGCATCGCCACCGTCGGGTGTGCACGGGTGTCCAGGCTCGTGGTTGCGCCGCTGCGGCCCGCGATGTCGTGGAAGCCGGTGCGGAAATTATATTTCCCGGTGAGCACCTCCGAGCGCGCCGGCGAACAGACCGGACAGGCGAAGCAATACTTGAACAACATGCCACCCTGGGCGAGGGCGTCGAGATGCGGTGTCTTCACCGGCCCGAGCCCCTTGTAGTTCACGCCGCCGTAGCAACCCAGCGTCTCGAACCCGAGATCGTCCGCGAGAATGAAGATGATGTTGGGACGCTTCACCGCCTTGTTTTCCAAGGGGTGCTTGCCATGAGCGGAGTCGAAGGGGGCAGTGGCAGGTGCGGTTTTCCCAAGGAGTGGAAAAAGTGACGCGCCGACCGCGCCGAGGCCCGCCAGCTTCAGAAAATCCCTGCGCTTCGTCATGGCGTGGGCTCCTTGGAAAACACAGCGATTTCCGCGAAGCCGGAGTTCTTGGTTTTGGGTCCGACCTTGGTGACGACGACATCCATCCACGTGATGGTCTTGGCGGGGAAGCTCAGCTTGAACGGTGTTGCGCCCTCGTTGGGCAACTCGCCGACCGTCTCACTGGAGCCGTCACTGAAACTCAGTTTTGTGGCGACCACGTGATCCGCCGGATTGGGCCGGTCGAAAAGCCACACGCTCCCGACCGTCATCGGCTTGTCCCAGGTCAGCTTTACCTTCGCGCCGACCGTTTCGTGCTGGCTCGCCCATTCGGCGGCAAGATTTTCAGGGAAACCTTCCAGGACGCCGTCCGCAACTGCCTGTGGCGAGTAACCCTTCGCCGAACTGGAGGCGGTCACGCGCGACTGTCGCGCAAGGTTCAGCGTGCCCTTCAGCATCCCGGCCTGCGCGGCCAGTGCGCGGATCGCTGCCATATCCGGGAATGCAACCCGACGCAGCAAGCTTCCGCCCATGGGCACCAACTCCACCGGCTCGCTCCGTCCGGATTTACAGTTGATCAGTGGGCCGGCCAGTCGCACCGGCGAGGCCACCCAGGGATTGCCTTGCGTGGTTGCTAGCACGAACCGAAACGCCGGGTTCGTTTCGTCCACGGCATAGTTCCAGGCTGCACCGGCCTGTGGCGCGAGTTCGTAGTCGCCGAAGCCGGCGACGGGATAAGTCTTGATCTGTTTGCATTCGGTAGCCAGCGGCAGCGCGTAGACCAGCGGGCCGCGCTGCCAATAGCTTTCACCGTTGGCCATGGTCTTGCGTTCAACGGACGGATTGAACTTCAGCACGATGCGGTCACCCGCCTGCCACTCCTTGGTGAGCACGCGCCAGCCGGCGGTTTCGGTCACGCTGGCGCCCGGCGCGGCGATCTGCATGGCGCCCGACCAGCCGGGGACGCGCAGGCGGAGGGAACACATGAGCGGCTTCTCCGGCGTGACGGTCATCCGCACCTCGTCCTCGAACGGATAGCTGGTGTCGGATTCAATCCGCACGTTGACGCCGTTGATCCGGGTCTGGAGTTCGTTCGGTGCGTAGCTCACCGCCACGAGGCCATCGCCCGCCGCGGTCTTCATCCATAGCTCGTTGACGAAATACGGGAAGAACTTCAGCGCCGTCACCGGGCAGCAGACCGCGACGTCCTCGTGCGTGGGCGAAAATTTCCCGCGCCGATGGACGTCCTTGGCCGCAGCCGAGAACTGGTTGTCCACGGTGCAATACTGGATCGCCCGGCCGTCGCGTTGCCGCGCGCCCTCGGCGGAGTTGAAGGCCAGCACCTCGATCCAATCCGCGAGCGGGGCGTGGCCGGTCTTCTCGACGCCGGACTGGAGGCTGTGAAGCAGCTCCAGCATCGTGCAGTATTCGCAGCCGATGTACGGACTGCCGGGCCGCCGGCCCACGCCTTCATCGCTGATGCACGCGCCGCCGGCGGATAGATGCCGGGCCGTTTTCGGAAAGCAGTTTTCCGCCGCCACTCGGTATTTCTCGCCGCCGGTCGCGTAACGGACGAAGAGCGGCACGCGCAGGTGCTCCATCGTGTGCGCACCGTGGCCGGCGAAGAGCTGGCTCATGTCCGCAAGCCGACGCAACTGGATGTCGTATTCGCGCAGATCAACCAGCTCGCTGTAACCGTCGTACAGGAACTGCGCGAAGGCGACGTAACTCTTGTCGCCGGTGAGCCGGTACAACCACTCGCACACATCCACGAACATGAGGTCGTGGCCCGGCCCGCCACCGCCGCCCACGCTGCCCTCTTTCCAATATGGCCGGGCAGGGCTGTACTGCGAGAGCATCAGTTGCGCCGCACGTCCGACGGCGTCGAGCACATCGCGCCGGCCGGTCAGCTCGTGGTAGGCGAGCAAGCCGCGGAACAGGCAGGTCTGCGACCACAACTCGCCGTTCTTCGCGGTCACCGGCGACTCGTAGCGCAGGGCCTTCGGATAGGTGCCGAGATAGCCATCGGGCTCCTGCATGGCGAGGATGCGCGCGACCAGCTCGTCCACCTGGCGCCTGGCCGCGGCGTCGCCGGAGAGATACGCGGTGCGGACCAGGCCATCGAGCCAGTTACCCGTGGTCTCGCCGTTCCACCAGACCTCGCCGAGCTTCGGCTTGACCAGTACCGTCTTCTTGGCGGTATCGAAGACCGGCAACTCGATCCGCCCGGTCAACCGGTCCAGCACGCGCCCGTAGCCGTTGGTCGCATCCATGCAAATCTGTTCCAGCAGCCAGCCGCGCGGCTGCACCTCGCCGATGCGCAGGAACTGGAAGGCCTGGCGCGGCCCTTCGGCCGCTGCTGTGGTCGCCACGAGGCACAAGGTAATCCAGATATTTTTATTCATGGCCGGACTCTTTCCCTGACCGTTTGCGGGACGCGGGCGGCATCCAATGCGTGAGCGCTTCCGCCAGCTCGTCAAGCTGGCGTGTAACGGGCCGATAGTCGGGCGCCGTGCCCATCGTCGGACAAAGGAAGCCGCCTTCGGAGTGTTCGTTCCACGCATACATGATCACCGTCCGGGCCTCGCACTTCGCCGGATTCTCCGCCACGTAATTGAACGCGCCAAAAAGATGGGCGGTCAGTTCGCCGGGGGCCGGCTCGCTCCAGTCCCACACGGGAAACGCTCCACCCACCTTGTAGCGCGGCATGCCATTGGCCCCGGACATGGTGGGTGGGATGACCTTCAAGTCGGGCCGCTGGAAGGTGCCGCAGAGCGTCTTGCTCTTGATATGGCCCCATAACGTCCCGTACTGCAGGTTGGTGCCCCCGTAGCGTTGATGATAGAGGGTGACGCCATCGAGCAGACCCTTGTCGTAGAGCAGTTCCCACTCGCCCGCTTGCTCGTTGATCATGCCGGCGATATACGGATTACCGACTCCGGCGGCCGTCAACTGTTCCCGCAACTCCCGCAGACAGCGTTCGATGCGCGGCGCAGGCGCAGGGGTGTGGCGGCGGCCTTCGCCGAGAAGTTCCGGCATATAGAGATAGATCAGGGGACGGTTGCCGAGCACGCGTTGGTAGGTCGGCTGCTTGCTCAGCGCGACGATGTCCGCGACATAATTGGTGTTCCAATCCTGCGCGATTTCGCCCTCGGAGTGCCGCAGGCTCGGCGGTTCGTAGTAGGCCACCTTGGCGACGTCAGGGCAGTTCACCACCACGCAGAACTTGATCCGGCTCTTCCGGGGGCTGGCCAGATAGGCATCCAGCGCGTCGCGCAGGCAGCGGCGCACGCCGGCGGGCGGATGCGCCTCATAGCCAAAGGCCCAGTAGTCAATCCCGGCCGAGGCTGCGAACCCGATCTCCTGCTCCATCGCCTGCTGATAGACCTGCGGCGCATTGTCAGGATTGAAGCCCAGCGGTGCTTCCGGATTCCCCGTGCGCCGGACAAAAAAAGGCGCGCGCCATTGATACGGCTCCGGCTTGAGGAAGCCAAACTCCTGCTTGTGCGTGGTGAAGGGGTCGCCGGTATACATGTCCCAGCGGATCACACCGAGCAAAGGCCGCGCCCCCGCCTCGCCTGGCTTGGCCGGTTGCGACACGCAACCGTTCAGCACCACGGCAAAGGTTGCACACGCGGTCAACAAGCCGGCACAGCTTGGAGAAAGGTTTTTCACTTCTGCCGTTTCGTCCGTGCTTCACCTTTGCCCGGATTCAGCTTGTAGAGCACGGCTTGCAACCGCGAGCGTGCCGCCTTGGATGCAGGCGTGTCATCTTGGGGCTTTACCAAGGTTTCGGCATAAGGCGAATTGCTCACATCGAGCAGTTGGCGGGTATTGTTGAGCTTCCACTTGGTTTCGCGGGCGTACCAGCGGTCACCGCCCAGCACAAACACCCACTCCCGCGGTTGGCCGGGTTGACCGGCGAGTTGCGGCGCAAAGCTGACGCCATCCACACCCGCGTGCGGCGTCGCGCCGGCCAGTTCCAGGCAGGTCGGCAGCAGGTCGGTGAAATCGACCAGGCCCTCATACACGCTGCCGGCCGGAACCACGCCGGGCCAGCTGGCCAGCAGCGGCACCCACGCGCCGGTGTCCGCCGGCGACCCCTTGCCGCCGGTGACTTCGCGGCCATCGCGCATCTGGGTGGTCACGCCATAGCTGCCGTTGTCACCCGCAAACATCACCAGCGTATTTTCGCGCAAGCCCAGCGTCGTCAGCCTGGCCAGCAGCTCGCCGACCTGCTGGTCCAGGTACTCGACCAGATAGGGATAGTTCGAAAGGTCGCCGCGGACCTTGTCCCGCTTGCCGTCCGGATTGAGCGGGGTGGGGAACAGCGGGCCGTGGGGGATCGGCGAGGCATAGTAGATGAAGAACGGTTCCGGCTTGTCCTTGCGGCTGTCGAGAAACCGCAGCGTCCATTGCTGCAGCAGTTCCGGCGTGTACTGGCCCGGCTTGGGTTCGCCATAGGTGCCCAGGTGCCCGCCGCTGAAAATGCACTGCCGGTCGAAACCGCAGTCGCGCGGATGGGGATAGTCCGTGTCCGCGTCCGCCGATTTCGGAATCTCCTCGATCTCTTTGCCCTTGGTGAACGGGGGTCCCAGGTGCCATTTGCCGACCAGCGCCGTGACATAGCCCGACTCCTTGAGCCGCTGGGCCACCGTCGGATGCGCTTTGTGATCCAACCGGTCCACCACGCCCGGCTGGCTCAGGATCCGCCGGAAGCCCACCCGGAAGTTGTACTTGCCCGTGAGCGCCTCCGACCGCGCCGGGGAGCAGACCGGACAGGCGAAGCACTGCTTGAACAGCAGGCCGCCCTTGGCCATCGCGTCCAGATTGGGCGTCTTTACGGGCCCCAAGCCTTTGTAGGTCACGCCACCGTAACAGCCGAGCGACTCGAAGCCGAGATCGTCGGCGAGAATGAAAACGATATTGGGGCGCCGCGGCTTGCCGTGCTTGTCCGCCGCCGCTTGGGCGGAGGCGGATTCCAACCCTTGGGATACCTGCCCTGCCGCAGATCCAACCCTTGGAAACAGCGCCGCGCCAACCGCGCCATAACCCGCCAACTTCAGAAAATCCCGTCGTGTATTCATATTCTTCAGCTCACTTTTCCTTGGACGGCCACGCGTGCAGCGTCTGGCCCGCGGCGTCGAGCAGTTTGAGGTCCTTGATGCGCACTGTGCCGGGGGCGGAACAGGGATCGAGCCGCAGCGCGTACAACTTTCCTTCCGTGTCGATTTTCAAAGTGATCTGCTGCCAGTCGTCGTCGTGACGCACTTCGAACGCTTGATGTTGGCCCTTGGGGAGTTTGGTCCCGGCATCCAGGGTCCAA
Source organism: uncultured Lentisphaerota bacterium (assembly GCA_903896925.1). Lineage (GTDB taxonomy): Bacteria > Verrucomicrobiota > Kiritimatiellia > CAIQIC01 > CAIQIC01 > DP16D-bin41. The sequence goes on along the minus strand of CAITZM010000072.1, from coordinate 71,552 downwards.
AAGATCTGACCGCCACCGCCCGCCTTGCTCTGAAGGTTGAAGACCAGCTTGTAGGGGCCATGGACCTTCAGGTCAGGCAGTTGGTCGAACGACAGACCGGAATCGTTGCCGCTGCAGGCGAGCACGAGTTCGCCGCCCTCGATGGTCAGCTTGGTGTTCACGCGGGCGCGGATGCCGCTGCCTTCGTCCCGCGCAGCTTCGGCCTTCGCCTCGGTCTTCCTGGCGCGCTTCTTCTGCTTCGCGGCATCGTGGCGAGCGGAGCTGGCGTCGAGCGACGTATAATCGGTCCACTGTCCATGCTTGTGCGGCAGCGAGGGCATCGTGGCCACCGGGGTATAATCCTTGGCCGGAGCGTGGAGCACATTCTTCGTCATCTCGGTCCACTGCTGCTCCATCCGTTTCACGATGTCCGGATGTTGCTTGGCGACGTCGTGCAACTCGGTGCGGTCCTGCGCGAGGTTATACAGCTCCCACGGCTCGCTCTGGAAACTCACCAGTTTCCAGTCGCCATCGCGCAGTCCGCGGTCGCTGCCGAAGAGCAGATGGATCGGCGGACGCGAGGGGACAGACTGGCCGTCGAGGATCGGCTTGAGGGAGATACCGGCGAGCGGCGAAGGTTCGCGGTCCGGCCACGTCGCAGGAATTTTCGCGCCGCTGATCTCCGCGAGTGTCGGCAGCACATCGACCAGATGCGCCGGCGAGTCCACGAGCGCGCCGGGCTTTGTTTTCAGCCCGGCGGGCCAATGGAAGATGGCCGGCGTCGCGATGCCGCCCTCGAACTGGTTCTGCTTGTAGTAGCGGAACGGCGAGTTGCGCGCCCACGCCCATCCGGTGCTGTCGCTCCAGGACGAGTCGCGATTGTAGGGCTCCAGTTCGCGCCCGACGCTGCGGCGGTCATAGGGACAAGCGCCATTATCGGAGAGGAAAATGATCAAGGTGTTTTCGAACTCGCCGTGCTGTTGCAGGTCGGCGAAGAGACGGCCCAGCTCCTGGTCCACGCGATCGATCAACCCCGCGTAGGCCGCCATGCGCCGCGCCTCCCACGCGCGCATCTCCGGCGTCAGCGCGGCCCACGCCGGGATGTGCTCAGGCCGCGGGCTCGGCTCGACGCCCGCACCAAACAGGCCCAACTCCTTCTGCTTCGCCACGCGCGCGGCACGCATCACGTCCCAGCCGGCGTCGTACTTGCCCAGATATTTTTTGTAGTCGCTCTCCAGCGGCTGGAGCGGCCCGTGCGGCGCGTTGAAGGCGAGGTAGAGAAACCAAGATTTTTGGGATTCGCGCGCTTCGTTCAGAAACTTGAGCGCGAAATCCACGTTCGCCACCGTTGTGTAGAAATCCTTTTCCGGCACGGCCCACGGCTGGCCGTTGAGCCGGAACGTCTTGTCGCCCTTGTAATAGCTCGTCGCGCCGGAGAGATGGCCGAAGTAGCGTTGGAACCCGAAGTCGGTCGGCTGCTGGTCCAGATGCCACTTGCCGGCCATCGCCGTGAAGTAGCCCGCGCCGCCGAGCACCTCCGGCACCGTCACCGCGCGTTGCAGGCCCGTGTCACCCGCCTGCTTGCACCAGCGGCCCGACATCAGGCTGACGCGTGACGAATGACACTTCGCCGTGTTGTAGAACTGCGTGAAGCGCACGCCAGCCTGCGCCAGCCGGTCGAGATTCGGTGTCGCAATCTCCGAGCCGTAGCAGCCGATGTCGGAGAAGCCGAGGTCATCGGTCAGGATGACGACGATGTTGGGCCTGTCCCGGGCGGAGTCGAGGGGCTGCTGCTTTTCCGGGGGTTGGAAAGCGGAAGCCGCAGTTTTCCCAGCCGGGCCTTGCGAGACAGGCTGTCCTTGGCTGCCAACCATTGGGAAAAGTACGGTGACGGCAGCGACAAGGCTGGCCAGCTTCAGGGGGTCAGAGCGCAGGTTGTTCATGGTTGCACTTCTTCGTGTGTTCTTTGTTGGTGACGTGCACGGTTATTCCGCCTCGGCGCGCGGGCTGGTCCACCACCTGGCGGCATCATACTTGGGATTCTTCGTCGGAAACTTGGCGCCCGTATCCTGCCACCAGGCCTCCAGCACGGTCTGGAGCGCTATTACCTTCTCCGGCCGGGCCGTCGCCAGGTCGTGCGTTTCATAGGGATCATCCTTGAGGTTGTAAAGTTCGGTGCGCGGGCCGGGCACCAGTTTGCCGAATGGGACGTTCCTGTCCGGCGGTGTCTGGCCGGTCACATCCAGAAAATCGCCGAAGTAGTGGATCAGCTTCCAGCCGTCCTGCAGCACGAAGCTGCACGGCGTCCGGCCATAGTTGACCGTGTAACTAGGGACATGCCAGAAAAGCGCGGTGCGTTTGAGTGTGCCGGATTGCTCCAGCAGCGGCCGCAGGCTCTCGCCATCGAGCTTGTGACCGGCGGGCGCCGCGCCGCCGGACAGGGCGGCGAATGTCGGATACCAGTCCACGGTATGCGTGGGGGTGTCGCAGGTGCTACCGGCTTGCACATGCCCCGGCCAGCGCACCACCAACGGCACACTGATGCCGCCCTCGTACGACGCACCTTTGGCCATCCGTTTCGGCGCCATATTGGCCACGCGGTTCATCCCGCCGTTATCGCTGCTGAAGATGACAACCGTGTTGGTTGCGAGCCCGAGTTCGTCCAGCTTCGCCAGCAAGCGGCCCACTCCGGCGTCGAGGTGTTCGATCATCGCGTAGTAATCGGCGGTGGGTATTTCGCTGAACCTGCCGCCCGGCGTGCTGCTCTTCTTGAAACCCTTGGCCACATATTTCTCGACGAGCGCCTGCGGCGCCTGCATCGGCGCGTGCGGCGAGAAGTGTGCGACGAAGGCGAAAAAAGGGTGGTGCTTGTGCTGCACGATGAAGTCCAGCATGTCGTTCGTGATGGCATCCACGGATTTGTCCAGCTCCGCATTTTGAATTTTCAGGCAATCGCCCACGAAGTCGAAGCCGTAGGCGTCGAAGTAGCCGGGGCGTTTTTTCAAGGGCGCGGCGAAGGCGTTGTTGGCGACGTGCCACTTGCCGCTCAAGCCGGTGGCGTAGCCGGCCTGGCGCAGCATGACAGCGAGGTTGCCGGTCTGCGGCGGAAGTTCGCACATCGGCGCTGGCACGAGCGGCGCGAACAGAGGATCTTTTTCGCCGATGACTTTATGGACGCCCGTCCGCGCGCCCCACTGGCCGCTCAAGAACGCGGCGCGCGTGGGCGAGCATTGCGGTTCCGCGTAGGCGTGCGTAAAACGCATGCCCTGCGCCGCCAGGCGATCAATGTTTGGCGTGGAGACGTCCTTGTTCCCCTGACAGCCCAGCCCGTTCCACCCGAGATCATCGGCGAGGATGAACACGATGTTCGGCTGCTTTTCCAAGGATGGGCTGCCAACCATTGGAAATAGCAAGGCGGCGGCGAGCAGGAGACCGGGGAAAACTTTCAAAGGCTTGGGAATATTGCGCCCCGCTGTTCCAAGCCTCTTGAAAAACGTCGTTGGGCCGAGCGCGGCCCGCTGAAAGCGGGTTGCTGGTCGCGTAGGCACCGGGCGGTTTTTATCGCTGGCGCGACTGGCGCGTTGCTGTACGTTGCGCGCACCGGGCTGGACGGGTTCGGAGCGACGACATTCCTGCCGCTGTAGCCAGCACACCACACGCGAGCCTTGCTCCTGCTGCGCGCGTAAGACCGTGCTGTGGATGGGTCTGTTTCGGCGGCAGGAGTGCCGCCGCTCCGAGCCAACCCAACCGCACAACCTAACTGCGGTTTTCAGGAGCCATGGAAAAATGTGCGGCATGCTTTGCTCCCTTCTCATTTTGGGTTGCCCGATGAGCGATGAACATTCTCGCAGTTCTTCCATGCGGCCACGAGCGGCGTGAGCAGCGGCTCGATGGGTTCCTCGGTCACGGAGATGAAGCCCTCGCGCAGCGTTTGCCGGCCCTTCACGAACACGTCGGCGGCCTGCTTGTCGCCGCGCTTGAGCGCCGCCGCATAGGGCGGACGCAGGCCGCGCATGTAGCCGCAGTGGTGCCAGCCGATGAAATAGGGCAGCGCGAACAGCTTGGCGATTTCGCCGGCGTAGTCCTGGCCCAGCTGCTTGTAGTAGTCGGCCGCGTCCGCGCCGGGGTCCTTCCAATACGGCGTGAAGGTGGTGTCGCCGTTGAGGATCGGCAATTGCGATTCGCGATGGAGCAGCGCCAGCGCCTCGCGTTGCTTCTCGAAAAAGCCGTAGTACTGGATGTTGATCACATCCACATGCGGCTTCATGACGTGCAGGCTCTCCGTCAGTTCGGCGGGATGACGCGAGTCCCGGTTCATGTTCAGCTTGTCGCCGAGGATGAGATGGTGCGTGTCGTACTTGCGGATGCCCGCTTGGCGGACCGCATACCACTGCTGCATGATCTTCACCAGAAAGGCTTGGCTGTCTTCCGCGGCGCGGGCAGCATCGCCGAGCTTCGTCCATGCGGTGTTGGCGGCGAGTTCGTCCCAACTGGAGACCGTCAGCGCATAGGCCGCGCCGGCTTTGTCGGGCGCGGGATAGCGCTCCTTCATCAGCGCGAGCCACGCCTGTTTGCCCTTGGCGGTCGCGGGCAACGACATCAACGCGAGCACCCAGGGATGAAGCTTCTTCCCGGCGTCGGAAAGTTTCTGGAACGCAGCGTCGCCGGCATCATCGTCCACCGTCCACGGCGGGCCATCGGTGTAGGCATAGCCCAGCACGCGCGGGTCGTTGGCGTAGGGTTTGACCACGGCCAGCGCGTTGGCCTCGACCGCGGCCGCAAACTCCTCGCCAAAGACATCGAACGAATCGCGCTTGAAGGCGCGCGCCAGGACCGAGCGGGGCATGTTCCAGCCCCACGGCACGTGCAGGTCCAACTCGATGACGTAATAGGCCGTACCCGCCGACTGGAGGCTCTTCGACAGCGGGTTGTGATAGCCAAGCGTGTTGCAGCCCCAAGCGTCCAAAGCTTTCGCCACACGCTCCCCCCACTTCGTCGCCGCCGGAGTGCCTTCGCGCAACGTTCCATCCGCCGCAAATATTTCCGGCCCGTACGTCGCCGCCACGAAGGTCGCGTTGGGCGGCGTCTGCCAATAGACCGGCTCCACGTGGTTGACGCCGAGGGACACGAACGGCTTGCCTTCCGGCGACTTGAACCACCAGACGCCCGCCTCTTGTTCCACGGTCACAAAACCCGCGTACGTTGTCTGGCCCCAACCGCCCAGCAGGGCGGCGGCGAGGAGCGTTCCCATGCTGCTGCGTAGGTTCATGATGGTTTCTCCGCGCGCTTCTTGGCTTTGCGGTCGCGTTGCTCGCGGGTCTTCCCGCCGCCAGCCGGCGTGGGCTTGTTATCCTTTGGCACCCATTGGGCGAGGTCGGCTTTCACCGACGCGCATTCCGGTTTTTGCGCGAGATTGGTCCATTCCAGCGGGTCACGGCCATGGTCGTAGAGCTCCTCGGTGCCGTCCGCATACCGGATGTAGTGCCACCGCTCCGTGCGCACCGCGTGGTTGTTGAACTGCCAGGTGGTGATCGCGGGCTTGTCCCACGGCGCAGCGGGATTTTCGAGCAGCTTGCGGATGCTTTCGCCCTCGACGTGCTTGGGCACCGGCAGGCCGGCGAAATCGCAGAGCGTCGGGTAGATGTGCATGTAGTCCACGGTGCGATGGCAGACGCCGCCGGGCTTGGTGACGCCGGGCACGATCCACATATAGGGCGCACGGGTGGCCTCCTCCCAGAGCGCGAACTTGCGCCAGTGCTGCTTCTCGCCGAGATGCCAGCCGTGGTCGCTCCAAAGGCAGATGAGCGTGTTGTCCTTGTTGGGGCACTGGTCGAAGCCGTCGATCAGCCGGCCGATCATGGCGTCGCAGAAGCTGATGGTGGCGAGGTAGGCCTGCACCGCCTCCTTCCAGCGTCCGGACTTTAGGATGGCGGCGTGATCGCCATCGGGCTTGGCCATCGCGACGCCGGCGCGCGGCACGTCGTCGAGGTCGGTCTCCAGCACCTTCGGCATCTCGATCTGGTCGAGCGGATACAGGGCGTAATATTTTTTGGGCACCGACCAGGGCATGTGCGGCTTGTGCAGGCCGCAGGCGAAGAAGAACGGCTTGCCCTGTGGCTCGCCAAGTTTCTTGAGGATGTAGCTGACGGACTGATAATCCGCCAGATCCTTATCCGCGCAGTCGAGCGGGCCCCAGCGGAGACCGCCGACGCCATCCCAGCCATCCTTGGTTTTGTCCTTGCCGCGACCCTTCTCCACCGGGTCCTCTTCATCGCCCAAACCCTTTCCGGTCAGATAACCGTCCCAGTCACTGAGCCGCAGCAGGCCGCCGTGGAAAATTTTCCCGGCGCCGACGACGTGGTAACCGTTGTTCTTGAAATGGAGCGGCAGCGTGACGGTGCCTTCGGGAACGATCTGCCGCCAGTCGTGGCCATTGCTATAGACACCTGAAGAGCCGGGGCGCAGGCCCGTCAGCAGCGCCGTGCGCGAAGGGTTACAGCAGGGCGAAGCGCAGAAGCTACGAGTGAAATACACGCCGCGCGTCGCGAGCCGGTCGAGGTTAGGCGTCTTTACCTGCTTGTTTCCGAGGTAGCCGACCCAGTCGCGCAGGTCGTCAATCGCGAGGAAGAGGATGTTGGGTCGTTTCTTTTCCGAGGCTGAGGGAGCCGGATCAGCACTTTGCCCCGGCCTTGGGAACAGCACCGCGCCGAGCGCGCTGCATCCCGCCAGCTTCAGAAAATCCCGTCGTTGCATCCGGCTCATATCTGGCTCCTGACCTGTGCGTTCAAGGTTTTCATTTTCATCGGGCGCCATCAACCCTTGCCAGTTCTTCCATCGCGCGGATCGCGGCGAGTTCGCAGTTGAACCACATCGGGCCGGAGGGCTGCTTGACCCATGTGAGGTAGCGGCCCGGCGCGATCTTATTGCTTTGCGTGCGCGTCAGCGTGCCGGCGAGCGCCTTGGCCTTTTCCAGATGGAGCGGGTCGTGCGTCGCGCCATAGGCGGCAAGGTAGGTGCGGATGAGCTTGGCCGAACTGGCACAGACCGGCGCATAGCAGCGGTACTGCTCCAGCACGCACGGCAGCATCCAGCTCTTTGCCTTGGCGTTCGCCGCGCCATCGGGACTTTGTTTGCCCGGGGAAGCCGCGGGCGGCTTGTCCCAGATGACGAACTGGTCCTCGGAGAAACGCAGCAGGTCGAGCGCGAGCGAGCGCTGCGCCGGATCCTGCGCCGCCGCCTGGAACAGATGGATGGCAAAGTCGCAGGCGTCGTGCTTGGTCAGGTTCTGATAGGGAGGCAGCGGCTTCACATCCTCGAACTGGCCCTGCCAGTTCCAGGTCTGCACGGGATTCTTTTCAATCCAAGCGACGGCCTGCGCGCGCATGGCGTCAAAGCGCGTCTCGCCGCAAACCTGCGCCAGCCGGTCCAGAAAATTGACGACAAGCGTCGGGACGAGCACGTTGTCCGTCACCGGCTTCCCGTCCTTCGCCGTGACGAACTGTAGCCAGCTTCCCTCCGGCAGTTGGCGCCGCGCATACGTCTCCGCGATGCGCACGGCGGCGTCGCGATACCTGGCGTCTTTCGTCGCCGCGAAGACGTCGAGGTAATACTGTCCGGTTTCCGCACCGCACAGCGTCATGTAACGTCCCGGCTGCATATGCCCCTTGAGCCGCTCGCGGTAACGCGTCGGGTGGTAGGTCGGCGGATGGAAGGCCCACGCCGCTTCCTGCGGCTCGCTCAGCGCGAGCAGATAATCCGCCGCACACCGCGCGGCCTTGAGCGCCGCGGCCGCGTCGGCGGGCGGCGGCGTCTGCGCCGCAGAGGTGGCAAGCGCCGCCGCGGCCGCGCCGACAATCTTCGAGGGATAGCGATAGAGGTGTGTTTCCTCGTCCGGCTCGCCGGTGGTGAACCAGCAGCGCAGACCGGACGAATGCACGAGCGCGTCCAGCGCCGTGCGCGCGCTCTCGCGCCACGCCAGCGCCGGCGCGGGGTATTCCCTGGCGAGCACCGCCGCACGATGGAAGGCGCGTATCTGCGGCTGGCCGATGGGCACGGACTGCGCGTCCAGCGCCATCACCTCCAGCTTGGCCTCGCCCGCGTTCAGCTTGAGCCAGACCGGCGCGAGTGACGCGAAAGGTTTTTCGGCCTCGAAGGCAAGCTGTTTGCCCTGCTCCGGCGTGATGACGAAGCGATACTTCTGCGCGCCGGGCACTTCCTTGAAGTCGAACGCCGGCGCATAGAGGAACTGCACCGCCCTCTCGTTCCAGAACGGCTGCGCGCCCGGCACGCCGGGCCGCACCGGCACCGCGCTCTCCCGCGCCGCGCGCGTGCGCAGCGCGGGGTCAACCGCCGCCAGCGGGCCTGGCGGCGGAGTTTCGACGGCGCTGACCGTGGCGCCGACGTTGGCAAGCAGGACCGTGAGGATGAGAAATAATTTCATAAGTTTTGCTGGCTGCCTTCCGGTCATTGCGTGACGGATTTCGATCAGAATTCCCCCTTGCGGAACGCCTCGGTGGTTTCCCAGGCCGTGCGCTGCATGAGTTGGCGCTCGGCCTCGGTGAACACACGCTTGATGGGCTGGCCGTCCGGGTCGCTGGTGGGCTTGCTGCGGTCCACAATTTTTGTTTCCACCACCTCGGAGAGCGCCAGCCCTTCGGGGCTTTTGCCGAAGACCGCCGCGTAGAACAGGCACGCGGTCAGATAGGCGCCGCACTGATTCGGATGGCCGTCGTTCTTGTAGCGCAGGGTCAGCGCGGTGCCGTTCTTTTGCAGACGATAGACCGCCAGCGGCACGGGCACGACGAGCGCCCCGGTCTGCTTCGCGAGTGCGGCGGCGAGCCGCACTTCCCGCAACGCGCGCTCCTTCTCGATCGGCTCCGTCACCGGCGCCAGGTTCTGCGAATAGGGCGCGGTGATGTAGAGGATAGGTTTCGTGTTCTGCTGCCGGGCCGCCTCGATGAATTTGGCCGCGTATTTCAGGTAGCCGGTGGCGGGATTGGTGCTCACATCCTGCCAGCTTTGGAGCACAACATAGTTCCACGCGGCGGGAACATCCTTCCGACCGGCCATCCACTTTTCGTGATTCGTGATCGCCGCCGCGAGCGTCTGCCGGTCGCCCATCCATTGTGACGGCTTCCGCGCCGGTTTCTTCCCGCGGGCCCGCTGGGGCGCGGCGTTGGTCGCCTCATATTCCTCCCACGGTCGCACGGCGGACGCATCCATGTTCTTCCAATACTCGGTGTAAAACGCCGGCGCGGGTGACTTGGCGAGCGCGGCCATCTCGCCGATGGAACACTTGAGGTCGGCGTCGGAAAGCGTCTGGAGACGCAGCAGATCCTGGCTGCGGAACAACTCAAAATGGCGGAACATGTCGCGCCCGCCGTAGGTGATCCGCTCGGTGACGAAGTTCGTCCCCGGATTGCCTTCCGTGGCGAGCGCCTTGAAAACGTCCTTCAGTTCGTGCCGGAAGGTGAAGCTGTTCCCGATGAACAGAAAACTCAGCGTGGCCGGATTCGTCGTCGCCCGCAACGCCTGCGCACGCAACGCCGTATCGGTGGCAACGACCTCGCCGGCTGACGCCGTCAAGACGCTCGTCACTGCGAACCCGACCATCAACAACAGAGCATTCATGCACGCATCTTTCCAGAGGTTGGAAACTCCGACAACCACTTTTCCAAAGGCTTGGACAACCTTGCGTAAAATTTCCATTCCTTGGAGCATTCATTTCACCGGCATGATGGCCACCGCGCGTATCTTCACCGGGCCGATAAGGCCGGAGGGCAACAGCGGCTCATCGCCTTTCCATTGCCGCCAGCCGACGAAAGTGACCGGGGCGTTGGCTGGCGGGGCATCTTGCGTCACCCACGTCGGCCATTTCTTGATCGCACCATTGACGGCGTTATAGCTCACGCCGAGCGCAGCCATCTTCTTCGCGTCGCCGATCAGACGGTTCGCCCAGAGATCGGTCACGCGGATTCCCAGCTCGTTGCCGCCGTCCTGCAATGCGTCGGTGATATCCACGCGGAAGGGCTGCTTCCATAGCACACCAAGGTTGCGGCCGTTGAGGATGACTTCCGCGAGATTCCCAACCGCACCCAAGTCGAGGAAGAAGCGGGGCGAGTGATCAGAGGTCAGAGGTCGGAGGTCAGACGACGAACCAGTCTTCTTGCTGATCGCTGACCGCTGATTTCTGATCGCTGCCGGAAGGTCGAAGACCTTCCGGTACGTCATCGTCCCGGAAAAATGCCGGACGCCATCATCGCTGTGCTTGGACAAATCCATCAAGCGCTCCAAGTGGATGGAAGCTGGTGCGCCGCGTGCCGGAGGAAAGATCACGTCCCAGTTTTTGTCGAGCGCTTGCGAGCCGGGCAGTTCGCGTTCCTCGATCAAACGGCCGTTCTCAATCCATAGTTCGCGGCGCGTCGGGTTTGCCGCGACCGTCGGGCTCGCGGCGTGGGCGGCGACCTGGTCGACATCCAGCGCGCTGGCGAGCAGTTCGACGCCCGCAAGCTCACCAGTGAATTTTCCGGGCGCGCCGGGATGCACGGTGAACTTCGAGGCCGCCGCCGCGCCAGCAAGCTTGCCGTTGATGTAGAGCGCCGGCGCGCCAGCGCGATAGACGACCGCGATGCTCGCGTCGGCCGCGATGGGTTGCGCGGCCACGATGCGCGGAACAAGATAACGCGCGCCGTGTTCCCAGACCGCCACGCCGTTGCGACCGACGCTCACGCCCATGTTCGCGTGACCGATACCGAACATGAGTTCGCCCTGCTGCGCGAGGACGGCCTGATTTTGTTTGCGCGTGGGAGCAATACCTTGATCGGCAGCCTTCAGCAGCTCGATGTCCGCCGCCGGCCTTACGCGCAGCAGCAGCGTGAAGCTGTTCGTCACGCCCGGACTTTGCGCCGGGAGCGAAACGCCGGAGGCTGGCGCCGCCGGTTGCGCGGGCTTCACCGCCAGCGGCGACGCCGGTTTGCGAAAGACAATGAACCACGAGCCGCGCGGGTCGAACGGAATCAGCACGGTGGTGTGCCCTGCGCGCTCCTCGAACTGCGCGACCTCACGCATCTGGCCGGTGGCGGCGTCCCACAACTCCGGCTGGCGGCCCGCCACGCGGAACGTACATAGCCTGTCGCCGCCCTGGTCGCCCTGGTTCGACACGAAATACCAATCCGCGCCCGCATCATCGGTGCGATGAATCCACAGCAACGAACTGGCCGGCGGCGCCACCGCCTGCCACGACTGCTCGGCCGCATCAAGGTCGGGCCTGATCTGCGCCGACGCCTCGCCGCCGCAGGCGAAGTCCGGTGCGAGGCCGAGCTTCTTTTCCACGTCGGAGAAATTTCCGGTGAGGATGACGTTGCCGGTGGCGGCGATTTTCTTCCAGAGCGCGGCCATTTCTTCGTCCGCCGTCAGACCTTGTGCGCGCGTGAGTGGACGCGGCGCGGCGATGCTGGCCCCGGCTTCCGCCAGCCGCAGCACTTCGCGCAGCAGCGCCGGCGTCCCGCGCCCGGTGGCCGGCAACACAAGGACGCGGTAGCGCATGCCGTTCTTATGGATGATGACGCCGCGCTCGACGCGGGATTCGCGCAGCGCATCGAGATTGGCGAAGTCATAGTCGTAGCCGTCCGGCAGCGGCAGCGCCAGTTGTTCGCGCCAGCCGCCATAGCTCGGCGCGCCTTCGTCGAGCATGACGAGCGCGTCGGCGACGAAGCGGCCCTGTTGCAGCAACGACTGGCAGCGCGTGAGGTAGCTGACCCACGCCTTGCCCGGCTTCCACCACGTGCTGGTGCGCTCGAAGTTGATGCCATAGGGGCCGAAGGTCATGCCGGGCACGAGATTCGTCCACGGTTGGTGGCAATAGCGGTGGAAATAATACTGGTTAACGCCAAGGCAAAACGCTCGGTCGCCAAGCGTCTTGAGTGCCCACGGATCGTCGCTCCACCGTCCGCGTCCCTCAGTAAACGCCTCCGCGCCGGCGATCTGCCTCCCGCTCAAGTGCGCGGCGCTCGCGGCCACCTTGCAATCCACGCGCGGCCCGCCGCCGACCCAGAATTCGCCGCACGGCATGTCGCAGGCGCGGGCGTAGTTCAGCGGGTCATACATGAACTGCTGCCGCCCGAACGACTCGGCGCGAAATTCCATGCCGCGCTGATGCGCCAGTTCCATCGAGTGCCGCCAATAGTTTTCCGTAAACAGGTCGGCGATGGTGCGGCGGAAATCCCATAGCACGCGCTCGGACTCATCGCGCGAGCCGAGGATGTGTCCGCCCGCCAGCACCGGCAGCCAGGGTACGAGGTCATAGCCATGGCGCGTCTGGAACTCTGTCGCGAAATGTGCCGTCCAATTTTGCGGACCAACCTCCCAGCTATCAATCCAGGTGTGTTTGAACGCGCGTTTGCCCTCGGGCGTGGCCGCGGCCAGCATCTTGTCCACAAACGCCGCCTGTTGAGCCTCGATGCCGCGCGGATTCAGCTTGTCGCACTCCAGCCCCACGCCGGCTTTCGTCGCGGGCGCGTTGTGCGCGCCGGTCGGTGTATGACCAATTCGCAGCACTGTCCACTCTCCGGCGGGCGCAAGCCAGGTGTCCTTGCCGGTGAGTTTGATCACGCTCGCGAGCGGTATGCCGGGCGCGTCCGCCGCGCCGGCGTCGAGGAAGCGCTCCGCGCCACCGCCGTGCTCGTTGTGGCTGATGATGGCGGACTTGGCCTGCCAGTAGTGAATGCGCTCTCTCGAGGAAAGCGACGCCTCGGCAATTTTAATTCCTGTGCCTCGCCCGAAACTGGTCCCCGGAAATTGCACGCGGGCATACCGCGCAGTCAGGGGATCGAACGCGATGGTCAAATCCGTCCGCGGATGCCCGCGCCACGAAGTCGGAAACTTTTTCACCTCGCGCCACGTTTTGCCGTCGTCGCTCGCCTCGAGCGTCGCGATGGGGTTCCCAAAAGGATTTTGCCCGGCCATATCCGCCAAGGTCAGTTCGTGCATCTTCACCGGCGCATCAAAATCAAAATGAACTTCCGCAAAGCCAGCCTCCGGGCGCTTCAGGGTGATGTTCTTTTTCACAGCCAGCGGCGAGCTCGCCCGGTCACCGGGCGGCGTGGGAAATGCGAGCACGGCGATCTCGCGATAGTAATCGAGTTGCGTGGCCGGCTGCGGCAGCTTACCCACCGCGACCGCCGCGCCACCCTGCACGCGCGTCTCGCTCCACGTGAGCTGCTGCATCGCCAATTGCGGGGGGATGGCCGGCCCGCCCGCGTTGCCCCAGCCATCGCACAGCGCGGAGCCGAAATCGAGGCCGAGCCGAGCGCTCTCGTTGAGCATGTGCAGGAAACAGTCCTGCCACGCCGGCGTCATGAATTCCTTTTTTTCCACCAGATCGGTCGGCATCCCAACGCTGACGTTCATGAACAGCGTACCGCCGAGCCCGATCTCCTTCATCGCCTCCAGGTCGGCGGTGATGCCGGGCTTGGAGATGTTGCCGCTCATGTGGAACCAGTAAGTCCGCGGCCTGGCGGAGTCCTGCGGTGCGGCGAAATTCTTCTCCAGTTCCGCGGCGCGGGCTTGAGCTGCCAAGGTGAGCGCAGTCAGCAGAATGACGACCGATCGCTTCATCGCATTATTTCTCCGAGGCCCGCAATGTCACCGGCCCGAGCAGGCCGGAGGGCAGGCGGTCGTTCTGGTTGTGCTTCTTGGCCGCCTGCAACGAGCCCCAGCCGTTGTAGGCCTGTTTCCACGTCGTGCCGTAGTGCGACTGCAATGCCTGCGGAATCGGATTGGGCTGCTTCAGGCCGGCGGCGTAGTTCCACAGCAGGTTCGCCACGGTGATCTGGATTTTGTTTTTACCCGGCTGGAGCAAGCCGGTCACTTCCACCTGGTAGGGTTGCATCCAGACTTTGCCGGCATCGGCCCCGTTGACCCGCACGTGCGCGACCTCGTGCACGGCTCCCAAGTCGAGGAACACGGACTTGGTTTTGTCGGTGACGCCGGCAGGCAGCTCGACTTCGAGGGTGTAGTGCGCGCTGCCGGAAAAATCCTTCAGCCCCGGCAGCGTGGTCCAGTCCGCGAGGTTCGGCAGTGCCATCCGTTGCTGCACGCCGCCGAGGCCGCTGAATTCCACCGCCCACGTTCCGGTCAACGGATAGGATTGCCCGGGACGCAGGTCGCGTGCGGGCAGCACGGCTTCATCCGGCTTCGCGGTCACGAGCACGAAGGTGGATTCCCACGGCTGCAAGTCCACGGCGAGCGCAAGGCGGCCATCGTCCGTCGCGCGCGACTTCGTCACGGCATGGATCTGGCCGGTCATCGGATTCCAGTTTTGCAGGTAACGCTCCTTGGTGTTCAGGATGATTTCCGTGCAAGCCGCGTTGGGTTGCAGGTTGCAGATGAACCATGCGTCCACCGCGCCGATACGCGTGTGGCGGAAGGTCAGTCCATCGCTCAAGGGCTTGCCGGTAATCTCAAAATCGGGAGCGAGCCGTGCGCGCAGGGCCGCGATGAATTTTGCATAGGCCGGCGTCAGTGGCTCGGTGGCGGACCATTCGACCGCTCCGGGCGACCAGCGCTGCAAATAGTCAAACCCGTCGCAGTCCGGCATGAAATACGTCGTGCCCGCGTCGACCTGCTTTGCGCCGCCTTTCGTTTCAAACAGCGCCTGAACCGTCGCGGCCAGTTGCCGCTCGCGCTCTTCATGCTCAACCATGCCGGTGGCTTTGCGCGGCAGGGTGTTCAACGCAAACACCGTCCCGCCAGCGCGCACAAAGCGCTCGACCACGGCCAGCGTTTCCGGCGCCAGATAGATGGCGCGCGGCAACACCAGCACGGCATAGGCATATCCGTTGATCACGATTTTTCCGTCGCGGACGGCGGCGTGATGCTGGAGCAGGTCGTCGTTCACACAGTCGAAGTCGTAGCCGCTGGCGACGAGAATTTTCGGCAGCTTGCCGAAGGGCACATCGCGCACATGCGAGCAAGGAAACTCGGCCCGCTCCGACCACACGGTCGGCATCGGCGCATACACCAGCACCTCCGCCTCCGCTCTCCCCTGCCGGCTGACAAACGCCGCGCGCGCCTGATAATCGGCCAGCCCGCGATACCACGGCCACCAGGTGTTCACGTGGCTGATGCGGTTCATCCAGATCAGGTCGCGCGCGGGGGCGAGTTCCTTTTCCGGCGTGTAGAAATAGCCGTGGTTGTAGAACTGCGTGATGCCGTCGCGCAGGAACAAATCCGTCCCGCGTTTGATCTGCTCCATGGTGGTGCGGTATTTCGTGTTGATGAACGTGAACGCCTCGCAGGACACCCAGCGCCTGTCCTTGGAGGCGTAGAGCTGCGCGCCGCTGGTCGTCAGCTTGTGCCAGAACATCGGATCGAAGCTGCGCTTGGTGTTCTCCGTTTCCGGGCGCTGGAAGCGGCCGGACGCCTCGATCAGTTCGGTGGTGAAACGGTAGTGCGGTTGCTGCCGCATCTGCACGCCGACCTCGTCGCAATAATCCGCCAGTACACCGACGGCGGCCTCCATGCCCATGAGGTGGAGAAAATGCCCGAAGTCATAACGCACATACGGCGCTTCCGGGGCGCCATCGTATTTCAGCAACGGCAGGTAGGGCCTGAGGTCGTAGCCTTTCAGCTTCTGAAAACGCTCGCACAAATCCCGGCTCGAATAGAAATCCTGCTGCTTCAGCTCATAGCTGTCGCCGAAAAAGGAATCCACCGTCTGGCCAAAATCCCCGCCGAACAGCCCGCGATAGCGCTCGCCCATGAATTCCACGTATTGCCGGACCGCCTGCTTGTCGAAGTGATCCACCACGGCGGAGGGTGGATCGTAATCCTCGGCGGCGCATTTCGAACCGGTATAGCCTGTCCAGAAACCCATCACGTTCCAACGCCCGACAGGCAGCGTGGCGCTGACTTGATGCTGGGGATTCGCGGCGAATTCACGCACACCCTTGACCTGCGCGGTCAGGTCCACGCGCTGGCTGCCATCCGGCTTGCCTTGCGCGTCGAGTTTCACCGCGACCACGGCCTCGAGTTTCTTTTGCTTCCCGCCAAAGTGGGCCGGCGGTTTCAGCACAACCTCCACAGATTGGCCGCCGTTGATGGCCTGCTCGGAAATCGTCAGCTCCTTGGAACGGTTCGTTTCCGTCACCCACGCGTGGCCATGATTCCAGCCCGGCCCGAGCGGCGGCGTCACTTCCATGCCCAGTTCCCGCGCCTTGGTCACGGTGTAATGCACCATGTCGAAAAATTCCGGTGAACCGAACTCGATGTTCCCCTTCGCGTAAATCTTGAGGAAGCTCATGATCTCCACGCCGCCGAAGCCCTGCGCCTTCATCTGCTCCAACTGCCAGGCGATCCCCTCCTTCGTCACCGCGTTGCCCGGCCACCACCAGCGCGTGTGCGGACGGTAGCTCGCGGGCGGATTCGTCCAGCCCTCGCGCAGCGCGGCGAGGGCTTCGGCATCGTTCTTCGCGCCGTCAATGCGCGCTTCCAGTTGCCGCGCGCGCAGCACCTCGGCATTCGTCTTTGAACCCAGCGGCACGTCCGCCTTCGCCACCGGTGGCGGCTGCAAGCGGATCGGCGCGACGGCAACCCCGCCCGCGCACTCGACGGTCAACGACTTGAGACCGCCCGGCCGGGTGCTGTCCAGCGGCTGCATCCGGCGCAGTTGAAATCCGGTTATGGAAAAATCGGACGGCGTCAACTGCAGCTTGCCCGACAAGACTTGCTTGCCGTTCCACCAAGCCGTGGCCGTTGCGTCCGCGAAATCATATTCCACCGCCAGTTCGCCGCTGCCGTCGCCGGCCACCTGCTGTACACCACAGGCCGGCGCGCTCGCCCCGACCGCTTGCCCCAGTCCGATGGACACCGCTTTCCCATCCGATGAAACGTTCACCGATAATTTCGCACTGGCCATGCCGCTTCGCGGCGAGCCATTGTCCGTGAAACCCAGCGCCACCCAGGCCGGTTGCTCTTGCCCCACGCGGTGGTGATTGCGCATGGCGCTATCGGCCAGCGCGGAGAATTTCACACGCGCAGCCAACCGGATGCGGCCGGGCTTGGCGGGAACGGCCAACGCCACTTTGACAAACCCATCCTGCTTGATGATCCCAGCCAGCCCTTTGCCGTCCAATTGAACGGCGTTATCCCGACTCATCCAACCCTCGCGCCCGGCCAGCGGACCGGCTGCACCGGAAAAAGCCGTTTCCCGCAACGTCACGTCCAGCGACTGCTTGGGGGCGGCGGATTCGGCGGCAGACGCACCGCCCGCGAACAACCATACGCAGAGAGGGAAAACCAACAGGCGCAGGAATGAACCCATCACGAATGCTTTTTTCATACGACTTTTCCAGTTAGTCAGAGGCTTTCGCCGCTGTCCGCACCGTCACCGGGCCGAGCAGGCCGGCGGGCAACAGCTCTTTTACGCCCTGGCTGTTCCATTTGTGCTCCAAGGGCGAATATTTGTTGGCCACGCGCCAGTTGTGCCACGTGTTGACGACACGAATTTCCAGCGCATTTGTACCAGACCGGAGAGCCGACGCGATATCCACCTGAAACGGTGGGGTCCAAACCACGCCCATGGATTTTCCATTGACGAAGACCTCGGCGAGATCGTGGACGGTGCCGAGATCGAGAGAACATTTTGCATTTTGCATTTGGGATTTTGGATTGAAGCTGAAGGTCGCCTGGTAAACGGCGGTGCCGGCGAAGGACTTGAGCCGGTCCTCGGCGCTTTCGTTCCAGAGAAACAGTTTTTCGCTGGTGATTTCAAACGCCGGCTCGCCAACGCGATCCGGGCTGAAGTGAATGCCCCAAGGACCCGCGAGCGTGACTGCTTCGGTGGCGCTGGCGACAATTTTCGCGAGTGACTTGTGCTGACCGTCGGCTTTCTTGCGGAAGACAACGAAGGTCGAACCGTTCGGCGGCAGTTGTAGCGTTAGGCGCGTCATACCGTCCTTGCAGACAGACGTGGCGCACGGAGCGATGGCGCCCGTCACCGGGTTCCAAAGCTCCGGTTGTTTCCCGTCCACGCGGAAGGTGCAGTCGACCTGATGCGCCGTTGCTCTCCAGTTGGCGACGAAATACAGGTCAGTGTCGCCGTCCTGGCGCTGGTTGTAGTCCAGACATGGCTGCCCGTCGTCGGACGTGTACGCGAACGCAGGGGCCAGGCCGAGGCGCGCGAGCAGGTCCTTCACCGACATATCGCCGCCAATGACCCGGCCCTTGCCGACCGCATGAACACCAGCGGGTTGATCCGCGCCAAGTTCTTGGAGGCAGCGCGCGATGATTTTATCGGCCTCCGCGCAATCCTTCCAGCCGGGCGCTTGCTGCGGCGCGGCGCGCAGCCAGACCGTGGCGCCGTCGCGTGCGAGTTGGACGATCTTCTGCAAGGCCGCCGGCTCGATGGCGGAGTCGGCCACCGCGAGCACGGCGTAGGACGTGCCGTTCGCCCGCCCGACGCGCCCGCCCGGCAGCACGCTCAACTGTGCCGCCAGAAGCTCGCCGGGAATCACGTCGCATTTGCCGAGCGTGGTCTGGGTGCGCGCTTCGTTCCACTTGAGCAGCGCTTGCGCCCCGGGGCCATCCACATAGAGCACGTCCACCACCGGCCGGCCCGCCAGCAACAGCACCTGGCAGCGGTTAAGATACGCGAAGAACTCGCCCGCGTATTTCCACCAGGTGAGGCCGGGATCGAAATGCGTGCCGGCGAAATAGACATCGCCCGGTTTTGGCGTCTCCGGTCGAGAATAGGAATAGCCGTGCAGCGTCAGGTGATTCACGCCGAGGCAATACACCTCGTCGGCCATCGGCTTGAGCATGGCGGGATGCTCCAGCCAGTGCTGCGCGGTCGTGAACGACTCGAACGACACCCGGTTCGCGCCATACACATGACTGGCGAACACGGCATTGGGATTGAACGCGCGCAGGTAGTTGGAGTTTTCGACGAAACGCGGATCCGTTTTGGTCGGGCGCGCATTCCAGAATTCGCCCATCGGCAGATCTGTCATGCCCTTGACGCGGAGGCTGCTGAACACATCGCCGCCCTCGGTCTGGAGTTTGAGGCCATGCCGATGGCAGAGCTTGAGCAGGGTTCCGTAATGCTCGTCCGCCAGCAATTCATCCACCGTCGCCACGAAATCGCTTTCCACCCGGCCTGCTTGCGGCTGGCCGGCGAACTTTTGCCCAGCCAGCGCCGGCAGCCAGGGAAGCAAGTCGTACTTCCGCCGCGCGGCGAACTGTGCGGGGAAATCGCCCGTCCAGTCGAAGTGTCCCAGTTCGACGCTGTCCTCGTGGAAGAAGTCCAGCGTCTTGCCCACGTGTGGACCGGCGGCTGCCAGCAGCGGCACGCCGACCTTGTTAAAAAACAGTTCCATGAGCGGCGCGCTCAGGTGGTCGATCTGGAGACCGGTGAAGCCCGGCGAGTCCTGCTTCATCGGCACGAAGTTGGGCACAAAGGCAAACCGGAACACGCGCCACCGGCCGGCGGGCGCCGACCAGTTCAGCGTGCCATCGGGCTGCACCTTGTCATCGAGCCGCACCAACGAATCAGCGAGCAGTTCACCCTTTCCATCCTGCCGATACGCGAGCACGGCGACGGGTTTGAAATGTCCCTTCGCCTTCGCCGAAATTCCCGCCCGCTTCCCTTTCCTGAATTTATCGGGCGTCGGCAATGACCTGGCGAACTCCACCGGTCCGGCCACCGCGGTTTCCGACCAGACCAGCATCTGTGCGCCCTGCTCCGGCGTGACCCACGGCGCGCCCTGATACCAGCCGTTGCTCATCACCGCGCTCACCTTGATGCCGAGCCGCGCCGCCTCGTCGAGCGCGTAGCGGAACAGCGCGAGCCACTCCGGCGAGAGGAACACCACGCCTCCCGTCTCCACCGTGGCGCTGTGAGCCTTGGTCATGCCAAGCACGACGCGCCCGATGCCCGCCTGCTTCATCGCCTCCAGGTCGCGGTGGATGCCTTCCTTCGTGACCGTGTTCGCCCAGAACCAGAACACCGCGATCTTGTTCGCATCCGATGGCAGCCGGAATTCTTCCTCCAGACTTGCCGCCCGCGCTTGGCCGCCGCCGAACCCCACCGCCAACGCCAGGCCCGCCGACCACAACATGTTCCTCATCGCTCTCACGTATTACCCCTCACCTCAATCCTCTCCCCCTGGGGGTGAGGAAGCCAAGCATGCACACGCCACATACGACGCCTGGTCAGGCCGCCACGCACAACAAGACCGTCTGCGCCGCGCAAGTGTTGTCTGCCATGACGGCCTCCTACTCCCTGCAGGTGAGAGGGCTGGGGTGAGGGTGCCGGAGGTTGCGTACGTCCGCGTTGCTCCCACGGGAGCAGGGCCCACGCATGGCCACCCAGGGTTGCCCGTCTCGCCAAGCTGGTCTTCGACATTCGATATTCCTTGTTTGCTATGCTGCGGTTCTCCGCTTCATTTCGTCGTCACCGCATAGATGTTGGCGCTGCGCAGGTGGAAGCGCAGGCTGATCTGGCGGCCGGCGAGTTCGCGGGCCGACTTGCCTGCCCAGCGCAGCGGCAGGTCAAGCGCGTCGGCTTTTTGCAGCACGCACTTCTCCGCCTCGAAGCCGGGGATGATCTGGCCGCGCTCGTCGCACACATCCGCCATGACGTAGGCCTGTTGCGTCGTGAACGGACGCTCGGGCGAGGGAATAGCGGCGTTGAGCGCGAGATCCGCCGAAGGCATCACGAACGGGCGCGTGGAGAATTCCGCGTTGGCCCGCGCACTGACGAAGCTGACGCGATCCTGTTTCATGCCCAACACGCGATTGCCGTAGTGGAGCAGCAGCATGCCGCCGATCAGCATGGGATTGTGCGTGAGCCGGGTGACCTCGGCGCCGGTTGCATTGACGCCGCGGCCGGGCCGCTCCCAGTGCAGACCATCGTGGCCCACCCACCACTCCGTGTCCAGTTGCGGGCCATGCTTGCGCGACGCGAGCGGACTGGCCGCATAGTTGAGCACCATCAGGTAGCTGCGGTCGTGATACCAGAAGCCGTTGCCGCTGTAGAACTCCAGGTCCGGCGGATCCTGGGCGTCGGGCAAGGTCAGCACGTTATCCGGACGCGGCTTTTTGCGCCCGCCGCGATTCCACACGTCTTCCATGGAATCGTTCGGCTCCCACATGCGACCATCACGGCTCGAGCGGAACGCGAGTACACGCCGGTCGCGCAACGCATTGCTCTTCAGATCGGGCGTCGCCCCGCCGTGATCAAGGAAATGTTTTGGATATGGCTGCAGGCTCTTGGAAACGAGGATGAAGCGGTGCAACTGCGTGCTCCAGAAAAGGCTGATCGCGTCGCCGTCGTAGAACAGCGGGCTCTGCGGGTGCTGCCTCCACGCGCGGCCGTCGGGGCTGAAGAACGCCGTGTAGCGGAAACCGGAGTTATCCATCTTCAGCTTCAGCAGCAGGAATTCCTTGGCGTCCGGGTTATAGGCCATCGCGTGGTTAAACGTCCAAGGTCCCGGCTCGGCGGTGAAAACGGTCTCGACGTTCTCGAAACGCACGCCGTCGCGCGTGGTCGCATGCACCACGGACCACGCGCTCGTCCCCCTGACCTGATCGTTGTGCGCCGATACCTGCTTGAAGGTCTGGCCGTAGACATCCCAGGCGCCATCGGCACGCGGCAGACAGCAGCTCATCTCGAAGCCGGGATTCGCACAGTTGGTCACAAGCTGGAGCGGTGTGACGCCAAAATGAATTTGACCCCACGTGTTCGTGATGTCCTGCGCCGTAGAAAAGAGCAGCTTCAGCGGCGCGTCAGCGGCGCTGGCACCGAGCAACGCAGATACGCCAAGCGCCATGACAACATGTTTAAGCAGATGTTTCATTTTTCTCCTTACACCCATTCCTCGTCGCGCCAGTTGGCGCGCTCGATGGCCTCGGCGGTGGCGGCGGCCTTTTTCTTCCGCCCGCCGCCGCGGCCATCGCCGCGCTTCTTGGGGCCGAGGAAAGGCATGGCGATGGCAGCAGGCCGCGCGTCCTTGTATTTATCGAGCACGACCTGCAGCAGCTTCGCGGCGGCGGCGGCTTCGCCGGTGAGCGCGGCCACCGCGAGCGGAAATTTCTCTTCGATGTCCTTGTTCAGGTCGAAGAAATCGCCAGTGCGGGAGAGCTTGAAGTCGCGCGTCGCGGCGAACTCCGCGATGATCCCCTGCTCCTTCTGGGGCGCATACCAGCAATAATACCAGTCGCGCGGCTGGCCTTGCTCGCCGCGTATCTGCGGCAGGAAACTGCGTCCATCGATTTTCAATTCCGCCGGCACCGTCACGCCCGCGGCCTCGCACACGGTCGGCAGCAGATCCGTGCTGTCCACGAGATCGTGCGAAACTTTCCCGACCGGCGTCCGGCCCGGCCAGCTCACGATCAGCGGCACGTGCATCCCGGCGTCGGTCGGCGAACCTTTGCCGCCGATGAATTTCCTGTCGCCCATCATCGTCAGCACGCCGTGCTGCGTGCCGTTATCGCCTAGGAAGACCAGCAGCGTGTTGTCGCGCAGCTTGAGCTCCTCGAGTTTCGACAGCAGCTTGCCGACGAGCTTGTCGGTGTAGGCCACCATGTCGGCGAAGTGCTGGATGATGCCATCGGGCCGCGTCTGCATGGCAGCCTTGCCCTGCGGCGGCTTGGCGCTGTAGTCGGCGCTGTCGGGCGTGGGCTGGAACGGCGCGTGCGTGAGCATCATCGTGTAGTAGAGGAAGAACGGCTGGTCCTTCTTGCGCTGGATGAAATCTAGCGCGTAGTCGCTGATGATGTCCGGGCCATATTCCCGGTGGGTATAATTCTTGGGAACGCCGTTGATTTCCAGGCCGGGATTCAGGTAGCGGCTGGCCGTGTTGCCGGCGCCGGCGCGCGTGTGCTGCCAGAGGCAATGCTCGTCGAAACCGAACTTTTTCGGCAGCGCCACATCGGTGCCGAGCTGCCACTTGCCCGCCATGCACGTCGCGTAACCGGCGCCCTTGAGGAGGTTGCCGAACGTCACGTTCTTCGCCTCCAGCTCGCCAAAGTCGGTGTAGTTCCGGACGTTGTAGAGTCCGGTCATCACCTGCGCGCGCGTCGGCGTACAGAGCGGCTGCACGTGGCACTGGTCGAAGCGCACGCCGGTCGCCGCGAGTTGATCGAGCACCGGCGTCTTATAAGAGGTGCAACCATCCGCACCGATGCACTCATAGCCGAGATCATCGGCGAGAATCAGCACGATGTTGGGGCGGCGCGGACCCTTTTCCAAAGATTGGACGGTCGGCGCCTCCCTTTTTCCAGCCGAGCCTTGCGCGGCGGGCAGCCCCTGGCCGCCAACCCTTGGAAACAGTGCCACTCCCAGCGCGCCGAGCCCGGCAAACTTCAGGAAATCGCGACGCCCATAGATGCTGTTCATACGCCCGGCTCCTGTCCCCATCATTCACTCACCACATATTTTGGATCGAGTTCCAGGCCGTGCGCGGCATACCACGCCCGCAACGCCTGTCGGCCCTGTTCAACCTGCGCCTTATGCTTCGGATCGGCGGCGAGGTTTTTCATCTCGCCGGGGTCCTGGTCCAAGTCCGTGAATTGTTCCCGCTGCTTGCCCTGCGCATAGACGACGTACTTGGTGCGTCCCATGTGCAGGATGCGGGAATTCTCGTTTTCCACCACAAGCGTCTGGCGCCAGTCTGCCACCGCCGCGCCCTCGACCAATTTCCGTACGCTGCACCCCTTGAGTTCGGACGGCGCGGCGATGCCGGCAAAATCGCAGAGCGTGGGAATCAAATCCAAGCCGGTCGAGACCAGATGTTCGCGGTCCACGCCGCCGCCCTTGGTCACGCCTTTCCAGTTCACGATGAGCGGCACGCGCATCGCTTCCTCATAGGGCATGCTCTTGTGTTCCAGCCGGTGGGCCGAGTCCATGTCGCCGTGGTCGCTGGTGAAGACCACCAGCGTGTTTTCCTCCAGGCCGGCCTGCTTGAGCGCCTCCAGCACGCGGCCGATCTGCGCATCCACGCGCTCGGTCAGCCGCGCATAGGCCCAGCGATGCCGGCGCCAGTCCTGCTCACCCCAGTGCTGGCGCACAAAGGGCCGGAACATGCGCCAGTCCAGGCCGGTCAAGCCTTCCGGCTCGTTCTGTGGAATCTCGAAATTCGCCGGCAGCGGCGGACAATACTTCGCGAAGAAATCCTTTTCCGAAACGCCGTCGGGCATTTTCAGGGCTGCCTCCAGCGCCTCTTCCGCCCTGGATTTCGATTCACGCTTCCGCTTGGCCGCCGCCGCCATGGCCATGAAACAGATGTCGTGCGGATTGATGAACGAAGCCACCAGCAGGAACGGCTTCTCCTGTTTCTGCTGGAAGAAAGCGACGCAGTCCTCCGCCAATTCCTCCCGGCCTTCCTCGTTGCCCTGCTGACGGAGCGGGTCGAAGCCATAGGCCTCGACCGCGTTCTGGCGCAGCCCCGTTTTCGGGAAATGCGATTTGCCGCCGTAGACGGTGCGATAGCCCGCGCGCTTGAAGACCGTGCCCATCGTATTGCGCAGAATGCCGGCGGGCGTCTCGCGCACAGGGCTTTTGTTGCAATCCATGCCGATGGCCGACGGCATCGTGCCGCTGAACATCGTGAAGCGCGACGGCACGCAGACCGGATTCGCACAGTAGGCTCTCTCAAAGCGGACGCCGCCGCCGGCCAGACGATCCAGATGCGGCGTCTTGACCCATGGATTACCGGTGCAGCTCAACATGCCCGCGTGCTGCTGATCGGTGACGATCACGAGGATGTTGGGCCTGCGTCCGGCGGACTTTTCCAAGGATTGCCCGCCCCGAGCGGAGTCGAGGGGGGAATTGGAGTCTGCGCTTTTTCCAGCCGCGCCTTGCGAGACGGGCAGCCCTAGGCTGCCAACCATGGGAAACAGTGTAGCGCCAAGTCCGGCGAGCTTCAGAAAATCGCGGCGTGATGTGCTGTTCATAGGTAGCTCTTCTCTTTCGCTGATGCTTCACGGTGCCTTGACGAGTTTCTCTCCGCCGGCCGGCGGCGCGAGTGTGCCGCTGCCTTTCATCAATCCGCGCCCGACCAGGAATTTGTCCGCCGCGGCTATGGTCAGGTCCAGCCACGGTTGTTTGTTGAAGAAGCTATGGCCCTGCCCTTCGGCGGTCCACATCTCGGTCGTCGCGTTGCCGAGCTTCTTGAGCAGCTTGCAGGCGTCGTCGCCGCCGATTTTCCAGCTATCCTTGGTGCCATAGAACATGATCGCCGGCGCGAACTTGACGGTGAGGTGTTTGAGGGCATCCACCTCCGGATCAACACTGTCCTTCCCGGAAAGCGCGGGATTGAACAGCACGTAGGCCGCGACACTGGTATCGAGGTCCTTCGCGTCCTGCGGATCGTTCAAGCCCGGGTTCGTCGTCGCGAGCACGGCAATGTGTCCGCCCGCCGAGCCGCCGCCGACGATGAGGCGCTGTGGATCGAGGCCGAGCTCGTCGCTGTGCTGCTTCGCCCAGCGAATCGCGCTCTTCGCGTCGGTGGTACACACGCGCTTGTTCTCCAGCACGCCCGCGTCCGATTTTTTGCCCTCGCCCCTCGTGAGCATCCGATAGTTCGCTGTGATGGCCACCAAGCCGCGGCTGGCGAAATAAGCGCACTGCGGACGCAGCATCGAGAGATCGCCGCCCGCCCACGCGCCACCGTGGAACAGCAGCACACCCGGCACCTTCGGCCCGCCGGCTTTCCAATTCGGCGGGAAATAAACTTCCAGCTCCTGCGGCGCGCCGGCCGATTGCTTGTAGGTGAATTTCTTCCCGGGCTCGATCGATTGATCGGCGGCGAGAGCCGGCAGGACAGCGCACGCAAGTGCCAAGGCCAAAAAAGTGTTCACATTCATGGTTTGCGTTCTCCACCCGTGTTGCGCAGCTTCAGATAGTCGGCCGCGTAGACAAACACGCCGGCGGTCCAGCCCATCATGCGCGGCATCTGGTATTCGTCCTTCACCTCAATGGTTCCAGTGACCGCATTGTACTTTTCCCACAGGTCGCCGGTCTTCACAAAATTCCGCACGACGGTATCCACGTACTTGCGCGCGAGGCGCTGCGCGTCGGCCTTGAAGCCGTAGCGATCCAGCCCTTGGATCGCGAGCATCTGCAGCGGCGGCCACGCGTTGGGGAAATCCCATTGGTAGGAGAACGGATGCGTGCGCTCCTCGCACGTCGCCAGACCATGCGCGCCTTCGAGCTTGGCGCGCATCGCCTTCGCGACCTGCTCCGCCTGCTGCGGCGTGGCGAGGCCGGCGATCAGCGGATAGAGCGTGGCGCAACTGACGAGGTCGGCCTGATTACGGTTCTTCCAGTCATAGTCGCAGAAGCAGCCGAGCCGCGCGTTCCAGAGCAGCTCCTGCATCAGCGCCTTGCGCCTCTCGGCCTTCGCCATCCACGCCGCTTCCTCGCCGTCGCCGAGGATTTTGCTGAACCACGCGAAGTTCAGCTCGTAGATGTAGAGGTTGCTATTGAGATCGAGCGGACAAAATTCCTCGGCGCGTCGGTCATAGCGCGGTGTGAAGTCCCACGTCTCCGCCTCGCTCAGCGCCTGGCTGCTGAACGCAAGCTGCTCCGCCTTCGTCGCCAGCGCGAGCCCCTTGAAGCGCTCCTTCGCGAGGTAATAATAAAACGCCATCAGATACTGCTCCGTCGCGTCGTTGCCGCTGCGGTTCAATCCGCACGGCGCAAGCCGCTTCGTCATCCAGAAGTGGTAATCCTTCTTCAGCACCGCGACGGCGCTCTTCAACCACACGGCATCCGGCTTGTCCTGATAGACATCGCGCACCATCTGCGAGAGGAACGGCGTCTGCGACCGGTTCGCCATCGAGCGTCGGTTGGCGGAAGGCACGATGCCGAACTGGTCGGTCAGCAATAGCAGGTTGTTGACGTTGTTCCGCGCCTGCTCCGCCAAGCCGATGCGCAGCAGCCCCTGATTGATGAAGTAGGTGTCCCAATAGAACTGTTGCTGGAAACCTTCCTTGACGCACGGGGAGGTGTAGGGATGCGGCAGGCCGACGACATCGGCGTCGCCATTTTTGTCCGCCTTGATGGACTGCGGAAATCCTTTCTGGATATGCGCGAGCACGGCCTGCACGCCGGCGGCGTTCTCGGGTTTTTCACGGATGAAAATGATCAGCACGGTTTCGAAGGGCGGTGTCTGGATACGCAGCGTGCCGTGTTCGCGATCCAGCGTCAGCGCCTTGGCGGCGAGCGCGGCCTCCGGTTTTTCCGGACACACGACGCTGGCCCTCACATCGTGGCCGCGCCACGCGTCGGGCAGGCGCACCGTGGTCACGCACGAGGGCGCGGCACGGATCGCGTCGCTCTCGACGGCGATGTCGTAGTTGTTCAGGTCGAGCGTCAGCAGCGGGCCGGCGGCGTCGGTGCCGAAATTGAGGTTCACGCCGACGGTCGCGGGCGCGTCGGTTTTGAGGCGCGCTTCAACCTGCGCGGACGCGAGCAACGAGTCCATTTGTTGGGCGGCGGCGGCATCGCGCTCTTTGCGCCAGTACGTCACGCCGGGTTTGTTGGTGATGCTGCGCGCGCCAGTGATCTCAACCGGCGTCGTGCGCGGAAAGAGAAACCGCTCCGGCCCGTAGCGCGTGGCCGTCTGGCCGGTGGTGACGAGCTTGCCGCCGGTGGCGGCATAGCGGCGCAACTCGCCAAGCTCCGCATCGGAAAGCGACAGCACCGAAGGCAGTACCACCACTGGAAACCGCGCGAGGTTCGTCGCGGTCAGATCCTGCTGGAGCACCACGTCCCACTGGCGGTGCGTATCGCCGAGGAACTGGCACCAGCCGCAATATTCGTCCACGAACTGGTCCATCACCGGATTGAACACAGAGCACGAGGCGATCTCCGACCAGGCCGAGTGCACGAGTGCGACATCGGCAAGGTAGCGGCGCTGGCCCAGGCGCGGCGTGTTGGTCTTGATGAAACGATTGATGAAGCCCGCGCTCTCCGGCGTGCCGGGCGAGTAGCCGTCGAGATACCAGTGCCCGTAGTCGAGCAGGCCGCGGTTGACGAGGCCATCGCACGCCAGAATTTTGTGCAGGTTCTCGTGGCCCGCGCCGGCTTTGTCCTTGCTGACGTAGAGGCTCGGCCAGCAAAAGGGCGCGTCGGAGATCGCCGCGCCGAGGCGCGTGACGTAGGCGACGCGCCCCTGCGGCGGCAGGCCCATCGCGCGCATCCCATACCAGGTCTGCACCGTGCTCCACTCGAAATGCGCGACATCGCACGAGCCCTTCATCAGCGTTTCGCCAAGCGGAAACGGAATCGTGTTGCCGAAGATCGCACAGTCGAGCGCGCACTCCCGCGCCGCTTTTTTCGCGGCGGCGTAGAACGCGCGGTGATACGTCAGCGCCGATTCCACCAGATGCAGGCGGTAACAGCACCACACCGGATCGGTCGTCCACTGCGGATTCATGGCGTGCCACGCCTTGCCGCGCGAGGCGAACGGCTTCTCGCGGATATACGCCGTGATGTCGAACGCCGCGGGATCATCCACGCCCATCCGATTCAGTTCCCCGGTCGAAAAATGGCGGCGCAAATAATCGCGGAATGTCGCGACCGACCACAGGCCGAACGCCGACTGGTTGGCGTAGCCAAGATTGTTGTCACCGAAATTATCCGCGTGAATCCCGTCGGGCCGCAGCTTGGGGATGATGCGCCCAATCTCACGGCCGACATAGTCGCGCAGCTGTGGATTGGCGAAATCAACATCCACGAGCCTGACGGTTTGCCAGCCGCTTTTCCCCTGCACCTCGGCGCGCCCGGTTTGCCGGGCGCTCAACTGCGCGAGGCCGCTGCGCGTGGCAAAGTCATCGGTGATTTTCGCGTTGCTGCTGAAGTCGTACTTCCACGAGCCATCGAGAGCGCGGCGCGTCAGCGTCGCGTATAGATCTTCGGCTGGTTTTCCGCCGGGTTGCGTGAATGCGGGCAGACCGTAGGTCTTCGCGGTCGGCTGCGGCGCCCACGGCACGTCGCCCATGAAAGCCGCGAGACCGAACCAGCGCGCCGTCAGCGGCGTCTTGCCATCCCACCACGGCAGCGACCAGCCGCTGTGCGCCAAGCGACCGTCGGCCGTGAAGAACGCCGCGTAGTCGCCAACCTCGCCGAGGTCGTAATAGATGACGCGCTTGACGCCCGCCTGCTCGAACTTGGCGCGCGTCGCGGCGTAGACGCGATTCTTTTCGACCTCGTCAAAATACCAGAACCCGTACCAGCCGTAGATGCCCGCGCCGCGCGCCGCGCCCGGCTGGATCGTCGCCAGGTCCGGCGCACCCAGCCGAGCGCTGGCAAGCGGTGTATAGGTGTGCCACCACGGCGCGTTGGTCTTTTCCAAGGCTTGGAAATCCGCGGCGTGCACCAATCCAAGCATAAATAATCCCACCAGAACTGGCGTCAGACGCCGCGTGAGGTCACGCGGCATACACTTGAATTGCTTTCGTTTTTTGTAGGCCGGGTCACCGACCCGGCGCAACAGCGCGAGGTGGCAAATCATGGCCGGCCTCCGGTTTGTGACCCGCGGGCCGGGGGCGGGAAATCGCGCGCGGCCAACGTGTGCGGCGCGTCGGCATAGGGCGTGATGCCGGCGGACCAGTCGGGCTTGCCGCCGAAGGTGTTGCCGGAGGCATAGCTTGGCTCGCTCGATTCGTTCTTGATGGCGGTGCCGCTCAGGTTGAATTGATTGCCGGAAATCAGGATGTGGCCTGAACGCGGGCCGATGCGCACGCCGACGCGGTTGGGATTCGCCGGCTCGGTGAAGATGTTGCCATCAATGACGAAGTTCGCGCCGAACTCGAGGTTGATGTCGCGCGGTTCGTAGTCGCGGCGCTTCTCCTTGGTGCCGCCCGGCACCGGCAGTTCGTCGGGTTGGTGCCACGGCGTGCCGGTGCGATCGAGGCAATAGAACAGGCAGTGGCTGATATTCGCCTGCTGCACGCCGAGGATGTTGAGGCCCTGATCGCGATAGGCCACATGGCAATCAGTAATGTGCAACCCCGGCTCCGGCCATTCGCCTGCGGCCTTCTTCATGTCCACGACGATGCCCTCGGCCTGCCCGACGAAATAGCAGCCGCGGATGATGCCATCCTCCGGCGCATCCGGTTTCATCTTTTCGGCGCGATGGACCAGTCCGTAACGGCCGCCGAGCGCTCGGCAGTCGGTGAGGCTCGGGCTGTAGCAATCCTCCAGCAGAAAATTGTACACGGTGTTGAACGCCTGGTCGCGGATGGCCGGCTGATATTGCTGCGTGACCTTGATGTTGTGCAGCAGCGTGAACCACGCGTTGCGCACGTGGACGGCGGTGTTGAAGTGGCCGCGGTCGAACTTCTCGCCGCGGATGGTGAGGTCGCGCGCGGTGAACTGGCGATCGTTCTGCACGCCGGCGTTGGCGGTGTCGAAGGAGAGCGCCGTGCCCGCGCTGTTGCGCGCCGCCACCAGTGAGAGATCGGAAACGATCACGCTCATGCGCGTGAGGTGCTTGCCGACGAATGCGATTCCGCCCTCGGCGTTATCCACCAGCAACTCGGTGACGTTCTCGCCGGCGCCCTGGATGTGCAGGCCGTAAGTGCTGTTGTTGCCCGCGGCGGTGAGCAGGACGCGGCTGGCAAGGCGGTAACGTCCCGGAGGGATGCTGATGCGGATGTGCCGGTTGGTGCCGGCGGCGATCATCACGCGCGCGAACGCCTCGGAGGAATCGCGCTCGCCGCGCGCATCCGCGCCATAGTCGGTGAGCACCGCGGAGATGGCGGGCACATCCGTTGCCTTCGTCGGCGCGGGTTCCGCTGCGCGGGCAACCGCGAGCAGCAAGGCCAGGGCAAGTATGGTGTGTCGTTTCATGGGGTGGACCGGAGGGATTGTGCACGGTCGTTGACCGGCGCAGTGGGGTCGCGCAATGAGACCGGGACATCGTTGGGCTGCGGCGCGCCGGGCGTGCTGCGGCCGGTTTCAAGCCAGCGTTTGAGCAGCGCGGTGAGTTCAGCGGCCTTCTCGCGATGCCCTGCGATCACGTTCTTCGTTTCGCCGAGATCGTCGGCGAGATCATAGAGTTCGTCGTTGCCGTCCGGCATGACGATCAGCTTCAGCGGCCCCTGCCGGATGGCGAACAGGCGCGCGCCGGGGTTGTGAATCACGGCGGTATGCGTCGGCAGCGCGGGCTTCTCGCCGCGCAGCAGCGGCAACATGCTGTAGCTGTCTTCAGCGGCTGCGTCCGGCAATTTCGCGCCGAGCAACTCGGCGCACGTCGCCATGAAGGTGGTCTGGCAGATGAGTTCATCAGACACGACGCCGGCAGGCGTGTGACCGGGCCAGCGCGCGACGAACGGGACGCGGTGCCCGCCCTCGTAGATTGAAGCCTTCGCGCCGCGCAGCGGACCGCTGCCGCTGTGGCCGGCCTTGTTGAGCGGCGTGCGGCTGTTGCCGGCGGGCCCGTTGTCGCTGGTGAAAATCAGGAGCGTGTTGTCGGCGATGCCATTCTTTTCGAGCGCGGCCATGACGTGACCGAGCGCGGCATCGGTCTCGATGATGAAGTCGGCGAGTTCGCCCACGCCGCTCTTCCCCTTGAAGCCCGCCGAGGGCACGACCGGGAAATGCGGCGCGGTGAGCGCGAAGTAGAGGAAGAACGGCTGCTTCGTTTGGGCGCCACGCGCGATGACCTCCTCGGCCTCGCGCACGAGCGAAGGCATGATCTGATCGAACTCATAGCCCGCGACCATCGGGCCCGCCGGGCCGGTGGTGGTCTTGTTTCCGGTGTCGGAGATGTCGCCGGCGGGTTTCATAACCGTGGGCACGGCGATCAGTTTGTCGTCACGGATAAAGCCGTAAGGCGGCATGTTCGGCACATCGGGGCCGAAGTAGGAGTGGAAACCGCGCTGCACCGGCCCGCCACCCAGCGGCCGCGAGAACGCCGTCTGCCATGCCGCGCGCTGCGCCTCCGTGGCCTCGGCCGGCACGCCCTTGCGATAGCCGAATTTGAACAACGGCAGGTCGCGTGCCGCGATGTTCCAGTCGAAACCGAGGTGCCACTTGCCCACGCACGCCGTGCGGTAGCCATGCTGCCCGAGCAGCGCGGGCAGCGTGAGCCGCCCCGGCGCGATCAGCGGCGCGTCATAGTCGTTGAGCACGCCGCGCTGGAGCCGCGTGCGCCACGAGTGACGGCCCGTGAGAATGCCGTAGCGCGTCGGCGTGCAGACGCTCGTGGGCGTATGCACGTCAGTGAAGCGCGTCCCCTGCGTCGCGAGCCGGTCCACGTTCGGCGTCTTGAATTTCGCCTGCGGGTTGTAGCAGGAGATGTCGCCGTAGCCGAGATCATCGGCGACGATCAACAGGATGTTGGGGGCATTGCGGATTGGCGGATCGGCAGCTTGAAGAGACGAGGCCGACGCCAATAACAGAGCGATGAGAGCGAGTCGTTTCATTAATTCATCGCTGAGGGATGACTTGTTTTACGGCGGGGGCGACGCCGAAGACGTCGCGGATGGCCTCAAGATATTTCATGCCGTTGCGCTGGTCGGGTTCGAGGTAGCTGCCTTCGGTCCATTCGTTCCAGCAGTTGATGTTCAAGATGCGCGGGCCGGCGGAGTCCGGCTGCGCGAGCAGACGGCGCTTGGTCATGGCGAGCGCTTCCTTGAAGCGCTCCGGCGTGTTGCCGCCAATAGTGTTGGTGAAGGGATAGCCGGACGCGTCGAACTTGTCGCGCTGGTCGCAGCGCGGGCTGGGGTCCCATCCCATCGTGACGTTCGGGAAGAAGGGCAGGCCGAACTTCTTCATCGCGCCATTCCAATAGTTGAAGTAGCCGTCGCGCACGAGGTTATAGTCGGTCGCCTGCTGGAGCAGATGCACATGATGAATCCACACATAGGAGGTGACGGAATCGAACCCCAGGTCGTGCACCAGCCTGGCGGCATCCACCGGCACTTTCTCGTTGGGCAATATGGGCTGGCCCCACGCCACGGCGTTGAGATGCAGGCCGGGGAAACCGGCGGCCTTGACCTGCGCGCGGAATTTATCCAACGCGGCGCGCGCCGCTGCCACCGAGCCGAAATTCTCCAGCAGCTTGCTCAGGTCGTAGAAGGAGAAGTAGGGCTTGCCCTCGATCTTCCAGTAGGACGGATGCTTGAAGTAATCGTTGATGACGTGCGCACAGATTTTCTCGAAATTCGCC
Source organism: uncultured Lentisphaerota bacterium (assembly GCA_903896925.1). GTDB lineage: Bacteria > Verrucomicrobiota > Kiritimatiellia > CAIQIC01 > CAIQIC01 > DP16D-bin41. The sequence goes on along the minus strand of CAITZM010000072.1, from coordinate 38,394 downwards.
GGCGTCACCGTGCCGGGGAACAACACCTTGCGCGGCGCGCCCTTGGTGTAGGGATGCAGTTCGATCCAGTCGTGATTAGCCCACATGAACGCGAACTTGAGGCGGCTGTTGTTCGCGGCTTTGAGGAAGCCGAGGTCAATCGGACGGTCGAGGAACGGCCCGTCATCGTAGTAATACCAGTCGAAGATGAACGCCTCGATGCCGTGATCGGCGGCGGCGGCGATCTTCTGCTCCATGGCCTTCGGATCGGATTCATCGGTGTAGCCCCAGAGCGGCACGTTCGGCTGCTGATGACCGGGGAAGCGCGGCTTCGCCGCTTTGACCAGTTCCCACTCGTCCCAGTCCTGGCCTTTCATCTTCACGTTGCGCGGATCGCCGTGGTGATAGTTGCCAAAGTAATAACTCGCCACCGTGATTTTCGCATTCGATTGCGCCACCGCGCCCGCGGGCGCAGACGTCGCCGGTTGCACCGAGACGGAAACGTTATCCAGCCCCGGCGTGGACTTCGCAGCCTGGAAGCCGATGATGATGGTCGTGCCCGCCGGAACGCCACGAGCCACCAGCTGCTGTTTGACGCCGACCTTGAAATCGCCGGCAGCCAGCTCCAGCAGATTTCCGTCGAGGAGCGTGGCGTTGAGCAGCACATCCGGCTTCCACGGTTCGGACACGTCGAAGGTGAGCGTGATGTCCGATGCCTGTTCCAGCACCCCAACCTGCTGGCGGAAGAAACCAAGATTGGACACATTGCATGCGGGCGGTGTCGCGCCGCGCTTGGCGTGAACCGCATAGCTGCCCTCGGAGCCGGACCAGCCCTGCGGCAATCCTGCATACCAGCCATCCGGCTTCCGGGTCAGCCCCGCGAGGTCGCTGAAGTCCCCGTTGACGACGGCCAACGGCGCTGCGCTGCAAGTGAGGCCGAATGCGAACAGCGACAGGATGATATTTTTCATGCTCATTTGCTCCTTACGTCTTTGACGTGCTGCGCCAACTGTTCGTGCATCTGCTGGACGCGCCCGGCGTGCTGTGGGAGGTCGGCAAGGTTGTTCAGTTCGTGCGGATCGCTTGCGTGATCGTAGAGCTGGCGGCCCCCGCGGCCGTCGTCCCATTCGATGTAACGGAAGCGTCCGTCGTTCACGCGGCGCCCCATCAGTTTGGTGTGCGTAGATTCCATCGTGCTGAATACCATCGGTTTGCCCGGCATGGACGGGTCGGCGAGCAGCGGTTGCAGCGTCATACCCTGCACGGTCTTCGGTATGTCGAGACCCGCGAGCCCGGCCAGCGTCGGGAAGATATCCACCTGCTCGACGAGGCCCGCGCACACGCCGGGCGTCACGCCCGGCCCGGCCACTATCAGCGGCACATGCGTGCCTTCCTCGAAGAGCGTCTGCTTGGCCCAGAGGCCGTGCTCGCCGAGTTGGTAGCCGTGATCGCCGGTCAGGAGCACGATCGTGTTCTCGTCGAGGTGCAATTCCTTGAGTTTCGCGAGCACGCGACCGACCTGCGAGTCCACCCACGCGGTCGAGGCGTGGTAGGCGCGGCGCGCCTCGCGCGCCTCCTTCAGGCTGGCGGCCTGATAGCTGAAGACGTTGTTGTTGGGCCGCAGTGCCGCCTTGGGCGTATGCGTGAGGTCTTCGCCCCCGGGCTGATAGTAGTAGGGTATGTAGATTTTCTGAGGATCGAACAGCTCAAAGAACCGCCGCGGTGCCACGTAGGGCGTGTGCGGCCGGATGAAACCCACGGCGAGGAAGAAGGTCTTGTCCTTGAATTCTTCCAGCGTCTTGATGGCATCCCCGGCTATTTTGTAGTCGGTGAAATCGCTGTCGGGATGCGACGACGGGGCGTAGCAGCGGTTGTAGGCCTTGCCGTGGGGCGTGGTGTGCGGCGGGTCAGAGAGGTCGCCCTCGCTCGCCTCGGCCAGTTTCGCCTCGTCGAGGATGACGTTATCCTTGTGCAGCGCGGCGCCCGTTTCCACCTCAAGCTTTGTCTTCGGATCGGGCACATGAAACACCTTGCCGATGCGCCCCGCGATATAACCGGAGTTCTTGAAATGCTGCGGCAGCGTGACCGCACCCGGCAACCCGACGCGCAGGCTCGTGACAAGGTCATAGACCTGCGTGCGTTCCGGGTAGCAACCCGTGAGGAACGAGCAGCGCGACGGATTGCACAGGGAGAACTGCGTGTAGGCGCGGTCGAAGCGCACGCCGCGCGCCGCGAGCGCATCCATGTGCGGCGTGTGCGCATCGCGGTCGCCGTAGCAGCCGAGCGTCGTGGTCAGATCGTCCACGATGAGAAACAGCACATTGGGCCGGCGCAGCGCGCTGTTCTTGACCGGCGGAGTCTTGGCGGGGGCGGCGCCCAGGGCCGGGGAAAGCGGGGCTGGCTTCCCCAAGCCCGGCACACCCAGCGCGACCGCGCCGAGACCGGCCCACTTTAAAAAATCACGGCGTGTATTCATGCTTCCTGCTCTCCTGCGGACAACGGCTGGAGCTTTCGTTTAGCGCACCACCGCGCGCGCTTTCTTCAGTCGAATTCGCCCCACACCTTCGGCGTCTTGAAGCCTTCCGGTTTACGCGAGAGCGTCGGCGGCACGGCTGCTCTGGCGAACGCCTCCAGCCGGCCGGAAAGATCCCGCACCTTGTCGGGCTGCTGCGCGGCGAGATTGGTTTTTTCGCAGGGATCCTGCGCAAGGTTGAAGAGCTCAAAAACGTCGGGCCCGGCATTTTTCTTCCGCCGTTCCTCCTTGGAGGCGTTCTTCTTGTGCGCGGCGCCTTCGGGGTCTTCGCCCTCGGCCGTCAGGGCGTTGCGCAAAAGCTTCCAGTCGCCCGCGCGGATGGCGCCCATGCGCCCGACGGTATTGAGCAGCAGCGCCTCATGGGGCGAGGGCCTGCCGTCCGTGATGGTCGCCCAGGCATCGCGCCCGTCGATCGGCAGCTTTTGCTCGAGCGGCGCGCCCGCCAGCTTCAGCAACGTAGGATACCAATCCACAATATGCAGCGGCTCCTTCACGATGGTGCCCGCCGGAATGCGCCCCGGCCAGGTGGCAAAGGCCGGCACGCGCGTGCCGCCCTCGTAGAGCGAACCTTTGCCGTCGCGGAGCGGCCCGTTGCTCGCCGCCGGTTCGCCTTTGCCGATCAGGCCTCCATTATCGCTGGAGAAGATGACGAGCGTGTTGCCGCCCAGCCCTTCTTTTTCAAGGGCGGCCAGGACCTGTCCGATACCTTCATCCATCGCGGCTACCATGCCGGCATAGATCCGGCGCTGTCCGGTCAGATGCCCGTAGGGTTTGCCATAGCTTTCCGGCACCTGGATCGGCCCGTGCACGGCGTTGAACGGAAGGTATAGAAAGAGCGGCTTGCGCTGGTCGCGCTGTTCGATCAGGCGGATGGCTTCCTTCGCGATCAGATGCGTGGTGTAGCCCTCGTCGCGGCAGACCTTGTCGTTGCGATGCCAGTCGAAAGCGCCGCCTTCCATGTGCGTGAAATAATCGCACATGCCGAGGAAGAGGCCATACTGGTGATCGAAGCCACGCCGCAGGGGCAGGAGTTCCGGCTTGGCATGGCCGAGGTGCCACTTGCCACAGATAGCCGTTTCGTAGCCCGCCTCATGCAAAGCCTGAGGCAGGGTGCGCTCCTCGACCGGCAGCCCGTGCTGCGACGCCGGACGAAGCACGTTGAATTGCAGCCCGTAGCGGATCGGATAGCGGCCGGTCATCAGGGCCGCGCGCGTCGGTGTGCAGACGGGCATGACATAGAACGACTCCAGCCTGGCGCCGGCCGCGGCGAGTTGGTCGATGTGCGGCGTTTTGATATCGGGCCCGTGGTAACCCACGTCCGCCCAGCCGAGGTCGTCGGCCAGGATGTAGACGATGTTGGGCCTGCCCCGATCCGAGGTGAGCGCAGCCGAACGAGCCCCGTCGAGTGGGTGCGGTGTTTTATCAGAAGCTTGTGAACCCGGGGGGGTGTTTCCGGCCGGGCCGGGCGCGACGGGCAGCCCTTGGATGCCCACCGCTGAAAAAAGCAAGGTCGCGGCGCACGCCACCCACCGCAAAAACTCCAGCCGGTTTGTTCCGCTTTCCAGTTTCATAGCCGCTCCTTGGCCCGCCGCCCTGCAAGCGCGGCATGTGCGAGATAGATTCTCTGTCCAGTATGCTCGTAATTCACCGTGGCAGGCGATCCTGATTATCTCCCCAAGAAAACCGGCCGGCCTGTGTCCCCAAGGGGGGCGGGGCCGGCCGGAGGAGTGAGGCGCTGTGTTGTTTTTCGAATTTACTGGTTTCTCTGCGGTTCCCGCTGGGCCACCGCACAGCGGGCCCGGCGCATGACTCACCGGTCCCAGCGCTGGCGCGGGCGGCGCATGCGCCGCCGCAGCCAGTAAGCGGAGCCCAGCAGGACCAGCAGGTTGAGGGTCGCCGGTTCGGGGATCACCGACAGCGCGATGTCGTTGAACTGGCTGTTGCCGCCGGCGTCGAAATTGTAGGCGATGCGGAACAGGTTGGTGGCGCTGCCGCCATCGGTGACGGCGCTGAAGAGCGTGCCGTTATAAAGGTTGGTGACAGAACCCAAGGCATCTTGGAACGTGAACCACCGGTTGGTGCCGTTCATATCGCTCATGCCGGAGAAGAGATTGTCATAGAGCACGATGGTGTCGCCGAAGTTCCGGTTGTAGAGGCTGAAGTCCAATTTCAGGCGCGGCATGAGGCTGCCGTCGCCGGTATAGGCGAGGCTGTTGCTCACGACGCTCAGATCGTGGAGGGCGGCGGTGGCGCCGACCCAGAAGCTGTTGGTCGAACCGCCGGCAAGCGTCAGGCTCTTGAAGAAGTTCGTATCGCCGCCAAGGCCCGGCGTCAGGAAGCCGCCGTTGCCGTTAATCACCGCGCCATTGAAGCCGCCGCCGCCGCTGACGCTCGCGCCGCTGCCGATGATCAGGCCGCCGGCAACCGTGCCGCGGTTGATCAGGCTCTGGCCGCTGGCCAGCGTATAGCTGCCGGCCGTCGTGCCGCTGACGTCGAACAGGGCGCTGCTCTTGATGTCGATCGCACCGCTGCCGACCGTGCCGCTGCCGGCGAGCGCCAAGGTGCCGCTGTTGATCGTCGTCCCGCCGTTGTAGCTGTTCGCGCCGGAGAGCGTCAGGGTGCCGCTGCCGGTCTTGGTCAGCGCGGAGCCCGCGCCGCCATCGCTGAGGCTGCCGGCATAGGTCGTATTGCTGGTATTGCCGCCCACCGTCAAGGCGATCGCGGAGCCGTCCTCCGCTTGCAACAGGACATTGGTTGCGCCGGCCAGACCGCCGACGGTGAAAGCGCCAATCCCGTTGCCAAACTTCAGGCCCAGCGTCCCCGCCGCTGACTTGGTCATGGTCAGGGTGCTGTTTTGCAACGCCAGCGCATTGCTGATCAACAAGGTCGGGGCGCCGCCGTTGAACACGGTATTGCCCGTAAAGGTGTTGACACCGCCGAGCACGATGGTTCCACTGGCAGTGCCGCCGTTCGCTTCAAAGCTGCCGGTACCGCTGACGGAATTTGTGATGTTTGCCCGGCCGCCGTTGCCCGACTTAAAGCCAGCCGTTCCCGTCAGGACAAACGGATGGCTTAGCGTATTGATGCCACCCACGGAAAGTATGCCACCAGCGTTGGTCACAACACTATTCACAGCACCCAGTGCGCCATCATTGCTGATTTGTACCGCCGCCACGCCGTTGCTGATATAGGTGCCGCCGCTGTAGGTGTTCGTACCGTAGAGAAACAGGCCGCCGGAGGAACCAACGCCGGTATACAGAATCAACCCGCCATTTTGAATCGTGTCGTAAATCGAAACCGTCGTCGCACGACCATCGATGATGGTCCGTGTGGCGCCACCCAGATCCATCGTGCTGTTGCTGAAGGTGATGCCGGCACTCAGTTGATAGACGCCTACATTGATCGTACCGCCGATGGTCACTGGGTTGGTCAAGACCTGCTCGAAACTGGTGTTGGCCGAGGCCAGGGTGCCGCCGTTTAACGCCAGCGTGCCTGAGCCCAGCGCGTAATTGGTGCTGACGAGCAGCGTGCCCGCGCTCAGCGTTGTGCCGCCACTGTAGGTGTTGGTGGTGCCGAGCACCAGCGTACCAGCGCCCAGTTTGGTCAAGGAGCCGGTGCCGCTGATGAGGTTGTTGAAGGTATTCGTGCCGGTCGTGTTGTAGGTCAAGGCCCCGTTGTTCACAATGCCGCTGCTGCTGGCGATGGACCCATCCGTGGCGCCATTGCCGATCTGCAGCGTGCCGGCGCCGATTGTGGTCAGGCCGGTGTAGAGGTTCGAAGCGGTCAACGTGAGCGTGTTGGCGCCCAGTTTGGTCAGCCCCATGCCGCTGTTGGTGATCGCGGTACCGTAGCTGAAGGAGCCGCTGGTGGTATCCAGGCCGAACGCCGCACCCGGGTTAAAGACAGCGTTGGTGAGCACATTCTGGATATCGCCGGCAACCCATTGCCCCGCTCCGCTGACATTGACCGCCAGGGTGGCCGCGCTATTGATGACCACCTTGCCGGCGGTGCCATAGCCTGGCAGCGCTCCGGGCGAGGTCGCTTGCAGAAGGCCGGCATTATTGGTGGTATTGCCGCCATAGCTGTTGGCTCCGGAGAGGGTCAGCGTCCCTCCGCCGGATTTGGTGATCCCGCCGGCGCCGGTGATGTTGCCGGAGAATTTCAGATTGAAGTCATTCGTGATGGTATTATCAGCGGCCAACAACTGAACCGCATTGGTCACACCGTTGCCGCTGCCCAGATCGGCCGATGCGCCCAATCTCCCGCCGTTCAGCACCAAGGTGCCCAGGCCCGCCGCATTGATATGACCCAACTGCAGGGAACCCAGATTATTGGTCAAGTTTCCGGCAAAGCTGTTGTTGCCACTCAAAACCCATGGGCCGGTACCGTTTTTGGTGAGCCCATAATTCCCGCTGATCGCACCGGCCAGCTCTATTGCACCCTGGTTGCTGCCGATCGTGTTGCCATCGTTGAGCAGTACCACGTTATTGGAGACGGCGTCGGCACCGGTCAAGGCAATGCCGCCGACGGACTTGGAAAAGAGACTGGCAGTGACACCATCACCCATATAAAGCGTACCGCTGCCCAATGAATTCTTGTTGTTGATCGTGAGCGTGCCGGTATTGGTGATGCTGCCGGAGAAGCCCGTGTTGGTGCCCGTGAGGGACATGGTGAAATTAGCCGAAGCGTTATGGAAGAGACTGCCGCCGCCACTGAGCGTGCCGCTATAGCTGCCATTGCCCCCCGACGTCATGGCGCCTGCAATGCTGATGTTATTGGATAAGGTCGTGTTGTTAAGCGTGAAAACAGCCGTGCCACCGCTCCCTATGGACAACGAGCCGGTCCCGAGGGCGTTTTTGTCGTTGACGTTCAGTGTGCCGTTGTTGAGCGTCACGCCGCCGCTGAAGCTGTTCGAGCCGGAGAGCGTCACGCCTTGATTGGCGTTTGAAAGGGTGCCGATCGAAATCGACCGCGCGCCGCCCGACTCAGAGATGGTGCCCGCAATTTCCAACCCGCCGTAACCGCTGTTATTGGACACGGATAAATTGGCGCCCAGCACGAGAGGGGTGTAAATGATATCGACGCCGATGGCCGTGCTGATGCCATTGTTGGTTTTCAGCAGAAACGCCGAACCACCGGACAGATTGGTGAACGTAATGGCGCTGCCGCCGCTGGGTCTCAATTTCAGCCACCCGTTGTTAGCGCCCGTAATGCCAATATACATACCTCCGAGGCTGATCGAGGTGTCGTTGGTCAAATTCTTGGACCCTGCCACATTGCCATAGGCGCGGGCCAGGTCGGCGATGTCGTCTTTGGCCACGCCACTCCCCGGCGGGACGCCACCCGACCACAGGGCCGCGAGCGACCAGTTGGTGGCATAGTTTTGGCTCATGTAATACGTCGTCTGTGCTCCCGCCCCCGGCGGCAGCAGGCCCGTTGCACCAAGCGCCAGACCCAAAAGGGAAACACTGCGGCTACGCCACCCACCACACGAAGAACTTTTCATCTTTTGCTCCTTCATACCAATCGCACCCAGCCCCGCTGCCCGTCACAGCATCACCCGGTTACCCAACCGGCACCCACGACGCCCGCCCGGAATTTTCCGGCCCCGCTCAAAATGTTTTCCCGCTGCTGCCAACCGGCCCGCGCCACGCGCCAGCCCAAGGCTCGCTTTTTTCGAAACGATGCCGTTGTTTAGCAGCCGGGTTTTATTCACGCCATCCCCCAAAAATGGTGGAGCCGGAGGATGGACGGACTGCCGGAAGGGGCCGGTGCTGCGCGTGGCGGAGGGTGGCTGCGACGTGTCGGGACAGGCGGGTCGCGGATGTTTTGCTCCCTGCCGCGGGTGTGTCAGGCTTGGGTGGGGCGATATTTGAGCATGGCCTGTGTGCGGCTCTGGACGTGAAGTTTGCGGTAGATGCGCTTGAGGTTCCAGCAGACGGTCTCGACCGAAAGTTTCAGATGCTCGGCGATTTCCTTGTTGCTCTGGCCCTGTGCCAGCAGGTTGAGGATGCTCTGTTCGCGCTGGGAAAGATGGGCGTCGGCCGACGCCGCGGTCGCAGCCGCCGGTTCGGGTTTGTGGAAGGTCGTCAGGATCTTGCGCGCGATGGCGCCCGTCATCGGCGCACCGCCGCGCCGCACCTCGCGGATGGCCTCCAGAATCCCGGCAGCCGGCGTGCGCTTGAGCAGGTAGCCGCAGGCGCCGGCGCGCAGGGCCTGGAAGATGCTGTCCGTGTCGTCATGTACGGTCAGTACCAGGACATCGAGTTCGGGCAGAAGCGCCAACAGGCGCGCGATGGCGGCGCTGCCACCCATGCCCGGCATTTCCAGGTCCATCAACACGACCTCGGGCGCGGCGGCGGGGAGGCGCGCCAACGCTTCCTCGCCGCTGGCGCACGTGGCCACGCAACGCATGCCCCCATCGGACGCCAGCACCCGGCACAGGGTCCGCTGCACGTTCTCCTGATCCTCTACAATGGCTACTTTGATCATACGCTTCTCCCGGCCGGCAAGGGCAGGCGCAGCAGGACCGTTACGCCGCCGCCCGTGGGTGACTGGATGTCGCAGGTTCCGCCCAGCTTTTCAAGCCGGGAGCACATGCTGCGCAAGCCATCGTGAACGCCCGGCCCGGCGGCCGGTGACAGACCGCGCCCGTTGTCGTCCACGCCGATCCGCAGTTCGCCTTGCTCGATGGCGATACGGAGTTGTGCCTGCGTGGCCCCGGAATGGCGGACGAGATTGTTCAACGCCTCCTTGAATGCCAGAAACAGTTGATGGCGCACCCGCGCCTCCAGGGGCAGATCGGGCAGGGTGGTGGCGATATCCAGCACACAGGCGATGCCGGCGGTCCGCAGAAAATGCTGGGCATAGTTGCAGAAGAAATCGCTCAAGGACTCGAGGTGGTCGTGCCGTGGATTGACCGCCCAGACGATCTCGTCGAGCTTGGTCACGAGCGAACGGGCCCGCTGGGTCAACAGTCCGATGTTCTCGTCGCGCGTGGCGCCGTGTGCCTCCGTGGCGGCCAGGTCGCCCAACAGGCTGATTTCCGTCAAGCCGGCGCCCATGTCATCGTGCAGGTCCTGCGCGATGCGGGTGCGCTCCTGCGCCAGCACCTGCGCCTGTTCCGCGCGGCGCAGACGCCGGCGGTACCACCCCCGCTTGGCCTGCCACGCGGTCAGCGCCGTCAGCCCCAGGGCCAGCGCCGCAACGGCCCCGCGGAACCAAAGCTCCTGCCAGAAAAAAGGCCGCACGCGGAAATTCACAGGCAGCGCGGCCTCGCGCCAATCGCTCTCGCGCCGGCCGCGCACACGGAGGCTGTAGTCGCCCGGCGGCAGATAGTCGAAGGTCACGCGCGGCTCCGCGGTCGGCAGCGACCAATCCTGGCTCAGGCCTTCCAGTTTCCATTGATAGTCGTAACGAATGCGCTCCGACCAGAACAGATCCGGCATCGCAAACTCGAAACTCACCGGCTGGCTGCCCGGCGGCAGCTCGCAGTGGCGCACGGGCGGCAGTGGTTCACCGGGCGCTCGTCCGCGGCAATCCCAGAAGGTCTGGCCGCCCGCCGTGGCCTGCTCAATATTCACCACCAGCGGCTTGCGCCCGGTCTGCGCAATGCCCATTGGCACACTGACTACTCCGTCGAGTGTGGCAAAATAAAGGTGACCCCCGACGGCCGCAATCGAACCATTGGCGTCCGGCGCACACTCGGTCGCCGTCATGCCATCCGCCACCCCGATACGAAAATACCTGCCGGACACGGTGCGGAGCGCAAGCAGATCCTTGAGCGCATCGGACCGCAGGCATTGCAGGCCTCGGGGCGTACCCATCCACAACCGGCCGTTGCCGTCATAATGAAGCTGGCGTACCAGCAAATCATTTCGGAAATCACAGATTCGCCAGCCTTGTCCATCCCAGCGGATCAGGCCATGCGTGCAGCCGCCCCACAGCCGGCCCTCGCTGTCCACATGCAGGCAGAGCACCGCCGCATCGGGCAGGCCTTCAGCCCGGCCAAAACTGCGTACCTGGCCGTTGGTCTCCACACGCACCAGCCCCTGTCCCTCGGGGGCCACCCAGAGCGCGCCACCGGCGTCTTCGGCCAGCGCCACCACCTGCTCGGTCCGTTCGGCTGCGGTGTCCTGCGCAGGCAAAGCCACCCGCTGCAGGGGCGGCATATACTCGCCTTGCGGCGCCATGTCCGGGAACCGGAACAAGCCTTCCCAAGCGCCCACCCACACGCGGCCGCTGCGATCGCGGCACAGCGCTGTGACGTTTTGCGGCAGCGCATGCCCTCCTGTGACCACGTTCGCCCGGACCAGCCGGTTGGTCGTCATCCAGCACAGGCCATCGCCTTTCGTGCCTACCCACCACCCTCCGCCCGCGGCGGGCAGTAGTGCGGAAACCGTCGTGTTGTTGGGCAGCGGCAGGGACAGAGCGTCCAATTTTCCGTTGCTGACGGCCCACAAGCCACGGCCCGTCACGCCTACCCAGACCTGCGTGGTGTTGAGAGCCACCACGGTCGAAATGGGTTCCGGGCGTGCCGCTTCGGTAGTATGCAACATGGTGACCGAACGGCGGTGCAGACACAGCAACCCGCTTTCCAGCCCCACCCAGATGTCAGAGTAGCGGTCCTGCTGCAGCACGTTCACGGATAGTTGTGCGCCGATGTCGCTCGCGGTCAGGGCCTGCCAGGTGCCATGCGTACAGCGATAAAGCGCATGGCGCGTCCCCATCCAAAGGTTGCCGTTCCGCGGTTCTTCCAACAGGGCGGTGGGGTGCATGTCCACCACATCCTGCGCGGTGGCGGGAGCGGGCAGTGGAATCAAGGTCCAGCGCCCTTGGCGGCGGACATGCAGGCCATCCCCGGCGGCGACCATCAACGTGCCATGCTCCTCCGCGTGCACCAGGGTGACGGCGCTCCACGGCCGGACCCCGGCTTCCTGATCCGTCAGCCACCGCCCGCCTTGGAAAGCCCTGAGCCGACCGCCGGTCACCACCCATAGAGTCTGTCCGGCATCCAGCGTGGCGCTGGTGATCTGGGGCGGTTCCGTCAGTTCAGCGGGCCAGGCCACCCGGGTCAGCTGACCGCCCTGACAGTGCCAGAGGTAGCGCCCGCCGACCACCCAGAGCCCGCCGACCGTGTTGGTGAAAACAGCTTGGACATCGAGCGGGCAGGCAGGCACAGCGGCCACATACCGCCACCCCTTGCTGGTCAGCCGGGCCAGACCGGCCGCACCATACATCCAGGGAGTGCCGGCCCCGTCGTTCAGCCAACCGCGCACCGTCGTCATGCCCGTCGGTAGATTGGTGACCAGATTCAGGTTCACGCCATCGAACCGGGTCAGGTTCCTCGAGGTGGCAAACCACAGGTGTCCGTCATCATCGATATCCAGCGCGTGAATCTTGGTGTCCGGAAAATCCTGCTCGCGGCCCCACAGGCGGAGGGTATAGCGGTCCGCCAGTTTATCCGGCAGCATCGGCGCCGCGCCAGCCGGCAACAGCAGCGCGCACACGGCAAACGCCAGAAGATGATAACGCAGCACCATCGCGGCGCAGACGCTAGCCGCTGCCGCGCGAAAGCGCAACCGCGATTCTCCGCGGAACGGCCCCCAGTATTGGGGGATGGCGCGGGGCGTCCGCCACCGCTATGGTCGTGGCTTCAAACTTCCAAGGCCGGGGGAAAGTACGGTCAAACCTTTCCAAGCCTTGGAAAAACCGCCGGTTCTGGTTTCCAATGCCTGGGAAAACGGAGTAAAGGACAGTGCGCATGAAGACTCGCAGGGACTTTTTGAAGGGCGCGGCGCTCGGTGCGGCCGGATTTTTCAGTGCATCGCGACGGGGCACAGCGGCTGCGACCGCGCCGGACAGGCCGAACATCCTGCTCATCCTGGCCGACGATATGGGCTTCTCCGACGCCGGCTGCTACGGCGGCGAGATCTCCACGCCCAACCTGGACCGGCTCGCCGCGGACGGGCTGCGCTTTACCCGTTTCTACAACACCGGCCGCTGCTGGCCGACGCGCTCCTGCATCCTGACCGGCTACTATGCCCAGCAGATCCGCATGGACCCGCCGCAGGGCCGGCTGCCGCCCTGGACGCGCGTGCTGCCCCACTACCTCAAGCCGCTCGGCTACCGCTGCTACCACTCCGGCAAGTGGCACCTCAACGGCGCGCCCAAGGCGATCGCCGATGGCGGCTTCGATCGCTCCTATCTGCTGCTCGATCACGACCGCTACTTCAACCCGCAGGAACACGAGGAGGATGATCAGCCGCTCCCCGCGATCAAGCCCGACACCGGCGCCTATACGACCACGTTGATCGCGGACCACGCGATCAAGTGCCTGAAGGAACACGCCGCACAGCATGCCGCGCAGCCGTTCTTCGGGTATCTCGCGTTCACCTCGCCGCATTTTCCGCTGCACGCCTTCCAGGAGGACATCGACCGCTATCGCGAGCGCTACCGCGCGGGCTGGGATGCCATCCGTCAGCGACGCTGGGAGCGGCTGCGCGAGACGGGCCTCGTCAACAACACCCTGCCACCGCTGGAAACGACCCTCAAGCCGCGCTACTTCGGGGAAAAAGTGCTGGCACAGATCGGGCCGGGCGAAATCCGTACCGCCGTTCCGTGGAAGGAATTGACGGATGAGCAGCGGCAGCTGCAGGCCACGAAATTTGCGATCCACGCCGCGATGGTCGATCGCATGGACCGCGAGATCGGCCGTGTGCTGGCGCAGGTCCGCGCGATGGGTGCGCTGGAGAACACGGTCATCTTCTTCCTCTCCGACAACGGCGCCGACGCGACGATGATGGTGCGCGGCGATGGGCACGACCAGGGCGCGCCGGCCGGTTCGCGCCAATCGTTTTTGTGCATCGGCCCCGGCTGGGCCAGCGCCAGCAACGCGCCGTTCCGGCGGCACAAGATCTGGGTGCACGAGGGCGGCATCTCGACGCCGCTGATCGTCCACTGGCCCAAGGGCATCGCCGCGCGCGGCGAGTTGCGCCACGACCTCGGCCATGTCACGGACTTCGTCCCGACCCTGCTCGAGCTCGCGGGCGGTCAGGCCGGCGCGTCGTGGAACGGCACGGCGGCGCCAGCCCTGCCGGGCAAGAGCCTGGTGCCGGCCTTTGCCCGCGACGGCGCGGTCACGCACGACGTGCTCTACTTCAATCACGCCGGCAATCGCGCGTTGCGACAGGGTGACTGGAAACTGGTGTCCGCCACCGAGGACCAGGACGTGTGGTCGCTCTACAACCTCGCCAGCGACCGCTGCGAGATGGTGGACCTCGCCGCGCAGCAACCCGAACGCGTGAACGCGATGAAAGCGCAGTGGCAACAATTGAGCGCCACCTTCCGCAGGCAGAGCGGGCTCGCCGAACAACCGCAGCGGCCCAGGCAGAAAGCCGCGGCGAAAGGGGACGACTAAATGACCTTTATGAAGGAGCCATCATGATCAAGCTCACACGAAGCACGCTGGCGGCGCTGCTGTTGGCGGGACTGGGCACGGCCCACGGCGTGGACGTGGTCGCGTTACGCTGCGAACAGCGTGTCAATCCGCTGGGTATTGATGCATCCAAACCGCGGTTGAGCTGGCAGCTCGACGCAGGCGCGGCGCGCGGCGTCAAGCAAGCCGCCTATCAGGTGCTCGTGGCGAGCACGCCGGAACTGCTGGCGCAGGAGCGTGGCGCCCTGTGGGACAGCGGCAAGGTCGTTTCAGACCAGAGCGTGTTCGTCGAATATGCCGGCCAGCCGCTGGTGACGCAGCAGCGCTGTCACTGGACAATCCGTGTGTGGCCTGCCCTGAGCAGTGTCGAAGGGCCTGCCCTGAGCGCCGTCGAAGGGCCCGCCCTGAGCAGTGTCGAAGGGCCCGCCCTGATCGGGATCGAAGGGGGCCAGCCCGGTCGGCCTTCCGAGTGGAGCCAGTCGGCGCTGTGGCAGATGGGACTGCTCAAGCCGGATGACTGGCACGGCCAGTGGATCGGCAAGGACGAGACCGACAAGGAAACCTATGTGCTCGGGCCGCAGTGGATCTGGTTCCCCGAACCCGGCCCGCCGCCGGGCAAGCGCTATTTCCGGCGCCTCATCGAGCTGCCTGCCGATCGCGAGATCAAGTCGGCGCGCCTGCTCGTCGCGGCCGATAATCTTTCCACCATCTACCTCAACGAGGTGCAGGTTGGCCATGCCAACCACGGCACCGTGGCCAGTTCCTTTGATGTGACGGAGCGTCTCAAGCCCGGGCGCAATCTGCTGGCCGTCATGGCCGAGAACCTCGGCGACGGTCCCAACCCAGCCGGGCTGTTGGCGAAGTTGGAGGTCGAATTTGTCAGCGGTGCTCCGCTGACACTGATCACGGATGGTATGTGGAAATCCAGCAAGGACCCCATCGCCGCCTGGAAGAGGCCCGGCTACAACGACAGCGCCTGGGCAGCTGCACAGGTGCTGGGCCCGGCGGGCGGTCTGATCTGGGGCAAGATCCGTGGGCCGGAAGACCGCCGCCTGCCGGCCCGCTGGCTGCGCAAGGAATTCCTGGTCGCGCACCGGGTTCGCCGCGCGACGGTTTCGTTTGCCGGGCTTGGGCTCTCGGAACTTTACGTGAACGGCAGCAAGATCGGCGATGAAGTGCTCTCGCCCGGGCTGACCGAATATCCCAAGCGCGTCTTTTATGTGACGCACGACGTGACCGCCGCGGTGCGACAGGGCGCGAACGCCCTCGGCGTTGTGCTGGGCAATGGCCGGTTTTATGCGCCGCGCCTCTACTCGCCGATGAAGACCGCGACCTACGGCTGCCCGAAACTGCTGCTCCAGCTGCGGATTGAATATGACGATGGTTCCGCCGCGACCGAGCTCGTGAGCGACGAATCGTGGAAGCTGACGACGAACGGGCCCATCTGCGCGAATAACGAATATGATGGCGAAGATTTCGACGCGCGCATGGAATTAGCGGGCTGGGCGCAGCCGGGTTTCAACGCTGCGCAGTGGGAAAAGCCGCAGGTCGTCGCCGCGCCCGGCGGCGCGCTCGTGCCGCAGCCGATCGCGCCCATCCGCGTCATCGAGACGCTCAGGCCCCTCGCCGTGACGGAGCCGAAACCGGGCGTGTTCATCTTCGACCTGGGCCAGAACCTGGTCGGCTGGTGCCGCCTGCACGTGGCCGGCCCGGCCGGGACGGAGATCGCTTTGCGACACTCCGAGACACTGAAGCCGGACGGCACGCTCTACATGGACAATATCCGTGACGCCAAGGTGACGGACCGCTACACGCTCAAGGGCGGCGGCCAGGAAACGTGGGAACCGCGCTTCACCTATCACGGATTCCGTTTCGTCGAGGTCCGCGGCTGGCCGGGCAAGCCGACGCTCGCCGCGCTCGAGGGCCGCGTGGTGCACGACGACCTGCCACGCGCCGGCGACTGGAGCTGCTCGCAGCCGCTGCTGAACCGCATCTACACCAACATTCTCTGGGGCACGCGCGGCAACTACCGCAGCATCCCGACCGACTGCCCGCAGCGCGACGAGCGCCAGGGCTGGCTCGGCGACCGCTCGGCCGAGGCGCGCGGCGAGAGTTTTCTCTTCGACACCGACGCGTTCTACGCCAAGTGGATCCAGGACATCGCCGACGCACAGCGCGCCGACGGCGCGGTCCCGAACGTCGCCCCCGCCTACTGGCCGATCTTCGACGACAACGTCACGTGGCCCAGCAGCCTCGTCATCATCCCCGGCCACCTGCTCGATCAGTACGGCGACACGACGCTCATCGCGCGCGCCTGGCCGGCGATGCAGAAGTGGATGGACTACACCAGCGGCTTCATCACCAACGGGCTGGTGGACAAGGACCGCTACGGCGACTGGTGTGTGCCGCCGGAGGACCTGACGCTGATTCTCACCAAGGACCCCGCGCGCAAAACCGCGCCGGCGATCCTCGGCACGGCCTACTTTTTCCACTGCTGCCGCCTGATGGAGCGCTATGCCACCGTACTCGGAAAAAGCGACGAGGCGCAGCGCTATGGCGCGCTCGCAGGACGGCTCCAGGCCGCCTTCAACAAGGAATTTTTCAAGACCGGGCCCGGTTACTACGACAACGGTGCACAGACCGCCTGTGTGCTGCCGCTCGCCATGGGCCTCGTGCCGGAGGAGCAGCGCGAGCGCGTGATGGCGCGGTTGGTCGCGAAGATCAGCGAGGAGAGTAAGAACCACGTCGGCACCGGGCTGATCGGTGGCCAGTGGCTGATGCGTACGCTCACGCACAACGGGCGCGGCGATCTGGCCTTCACGCTCGCCACGCAGAAAACCTACCCGAGCTGGGGCTACATGATCGGCCAGGGCGCGACCACCATCTGGGAATTGTGGAACGGCGACACCGCGAACCCCGCGATGAACTCCGGCAACCACGTCATGCTCATCGGCGATCTCGTCACGTGGTTCTATGAGGACCTCGCCGGGATCAAGGCCGATCCCGCGCTACCCGGCTTCAAGCACATTATCATGCGCCCCGTACCGGTCGGCGACCTCACCAGCGTCCGCGCAACGCACCAATCGCCCTATGGCCAGATCGCCAGCGATTGGAAAATAGAAGACGGAAAATTCCGCTGGAACATCACCGTGCCGGCCAATACGACCGCGACGGTGTTCGTGCCGACTTCCGACGCGGCCTCCGTGATCATTCCGGCTGGCGCCAAACTGTTGCACACGGAAAAGCAGGCGGCGGTCTTTGCGGTTGGATCCGGCAGCTATGCCTTCCAGGCGCGCCGCTGAACACGGCGCGCGGAGCGCAGGCGCAGCAACGCGGCTCCACGACCGGTCGCGTCAGCCCTGCAGCGAGGCGGTCATAGCCGGGCAGGCCCGGGTGGTGGGCTGATGCTCGTATTCCTTGTTCTTGGGATAACTGGGGTCACCTTGGAAGACCTTGAGCACCAAGATTACGATCACGCAGGCGCCTGCGATGAACCCCAGATATAACAACCCCGTAAATACGTGGTCGGTAAAACTGGCTTTCTGTCCATAGTCGACCCGCTTGCCCCGCTTCGAGGGCGGCGTGACCTGTTGTGTTGACGAGGACGCGTTTCGATTGGGTGTTTGATACATAGAAAAAACTCACTAGCGACGCCATTTTCCCGAAAAAATCCCGGCGCATACCCACACGGGTGCGCTGGTCAGCCACCCGACGCCGTCAGCTCTTGGCCGACTGAACGGGCGCTTTGGTTTGAAAGCACTGCTTGGCCCTCAGTTGCGCTTCGGCCACTTGCTCGGCGGTCATAACCTTGGCCAACTTGAGGTACTCCGCGCTGGCGGGTTCATCCCCGGCCAGCCCCGCCAGATAAAACCATTTATACGCCTCGATGACATCGGCCACCACGCCTTCGCCCTTGTAGTAGCACAAGCCCAGATTGAACTGTGCCTTGAGGTAGCCCTGTTCGGCAGCCTTGCGGAACCAGGTGGCGGCGGCGGCCTTGTCGGCGCGCACCCAGGTGCCGTGGTAATAGCGCAACCCGAGACTGTTCTGCGCCTTCACCTCGCCCTGCTCGGCCCGCTCACGCAATTTGGTCAGGTCGGGCACGACGCTGCACCCGGACGCCAGCAGCAGCGCCACGATCGCCGCACACCCTAACAGCTTGCACCGCATAAAAAACTCCGCTTCTCGTGGCTTTCCGACCGCCTTACAACTGACGATAGGCAAAGCCCCACAAAAGGCGCGAATTGACTAACACAGACCGGGCCTGCACCCTATAGGACGGTTGTCCTAACGCGAAATAGGGCTTGGTCCTAATCTCCGCAGGCCATGGTATGGGTGGCGCGGCCTTGACCGGGTTGCTAACGCGCAGCAACCGGGTTCTGGACTGCTCTGGAACGGTGTGGCTGTTCGTCAGGCCCGTCCACCCCGGTTCTTGGCGCCATATCAGGTCTTGAAAAACCGCCGGCCAACAGCGCGGAGGGTAGGACTACGCCTCCGGCGGAGCCGCCGCCACAACGCGGCGCGACGGGACTGCGCCCCACCAACAACGTTTCTTCGCGGGCGGGGCTTCCAGCCCCGCGAACCGCACACACCGATCAAGCCGGAACCCAAATAAAATGGACCCAACTCTGAAGGTGGCGGGACCCCATCGCTCCCTGTCAGCCGGAACATATTGTGGGTGCGCCGGGCGCTGCGCTTACTCAAGACTCCATCGCGCCACCACGCCAGCATGTCTGGCAGCGGTCAGGTCAGGTGGAAAACTTCCCGGAGTTCCTGCGCGGCGGGCGTGCCGTCGGGGTTGTAGGGCATGACGTCGCGCATGTGGGCCCACCATTTCTGGCACGCCGCGGTCTGGGCGATCGCGGCCCAGCGGGCCTCGTCCTCGATCTCGACGTAGGCGAAGAGCTGGCGCGTGTCCGGCAGCAGGAAGATGGAGTAGTTGTGAACACCGTGCTGCTTGAGCACCGCTTCCAGTTCCGGCCAGATGGGATTGTGCCGGCGCTGATATTCTTCTTCGCTCCCGGCGTTGACGCCCATGACGAAGGCTTTGCGGATCATGGTGGTTCCTTTGGGTTGGATAAACTGCGGCCGCGGTGGCACGGCTCAATCCGTCGCCTTGTGCTCCATCCAGAAAGGGGTGGCGACAAACCACAGCACCGCCGCGCCCAGCATCCAGGGCTGCACGGCGGCGAGCGTCAGCATCCCGGCAAAGAACAGGCAGGGCGGGAGGATCGTGCCGGCGAGCGCGAGGGCGGAGAGCAGCTGGGCGAGACGTTTTTTCATGGTTCCGACCCCGGTTGAACGGCCAGCGACGGCACATTCTTCTGCATCAGCTTGCTCACGCCGATGTAGAGCAGCGCCGTCACAAACCAGCCGGGCAGGCTGACGAAATAGATCTGTACGCCGCCCTTGAGCACGAGCAGCGTGCTGACCGCCACGCTGACGAGCCACGCCGTCGCGGCGGCCCAGTTGAGCGTGCGGCCGGTGACCGCGGCAAAGTTGCTGCGCAGGCCGAACCTGGGCAGCAGCCAGAAGTCCACGAAGATCACCGCCCCCAGCGGCATCAGGATCATGCCCCACAGCGCGACGAAATCCAGCAGCCGCATGGTGACGACCGGGAACACCGCGGTCACGCTGGCGATCAGACCCGTCAGCAGGGTGACCTTGAAGCGCGACGAGCCCGGGCGGAGCGCCTGGAACGCGAGGCCGGCCCGGTAGAGCGTGGGGTTCGCCGTGGTCCAGCCCGCCACGATGACGCAGAGCAGCCCGGTCAGGCCGCACGCCTGGTAGGCCAACGGTCCCGGCAGGACGGCGGTGTTGGCCGGGTCATGCTTGAGCTGCACTGCGTACAGCGTCGAGGCCGCGATCCATGCCATGAAGTGCCCGATGTACATGCCTGCGGCGGCGGCGATGCCGTACCAGGATTTTTTGGCGAAGCGGAAGATCGAGAGGTCGGCCATGCCGATGTGCCAGGCCATGTTGCAGAACCACGCGAAGAACATGACGTGCCAGAACGTGAATTTGACCTGGCCCGGCATGGGGTCGCCGCCCTTCCAGATCACCGTCGAGGCCACGTGCCAGAAGTCCTTGGCGGAGTTCAGGCCCATCTCGTGCAGACCGATGAGGCCGAAGGCGACGAAGACCAGCACCATCCATGGCGCCGCGATGTTGGCAAAGCGCGCCACGAACCGGTAGCCGAAGGCGGCGACCACGGAAAAGAGCACGCCGACGACGAGCACCGCCACCACCCACCCCAGGCTGGTGGGCAGGGTGTCGGTGAGCTGCGGCATGGAGAACTTGAAATAGACGCCCAGCGCCGTGGCCGAGACGGTCATCATCGCGCCGGCGAGGACGGTGAACATGACCCCGTTGGCGAGGTTGTAGGTGGTGACGAGCTTGCGCCCGCAAATCTTTTCCAGCTGGTAGTACAGGGTGAGCCGGCAGCGCACGGCGATGGGCGCGGTGAAGAGCGTCCAGCTGAGGACGGCGAGGAGATTGCCGACCAGCAGGCCGTAGATGAAATCGAAGGCGCTGACGCCGGCCGCGAGGAACAGCGGCCCGATCATCAGCTCCGTGCCCGCGACGTGTTCGCCCGCGAACATGCCGACGTAGCTCTTCAGCCCGAGCCGCGCCTGTTCCGGCACGGGCTCGCGCTCGTATTCGTTGACCGGTTCGTGGGGTGCGTCGGCCATAAACTCAGCCTGCCTGCCCGCCGGGGGCGCTTGATTTTCCTGCGGCACGTTCGACACGAAACATCATGCGCGCATCTTTGTGGAGCGCCCGGGATAAATCAAGCGCGTGTTTCCGCTCAGTCCGACAGCAGTTCCTGGATGTCGTCCCAGTTGAAGGTCTGCATGACGCCTTCGTCCGAGGTCAGGGTGGCGTCGATGACCGCTTTTTTCCGGCGCTGCATCGCGAGGACTTTTTCCTCGACCGTGCCGCGGGTGATCAGCTTGATGCTGTACACGGTCTTCTTTTGGCCGATGCGGTAGGCGCGGTCGGTGGCCTGGTCCTCCACCGCCGGGTTCCACCAGGGATCGAAATGGATCACCATGTCGGCGCCCGTGAGGTTCAACCCGGTGCCGCCGGCCTTGAGGCTGATCAGGAAGATCGGGATGTCGCGCTGGCTGTTGAACTGGTGCACGACCTTCATCCGCTCCTGGGTGGAGCCGTCCAGGTAGCAGTAGGTGATGCCTTCCTTCTCCAGCGCCTTGCGGAGGATGGTCAGCATGCCGACGAACTGGCTGAAGACCAGGATGCGGTGCCCGCCGTCCAGCGCCTCTTCGAGAAGTTCGAAGAACAGGTCCATCTTGGCCGACGGATTCTTCGCCGCGAGGTTGGGCAGCTTGAGCAGGTCCAGATGGCAGCAGATCTGGCGCAGGCGCAACAGGATGGTCAGGATTTCCATCCGGCACTTGTTGAAGCCTTGCTGGGCAACCAGGCCGGTGATCTTCTGGCGGGACGCCGCGAGAATCTCCCGGTAGACGGCCTGCTGGTCGGCCGTGAGGTTGCACGACGAGATCTTCTGGATCTTCGGCGGCAGATCCTTGGCGACCTCGCTCTTGAGCCGGCGCAGGAAGAAGGGATGGAGCTTCTTCCGCAGCTTGGCCTGGGCCACTTCGCCATCGGCGGCGCCTTCAGCGATCGGATCCTCGTAGTGATACTTGAAGGCGGCATGGGTGCCGAGGTAGCCGGGCATCAGGAAGTCCATGATCGACCACAGGTCGGAGACGCCGTTCTCGATAGGGGTGCCGGTCAGCACCAGCCGCTGGTAGGCCTTGATCTGCTTGGCGGCCAGCGAATTCTGGGTGGAGCGGTTCTTGATGTGCTGGGCCTCGTCGAGAATGGCGGCCGAGAACTCATAGTTGGCGAACTTGTCCACGTCGCGCCGGAGGATGGCATAGGAGGTGACCGCGATGTCGGTCTGGTCCAGCTGCGGCCAGCGGTCCTGCCGCTCCGCGCCGGTCAGGTTGAGCACCTTGAGGTTCGGGACAAACTTGGCGGCTTCCTCGGACCAGTTTTCCACCAGGCTCGTGGGGCAGACGATCAGGGCCGGCCGCCCGCGGGCGTCCGGGTGTTGGCGCTGGAGCTGGAGCCAGGCGAGGGCCTGCAGGGTTTTGCCCAGTCCCATCTCGTCGGCCAGCAGGCCGCAGAAGCCGTTTGCCTCCATGAACCGCAGCCAGCTGACACCGTATTTCTGATAGGGGCGGAGGATGCTGCCCAGCGGTTCGCCGAGCGTCACCGGCTCGATTTCCAGCGTGCGGTTGTATTGGCCGGCGCGGGCGCGCCACGACGGCGTGTCCTCCACGTCGATGCCGTCCAGCGCCTCGAGCGCGGACTTCACGAACGGGGCGTAGATGTTGGCCAGCCGGAAATGGCCCGGCAGGTCGCCGTCCCGGCTGGCGCAGTCGTTGAAAATATTCTGCATCGCCTGCACCGACTCGGAGTCGATGAGGTACGTCTTGTCGCCCACCTCGAAGAACGAATCGCCCTTGCGCAGCGCCAGGTGGATGTCGGCCTGCGAGAGGCTGGCGCCCTCCTGGGTCTCGAAGTCGAAGCCGATGTCGAACCACTCGTTGCTCTGCGTATCGTCCACATGCACGACCGGGGTGGCAAAGCTGAGCCCGTCCATGTACGGGGCCACTTTCCCCTCCAGCTCCACCGTCCAGCCGCGGCGGCGCAGCGCGGGCAGATGCGAGCCGAGGAAGTTGTGCACCGGGCGGAGGCCGATCACGTTTTCCAGCAGGTCGCCGCGCTCGCCCGAGAAGCCCGCCGGGGTCAGCTGCTCCAGCGCCCGCTTTTCCCGGGCCAGGTTGCGGATGGAATAGCGCATCAGGTCGTTCGGGTCCGGGATGGAAAAATGTTCCTTGGGGTCCGGCTTGCACGCGACCAGTTCGATATCCCCGTAGCGGGCATGGAGGGTGGCCGCCAGGGAGGCCGGGCTGCCGCGCACGCAGAGCTTCATCTTCGGGACGCCGGGCTCGAAGGTGAACAGGTCGGCGGAAATATCGCTCTCGACCCGGGTTTGCGCGGAGAGCAGCGGCAGTTCCTGGTTGAGGAAGCGCGGCACATCCTTGCGGGCGATGATCACGGGCTCGGCGTAGATCGCGTGATAGGGTTCCGGCAGGACATTGGCCAGGGGCCACAGGTTGCCGGCGCCGCAGGCCCAGCCGGTTTTCCGTGCGACCAGATAGAAGGGGAACTCGCCCGCGGCCATGAACGGCAGCTCCGTGTGCGCCAGGAGGATCAGCTCGCCGTTCTCGTGGTCGAGGTCCAGCCGCACCAGGGTGGTCATGGACGTTTCGTTGACGGTGAGCGGCTGTCCCCCGGCCTGGGGCAACGGCTTGCCGATATGGAGCCGGATGATGTTGAGGAAATCGTGCGGAGTCAGTTCCAGCCGGCCCTTGGCCGGGCCTTCGGAGATGTCCTCGAGCACAAAGAGGATGGCTTCGTCCTGCTTGCTGAGGGTCAGCGGCAGGACGCCGGGGATCTGGTCGAGGGGCAGCAGGCTGTTCCGGTACTGCAGGGCGCAGGTCACCGGGATGCGGCCGTTGCGCCAGGCCGCCTGCCAGCCTTTTTCCAGGGTAACGATGAGCCGGGCCGGGATGGCGCCCGGCGCGTCCGCGGCCACGCGGCGGATATATTTCGATTCGTCGAGCGCGGCGAGCCGGGCGGTGCGTTTCATTTCGGCCTCGGCCTTGGCCTCGCGCTCGGGATCGGTGGTCCGGCGCACGAGCTCAAGGCACAAGGCGATCACGTGGTTGCAGATCACGCCGCGCTCTTTGTTGGCCCAGCAGGGACAGTGGCTCTCGATGTAGCCATCGGGCAGCAATTTCAGGGCGGTCTTCAGGGGCCGGTTGTTCGAGAACACGACCCCCGTGATCACCGGATGATCGTACACGGCTTCCACCACGAGGTCTTTGGCGACCATGATCTGGGCCTCGCGCAGAACGTTCGCTCCGGCCCAGCTTTCCAATGTTTTCCGTGTGAACGGTATCTTCATTCCGCCTGATCCTGTCGTGCCCGGTCCGCCGCCGTCGTGGAACGGCACAAAAATAGGCCGAAAAGTATCTATGCCGCCGAATGATAAGCAAGGCTTATTGACGGCCTGGCCCCTTTTGCGAACACCTCTTCCGGCCCTGCCGGCGCCGCCGTGTTGAGCGTGGTCAGGGCCTGGCGCTGTGACCTGCCCCTAGAACTTCACCCTAGAGTAAATACGGACTAACGCCCGATACCTTTCCAGGGTCCGGTCCCTAAAATTGAGATGCTTTTTGTCAGGAGGCATGGTTCGCGCAACAACAACCGAAACAACAAAAGGTAATTATGAGCAAGCCGAGCAAGATCAATCAATGGTATGGATGGGTGCCTGATCGTCCGGACCAACGCGACAAACTCTATGCCGCTATCGCCCGGCCGCCGAAGAAACTCCCCCCGGCGGTGGACCTGCGCCCCTGCTGTTCGCCCGTCGAGGATCAAGGGCAGCTGGGTAGTTGTACCGCCAATGCACTGGTCGGCAACCTCGAGTTTCTTGTGAAGCAGGCCGGCAAACCGGTCACCGACCTGAGCCGGCTGTTCATCTATTACAACGAGCGCGCGATGGAGGGAACGATCAATGAAGACGCGGGCGCCATGATCCGCGACGGCGTCAAATCGCTCGTGAAACTGGGCGTCTGCGCCGAGAAAAGCTGGCCGTATATCATCGGCAAATTCAGCGTGAAGCCCCGGGCCTCGTGCTTCAAGGCCGCGCTTAAGCATCAGGTGCTGTCCTACCATCGCATCCTGACGCTTCAGCAAATGAAACAGTGCCTGGCGGAAGGTTATCCGTTCGTCTTCGGCTTCTCGGTGTACGAAGGCTTCGAATCCGACGACGTAGCCAAGACCGGCCTGCTCAACCTGCCGACGGACAAGGAAAAACAGATGGGTGGCCACGCGATCATGGCGGTTGGCTATGACGACAGCACCCAGCGGTTGCTCATCCGCAATTCGTGGGGCACTGACTGGGGCCTACAAGGCTACTTCACCATGCCCTACGACTACGCCGCGAACAACAATCTCGCGGACGACTTCTGGACCCTGCGGACCATGGAGTTGTGAAGTCGTAACTGACCCGGGCCGCGGTGCTGGCGATCCGGGCCAGACGGGATGCTGTAATGTTGCCGACGGCGGGCGCATCTGCTGGATGTGCCCGCTGCTCGGTTTTTCTTGCAGGGGCGGGGTCGCCGTCGGTGGAACGGATTGGGCCGTGGCACCAGGCCCGGTCTCACGGAACGCGGCGGCTACCAGCAGATTCACGGAATTGGCGCTGGTCATGAGCTGCTGCGGCTTGCTCTGTTTGACAAACCATGCTCGTTGCAGAAGTCTCCGACCCGGCGAACCCTGCTTTTGCCCGCACCGGCAGCTAGTGCAAGCGGCGCAGCCAAGCTCGGACCGGCGTACGCAGCCAAAAAGCTGGCTAGAAAATGCACCACACCTATACTCCGCGACGGCCGGAGCGGTCCCCGTGGCCCAAGTCGCTGCGGGGACGCCCGTGACAGCGTCATTCAATGCAGACAGGAGGGTGCAAAGTGCTGAAGTCTATATGCGGTGTGGGTGCGTTCCGCTGCCTGCCGTTGCTGGCGGCTGTGTGGATCGGCTTGGCTGGCCTCGTATCGGCGGGCCTGACGGTGGACGAGCTGCGCTGCGAATACGCGGTCAACCCGGTCGGGATCGACACCCTGCAGCCGCGCCTGAGCTGGACGCTGCGTGCCACGGAGCGTGCGCAACGTCAGTCGGCCTATCAGCTGCGTGTCGCCGCTTCGCCGCAGGCGCTGGAGCAGGGGCAGCCGCTGCTCTGGGACACGGGCAGGGTGGCCTCCGACCAAAGCGCGCACGTCGTCTATGCCGGGAGGCCGTTGCGCGCAGGTGAACGCTGCTACTGGCAAGTCCGTGTCTGGCCTGCCTTGAGCGGAGTCGAAGGGCCTGCCCTTAGCAGAGTCGAAGGCCCCGCCCTGAGCGCAGTCGAAGGAAACCAGCAGAGCCAGCCTTCTCCGTGGAGCGCAGCCGCCTCCTGGCAGGTCGCCAAGTTGTCCGCTGCGGACTGGCAGGCGCGCTGGATCGGCACCGCGGCGTCGGCTTCCATCCCGGGCTGGACCGATTTCACGCTGGCGGCCGACATCACATTGCAAAAGAACGCCGTGGGCATCCTGTTCCACGCCCAGGACAGCGGTAACCTGTGCATGTGGCAGCTCAATACGGCGGTGGGTCCGACGCTGGCGCTGCGTCCACAGCTGTGCAAGAACGGGCAATGGTCCTATCTGGCGTCCGTATCGTTGCGGGCGGCGGTACCGGCGACGGACGAAAATAAACCGCACCATGTGGAGATCGAGGTGCGTGGCCCGCGCATCCGGACCCGCATCGATGGACAGGTGGTGGATGAGCGCGTGGACGCCACGTTGGCCTCCGGAACCATCGGGTTTCGTACCTCCTCCGGCGAACGGGCCACGGTCGATAACCTGGTGGTGACGGATCCCCAGGGCAGCGTGCTGCTCAAGGACGATTTCAACGGCAAGGGGAGCGCCGTATTTCCGGAAGCCCGGCTCAAGCAGGGACAGCTTGAACTGGTGGAGGCTCTGCTCCTGCACCGGCAGCCGCTGGCCAAGGACTGTCCCCGCCTCCGGAAGAACTTTGTCCTGAACCGCCCCGTCCGCCGCGCCACGGCCTCCGTCTGCGGGCTGGGCTTCTACGAATTGCATCTGAACGGCGCGAAGGTCGGCCAGCGCGAGCTCGCGCCCGCCAACACCACCTACGCCCAGCGCCTGCTGTTCGACACCTTGGATGTGACCGCGGCCGTGCAACAGGGCACGAACGCCGTCGGCCTGTGGCTGGCCCCGGGGTACTCCGACGACTATTCCAGGTACGGTTGGAAATGGGAACAGGACAAGCGCGCGATCCTGCAGATCGATGTTGAGTTCGATGATGGCACGACCGCCACGGTGATTACCGACGAGAGCTGGCGCGCGGGCGCGAGTCCGCTCACGTTTGCGAGCCTCTATGATGGCGAGGTGTATGACGCGGGCCTGGAAACGCCCGGCTGGGCCACCGCCGCTTTCCAACCTGACGGCTGGACGCCCGTGCGCCTGCTGCCTGCCCCCAGCGGCAAGCTGCAGCCCAATATCATGCCGCCGGTCCGCGTCATCGAAACCCGCCGCCCGGTGTGCATGAGCGAGCCACGGCCGGGCGTGTTCGTCTTCGACATGGGCCAGAACTTCGCCGGCTGGGTGCGCCTCCGCGCCCAGGGCGCGCGGGGCACCCGCATCGTCCTGCATCACAGCGAGCTGGTCGGCGTCGACGGCATGCTGGACCCGTGGACCAACCGCCGCGCCAAGGCGACCGACACGTTCGTGTTGCGCGGCGAGGGCGAGGAAGTCTATCAGCCGCGCTTCACCTACCACGGCTTCCGCTACGTGGAGGTCACCGGTTACCCCGGGCGGCCGACGCTGGACGATGTCACGGGCTGCGTCGTGCATGCCGCCGTGCCGCCCGCCGGCACCGTCGTCACCTCAAACGCGATGCTCAACCGCGTGCACAGCAATTGCGTCTGGGCGATGCGCAGCAACCTGATGAGCATTCCGACCGACTGCCCCATGCGCGACGAGCGGACGCCCTGCCAGATGGATTCGATCGCCTACGAGGAGGCGGCGCTCTGCAATTTCTGGATGCACGGCTACTACATGAAATGGCTGGGCGACATCGCCGGCGGCCACGGCAACCCGGACTGGAACGGCGACCAGGTGCTGCTGCCCTGGCGGCTCTACCAGCACTACGGCGACCGGCGCGTGCTGGAAACCAGCTACGCGAACATGCGCGCCTATGTGGACTGGCTGCACGCCAAGACGCCCGGGCACGTCTACACCGACGGGTTCGGCGACTGGTGCCCGCCCAATACCGGCACCTGGGAAACGTTCCATGGCGCCGTGACCGAGGTGAACACCGGTTATTACGCCGAGCTGGCGCGGATTGTCTCCGCAACCGCGGCGCTCCTCGGCCGGCCCGCGGAGGCCGCGCAGTACGCGGGCCTGGCGCGGGACATCGCGCAAGCCCTCCACGAGAAACGGTTCGAGGCCAAGACCGCCACCTACGGCGACGGCAGGCAAACCAGCAGCCTCATGCCGCTGGCGCTGAACCTCGTCCCCCAGGACCAGCGCGCCGCGGTCTTCGCGCAGTTGATCGCGACCATCCGGGGCAAGAACCAGGGGCGGCTGGATACCGGCATCATGGGCACCCGCTACCTGCTCGACGTCCTGTGCGATGGCGGACAGGCCGACCTCGCGCTTAGCATGCTGACGCAGACGAACTATCCCGGCTTCGGCTTCCAGATCGTGAACGGCGCCACCACGGCCTGGGAACAATGGTCGATCAAGGGCGGGATGAACTCCCACAACCACGCCATGTTCGCCGGTGTGGATGTCTCCCTCTACACGCGGCTGGCGGGCATCACGCCCCTGAAGCCGGGCTTTGACGAGATCTGCATCCGGCCCTGCATGCCGGACAGCCTGACGTTCGTGGATGCCACGGAGGAGACTGTCAAAGGCCGTGTGCATGCGAGCTGGCGGCGGAAGGCCGGCGTGACGGAGCTGGAAATTTCGGTGCCGGTGAACACGACCGCCCTGGTGTATGTGCCCGCCGCCAACAAGCATTCGGTGACCGAAGGCGGCCAGCCTTTGGAAAAGGTCGCGGGTGTGACCTTCGTCGGCATGGAAGGTGCGTGCGCCGTCCTTCGTGTGGGCTCGGGCGACTATCGGTTCAGCAGTGCGCCGGGCAATCGTTGAGGATCGCGGTGCCGCTGGGCGGCTGGCGCATGCGCGGAGACCCCCGCCAGCTTGCCTGGCGGGTGAATCAGTTTGTCGGCTAAGACAGCAAAACAGGGCAGGTGATTGATGAGCATGAAAAAGATTTGGCTGATGCTGTCGCTGTTGGCGGCGGTGGGTGCGCGGGGCGTGACTCTCGAGGAGGGCTTCAGTACCCCACCGCACGAGGTCCGGCCGCAAGCGTGGTGGTGGTTTAGCTCCTACAAGCAGGCGTCGGAGGCCTGCATCACGCGCGACCTCGAAGGCATGCGGGCGGTGGGTCTCTCCGGCTTTCATATCTACGGCGGTTCGTCGGACGCCTCGCCGGCGTGGCGGGCGAAGGTGCGCTGGGCGTTGCATGAGGCGGCGCGGCTCGGACTCGATGCGGTGATCATGCTCGGCTCCGCGGGCTGCGAATCCGAACACACGCAGCCGGAATACGCGCAGAAGGAGTTGGTCTTTTCCGAGGCGCGGGTGAAAGGCGGCCGCCGCGCCGAACTCGTGCTGCCCAAGAAGGGCGCGGCCAAGACGCCCAAGAACCCGGACGGCTCGCCGAAGTACTACTGGGACCTCGCCGTGTTTGCCGTGCCCGATACGCTCGCGCCCGTGCCGCTCGCCGCGGTGCGCGACATCTCGGCGTGCCTGGATCCGGCCACAGGCAAACTCTCCTGGGACGCGCCCGCCGGCGCCTGGCGCATCCTGCGCGTCGGCTATGCGGCGAACATCTTCGGCTGGAACGGCTGCTATATCGACCACCTCAGCCGGTCGGCGTTTGACGAACATTGGCGTATCACCATGGCTCCGCTGCTCGGCGAACTGGCCCCGGACGAGCGGGGCGCGCTCAAGGGAGTGATGTGCGACAGCTGGGAGGCGGGCACCGTGAGCTGGACGCAGACCTTCCCCGCGGAATTTGCCCGGCGGCGCGGATACGAGGTGCGGCCCTGGCTGCCCGCGTTGGCCGGCGCGCTGCTGGAAGGGACGCCGAAAACCGCACGCTTCCTGCGCGACTTCAAGGAAACCATCAGTGAGCTGCTGGCGGAGAACCACTACGCCTATCAGCGCGAGGTGGCGCATCAACACGGGCTGGTCTTGATCGCCGAGGCGGCGGGCCCGCACCAGCATCAGGCGGATGTGTTGCGCCTCTCGGGCCGCTGCGACGTGTCGATGGGCGAGTTCTGGATGCCGTCCGCGCACCGCCCCACGCCGCCGCAGCGGTTCATGGTGCGCGACGCCGCGACGGCCGCGCACCTCTATGGCATCCGCGAGGTGCTCGCGGAATCGTTCACCACGATCAACACCTACTGGATCGAGTCGCCCGCGACGATGAAGCCCGCCGCGGACCGCGCGTTTTGCGACGGGCTCAACCGCGTGTGCTACCACGGCATGATGCTTTCGCCCTCGCTCACCGCCAAGCCCGGCACGATCCGCAACGTGGGCACGCACTACAATCCGCAGACCACCTGGTGGCCGCAGTCGGCCGCCTTCAACCTCTACCTCGCCCGCTGCTCCTGGTTGCTCCAGCAAGGGACCTTCGCCGCCGACGCGCTGGTCTACCACGGCGATGGCCTCGACCAGTTCGCCGGCCTCAAGACGCCCGCGGAGGCGTTGGGCGATGGGTTCGACTACGACTTCTGCAACACCGAAATACTGGACATTGCGACGGTTCAGGACGGGTCCATCGTGTTGCCGTCCGGCGCCCGCTACCGCGTGCTGCTGCTCTCCGAGCGCAACCCCAAGACCGCCCGCATGGGCCCCGGCAAATTGCCGCCGGCGTCGGTGCTGTCGCCGATGAAACACCCGCTGACGCTCGCGACCCTGACGAAGCTCGCCGCGCTGGTGCGTGCGGGGGCGACCGTGGCGGGCGCGCGCCCGGTGGGTCCGTCGAGCATGGCCGACAGCAGCGCGGCCTTCCATGCCCTGGCGGATGAGCTGTGGGGCCCGCGCGACGCCGCGCCCAGCGACGCCGTGCGCGCCGTCGGCAAGGGCCGCGTGATCCCGTCGCTCGCCGCCGCGCGCGGCGTGCTGCTGGCGGACGGCCTCGCGCCCGACTTCGCGTGTGCCGGGGTGAGCACGAATGGCTTTGTGGACTGGATCCACCGTGTGACCGACAATTCGGATATTTACTTCATCGCCAACCGCGAACCCACCG
This sequence comes from uncultured Lentisphaerota bacterium, assembly GCA_903896925.1. Classification (GTDB taxonomy): domain Bacteria; phylum Verrucomicrobiota; class Kiritimatiellia; order CAIQIC01; family CAIQIC01; genus DP16D-bin41. Next base: position 7,471 of record CAITZM010000072.1, on the reverse strand, counting down.
AGGAGCATGTGACCTGCAGCTTCCGCGTGTCCGGCCGCCAGCCTGAAATTTGGGACGCGGTGACCGGCGAGCATGCGCCGGCGGCGGTGTTCAAGATGGGGGCCGGTGTGACGCAGGTGCCGTTGACGCTCCCGCCCTGCGGCTCGCGGTTTGTGGTGTTCCGTCAAGCGTCCGGCACGCCCGCGGCAACAGCGGCGGCGGGCAACGAGCCCGTGTATACCGAGGCGGCGGTGGTGAAGGGGCCGTGGCAGGTGGCGTTCGATCCCAAGTGGGGCGGTCCGGAAAAGGCGACGTTCGACACGCTGCAGGATTGGACGCAGCGGCCCGAGGAGGGCATCCGCCATTATTCCGGCACCGCCGTTTACTGCTGCACGTTCGAGGCGGACGCCGCGCTGCTCCAGTCGGGCCGGCGCGTGATGCTCGATCTCGGCGCGGTGCAGGTGGTGGCCGAGGTCAGCCTCAACGGCCGGGCGCTCGGCACGCTGTGGACCCCGCCGTGGCGGGTGGACGTGACGCAGGCCTTGAAGGCGGGCCCCAACGCGCTGGAGATCCGCGTGACGAACCTCTGGCCCAACCGCCTGATCGGCGACGCAGCGCTGCCGCAGGAGAAACGGTTCACCGAGACCAATATCAATCCTTACAAACCCGACGCCCCGCTCCTCCCCTCCGGCCTCCTCGGCCCGGTGCGGCTGCTGACCCGGCCATGAAGCTTGGAAAGCCGGCGGTCTGCTTTCCCGAGGCTTTCCCGGAGGCAAACTGTCGTTCGCGTGCAACAACGGCGGCGTGACACGCCGCCCTCCAGTGTGGAGGGCGCCCTCTGCTGCGGAGGGCTGCGCCGTTTCGTGTTTAGGGGCAAGAAGTAAAGTAATCCCTGGAACTCCGGTTTTCAGGAGGCTTGGAAACGACAGCCAAGCCGAGGCGCATGATGGTTGGTCAACCTTGTAACGGTCGGTGACTGTCGGCATCGTCGCCAGCAGTGGAGGGTGTTTTCCGCTAGCTACTTCCACCTCCGCGGGCCAGTCCACCAACCTTGGGGGGCGGCTGAGAGGACAGAGGCTAAGGAGGCGTTCAGCAAACTGCTTTTCGGCGGCGGACGACCTTGACACGGCTACATGCATGGGCATGATGGTGATGATGACCGTGACGATGACAACGATGTCGAGTTGCGCCGCCGCGTTGGCCGGTCTGGCCGATGCTGCTGGTGGCTCCACAAGTCTTCCTCACAGAACCCCAAGGGGAGCGAGTCTATGCCTGCTAAAATGAAATTCGACCCGCGACAGCTGATGGAGAAGGCCGTCGAAGTGATGCATGGGTCCGTGGCTGGGCAGCGCCCGGACTACGCGCCGAGCCCGCGGGTCGGGGCCGTCCTGGTCCGGCCTGACGGTTCCATTGCCACCGCGGCACGGGGCGAACTCCGGGATGGCCAGCACGCCGAGTTTACCCTGCTGGAGCGCAAGTGTGCGGACGAAAAGCTGGATGGCTGTGTGCTGTTTACCACCCACGAGCCCTGTCTGTCGCGCAAACACCCCGGACATGGCTGTGCACAGCACGTCGTCAGCGCCCGCATCAAGGAGGTCTACGTCGGCGTCGAGGACGACCATCCGACGGTGGCCGGCAAAGGGATCGAGCACCTCAGGCGGCACGGGGTCACAGTGCATCTGTTTGACCGCGACCTGCAGGACCAGATTCTTGAGGCGAACCAGGCATTCTCCACCTGGGCACGGCAGCAGCTCGGGAAACCTGTACCGGAGCCCATTCCGGTGTCGAAATACGAGGACTCGCTGCCGGCCGTGGACTGGAAGGATTTATCCAGCGACGCGCTCCAGCTTTACCATGCGCGGATGAAGGTCGGGGCCACGGCCGGCTCCGAGGATTTCCAACGACTGTTACGTCAGCAGGGTATCCTGGTCGAGGTGGGCAACCAGGTGGTCCCCTCCGGTTTTGGCCTGATCCTGTTCGGCAAGGCACCCGGCCACGCCCTGCCGCAGGCGCGACTGCTGGCGCGGGCTGAACTGGCTGACGGCAAAGCCGCCCGCATGGAGTTTGCACAAGCGCTGGTGCTGATCCCCGGCCAATTGCAGGACTGGTTGACCAAGGTACTGCCTGCGACCTTGGACCGGAGCCGCATGGAGCGCAAGGAACAGGTGGACCTGCCGTTCGAGATGCTGCGCGAAGCCGTGATCAACGCGCTGATTCATCGCGACTACAGCCTGGCCGAGCAAAAATGCCAGCTTATCGTGACGGCGGACACCATCACGATCAAGAGCCCTGGCGCTCCGATTCCGCCCATCGATCTGGAGCAGATGCGCACGTTCTCGGCACCCATGAAGAGCCGCAATCCCCTGCTGCATTATGTCTTCGCCAGGCTGGGCATGGCGGAGGAACAAGGCTTCGGTTTGACCAGCCTGAAGCAGAACGCAGAGCAGCTGGGGCTGCCACTTCCAACCTACACGATGGAAGGGGAGTCGCTGGTGCTCACTATCTACCGCAGCAAAACCGCGGCCACCGCGGCGCTCAACCCTGACGTCTTGAAAAGCCTTGGCAAGGCCGAAAAGGCCGGCTGGGAATGGGTGGTGACACGGCAGTCGGCGACCTCGGGCGAATATGCCGAGGCCATGGGTGTGCCGAATCGGACGGCCCTCAATCACCTCAAGAAGTTTGTCGACCTCAGGCTGTTGGAGAAGTTCGGCCTGGGCCCGAAGACCCAATACCGGGTCTTTCGTCGCTGACAGGCCCGGCACGGAATCATCCCGCCAGCCATCCCGCCAAACTGGCGGGATAGAGCCCGGCCGGCTGGGCTTTTCCCGACATCCCGCCAAACATCCCGCCAAAATGGCGGGATCAGCATATCCCCTTCCCTCTAGCGTGGTGGCTGGCGAGTGTGCGGCCTGCAAGACCCCCGCCAGCTTGTCTGGCGGGTGAATCAGTTTTGCGGTCAACGCGGCAACACTTGGTAGTGAATTCCTTTTTGCTGCCGACGCCGCGGCGTCGGCAGCAAAAGAGGGCGGGTGCCTGATTCCTTCTGGCTGCCAAACTGATTCACCTGCGGCACAAGGCCGCAGGTGTCTGGAGAAGAGAGCGAAGGGATAGGCAGTATGGGAGGATAAGAGCAAACGCTCTGATGGGTTCACAGCACGCAGGAATGATCATCCCTCACCGCAGTCGGGCGCAGGTAAAAGCTGGCGGGAAAAAAGGCCGCGTCTATACTCACGCGAGTCCGAGCCGTCCGTTAGCGTGGCTCAGGATTGTGAAGACTTGTGAACTCAAGCGGAGAGGTGACATCGTGTCGATGAACTGCCGATGGCTGTTGGTTACCCTGCTCGCGCTGGGCGGCGGTCCCGTGCGGGCCGCCGAGCCTGTGGCGGTGGCCAACCCCGCGCAACCAGCCAACTTTTTCGCCAACCCCGGGTTTGAACTGCGCGCCACGGACGAGGTGGGCTGGCATCTGGACCTGGCGGGCGCGACCGAAGCCCGGTTCATCGTCAACAACCTGGACGCGGCGGCGGGCGACCGCAGCGCCTGCGTGACGATCGGCCGTGTGGCGGACTGGGGCACGCAGTTCGGCCAGCGGGTGGACGCGGGTCAGAAGGGGAAGACCTACACCTTCGCCGTGCTGGCCAAGGCCGTACAGGCGCCGGTGTCCGTCCAGCTCCAGATCGAACGCAGCGGCAAACCCTATGACCGCGCGGCCGCCTCCGAACCGGTCGCGCTCAAAGCCGACAGCTGGACGGAAATTCACGTCACGTTCACGGTCGGGAAGGATTTTCCCCAAGGCTGGTTTGCGTATATCAGCTGCGAACAAGCCAACTGTTCCTATCGCGCCGACCTGTTCCGGCTCTACGAAGGCAGCTATGTGCCGTACCAGGACAGCGTGCCCAAACCGGTGGCGACCAGTGGCGTTCAGGCGTTCGATACGGGCGCGCTCTCGGCAGTGGCTCTGACGGCTGACGCCGTCAGCCAGCATACCGGCTGGAAAGAAATCGCCGCCGGCCACGCTGGCGATGGTGATGTGTGCGTGGTCAACGGCGACCTCGCCTTGGTGTTTCGGAAGCGCGCGGCGGGCATCGAAGGTTACTACCGGCTGGGCACTCAGTGGCGGCCGGGGCCGAAACTGATCCCTGCCGCCGCGGGCGGGGATCAGGCGCAACAAACGAAGGCGGTGCGCCTCGCCGAACTCACGCCGGCGCAGGCGGTGGTGGAGGCCGAAACGACCACGGCGGCCGGACGCGCCCTCCTCACGCGCTACGTCATCCGGCGCGGCCAGCCGCTGGTGGAAGCGCGGCCCGGCGCAGGCATGGGCAGCCTCGCGGTCGAGGCGCAAAGCCGCTACGCGGTGGTGCCGGATATTTTCGGCGGCGACCTGGTCGTCGCTGCCGCGCAAACCCAGGCGGCGCGGCTGCGCTGCCCCAGCGAACGGCTCGCGGCGCAGTTGCTGGACGGCGGCAACGCCATCGTCGCCTGTGCGTGGCGGTCGGGCGAGCAGGCGGTGCAGCTGACGGTGACCGGCACGGGCGAGGCCAGGCGGATCGCCGCGACCGAAATCCAGTGTAGCCGGGAGCAGGACCGCGGAGTGTGGGTCGCGATCCTCGCAGCGCCCGGCATCTGGTGCCGGCAACCCATCGCGAGCCTGGATCCCGTCAAGGATACGCAGGCGGACTGGACCGTCCCATTCCGCGCGCTCTGGCGGGCGGATTTCCAACGTGCGGACGGGCTGATCGACACGTGGCGGTGCATCATCAAAAAGCCCAACAACGAGTACGAAGGCTTCGGCGTTTCGGCGAAGAAAAAATCACGTACGGTTTGGTCCTCGACGCGCGGCACGTTCGCCTACCCGGTGTGCGTGGATGGGGACCACCTGTGCCTGCGCAATACGAAGTTCGAAAGCCTCCCCGAGGCGAAATACGACCCCGCCGGCCACGTCGTCGTCTATCCGTTCCGCCGCATCAGCGGCAGCCCGGACGCGACGTGGGGCGTGTTCGACGTGCTGACCGAGGCGCTGCAAAACACGCCCGAGGCCGGGCAGCTGGACGAGCTGCAGGTCCGGCACGTGCCGCGCGACCGCTATCCGGCCACCTGCGCGGTGACCGCGGAATATGAAAAGCTGTTCGCCGACAAGGAAGAGCAGGCGAAGAAGGCGGACCTCCTGAAGCGCCTCGAAGAGATGGATCAGTTCTGCATCGGCATCCGCAGCCGCATGGATGAGTACCTCGCCTGGGCGAAGCAGACCCATGCATTTTGTGCACAGACGAAGGCGGCCCGGCCCCAGCTCGGCGCCTTGGTCGACGAACTGGACGGCATCGTGAACAAATTCTCCGGCGTGTACAACCGGCTCAAGCTCGACGAGCGCACGCCCGCGGCGGCCCGCGCGCTCAGCGCCCAGGTTCGGGCCCTGATCGACAGCAACGAGGACAAGAAGGACGAGAAGGCCAACCAGCTGGGCCGCGCGACGCGCACCATCGGGGGCAGCCAGGACGGGTCCATCGGGCACTTCCGCACGATCACCCGGGAACTGCGGCAGCGCGCCGGCTACCGGATGATGACGGCCACCGATGACGACGCTTTTGCTTTCGCCAAGTCGATGCGCGAGCGGACCATGGAGGTGCTCCAGTGCGCCTTCGGCCACGAAGGCGCGTCCACGGAGTGAGGCAACGATGAAGATCCAAACTTGTTTGTGGGCCGCAGCGTTATGCGGTTGGGCGGCGGTCGCGTTGCCCGGCCAGGCCGGGCAACCGCAGGCCATCAAAACGCCGAGCGGCGCGGACATGGTGCTCATCCCTGCCGGGGCTTTTGTGATGGGCTCCGATGCGGGCGCGGAAGATGCGCGGCCCGCCCATAAGATCACGGTCAGCAGCTTCTACATGGACCGGCACGAGGTTACGCAGGAATCCTACGAGGAACTGATGGGCGTCAACCCGTCCAAGTTCGAGGGCGACCTGCGTCCGGTGGAGCAGGTGCGCTGGACGCAGGCGGTCAAATACTGCAATGCCCGCTCGCGCAAGGAAGGGCTCGCGCCGTGTTACAACGAGACCACCTGGCAGTGCGATTTTTCCGCCGCCGGCTACCGGCTTCCGACCGAGGCCGAGTGGGAGTATGCCTGCCGCGCCGGCGCCACCACCGCCTATGCGTTTGGCGATGATGCGCAAGGGCTGGGCGCGCACGCCTGGTTCAAGGGCAACGCGTCCAGGACGACCCATCCGGTCGGCGGCAAGCGGAGCAACGCGTGGGGCCTGGTGGACATGCACGGCAACGTGGCGGAATGGTGCCACGACTTCTACGCTGCGGATTACTATCGGACCGGTCCGGCGCAGGACCCGCGGGGTCCGGCCACCGGACAGAAGCGCGTCGTGCGCGGCGGCAGCTGGGCGGGCACGGCGGAGAAATGCACGGCGTGGTTTCGCGCGGCGGACGCCCAGAGCCTGCCCGACGTCTGCCTCGGCTACGACATCTACGGCTTCCGCTGTGTGCGCAGCGCGGCCGGAAAATAAGCCGCGCCTCATCCGTAACCATCCCGCGTCCAGTCCCGACTATCCTGGTAGAAAGCTCGGCCCTAAAAGCGGGGCCGCTGGAACGGAAGGGAAAAGCCATGAATAGGACGATCCCCATTTTAACGGCGATGTTGTTGCTGGTGGGCTGCGCCAGCCCGGTTTACATGCAACCGACGTATTACCAACCGCCGCCGAAGTACTACATGGTCAACGGCCAGTTGGTTCAAGCCCTTCCGCCGCCGCAAGTGGTGTATGGGCAGCAGCCGGCGGTGGTCTATTACGATCCTGTGTGGCCGGCGATGGGCTGCCTGCCTTGGATGTGGGCCTTTGATCCTTGGTTTTATGGATACCATGGGGGCTACCGTGGCGGCTATCACGGTGGGTACCACGGCGGGTATCACCATCCCGGCCCCGGCTGGAGACGATAAAGCTGCTCACGCGCCTCACCGGCCGGCGGCTTTGAGTTTCCAAGCGCCAGTGCCCCACCAGTAGCTGGCGGTGCGGGCGGTGCCGTTGCTGTTCATGAACCAGCCGCCCGTGAGCCCGGCGGAATTCTGCCAGACGAGGTCGCTGATGTGGTCGCCATCGATATCCGCCACGCCGCACAAGGCCCAGTCGCCGGTGTTGAACGGCGCGCCACCGCGGATGGTGCCGTTGGGATTGTGATACCAGATCACCACCGTGCCGGCGGCGTTCTGCCAGAAGAGTTCGGCCTTGCCGTCGCCATCCAGATCGCCCACGCCGCGCAGTTTCCAGCCGGGCATGACGCCCACGGGGATGGCCGCCAGGTAATTGCCGTTGGTGTCGAGCCGCCAATATGCCGTCACGCCCGCGGCGTTCTGGAAGAACAGCTGGCCGCGGCCAAGACCTTCGTAGTCGCCGCAGGCCTTGATGTCCCAGCCGCTGAGGTTGAACCAGTACCGGGCGCTGCGCGTGGAGCCGTCCGCGTTCATGAACCAGCCCGCGGCGTCGCCGGCCGCGTTCTG
>CAITZM010000071.1 GCA_903896925.1 uncultured Lentisphaerota bacterium | reverse complement strand
GAGGTCGAGTACACCCACGCGCAGCAGGTGACGCTGTTGCAGCACGCGCCGGCCTTGGCGCTGGCAGCCTGAAGGAGATCCCATGCTCAAGCTCAGTACATCATTCAGCAAAAAAGTCCCCGTGCCGGGGCAGGAGTTCAGCTCGCAGAGCTACCACGCCGCCGTGGAGCTGGAACTCTCCGACGCGCTCAAGCCCGAGGAAGTCCAGACGCGCATCCACCAGACGTTCGACATGGTGCGGAAGGCCGTGGAGACCGAGATCAACGGCAAGGCCGCGCCCACGGCGGGCCAGCCCGCGGCGCAGCAGGCCCCGGCTGCCGCAGGTGCCTTCAAGCCGGTGGAGAAGGCCAGCAACAAGCAGGTCAAATTCATCCTGGATTTGGCCGGCCGCCAGAACCTGCCGCTCAGCGCGCTCAACGCTGACGTGCAGAAGCAGTTCGGCGTCGCGGACATCTACGCGCTGGACCGCAAGCAGGCGAGCGCCCTGGTGGACTCGCTCAAGCAGCGCAAGGCGGCGTGAACCCAGGCGGTGGGTGAAGTGGTTCCCAGCGGACCCTTCGCCCACCGCTGCATCTCTTGGAGACCATCATGAATTCAACATCCGTCCGCGAGCACTGGAGCTATTCTTCCCTCAACCAGCTGCTCAACATCTGTTCGTTGCAGTGGGCCTTCCAGCGGCTTTACCGCCTGACGCCGGAGTTCAAGTCGGCGTCGCTCTCGTTCGGCAGCGCGTTTCACCGCACGCTGGAGTGGGTCGCGCACAGCCGCAAAGAAGGCATCACACCCAAGGCCAAGGATGCCAGCGCGCTGTTCGACGACCTGTGGCGCAGGCAGCTGGAGGAAGACGGCGAGGTCCGCTTCGCCGACGAGGAGGACGCCGATACGCTCTCCATCCAGGGCCAGAGCATGACAGCCTGTGTCATCGCCAACGCCGATCCGGAGGAGCGCATGCTGGAGGTCAACCGCACCTTTTGCGTGCCTCTGGTTGACGCCGCAGGTGAAGCCTTGGAGAAGCCCATGGTCGGCGAGATGGACTGCCTGGTCGAAACGCGGGGCGAGAAGGTCATCGTGGACTGGAAGAGTTCCGCCAAGCGCTGGCCGGCGGGCAAGGCCATCAAGGACCTGCAGCCGACCACCTATCTCTACACGGCCAGCCTGCTCATGCCGGAGCAGCACATTCGTTCGTTCCGGTTCGACGTGGTCACGAAGACCAAGACGCCGGTATTTGAGCAGCACCTCACCATGCGGAGCCCGGAACAGTTCCAGCGGTTGGTCGCCTTGGCCAAGATCGCGGAGCAGCTCGTCCAGCACGAGCTGTTCTACCCGGCCGAGCAGGGCTTCTACTGCGGCGGCTGCGGCTTCCAGGGCGCCTGCAGAGCCTGGCAGCGATCGCAGACCCGCACTCTCAGTCTGGCCGCGTAGTCATCCAACATCCAACAACACCATGCCGGGCCAAGCCCGGACACGAAAGGATCCCATCCATGCCGTTATTCATCGCCATCATCGTCATTGCCATCGTCCTGCTGTTGCGGGCGTGCTCGCTCTGAGCCGGAGGCCAACATGACCGACCAACCAACATCCTCACCGGCCCCGCCGCAGGAACCTCTCTGGCGCCGGCTGGCGAATCAGCCGGTTTCGATCAAGTTCGTGCTGCTTGTCCTCCTCGGGTGCCTGCTGTGGCCCATCGTCGCGCCCGTTTTCCGATTCACGCGCGCCCTGTTCGACTGGGAGCACGCCGAGCGGGCGATACTCGCCATCCTAAGGAGCGAGAACCTGGCCTTTCTGGTGACGGACAGGAAAACCTCGCAGATCGAGGTCGAGATCAACGACAGCTCCCCGCTGCTCGGACGGCGCGAGGGCCACCTGATCGGTTCCGTGACGCTCTACTACGGGATCGACGTGCAGGCGCTCGACAGCTCGTGTCTATCCCACGTCGGGGGCCGGCTGATCGTGCGCTTGCCGGAGCCGCGCGAACTCGACTTCGCTATGGACCCGGGCTCGTTCCGGTATGTCACCAAACGCAGCGGCTGGAATGTGGTGCGGGACTTCGTCCTGAACCAGAACCTCGAAACCGAGCTGCGCCAGCAGGTCCACCGGCAGGCGCTGGTGTTCTTCAGGGAGCAGCAGTTGATCCCGACGCGGGCGAAGATCGTAAACCAGCTCAACAACCTCGCGGCCGCGTTCTCGAAGGAGATCGGCGTGCCCATCGAGTTCCAGTAGATCACCTCTGTTTCATTGGCTTCCAAGGCTTGGATGGATGTCCGATACACTGGCCAGACCTTGGGAACCTGCACGGGCCTCATCTATAACATTGGCGCCACCCTATCACTTGTCCTTGTGCGATTCCCTGTAGGGATTCTCCCAATCAGTATCGCGTCCGCCGGGGACAACTTGGCGGACTTCGTTCAGGAGTGGCAGGATATTGCCGTAGACTCGTGCGGCCAAAATCAACACATTGTGAAATTCGTTGGTGCGGTTGCAATAGCGGGTGAGCGCCAGACATAGTAAGGCATCGCGGGAATATTCAAGATTATCACCCCCCGGGCGCTTCGCTTTAGCGGCCGTTTGCAGGCTTGTGAGGCAAGTACGGTATTCCGAATTCGACATGGCTTCATTCCAGGTGGCGTCTATATCCACCACAAAGGAACCCGCTCGCTCGCGGAGCATGAGTGTGAAACGCGGCGCATCAACATGCGGGGTGATTCTATTGCTCTCGAGTTGATCGAAATCATCGGAGAAGAAGACGCCATCATATTGGCCGTTGGCGGTGTAGCCGATGTAGTGCAGGTGCGTGCCGGCGAGTTTGAAAACGTGGAACCCGTGGGCACGCCATGCGTTGCCGCCACCGTCCTGTTGCAGGAAAAGATAGCTGTTGGTGTAGCCGACGCATTCGGCGAGGCGGTCATGCAGTACCTCTGGCGAAGGCCGTATCTGATTGTACCAACTGCCCAAGGTATCCACCGTGACACGCGAGTCGCCATGCTCCGCCACCAATAGATATTCGGGATGCCCTTCTTTAGACTCCGTCCAAGTGACACGAACCGGGCCTTCCAAAAGCAGATGCGGGTCGGGCTTGAACTTTGCAGACACGACATTGGAAATCGCATTACCGCTGGCGGTGTTCGCAATCTTAGAGGGGGATTGTGGAGGTAAAGCTTGACGTGCTCCGCAGCAGGTCAGGGAGGCGACGGCAAGTAAGCCGGCAACAGCCTGAATAAGTCCCAGAGTTTTCATAATCGGTGTGTTTCTTTGCTCAGTGCCGTTTCAACCAGTCGCGGACACCAGCGACGTTAGGGTCGTCCGGCGCCAGCGCGATGAACTTGTTGTAGGCCCGCTTGGCCTGCTGCGTCTCCCGCGGGTCATCGGCCAGCGCATAGCCGAGCACATAGAAGGCGGCGGCGTTGTCAGGTTGGAGCCGGACGATTTTGCGGAGGTGAGCGAGTGCCTCGTCGCGCTGGTGCGCACTGAGCAGGATGAGCGCAAGGTTGTAGTGGGCGGCGACCAAGTCGGGCTGGACCTCCAGCGCGTGCTCGTAGGCGTCGCGAGCTCGGCCCCTGTCGTTCTGGGCGGCATAGATCAGGCCGAGGTTGAACCAGGCGTTGCCCATGGCTGGGTTCTTCTCGATCGCGAGCTTGTAGTAGCTGATCGCGCTCTCCCAGTCCTGCTGAGCTTGGTATTGCCGGCCCCGATTGTAAGCCTGTACTGCGGCTTGAAGCGTGGGCGCATACAGGCTGGGAACGCTGTCCGTGGACACAGACTTATCCGGCATTGAATCCTGAGGGACATCGGGAAGTTTATCCCTGGCAGGTTGGTAGTACTGAGTTGGCCCATCTACAGTAGTTTCTTGGGGATCTTCCTCATAGTTGACATGAGGCCACGGTTCCAGCGGAGGCACTTGTGCGAGCCAGAGTGCCAGCACCGCGAAAAAAAACATGAAGGCAGCCCCCGCCGCGATGAAGGTAAGGGTCTTGATCCAGGAACGCGTTGAGCGACCCTCCAAGGGCAATGGTGTGGCAGGAACGGAAGGGGGCTCGCATAGGTCGGGGACTATGTTCTCCACCTGTGTCTTCAGTACGCTGGCCTGTGTGTAACGCCGGCCGGGATCCTGTTCTAGCGCATGCAGGACGATTTCGTCCAGCCGCACGTCAATCTGCACGCGGCGGGATGGCGGTATCAGGTTACGACCAGGTAACTCACCGGTCAGCATCTGGTAGAAGACGACACCCAGCGAATAGATGTCCGCCCGATGATCCACGCTCTGCGGGTGCGTGCGTTGCTCCGGGGCCATATAGGGTGGCGTGCCCAGCACCTGCCCGGCCTGCGTGGTCGAGGATGGCTCCGTGGCGGCACTGGTAGTGAGAGGCTCAACCGCCCCCACCAGTTTGGCCAAACCGAAGTCGGCCACTTTCACGCGTCCCTGCCGGTCGAGCAGGATGTTTTCCGGCTTGATGTCCCGGTGCACGATACCGTGGTCATGCGCATATTGGAGGGCGTCACAAATCTGCGGCACAATGGCCAGGGCTTCGCGCGCCGACACCCTTCCCGTATGGAGCAGTTGGCGCAGATTCACGCCATCCACGAACTCCATGAGGAAGAAGTACAATCCATCGGCCTGGCCGAACTCATAAAGGGTGACAATATTCGGGTGATTAAGCTTGGCCAGAGCCTTGGCCTCGCGGGCGAAACGCTCGGCGAAGGCCGGATCGTAGCTGACGCCAGGCGGCAGGATCTTCAAGGCCACATCGCGGTCGAGCTGCTTCTGCCGCGCCCGATAGACTGCACCCATGCCGCCCTGACCCAACAGCACGCTGATCTCGAGGGTAGGGAAATGGGGTGCCAGTTCGGCCACGCTGGGCGGAGGGACAGCCGCCAGACCGCTGTCTTCCGAGACCAAACCCGCCCGGAGCAGGCAGTCGGCGCAAAGCCCCATCAGTGCGTGTTCTTGCACCGGTCCGCCGCAGTTTGCACAAGGGGATGTTGTTGTCATGCAGGTTGCCTCTATCATCTTTAGAGACACAGGGAGACAAACGTTACAGAATATTTAACCGGCCAGAATCCGGCGCAGATGGCGCAACTCTTCTTCAACTTCAGCCTCCTTGGCCACGGTATGGGCGATCTCCTCGCGCAATAGCTGCCGATAGCGCTGGCGCAAGCGGTGGGCGGCGACGCGCGCCGCCTCAGCGGTCAGCCCCACGCGCGCGCCCTGATCGACGTAGGACTCTTTTCCGTCGCAGGTGATGGTGAAGCGCAGGGCTTGAAACAGTGCTTGCTTGCCGGCCGCCGCGTATTCTCGGCACAGGAGCTGGAGCACAGTCTCCAGCAGGGTCAAAGCCCACTGGCGCTCGAACAGCCGTTCTGGGCTGGCGTGATCCGCAGGCTCGTTCGCATAGCGGGTTTCGGCGGCATGGATGTCGAGTGAGACGGTTTTGCGGATGTCGCGTTTCTGGGCGGAGGCCCAGCCCCATTCGTCGGCCAGATAGTGGTTCATCGCCGCCAACAGGAAAGCGCGGAACCGGCCGCGTTCCCGGCGCACGGTGGAGAGCGAGTCCAGTTGCAACAGGCGTGCGAAGAAACCCTGCGTCAGATCCTCGGCATCCTGGGGTGAATTACCCTTGCGCCGTACAAACGCATAGAGGGGGAACCAATAAGTCTGACACAGTTCCGCCAAGGCCGCCTGGGCGCGAGGGGTATCATATCGTCCCGCTGTCAGAACAGCGGTCCAGCGGGTGGTGACGAAAGCACCTTGCGACTGAAGTGAAGACTTCATGAATAAATACGACCAGTTGCTGAGCTTGGCGATGTTGGTGTCGCGCCAGGGGCACTCATTTCTGAGAAGTCTCGTCCAACATCCTTTGAGTCTGTTGCGCTGTCTCGCGATTAATCGTATCCGCATACTTGAGCAGCGCACTGGGATCTGTCGTAACATCTTTGAGCGAGTCGATTTGTCTCGCGCACTCTTGATGAGTGCGGGCAACGCAATTGAGTATCAGCTGGGCCTCCGCCAAGGATATCTTATGGTTACCGCCACAACCTGCCCATCGCAGAATCAACAGCACGCCGCAGATTAGTAATATGCCGGTGATGCCGCTGAGATTACTCCGCCCAACCCGCAATCTGGATTTCATAGTCGCACGCCTCTTGTTATCGGGGTCTCTTTCTTGGGCTTACTAGAGCCAACACAATGTAGATGATCACAAATAATCCGATCGCCTCAGCCGTACAATTACTTAGAAATAGCAGAGCTCCGCCCACCGCCAGCCCACACAGGGCCAATGTGACAAATTGCTTTGGCATGGGTGCGTTCCACTTCAGATGAAATCGTTTTGCTGCACCTGCCGCAAAAGCGACGTTTTAGTGCGATATTTGTTCATGAGAAGACTCCACGCAAGCTGCGGCGCTACCATCAAGCAACGCAGACAGAGATGCCAGAGCTTGATCAAGGTCATCGGGTATAGGTACGCATATTCCAAGACGGTTGCATTCCAGCTTCCCTGAATGTACAAGAAAAGCCACGCGACGATCTCTAAATGCCTGAGGGTCTTCCAACCATGTGTATTTTTCACGGTATTCCTCATTCCTGAATCCATCCCTCGAGATAATTATCGCTCCAGTTCGGTGGGCATAATCAAGTATATCATCATCCGCCCTCGTTTTCGCAGCAACAGTGATGAACAATTCTTTGAATTCGCGACACAGCTTGCGATAGGCATTGGCATGGTCGCTCAAACCGGCTTCTTTAAGCACATGATACATATTTGCATCAGAAAAGCACTTGATCGAAGCGCCGCGTTTGCTCAACTCAATGAGTAACACGATTAAATTCAGAAGAGATACCCGTTGAAGCCTTTCCCCACCGCCATGCACTACGTTAAGAGCATCAATGACAAAACTATTGGCTTCAACATCGTGGGCCGGAGTTCGCGCTATGATGGTGCTTGGCTCACGAATGATCTTTTCGATAATTTTCTCTTTGACGACAGGACGTTCAATGATTTTCTCTTGCACTAGGATGCGTGGTTTCTTGAAATACCATGCGAAACCAAAGAAGACAACGACCCCGGCGGTGATACACCCCCAAATGAAGGATGCCCTGTCAGATCGGGCTGCCTGCTCCACGGCCTCCTGCCTTGCAACTCTTTCAGCCTGCAACGCACTTTGAAGTCGCTCGCTTTCCGAAGGCCCACAGCCGGCGAAGATCATGATACTTATTGCGAACAACCATCGCTTCGTGCGTTCAATTAGGGAGGGATTAAAATTTGTTCTCATCCCAGAAATCCTTAATGTGCCAGACGCTTCTATAAATATCAAAACTTGTGCCAACCGGAACCGTCACATTTACTACATGTTACGGTAAAATGCCCAGTTCCGTCACACTTCTTGCATTGTGACTTAAACTGCCCCGAACCACCACACTTGCTACAGGGTTGAGATATAGCTGGCTTGAAGTCACCTGTACCCTTGCAGCGAGGGCATGGAGCGCCCAAGCGTTGGCCTGCTCCTGCACAGGCAAAGCATTTTTGGGCAGGTCTCTCATTCCGCCCGCTTCCGTGGCACGCATAACACTGTCCCTGCTGAGAACCTGTGCCAGAGCAGAGGCGGCAATCAAGTGTTCGTGCGCCACTGCCGTTGCACGAGAAACATGTGCCATAGTTGTTGATCGGACTAATGACATTCTTGCCGACGACAGATGCCCGGAATTGATCTCGTTGAGCCCGATGGCGGTGACTTCCACCGAAAAGGATTCCAAGAATTCCCATAGAGTTACCTGACGATTTTCAACGCACCTAGGATGATAACCAGCACGATGAATGTGGCTACGCCTGCCCAGAAACTTCCCGATGAGAAGCCAACAATGCCGCCGACTACTAGGCAGGCCATACCCGCGCCTTGGTTTATGTCTTGCTTACGACCCATGTTAATCTCCTTTCTGACGACCCTGAACTGGGATTACCTCTTAAATCCAAATAAAAAGGGCGCGAACTTCTTCACACACCGCTCCAAAGGCCCGCCAAGGCCTGCAAGACGACGTGATCCAAAGCCGCGCCCAGGGGGCGCGACCTCGAACAGCGTTCGTCTTGCAAAAGTTTGGCGGTTTTCGGAGCGACGACTGCTTTGAGTTCGCAAATTGTATATTCAGTTACTCTGCTTCGATTCACCTTTCCGATGGAGCTACGGCTCCACTCGACGTGCCGATGTTAGAACGTTCCCAAGAATCCACAAGCCAAAACACCACAGGAGTAAACCAATGCAGAACCAACCGTTACTCGACGTGCTGACCCGCGAGGGCGTGCTGATCAGTGTCAGCGTGCGCTACTGGCGGGCGGCCAAGAAGCTGAAGCCCGAGGACCTCGGCCTCGACCCGGATGACATCACCGACCGCCTGATCAGCCTGGGCCACAAGAAGCTCTTGCCGCGGGAGGCGCTGGCGCCCTTCGCGATCATCGAGAGCCGCGCCCACGCGCTGGTCGAGGCCTGCGCCTTCCCGTTCCTGAACGGGCTGGGCCACTTCCTGCCCAACACCAAGCTGGAGGAGGTCACCGGCCGTCTGCGGGAACTGGAGCGCGAGTTCATCGGTGCGCAGGCCGCCTTCATGCGGTCCTACGCCCAGCTCCGCCGGCAGGCATCGCAGGACTGGCGCGACGCGGCCGTGAAGCTCGTCCAGGAGCCTGAACGCGTGGTGGCGACCATCGAGGCCAGCTTCCCCGCGCCGGAGCAGATGGGCAAGTACTTCACGTTCGCCACCCAGCTGTTCCAGATCCGTGCGCCGGAGAATCTGGACGCGGAGCTGATCACGCTGGGCGACCAGCAGCAGGTGATTGCCGCGCGAGCGCGGGCGGCCCAGCAGGCGTCCGCCCAGATCACCGCCGGCGTGGACGGCTTCGTGCGCGACTGCGTGGCGTCCCTGCGCGAGCAGACCGCCCGGCTGTGCACGGAGATGCTCCAGAGTATGTCGGTCGGCAAGACCGACGGCGTCCACCAGAAGACCCTGAACCGCCTGACGAAGTTCATCGACCAGTTCAAGCAGTTGAACTTTGCCGGCGACCAGGACCTGACGGCGCAGCTCGAGTACGTGCGCCGGGCGTTCCTGGGCCGCACGGCCGAAGACTACCGGGACGACACCCGCGCCCAGGAGCGGCTGCAGAGCGGCATCCGTCAACTGGCGGACACTGCGCTGGAGCTGGCCAAGCAGGACACCACCGAGATCGTTGAGCGCTTCGGCCGTATGGGCGCTCGGCGGTTCCATCTGGCGGCCTGACTGGATCA
Source organism: uncultured Lentisphaerota bacterium (assembly GCA_903896925.1). Taxonomy (GTDB): domain Bacteria; phylum Verrucomicrobiota; class Kiritimatiellia; order CAIQIC01; family CAIQIC01; genus DP16D-bin41. The sequence goes on along the minus strand of CAITZM010000071.1, from coordinate 1,615 downwards.
AACAGTGAACCCGAGCCCTGTCTGTGATCCAGACGGGGCTCTTTCTTTAGGAGAGAACACCATGAGTCATTTCGTAACCGTCGAGACCCAGATCAAAGACATCGCCGCGCTCAAGGCGGCGTGTCGCGAGCTGGGTTTGGGCGTGCAGGAGAACACAGAGGCCCGCGGCTATGCGGCCAATCGGCAGCATGGCGACTTCGTCATCACCCTCAAGGGGCCGTACGACATCGCCGTGAATCGCAAGCAGGACGGCACCTTCGGCCTGACGGCCGACCAGTGGCAGGGCCACGTGGCCAAGGAAGTCGGCCAGAACTTCACCAAGCTGATGAAGCTCTACAGCGTCCATAAGGTGCTGATCGAGGCCAAGCGCAAGGGCCACACGGTCCGGCGGCAGGATCTCAAGGACGGCTCCGTGAAGCTGACCGTCGGAGGCGTGTAGCCATGAAACGCACCATCGAAGTCGTGATCGGGCCAGCTGGCGAGCTGAAGATCGAGGCTGTGGGCTTCGCCGGCGTCGACTGCGAGAAAGCGACCGCCTACCTGGAGCAGGCGCTGGGCGTGGCCAAGGCACGGCAGAAGAAACCGGAGTACCACCAATGCCAACACGGCAAGCACCAGCTCACCGTAGGGGCGTGACACTGCTGATCCAGCCCGCCGGGATGATCCAAACGCTCTACACGGAGCTGCTGGACCTCACCCGGCTGGGCCGGCTCTCGCTGCGGCGCATCAGCCGCATCGAGTTCAACCACCGGCGGCAGCGCTGGCAGGTCTTGAATGCGTGCGGCAAACGCCTGCACACCGCGACCTCGCGCCAAGCTTGCTTGGATTGGGAGCAGGCGCACTTCGGAATCCAATCATGATCACGCAGCAGGAATACATCCGGCATAAGGGCATGCTCTGCCCGCATTGCCGGAGCGGCCACATCGCCGCCGACATGGCGCCCGTCGTAGATGGCTGTGCGGCGGAACAGCAGATCGAATGCCTCGACTGCCTCAAGACCTGGCGGGACCGCTACCGCCTGACCGGATTTGCAACCTCAACCCAAAGGAACACACATGCAGTGCCACGAAAGTCTGGAAGTTCATCATCTGTACAGCCTGTCGCTGCCGGAGTTCGTGCAGACGAACGGGCTCCTCAAGCGGCTGGCCCGAAATGAAACCCTGCCGCCGCTGGAGTACCTGGCCAGCAGCTTTGTACCGGACTGCCGGCCGGGCGAGACCTACCACGCTTGGCTGATCCGCCAGCTCGGGGCCACGCTGCGCGGCAATCTGCGCGCGGACGATGTCCTGGGCTTCGACGGCAGCGGCACGGGCCGGCACACCAAGCGCTACCTGGCGATGGTGACGTTCGATACAGCCGACGAGGTCTGGATCGAGCGCACGTTCGGGAAGCGCCAGGACGTGCGACAGACCTGGCAGGAAGCGCAGGCCCGGCTTCGGCTGGCAGCCTAACCCCGCAACCACAGCACCGCCCGCTCCGGCTCGCGCCGGGGCGGGCATCTTTTTGGAGAACCCATGAAACTGACTGATCTGATTCACAAGGCTGCCTTGGGCTATCCCGACGCGCGGCTGCTGGCCTACTGGAATGGCCGGCAGGCCGTGCCTAACCCGGTAGG
>CAITZM010000070.1 GCA_903896925.1 uncultured Lentisphaerota bacterium | reverse complement strand
CCGCGCGCGGCGCGGCGGCGTTGTGGATCGCGGAAAGCATCCAGGGCTTGGAAAGCTTCCGCACCGTTTTCCCCAAGGTTTGGCAACTGGAAGGCGCGCGGCTCGCCGCCGCCAAGGAGTAAGGCATGAGCAAACCCTTCAAATTCCGCTATGTGAACGAGATCACCGGCGCATTCGTCCTGCTGGTCGTCGCGCTGCTGATCGCGGGCGTGATCGTAGCCGGCCACTCGCAGGGCTGGTTCCGGCCGGAGTACCGGCTGACCCTGCTGTTCCCGCCGGAGGGCTCGCTCGGCGTGCAGGACGGCACGCGCGTCGTCTGCCTCGGCAACACCATCGGCACGGTCGAGCGGATCCTCGTCGCCGATGACGGCGCGATGCAGGGCCGGGCGAAGATCAAGGGCGAATTCTTCCGGTTCCTGCGCAGCGATTCGCGGGTGCTGGTCAAGAAGGCGTTCGGCGTCGCCGGCGAGACGTTCGTCGAGATCAGCAAAGGCACCGCCACGCCGCTGCCGAAGGAAGGCGCGGAGCTCGCCTGCCAGAACGATACCGAGATGCTCAAGCAGGTCCAGGACAGCCTGGCGAAAATCGAAAAGACGATTGACGAATACCGGCTGCTCGCCGCCGATCTGCGCAGCACCAACGGCCCGCTGATGCAGTTCATTGGCCACCTGAACGAGATCACCGCCGGCATCCAGAGGGGCGAAGGCCCCGTCGGGAAAATGCTGCACGACCCGCAGATGGCGCAGCAGCTCGCCGACGTGCTCGCACAGGTCCAGAAGATCATCGCCGACGTCAAGCAGACCACCGCGCAGCTGCCCGCCATCGCCAAGACCGCCAGCGGCGAGGTGCGCGATGCCTCCGGCGTGATGCTCCAGACGCAGTCGGCGATCCGCGAGGCCGAGAAACTGATCGAGGGACTGCAAAAGCACTGGCTGATCCGCAACTATGTGGACCGGGTCACCGAACCCGAGCGCGTCCCGCCGCAGGCCGTGCCGAACGGAGCCGTGAAATGAACATCGAACATCGAACATCGAACGCCGAACATCGAAGGATCAGAATTCCGCTGGGTGTGGCGCTGTCGCTGGGCTGTGTTGCCGCGCTCGGTCTCGCCGGGTGCGCAACACCGCCGAAGGTGGCGAAGCCGATCGACCCGGACATCGGGGTGATCTCCGTTGCGGCCAACAAGGCGTTCGCACGCGGCCAGGTCGAGGCCGCGTCGCGGCAGTTCGCCCGCGCCCTCGACCATGCGCGCGCCGCCGATGCCGCCGCCGACATCAGCGACCAGGCCTACAACCTCGCGGCGTGCTTCCTCCTCCAGGACCAGCCCGCGCTGGCGCGCCGCCTGCTCGCCGAGGCCCGGACCGAGGCCGTGCGGAGCAACCGCGATGCGACTGACGTGCTGCTGCTCGATGCCAAGGCCGCGCGCCGCCTCGGCCAGCCCGCCGAGGCCGCCGCGCTCGCCGACCAGGTCGCCGCCTCCTCGGCCAAGCCGGGGTCGAAGCTGCAGGCGCTGATCATCAAGGCCCACGTGCAGAACGACGCCGGCCATTTGCAGCCGGCGGACCTGGGCGCGATCCGCCTGCTGGCGCGCGATGTGAACGAGGCCGCGCTCAACGCCGAGGTGGAGAACCTCGGCGGCAGCGCCGCGCAGCGCGAGCGCAGTTTCGGCGACGCCGCCGCCGCCTTCGACCGCGAGGCCGCCAGCTGGCAACGGGCCGGACACTTCCGCGAAATGGCGCTGGCCCTGGCGCGCGCCGGGGCCGCCTGGCAGGCCGACGGCCGCAGCCTCGAGGCCGCCGACCGGCTCTATCGCGCCGCGCGCAGCCTGTTCGCCCAAGGCGACGCCGTCGGCGCCCTGCAGCGGATCGAGCCGGCGCTGACGGCAGCGAAAGCCGCCCAGCAGGACGAACTGGCCACACGCATCGTCGCCCTGTTCGAGGAGATCAAGCAGAGCGTCGCCCACGGCGCGGGGAGCGCCCAGTGAGCGCGCCGCTCCGCGTCGGCGTGGTCGGCCTCGGCAGCATGGGGTCAAAATATGCGGCGTTGCTGCGCGACGGCAAGATCGCCGGCGCGACGCTCTCCGCCGTCTGCAACCGCAGCCCCGCGCCGCGCGCGGCCTACGCGGACGTGCCCGGCTTCGCCGACATCCAGTCCCTGCTGAAGGCGCACGCGGCCGAGGCCATCATCATTGCCACGCCCCACTACGCGCACACGGCGATCGCGATCGCCGCGCTGCGCGGCGGCCTGCACGTGCTCGTGGACAAGCCCATCGCCGTGCACAAAGCCGACGCCGAGAAGATGCTCGCCGCGCACGCCGGCACGCAAGGTGTGTTCGCCATCATGTTCCAGATGCGCACCGACCCGCGCTACCGCAAGATCAAGGACCTGCTCACCCGGGGCGCGCTCGGCCGGCTCCAGCGGGTGCAGTGGACGCTGACCGACTGGTTCCGCACCGCCACCTACTACCGCGCCGGCCAATGGCGCGCGACCTGGCGCGGCGAGGGCGGTGGCATCCTGCTCAACCAGGCGCCGCACCAGCTCGACCTGCTGCAGTGGCTCGTTGGTCAGCCCGAGCGGGTGCGCGCGTGGTGCCACTTGGGCAAATACCACGAGATCGAGGTCGAGGACGAGGTCACCGCCTACCTCGAGTTCCCCGGCGGCGCGACCGGTGTCTTCATCGCCTCCACCGGCGAGGCGCCCGGCACCAACCGGCTGGAGATCGCCGGCGACCGCGCGCGCATCGTGCTCGAGGGCGACCGCCTGACGCTCGACACCAACCAGGTACCCGCCGCCAAGCTGTGCGCCCGATCGAAAGAAATGTTCGTCGTGCCCAAGAGCACGCGGCAGGAATTTCTGCTGGAGCCTCCGGCCGAGGCGCACCGCACGGTCATGCAGAATTTCGTGAAAGCCATCCGCACCGGTGCGCCGCTGATCGCACCGGCCGAGGAAGGACTGCGCTCGCTGGAACTGGCCAATGCGATGATCCTCTCCGCGGTCACGGACGCGGCCGTGACGCTGCCGATCTCGGCCCGCCGCTATGCCACCGCATTGAAGAAGCTCATCGCCGCGTCGGCGAAATGATGAGCCTGGCAGGGGCGTCCTTCAGCTGAAGGACGCCCGTTCGTTCAGCTTGCGACACACAGCGGGCGCAGCAAGACTGCGCCCCTACAGGGCAGGCAGTCCCGCATCTCGTCTACGTTTTATTTCGCGGGCCACACGCGGATGAGCACCCCGCCCCGCCGCGGCACGGCGGCCTCGAAGGTTTTGTCGAATACGCCCAGATCCTGCTGCCGCCAGAGGTCGCGCACGCGCTGCGCGCCGCCGAGGCCCACTTCGCTCCACACAGCCGCCACGCGCGCCGGCACCACGCCGCGGTTGAACAGGCCAACCGCCTTGGAGCCATCCGCCAGGTCCTTGACCATGACAAAGGTTTTCTTCCCCACCGGGATGACGCGTCCGCATTGCCCGAGTTCGTCCTGGTCCACGTCGAGCACCTCGGCGTTGCAGAGCACGTTGAGCGTGAACGGATCGAGCTGGCCCATATCGCCGCTATAGAACAGCGGCGCGGCGCTCAAGCACCAGAGCGATATGAACGCATACTGCTCGCTCGGCGTCAGCGGGCAAGGGTGCGCCATTTCAAAGGTGCCGCGGCGCGTTTGCGTGCCGATCATGCCGATCTGGATGTAGTCGGGATCGTTCCACGAGCCTGGCTTCGAGTATTCGCGATACTCGGCATTCTTCAACGCGACCTCGAAGACGCGGTTCAGCTCGAAGCCGAGATCGCCCGCGGTGCGCCAGCAGTGGCCGCCGACCTCCGCGCCCCACTTCCACACGTCGCCCATACCGTACTGGCAGAGGTTGAAGACGATGTCGCGATTCTGCTGCTGTAGCAGTCCGCCCATCAGGCGATACGGTTTCTGCATTGCGGCGAGGTCGGGCTTCTTGCCGGCGACCT
>CAITZM010000069.1 GCA_903896925.1 uncultured Lentisphaerota bacterium | reverse complement strand
TGACCTGTTGCGCATCGAGACGGCGCAGATCGGCGCCATCCCCACCCTCGACGCCGGGAAATTCCTGCCGTTTGTGGACGAGTTCGGCCAGTTCAAGCACGGCGACTGGCCCGGCAAGCTGCAGGGCGCGGAGGACTTCGCGGCGCGCATGAAAGCCGAGGATGCCGACCTCGCGGCGCATCCCGCGCCCGCAGACCGCGACGCCTACGGCGGCTGGGCCGCGGGCCCGCAACTGGAAGCCACCGGTTTTTTCCGCGCCGCAAAGCACGACGGCCGCTGGTGGCTGGTGGATCCCGACGGACGCTTGTTCTGGTCGCAGGGCATGGACTGCATGCGGACGGGCGCGGAAACACCGCTGACCGGGCGCACCAATTATTTCGCCTGGCTGCCGCCGCGCAGCGGCGAGTTCGACCCGTTCTTCGCCAAGCGCGGCCGCTCCGCGGTGGGCTATTACAAGGATCGGGGTCAGTTCGAGTCCTTCAATTTCCTCGGCGCCAACCTGCTGCGCAAATACGGTGCCAACTGGAAAGACCTCGATGCGGACCGCGCGCACCGGCGGCTCGCGAGTTGGGGCTACAACACGGTCGGCAACTGGTCCGAGTGGGGCATCGCCTCGAAGCGCCGCACACCCTACGTCTGCACCGTCAGCGCCTGGTCGCCACCCATCGCCGGCTCGCAGGGCTACTGGGGCCAGTTCCCCGACCCGTTCCACCCCGACTTCGCGCAGTCCTTGCGCAACGCGTTCGCGAAGGACAAGTCCGTGGGCGACAAATGGTGCCTCGGCGTCTTCATCCACAACGAACTTGCGTGGGGCCACGACACCTCGCTTGCCGAGGCCGCACTCCAATCGCCCGCCGACCAGCCGGCGAAAAAGGAATTCCTCGCCGACCTCCAGAAAAAATACGGCGACATCGCCCAACTCAACACCGCGTGGGGCACTCAGCATCAGTCCTGGGACGCGCTGTGCGCCGCGCAGGCCGCGCCCGACGCCAAGCGCGCGAAGGCCGACCTGGCGGCCTTCTACACGCGCATCGCCGAAAAATACTTTGAAGTCTGCCGTGCCGAGGCCAAGCACGCCGCGCCGCAGCAGCTCTATCTGGGCTGCCGTTTCGCCTGGAAGAACGAGCTGGCAGTCCGCGCCGCGGCGAAGTTCTGCGACGTGCTCAGCTTCAACCGCTACGAGTACAGCGTCGCCAACGACAAGCTGCCCGCGGGCGTGGACCTGCCCATGATCATCGGCGAGTACCATTTCGGCGCGCTCGACCGCGGCCTGTTCCACACCGGTCTCAAGGCGACGAAGGACCAGAACGACCGCGCCGCAAAATATCGCGCCTATCTCGAGGGTGCGCTGCAAAACCCGTGGCTCGTCGGCGCGCACTGGTTCGAGTACCGGGACGAGCCGCTCACGGGACGCTTCGACGGCGAGAACTACCAGATCGGCTTCGTGGATATCTGCGACAACCCCTACCCCGAAACCGTCGCCGCCGCCCGCGACATCGGTGCCAGGCTCTACAAACTCCGCGCCGGGAAATAGTCGCAATTTCTCCGTCGCTTGCAGGGGCGCTGCTTGCTGCGACTGCAACCCGACCCACACAGAGCCGGGGTCACCGACCCCGGCTACAGCGGAACGGAGCGCAACTCTTCGTGGGCGGGGTTTTCACCCCCGCAAAATGCGCAGCAGATGAACGAGGAAATCAGGAAAGCAGGAACAGAGGACTTCCCCTCCAGTGCTTGGAAGCCGAATGCCGCGAACTCCACGCAGCAACCTCGCTGTAGGCAGCGTGCTGCGCCCCTACAAAGCAAAGCTGAAAGGTCGCATCGCCCTCTGTAGCGGCGACCTGCGGTCGCCGTCGGCGGTCACAGACCGCCGCTACAACAAGCGTGCGCACATAGACCGCAAGGGCGATATTCAAGGGCCGGGAACATAAATCGTGCGACGCCCATCCAACCGGAGCGGCGGCACTCCTGCCGCCGCAGCAGATACGCCGGGAAGGATCTATGCACGTACGGTGCCCAAGCCTATAGAAAACAGTACGCGGATATGCTCGCGCTCCCGCTTCAGGCTCGTGCTTGCCTCAGTTCGGCTCGCGGGGCTGGAAGCCCCGCCCACACAGGGTGGTGTGCTGAAGCCATGCAGGAAGCTCCAGCGCCGACGCGTGAGCGTACCTCACCGCCAGCACAGCAGCGCCACAGGCGGCAGCAGGGGTGCGGCGGCGGCGAGCGCCAGCAGCAGCACGGTCTCCACCATTACGCATCCACAGCCGAGCAGATCGCCCGTGATGCCACCGAAATTCGCCCGCATCCAGCCGCGCAGTGCCACCGCGAGCAGCGCGGCGCTGACGACCGCG
>CAITZM010000068.1 GCA_903896925.1 uncultured Lentisphaerota bacterium | reverse complement strand
CCCGTAAAACCAGCCAGACCTGTGCTGAAATCATTGACAAGACTTACATCCAGCCAGTAGTTCGTAGCACCCGCTATACTGGTCCAGTTCGCGTTGAAACTGTTGAGCGTGATGTTCGTCGCAGCCTTTAGATCTGGTGCAAGTGGAGCGTAGGCATATGCATTACCCCCCGTCGTGATACCACAGCTTATGGACGAGACGACCACATCACCGACACCAAGACTGGCGGCGACGCCTGCATTCACTATGATTTGAGTGGGACTGTTGTCAGCAAGTATGGCGGCCGGTATACCGCACAAAGTCACACTCGTCACATCGCCACGTCCTAGATTACCACCGTTGATCGTTACCATGTTGCCACCCGCCAATGGACCGGAAGCTGGAACGACGCCAGGAAATAAAGCACCCTCGTACGCGGATGACTGAAACCTGGCACCATCATACCCGCCAATAACGTAAACCTTCCCATTAACACTTGCGGCCCCCAACTGAGAACGCGCAGCAGGAAGATTACTTACACTTTGCCACCCTAGAGCCGGTTGGGTAGGGTCATAGGTGTACACGGCCGATTGGGTACCAAGGCTATTACTGCCACCGAACACATAAATCTTACCATTAAAATTTGCCGCCGCTAAATATCCGCACGCCACCGGCAAATTGCTAATACTTTGCCACCCCTGTTCCGGCTGCGAAGGATTATAGGAATACACCGTTGATTGGTAAGTGCCGTTAAATCCACCGATTGCGAAAAGTTTCCCGCAACTACTCACTGCGGCCAACTGGGCACTTGGCGCAGGCAAGCTACTCACACTTTGCCAACCTTGAGTCGACTGAGTCGGATCGTAGGAATATACCGTAGACTGGTAACTGCCATTATATCCACCAATAGCGTAAAGTTTTCCAGCAACACTTGCCGCCGCCAATTGAGAACGCGCCACTGGAAGATTCGTCACGCTCTGCCAACCCTGAGTCGATTGAGCGGGGACGTAGACATAAACGTTGGATTGATACCCGCTACCATTGAGGCCTCCAATGACATAAAGCTTTTCACCAAGGCTCGTTGCCGCCATCTGGGCACGCCCCACAGGAAGGTTACTCACCATCTGCCAACCAAGCACAGATTGAGCCGGAGCGTAGGCGTAAACATTGGTTTGGAATCCGCTGCCGCCTGAATTGGTGCCGCCAATAGCATATACCGCGCCCCCGACACTCGCTACTGCCAACATAGCATTTGTCGACGGAAGACTACTAATATTCTGCCATCCATAGAAGGCGCCACCAATATAGCCTGACAGGTTATATGTATAGCCGTTGACTAGAATAATCACACCTCTACTGACAGATGTAATCCGTACATCGCCTCCGCCCTCACCGCCGGGCCCGAGAATCACCGTCACTGAATCTGTTGTTTGAGACTGGATCACTGCTGTTATACCGCAAATCGTCACATTGGTTACATCAGAACCATTCCCGAGTCCTGTCCCCGTGATCGTCAGGGTGTTCCCTCCCACAGAGGGCCCCATATTCACACTCAGACTGAACCCTTGGGTAACAGCGCTCGCTGGGGTTGAACTCCAGCTAATGGCCCCGCTCTGTTGCGAACGAACCCGGTAATAGTAGGTCAACCCTGCACTCAGCCCACTAATGCCATAGGTCTGAACAGCTCCCACACTTAAGCCATTATACCCCACCAAACAAGTGCTGAAATCATTGGTTAGGCTCACGTCCAACCAGTAATTCGTTGCGCCCTCTACACTGGCCCAATTTGCATAGAAACTGTTCATGGTGATATTTGTCGCCGTCAGAATCGCCGGAGCAGATGGGGCATAGGCATAGGCGTTGCCGCCTGTTGTGACACCACAACTAATGGAGTTTACTACCACATCGCCTTGCCCGATTACTCCGGACGTACCAGCGCTGACCAAAATTTGTGTGGGACTATTGTCGGCAATGATGGTTGCCGGCACGCCACATAAGGTCACGTTCGTCACATCGCCTTGCCCAAGACTGCTTCCGGTAATGGTCACCGCATAGCCACCCGTCAGCGGTCCGGATGAGGGCACTACACCTGAAGATAAGGCGCCTTCATACACAGTAGACTGGTAGCCACTGTTATAGCCTCCCACAGCATAGAGTTTCCCACTTATGCTCGCAGCCGCCAACTGCGAGCGAGCGGCGGGCAGATTGCTCACGCTACTCCAACCCAGGGACGGAGTCATCGGATCGTAGGTATAGACCGCCGACTGTAAACCGCTGCTATTTGTTCCACCGAAGACATAGAGCCTCCCGCCAATGCTCGCCGCAGCCAGAGATCCACACGCCACCGGCAAATTACTAACGCTTTGCCAGCCTTGTGCTGGTTGCGTGGGATCATATGAGTTTACGGTAGCTAGATAGCTGCCGTTATAACCGCCGATCGCATAAACTTTCCCGCCAACGTTCGCCGCCGCCAAAAGGGAACGAGCCGTTGGCAGGTTGCTAATACTTAACCAACCTAGCGCGGGTTGTGTTGGATCATAGGCATACACACTGGCTTGATAACCAGTGCCATTGAATCCACCCATTATGTAAAGTTTTCCACCAAGACTTGCCACCGCTAGCTGCGAGCGCCCTATGGGAAGATTACTTAAACTCTGCCAGCCCTGTGCTCCTTGCGCAGCCGTGTAGACATTCAAATTAGATAGATATCCGAATCCCGAATATCCCCCGACAGCATAAATACTCCCACCAATACTCGCCGCAGCCAACTGTGAGCGAGCAACCGGAAGATTGCTTACGCTCTGCCAGCCTTGAGTAGACTGCCCAGGCGAGTAGGCGTACACATTGGATTGGTAATTTCCGTTATAACCGCCAAGAGCAAATAGGTTGCCGTCAGCACTAACTGCTGCCAACTGCGAATTTGCCACAGGGAGATTACTTATACTCTGCCAGCCTAGGAAGGCACCACCAATACACCCCCGCGGGTTGTAGGTGTAAGCAGCGGCCAACACCGATGTATCTCGACTGCCAGAGAAGATCCTGATATCTCCCGTTCCTTCGCCGCTGGCCCCTAACCGCACCGTCACAGAATTTGCGGACTGGCTTTGAATTACCGCGGCTATGCCACAAACCATAACATTCGTGATATCGATCCCATTACCCAGCCCAATACCGTTGATAGTCAGAATATTCCCACCGTCAGATGGTCCATTGGCTACATTCAGGCTGCAATTTAGAGTTATAACTCTCGAGAAAGATGAGTTAAGACTATTTTGCCCGTTCTGTTGCGCCCGCACTCGATAATAGTAGGCCACTCCCGAACTCAAACCGGTCATCTTGTAGGTCTGTACATTCCCAACACTCAGTCCGTTGTACCCCAAAAGATATGTGCTAAAATCATTCGTTAGGCTTACATCCAATAAATAGTTCGTCACTCCTGCTACGCTTGCCCAATTGGCATAGAAGCTGTTAGGCGTAATGTTCGTCGCGCTCAGAATGACAGGAACAAACGGGGTATATGCAAATGCATTGAGCCCCGTGGTGGCGCCGTAAGTGATGGATGAGACCACCACATCGCCAAGGCCAACCACCGCTGCCCCACCAACTTGAACTATAATTTGAACGGGAGTGTAATCGGCAATAATGGTGGCCGGAATGCCACAAAGGGTCACATTCGTCACATCGCCCTGCCCCAAATTGCTACCATTGATGGCGACCATGTAACCACCTGCTAGTGATCCCGAAGCCGGCACTACACCTGGTGATAAAGATCCAGCGTTCACAGTGGACAGAAAACTATTGGTATATCCGCCTATGGTGTAGACTCTCCCTCCAACACAGGCGGCCGCTAATCGTGAACAGGCCACGGGCAAGTTGTTACTCGCACTCTGCCAACCTAACGTCGGATGCAAGGGATCGTAAGCATAGCCATTTAATGAATGACTTCCACTAAATCCACCCATCGCATAAAGTTGCCCGCCATAACTCGTTACCGCCAGTTCTTGACGCTGCGCCGGCAAGTTGCTTGCGATCAGCCAACCCTGTGCCGGTTGTACGGGATTGTATACATACACGGTGGATTGGTAGATGGAGTTAGAGGCCCCGCCAAGGGCATAAAGTTTCCCACCTATACTCGCGGCGGCTAGATAAGCACGCGTAGCCGGTAGATTGCTCACGCTTTGCCATCCCTGCGCCGACTGAGTTGGATCATACATATAAACGGTAGATGATTGCAAAAGACCACTACCAGCCCCTCCCACGGCATAGAGCTTCCCACCAACACTCGCAGCGGCCAGACCACTGCGACCTGATGGCAAGTTGCTTATGCTCTGCCACCCCTGTGCTGGCTTGGCTGTGTCGTAAGCATATACGGCTGATTGGATACCACTGCTGTTACTGCCACCCATAGCATAGATGATGCCCCCGACATTCGCCGCAGCCAAATATCCACAGGCCGCAGGCAGGTTGCTCACGCTCTGCCAGCCCAAAGAAGATTGCGCAGGAATAAAGGTATAAACATTGGATTGATAGCTGCCATTGTACCCGCCAATAGCATATAGCTTGCCTGAAACACTCACCGCCGCTAAAGATCCGCACGCCACAGGCAGGTTGCTCACGCTTTGCCAGGCTTGGAATCCACCGCCAATTAACCCAAGCGCATTATACGTATAGCCATTTGGTATTATCGTTTCACCCTTACTTGCGGACGATATACGAACATCGCCGGGACCATCACCGCCCTCGCTCAGTTGCACCGTCACTGAATCCGTCGTCTGACTTTGGACCACCGCAGCTACGCCGCAAACCGTAACGTTGCTAATATCGGATCCATTACCCATTCCGATGCCGGTGAGGGTTAATATGTTGCCCCCGTACCCAGGTCCGTTGCTCACGCTCAGACCACAGCTGGTGGTCGTTAAAGCCACCGCGGTTGAGCTGATACTGGTGAGTCCACTTTGTTGTTCACGTACGCGGTAGTAATACGTCACACCGGCATTCAAACCTGCAACCCTGTAGGTGGTCAGGGCACCCACGCTCAGATTGCTATAAACGCTAACATAGGATGAGAAATCACTGCTTATCGAAACATCCAACAAAAAGTTCGTCGCCCCAGCCATGCTAACCCAATTCGCATCGCAACTATTGAGGGATACACCCGTTGCCGCAAGAGTCGTTACCGGCAACGGAATGCCTATACCAGTAATTGGCAGAGTATTTCCTCCGCTGGTCGCATCCGAATAGACTGAGATTGAACCGCCGTAGTTCGTTAATTCAACCGGTGTGAACATTACGATTATATTAGTCGACCCACCCGGGGGGATCGCACCGGACCAATCACTGCTGAATCCAAGGGGGAAACTTATGTTTGTAACCGTTAACGTAATACCTCCTAGATTAGCGATGGTCATTGTTGCCAAGTTAGTAGCACCCACCGTCACATTTCCAAACGCCATGTTTCCACTCAGCGAAATGATTGGGGTGGCAGGTGTGTACAAGAGTTGCAAGGTATTGCTTGTTTGCGCGACCGACCATTTTCCCTCAATCCAAGCATCTAACCCTGTAGTGGTAAAGAGGAAAGCGTTCGTATTATATCCGCTGATGCCTCCCGTGGCTGCCAGGAACGTCCAGCTCAAAAGTGTTGAAGGAGCCACAACTCCCGTCAGTCCTCCCATATTGACCACATCCACGGTCAAGGGGGCATTACTTGAGATAGAGTTCAGCGTTACCTGTCCGACCACATTAATGAGATCCCAATCTACACCTGCAACACCACTGGTCGCATTGAGTCCCACTTGAACATGAGCCCCGGCGTTAAGCGTAAGATTCGAAACTGAGAATGCTCCGATCGTGTTACCCGCAGCCAGCGTAGCGTTCGATTGAATCTGCACACTTGCCACTGAACCCGTCCCCCCCAACACAACGCCATCGAACACATTGATCAGACTCCCTACCGTACCTGTGCTATTCACAAGCAACGTACCAGACCCAATAACGCTCAACTGGCCCCCACCAGACAGCGCCCCAGAAAGGTTCACACTTCGGGCTCGACCATAATAATCGGCTGTATTGATCGTCACTGCATTGCTCACCACCATGAGCGCCGTCCAGTTTGCATCAGCATTGAGTGGCGCTATTGAGCCACCCGAAAGGATGACATTTGCGCCGTTTTTGTTGGTAATGTTATTGATATATAGATTGCCCCCAATCACAGTCAATCTACTGGCTATGCCGTTTGTGAGCAAAATGGTATTGGCCAAGAGGTTTCCGCCATCCATGATCACCAGACCTCGCCGCACATCCAACACACCGTTAACAATATTGGTCGTGACGAGACTGCCGCCGCTAATGGTGAGAGTATTATTGGTGCTGCCCAGGTTAGCGCCCAAGGTGACTGACTGGGCGTACACAGTGCCACTATTACTGATCGTCAACTGATTGCTTACGCCAGAGAGGCCAACATAAAGATCATTTCGATTGCTCCAGACGCTACCCAGACCAGTGACCAATACAGTGTTGTTACTGGAAATGTTATTGTAACCAATATAGCCTGATGTATTTGTAACTTTTCCGCCGTTGTTCAACGTCAGTTGATTGCGCTTCCCGAAAAAACCAACATAGAGAGCGCCGTTATTGTCCCATTCACTTCCCACGCCCGTAACTATAACCGTGTTATTGTTGGCGTTGGTATTCCCTCCGATATAAGAACTCATGCTATATACCGCCCCACCATTGTTAACCGTTAATTGGTTGCCCGAGCTATTAGTTCCAATATTAAGGTCGTAGCGGTTTGTCCAAACACTGCCTCCGCCAGAGACCAGGATGACGTTATTACTAGCGCTGGATGTGGACCCCATCCACCCGAAGTTGTTGTATACCTTACCGCCATTTGTTATTATCAACTGATTACCTACACCAGCGTAACCCATAAAAAGATTGGCTTTGTTGCTCCAAGCGCTTCCCGCACCGCTGACCAATACTACATTGCCACTGGAGTTTGATCCTAAACCAATGCTGCCATTATTATTATATACTATTCCGCCATCGATGATGGACAACAGATTGTCAAAGCTGTTCGTGCAACCTACGTTAAGCTCGAAGACATTACTCCAGACACTTCCGACACCAACGACCAGTACAGAATTATTCGCGTTGGAGTTACCAATAAAACCAGTATAGCAGGACACTACACCGCCATTCGAAATCGTCAATGTATTTCCCGCTCCACCATTGCCCACATAGAGGAAAATGCCATTGGTCCAGACACTGCCCTCACCTAGGACCAACACCGAGTTATTACTACTGCCCGGATAATAGCCAATGTTGCCAGTACTATTTATCATCTTACCGCCATTAATAATCGAAAGCCTATTGCTCACTCCGTAGTTCCCTACTCTGAGGTCGGAACTGCTTTTCCATAAACTGCCAGTGCCCGTCATAAATATCACATTGTTGTTCGCGTTAGAATTATAACCTACGAAGCCACCAGCACTGAATACCACACCGCTATTTGTGATATTTAACTGATTGCCCGAACTGGAGTATCCCAGGTAAAGAGCGGCGCGGTTACTCCATGTGCTACCAGAGCCTGTGACCAATAGAGCGTTGTTACTAGAACTGCTCGAATAATATCCAAGATAGCCTGTGGCGTTGTAAACCTTACCGCCATTAGCAATCGTTACCTGGCTGCCAGCACCTTGATCGCCCAAGAAAAGGTCAGCGCTATTACTCCAAATACTGTTCGCACCGGTTATCACCGCCACGTTGTTATCGGCACCGAGGAGATTACCCATGTGTCCATTCAATGCGTAAACGGCCCCACCTGAGCTAATTTCAATTTTATTCTCAACACCGCCACGCCCTACATAAAAATCGGAACTGTTGACCCAACAGCTTCCTGCGCCTGTAACCGTGGCGAGGTTGTTACTCGCACCGCCAAGGAACCCAATGCGCCCTTTTGCACTGTAGACTAGCCCACCATTGCTAATCGTTAGTTGGTTACTCACGCCAGCGTACCCCACATTGAGAAAGTCACCATTGGTCAAAACGCTGCCTGATCCAGTGATGACGGCAGCATTGTTGCTGCTATCGCTTGACGATCCTAAATAGAAGACCGCATTGCTCAGTATGCCTGCGTTTAGAACGCCTGCGTTCTGAATGAGCAGGAGATCATCATGAAGGGTATTGGTTCCAATCACGTAATCTCCTGACCACTCGATGACCATACCATCGATGGTGTTGGTCTGGTAACTGCTCGTGTACTGGGCCTGCGCCGTTACCGCCGCAAGCATCAGCACCACACTTACAATGATCCTTTTCACAGAAAACATTCCCCTTACAGCGCACTCGGCGCCGACCGATTTCGCTGGTCATGGTCTGCGGTATACAAGCCAACCAGCGTGGGAAATGTGACCCTCGGCAGTAAATTAAGCAAGGAGTTTCATCTGCCACCATCAGCTCGTTGCTACCCCAGAGATGCTATTTCGCGCGCACTCAAGGTCGAGCGCTCATAAATATGACAAAAGAAACTGGGTGATCCTTCTGGCGAAAAATGTGAGGAATCACCCACCCAACCTGCAGGTGAGCTAAAGACCCGTACAGAGGTAAAAATCGTTGATTTACTTCTCACCACTTGTCATCGCGCCATGCTACCTCAAAGGTATTCGTTCGTAGTCATGGTCGTCGCCGGAAATTTTGCAACTCATTGACGCATTCACAACTTAAACTTTTACAAGGAATTACGAAAACGTGAAGGGCTATTTTCAAGACCGGTGCAATAAACCGCTCTACCACCCTTCCGAAATGATCAGTGAGTTTGCTGTGCCCGCCGACCGCGCAGCCCAGCACGAAAATAAATCACGGCCGGAAATTAGGGAACGCCCACACCGCGTGCAAGACAAATCCGGCGCGGCAACCGGCAGCAGCTCATCGCCCCACCCCAACGCGCACACTCCTGAGTCAGAGCTGTTCTGACGGGACGCTGCTTGCAGTTATTGCAGAGGCCAGGCTCACCGCCCGGCGACTTCATCACGACGTTCAAGAGTGGGCCGCCGCGACGCCAGCCCCTAAACAGGCAAAGGCCGCACGGAGCTGGTTCCGTGCGGCCTGCAAAATCCAGAGTCTCACGTCGTGCTTCTTCGCCCCTCACCAGCTTGGTTCAACACAGGGTTTTTGCGCACGCCGGCGTGTGAAAACCTCTCAGGGTTG
Source organism: uncultured Lentisphaerota bacterium (assembly GCA_903896925.1). Taxonomy (GTDB): domain Bacteria; phylum Verrucomicrobiota; class Kiritimatiellia; order CAIQIC01; family CAIQIC01; genus DP16D-bin41. The sequence continues at coordinate 33,436 of CAITZM010000068.1, read as the reverse complement.
GGCCTCTTCTCTGGCCTTCATTTCAATGGAGTTTCGGATGCTGTCACAAGGAGTGACCTCGCACTGGGCCACTTGACGTAGACAATGTGAGTAGACTTCGAGCCTGTATCTACGACTTCCAACTTCGCGTCGCTATACGATGCGTCAAGAGTGGCAACCTTGAACAGCTTCACTACTCTGACCGGGCATCCCTTTTTAAGCGATGTCGCCCCTGCGACGGGTATGGTGGACGAACAAATAGTTTCGACTTTCTGCGGCCCGCTGAACCAGACGGAATAGAACCCCGTAAATGTGCTGCAGGAGTAGAGGTTGACATCCTCTGCCAAGCGGTAATGCTGTTTGTACTCCGCTGCGTCCCGCGTGGTACTTGTGCACGCGGACATCGCGGTGGCAATGGCCATCCCCATGATTATGCGCGCACATCTCATTCTGATCTTAACCCGATAAGAAATTGCTTCGGCGCGCCCACCGGGAGGGAGCCGCTTTGCGAGCGCACTAGGACGCTGAAAAACCATACGTGCATTCTTGCGCGCCGAGCCGCCAAGTCAAGCCCTGTTCGCGACAATACGTTTAACCAGATAAGACGTTGCTTCGGAGCGCCCACCAAGGGCGCGCCGTTTTTCGACCGCAGGTTGACGCTGAAAAATCACGCTCGCATTTTGCGCGCCGGCAGGCCAAGTCAAGCCCTGTTTGCAGATCGTTGTATTGCCGCCCCCACATCTAGCGTGCCACCAGACCGCGCAGGACGCCCGCCACGCCACGATTGCCCCACAAGCCGCGCGACGACATACCCACCGCAAAAAGGGGAGCGGTACGCGTCAAGGGATGGGGATGACTGGCAGGTGCAAGGCCAGAATGACGCGTGACGCTCTGGCGCGGAACGTAACACTGGCTCCGCCTAAATCAAGAGGTGGACCAATTGCCCGCCAGCGTTCCCACGATGCCCGCCACGGCCTTTGGATGCCGCAGGACTGGCCGATATACCCACCGACCGGAAGCGCCAGTGCGGTTTTTCAAAATCGTGGCACATCGCGGTAAATTTCACAGACACCGGAGTGTCTTTTTAAGAAACCGCAAGGAACGCGCCAAAAACCAAAACACGCATTTCAGGCGGCGTTCACAGGTGTTTTGCCTTTTACGGGTTTTTCTTGAAGGGGTGGAAGTGGTTGCCGGACTAGGATTTGAACCTAGACAAACAGATTCAGAGTCTGTTGTGCTACCGTTACACCATCCGGCACTAGAGCGGCGGCGACTATAGCGGCTTCGCGTTTCATGTCAAGACACGGGTGCGATTTTTCCGCGCGGCTTTTCTCCGCGGTTGACAGGGCCGGCAGCGTTGCCTATTTTCGCGATCAACTGGTTTGCGAGGGACTGACTATGACGAATGCAACTGCGGGGCGGAACCTGTCGCGGCGCAACTTCCTCGGCACGGCGGCGGCCGCCGCGGCCTTCAGCCTCGTGCCCCGGCATGTGCTGGGCGGGCCGCGCCACGTGGCGCCCAGCGAGAAGCTCAACCTCGCCGGCATCGGCATCGCCGGCAAGGGCGCCGACGACCTCAACCAGGCCTCCACCGAAAACATCGTGGCGCTCTGCGACGTGGATCTAGACCACGCGGCCAAGACCATCCGGAAATTTCCGCAGGCCAAGATCTACCAGGACTACCGCAAGATGCTCGAGCAGGAGAAGTCGCTCGACGGCGTGCTGATCGCCACGCCCGACCACACCCACGCCATCATCGCCATGGCGGCCCTGCAGGCGGGCAAACACGTGTTCTGCCAGAAGCCGCAGTGCTACGACATTTTCGAGGCGCGGACGCTGAGCAAGGCCGCGCGCGAGTCCGGACTGGTCACGCAGATGGGCATCCAAGGCCATTCGAGCGAGGCCGCGCGCACGGTGGTCGAGTGGATCGGCGCAGGCGCCATCGGCGAGGTGCGCGAAGTGCAGGCCTGGTGCAGCCTCTCCTATTATCCGTGGGGTCACGCCTACTGGAGTTCCAAGCTCTCGGAACGGCCGCAGGAAACACCGGCCGTGCCGGCGCAACTGGACTGGGATCTGTGGCTCGGCCCGGCCAAGGCGCGGCCTTATCATCCGACCTATCATCCGGGCTCGTGGCGCGCGTGGTGGGATTTCGGCAACGGCATGATGGGCGACCGCGGCGCGCACACGCTCGACCCCGTCGTGTGGGCGCTCAAGCTCGGCATGCCGACGAGCATCGAGGCCACCTCGTGCGGTCTGACCAACGAAGTACATCCGCTTTCGGCCGTCGTCACCTTCCAGTTCCCCGCGCGCGAAAACCTGCCGCCGGTCAAGCTGACGTGGTACGAAGGCACCCGCCCGCCCTGTCCGGAGGAACTCGCCAACGGCAAAATGCTCGGCCATCCGGAGGGTGGCGCCCTGTTCATCGGCAGCAAGGGCAAGCTGACGTGCGGCGTCTACGGCGACAGCCCGCGGCTCATCCCGGAGCGCGCGATGCAGGAGTACCAGCGCCCGCCCAAGAGCCTGCCGCGCATCAAGGGTGGCCATATGCAGAACTGGGTGCGCGCCTGCAAGGGCCTGGAGCCGGCCAGCGCGCCCTTTAGCTACGCGGCGCCGCTGACCGAAATCTGTCTGCTGGGCAACATCGCCAAGCGCATGGATGCGCGCATCGAATGGGACGCGGACAACATGAAGGTGACCAACCTGCCCGAGGCCAACCGCCACGTCCGCACGGCATACCGGCCCGGCTGGAGTCTCGGCGTATGAACAGCCACGAACGCGTCTGGGCCGTCCTCGATGGCAAGCCGGTGGACCACCTGCCGCAGATGCCCATCACGATGATGTACGCCGCCGACCACATCGGCCGCGGCTACGGCGAGTACGCCGCCGACTACCGGGTGCTGGTCGAGGGCCAGCTGCGCATCGCGGAGACCTACGGCTTCGACCAGGTCTCGTGCATCTCGGACCCCGCGCGCGAAGCCGCCGACTGCGGAGCGGCCGTGCAATACTTCCCCGACCAGCCGCCGGCGATCCTCGAGGAGCAGGCCCTGCTCACCGACAAGGCCAAGCTCGACACGCTGAAAAAGCCCGACCCGCTTGGCGGCGGCCGCATGACCGACCGCGTCCGGGCCGCGGACCTGTTCAAGCAGAAAGTCGCCGGCCAGCTGGTGATCGAGGGCTGGATCGAAGGCCCCTGCGAGATGGCCGCCGACCTGCGCGGCATCAACAACCTGATGCTGGACTTCTACGACGACCCCGACTTCGTCCGGCGCCTGTTCGCCTTCGTCGTCGAGATGGAGGTCGACTTCGCCAGGGCCCAGGTAGCGGCGGGCGTCGAGCTGATGGGGATCGGCGACGCGGCGGCCTCGCTCATCGGCCCGGAACTCTACAAAGAGTTCGTCTGGCCCTTCGAGCGCGACCTGCTCGAGCGCGTCCGCGCGCTCGGCGTGCGGACGCGCCTGCACATCTGCGGCAACACCCGCGCGCTCATGGCCGACATCGGCCGGCTCGGCTGCGATATTTTCGACGTGGATTTTCTCGTGCCGATGGAGCATGCGCGGCGCGAGGCCGGCCCAGGGCAGGTGCTGCTCGGCAACCTGGACCCGGTCCGCATCATCCGCAACGGCACGCCGGATGACATCCGCGCCGAACTCGCGGAGTGCCACCGCGCCGCCGGCGCGCGCCACATCGTCGGCGCCGGCTGCGAAATCCCCCGGGGCACGCCGCCCGCCAACCTGCTGGTCCTGCGCGACTTCGCCCGGACCCACGGCGCGAGCTGAAAAAGGACGACCCGACAGCAACCGGGCGTAATGGGTCTCACTCGGAGGGCTTCGCAAGCGAAGCCCCTACAAGTCCCAGCAACTGACCTGCCCTACGCGGCTGGGAAAATTACCCGGTTGACAGGCGGCGGCAACCCTGTATAGTCCAGCCCCTTCAACACGCAGGAGATGCAGCTCATGATGAATCTGATGGACAAAGCGCAGGAACGGATGCCGAACACGCCACTTTTGGTGAACGTGATCGCGCGTCGCGTGCGCCAATTGAACGCCGGCCAACGTCCGATGGTCAAGCCGGAGAATCAGTTCCAGTCCAACTTCGAGCTGGCCCTGCGCGAACTCGCCGAAGGCAAACTCGCCGCCGAGACCGCCGTCACCACCGCCGTTCACCAGCAGCCCTCCGCCGCGGAGAGCCTGCTGTCGCTCTAAAACCTGGTTCACGGCCATGACCGCCACCTCGTCAGCTCCGCCGGCGGGCATCAAGGTCATTGCCCAGAACCGCAAGGCGCACTTCGACTATCACGTCCTCGAAAAAATCGAGGCCGGGATCGCTCTGCACGGACCCGAGGTCAAAAGCATCCGCGCCGGCGGCGTCAGCCTCGGCGAGAGCTTCGCCACCGTGGAGAACGGGCAGGTGATCCTGCGCGACCTGCACGTCAACCCCTACCCTTGCGCGCGGCTGGAAGTGTGCGACCCCGTCCGCCCGAAAGTCGCCCTGCTGCACCGCCGCGAGATCAAGCGGCTCGCCGCCCAGATCGCCCAGCAGGGCCGCACCCTGATCCCCCTGCGCCTCTACCTCAAGCAGGGCCTCGTCAAGATCGAGCTCGCGCTCTGCGCCGGCAAGCAAGCCGAGGACAAGCGCGACAGCCTCCGCCGCAAGACCACCGAGCGCGAAACCGCCCGCACCATCGCCGACCGCACCCGCCGGTAGCCTCAGCTACCCCCCGGCAGCGGACTTCTTTTCTTGGAGGAACGCGCTCCGTCGCGTCCGGGATCCCGAATTTTTATTGGCACCGTCAAGGCTTTCAGATCGCCCCGCTACTTTCCCAGTGTCGAGAAAAGGGCCTGTAGCGTAGGTGCTAAGCAGTCTTCTCGTTTCGCGAGAAGTTTCTTGGTGGCACCCTACCGCCAAGGGAAATGATTTCTCCAGCTGGGAGCGGCGGCATGTTGCCGCCGCACAAGCAACGCCAAGCACGGGCAGAGCAGGTCTGGCACGATGCTCGTTAGGGTTGAATGCAGGTTCCATCGGCGGCAGGAATGCCGCCGCTCCCAGCTAGCCAGGCAAGCAAGCAGACCCCAATCAAAGACTCCATCAGGAGGCCGCCGCGGCGGCCGGGCCCGGCTGCAGAAAGTCGAGGACCAGGGCGAGCGTGCTCTTGAGATCCTTGCGCGCGACGATCATGTCGAGCAGCCCGTGCTTGAGCAGGAATTCCGCGCGCTGGAAGCCTTCCGGCAGTTCCTGCTGCGTGGTCTCCTTGATGACGCGCGGGCCGGCAAAGCCGATCAAGGCGCCGGGCTCGGCGATGATGACATCGCCGAGCGTGGCATAGCTGGCCATGACGCCGGCGGTCGTCGGGTGCGTGAGGAGGGTGATGTAGGGCAGCTTGGCCTCAGCATGGCGGGCGAGCGCCGCGCTGGTTTTGGCCATCTGCATCAGGCTGAACAGGCCCTCGTACATGCGCGCGCCGCCGGAGGCGCAGGAGATGATCACGGGCAGTTTTTCGGCCGTGCCGTGCTCGATCAGGCGGGTCACCTTCTCGCCGACCACCGCGCCCATGCTGGCGCCGAGAAATTCGAAATCCATCACGCCGAGCGCCGCGGGCCGGCCGTTGAGATGGATGCGGCCGCAGCTGATCGCGTCGTCGCAGCCGGTCTTGGCCTGGTTTTCCTTGATCTTGGCAACGTAGGAGCTGACCCCGGTGAAGCCGAGGGTGTCCACGCTGACCAGGCCGGTATCCCATTCCACGAAACTGTTTTCGTCGGCCAGCAGGGCGATGCGCGCGGCCCGGGGCAGCATGAAGTGGTGGTCGCACTTGGGGCACACGTTCAGCGCGGTTTCCAGCTCCTGCTTGAAGAGCATCTCGTCGCAGCCCGGGCACTTGATCCAGAGGCCGTCGGGCATGTCGCGTTTGCGCACCTTGACCGTCGTCAGTTTTTTATTGCCGAAAAGCGCCATGGTTTTTTCCGTTCTGTCGTTCAGCCGCGCGCCACGGTCAACACACAGACCCGCGCCGCGCCGGCTTCCTTCAGCACCCGCGCGCACTCGCTCACCGTCGCCCCGGTGGTCATCACATCGTCCACCAGCAGCAACGCCCGGCCCCGGACCGCGGCGGCCCGGCGGAGGGCGAATGCGTCATGCACGTTAGCGACCCGCTCGCGTGCTGTCAAATGCGTTTGTGTGCCCGTCTGCCGATGCCGGACGAGCGCGCAGCGCAGAAAAGGCAGGCCCACCTCCCGGGCGAGTCCGCGCGCCAGCAGGGCCGACTGGTTGTAGCCGCGCTCGCGCTGCCGGACCCGGTGCAGCGGCACGCAGCAGAGGGCCTCGAGCGTGCCGAACTCCGGAGCGTTCCGCAGGCCGGCCACCAGCAGCCGCACCAGGTCCGGCGTCAGGTGGTGCGCGGCATGGTACTTGAAGTCCTGGATCATGCGCTGGACCGGGCCGCGGTAGCGGACCACCGAACGCGCGTAGTCGAACGCCGGGTTCAGCTCGTCGCACCACTGGCAGGTGAAGGCCTCGTCCACACGCCCCTCGACCGGGTCGCCGCAGTGGAGGCAGTAGGGCTGGCGGACGAACGGCAACTGCGCCTGGCAGTCCCAGCACAGGTGGCCCGCCGCATCGCCGACGCGGCCACTGCAGCCGGCGCAGAGGCGCGGAAACAGCAGATCGAGCAGAGCCCTCCAGTTCATGGCGTACCACCCCAACAAAGCCCGTAAACAGCGCGCCTTGGGCGCGACTGATCCCAGCGATACCTATAAATCTCAAGCATGGCGTTCACCATCTCCCGTGCGCCGGGCGTCAGGCGTTCAAACTGTTCCTCCGTCATCACCTTGTGCCGGCGCAAAGATATAAGCCGCAGCCCGATGGTGGAACGCCGCCAGTCGTTGAAGCACTCGGCGACGACCTCGTCGGAGTCCAGGATATGCTTGTAAAGCCGGAGGTAGGTGGCGTGGTCTCCGCCCGCCTTGGCGCGAATGAGTTTCGCAGCCGCCTGATTGATCCGGCTGCACAGTGCCGCCAACATCTCGTCGTGAAGGCCGCGCATGCATTGCCAATCGCTCTCCGTCAAATTTGCCATGGCCTGCTCTCCCGCTGAAACGCTTCCTGTAAGCCGTTTACCAGCATAGCAGAATAGAAAACCCGCCCATCCGGGTCAAGCACGCGCTCGGTGTTTCCAAGGCTTGGAAAAAGACGGGCTTACGGTTTCCAAGCCCTGGAAGACGCAAACCAACCCAGCGCTCCGCACGCACGGCGGCAATGCAGAAGTTCCTGACCAGCGCAACCGAACCCGCTGCAGGGGCGCAGCTTGCTGCGCCCTCTTCGTGCAACCAACAAACAGAGGGCGCAGGCCAGCTGCGCCCCTACAGGTGAAGAGCTGCGCTCTCCTGGTGGGCGTTAAAAAACGCGGGGCGGCTCGGACGACGCCCCACCCTGGTGGAAAGACGGAACCGCCCCGGTTTTCGTGCGAGTTCCAACAGGGTTACCGTGAAAAACAGCCCGCCTGCCCACGAGAGGGGCTGACAACGAAAAAGGGGCGCAGCTTTTGGCTGCGCCCCTTCAGGCCTGCGGACAGGTCCGAGCCTTAAGCCTTCGGCGGCTCGGGCGGAGGAACTTCCTGCGGTTGCACGGCCGGCGCCGGCGCAGCCGGCGGATGTGCGCCATGCGTATGTGCGGCGCCATGCGGGTGTGCGGCGCCATGCGGGTGCGCGCCATGGTGGTGGGCGCTCTCGCGCGTCGGGGGCTTGCGCAGGGCATCCTCGGGATGGATATAGGTCAAAGGCCGGCCGATATACTCCTCGATCGCGGGCAGCATGAACCCGGATTCCTCGTCGGCGAACGTGATCGCCTCGCCGCTGACACCGGCACGGCCGGTGCGGCCGATGCGGTGGACGAAATCTTCCGGATGCTCCGGGATGTCATAGTTGACCACGTGGCTGATGCCGGCGACGTGGATGCCGCGGCCGGCCACATCGGTGGCGACGACGACCTTCAACTTGCCTTCGCGGAACTCTTCCAGGATGCGCACACGCTTCTCCTGAGCCACATCGCCGGACAACTGGGCGCAGCGGATGCCGGAGCGCGTCAGCCGCTCGTAGAGCCGGTTGGTCGAGTCGCGCCGGTTGCGGAAAATCAGCACGCGTTCCGCCTCGGGCGACTGCAGCAGGTGCATCAGGATGTTGATCTTTTCCCGGCGCGTGACGACGTAGATCTTCTGCTCCACGGTGTCCACGGCGCGGTGCTCCGGCTCGATGTCGATCTTGACGAAGTCGCGCATCCACTGGCTGGCGAGGCGCATGACTTCCTTGCTCAGCGTGGCGCTGAAGAGCAGCGTCTGCCGGCGGTCGCGGGGCGGCGTCTGGTGGATGATCCGGCGGACGTCGGGGATGAAGCCCATGTCCAGCATCCGGTCAGCCTCGTCCAGCACCAGCACCTCGACCTGCGACAGATCCACGACGTGGCCGCGCAGGAAATCGATAAGACGGCCGGGCGTCGCGGCAACCAGGTCCACCATCTGGTCGGAGAGCTGGCGCCGTTGCTTCTCGTGGTCCATGCCGCCGAAGACGGCGACGCTCTTGAAACCGGAGTGGGCGCCGAGCAGGAGGGCGTCCTTGTGGATCTGCATCACCAGTTCGCGCGTCGGAGCGAGCACGAGCGCGCGGGGCGTGCCGGGCTTGCGCACGGCCAGCGGGTTCTTGAGCGCGTGCTGCATGATCGTGAGCAGGAAGGCCGCGGTCTTGCCGGTGCCGGTCTGCGCCTGCCCGGCGGCGTCCTTGCCCGCAAGCGTGTGCGGCAGGATCTCCGCCTGGATCGGCGTGCAAAAGCGGAAGTTCTGCTCCGCGATCGACTGCATGAGCGTCGGCGCCAGATCGAAATCCACAAACCGCTTCTTGCCCTCCTCGGGCGTCACCTGGAAGCTGGCGGGATCCCACGGGGCGGCGGGCGCCTTCGGGGCGGGGGCGGGCTGCGGGGCCGCATGCGCGGCGCCCTCCGCCTGATAGGGCGGCGGATTGCCGCGGGACGGCGCCGGACCACGGCGGTCCGAACGCTGCCCCTCCGGACGCGGGCCGCGCGGTGCCGGACGGCCGCCGCGCGAACTTTCACCTCGGGGACGGTCAGCACGCGGGCGGTCATCGCGCGGTCGGTCGTCGCGCGGGCGCGACTGCCGGGCGGCTTGCTCGACCTGGGCCGGAGTACGCGGCGGCAGGCGGCTGCGCAGGTCCTCCTTGGCCAGTTTGACTTCGGGCTTGGCGGCGGGCGCGTCGTGCCCCGGCTGCCATTCGTCACCCTTGGCGCGCGCGGGCGCCGCCGGCGGCGCCGGTGGCGCCACGTTCACAGGCTTGGCTGTTTCGGATTTTTCCGCCGGCGCCTGGCCCAAGAAATTCTTGACGCCGCGCACGATATTCGCAATGTGTTTTCTCATAGCTTCAAACAAAACGTCCCGAAGACCTTGCGGCCTTCGGGACGCCCTAATTACTTACGCGTTTCTTTCACCACTGACGGCCCGACACGCCCTTGGTGCCCTTGATGATCGCCTTGGCCGACTCGGTGGGCCGCAACGCGCGCACCGCGGCGCCCGCGCGCCACATTTCGCTGTCGCGCAATTCGGCGAGTTCCTTGCCCAGCAGCTGCTGGTAATCCTTGCCGGAGCAGGTCTTGATGACGCGCTCGGCTTCCGCGCCGCTCGCGACACGGGCGTAGAGCTTCTTGAAGACCGGCAGGACCGCCTTCTTGAACTGCGGGCGCCAGTCGAGCGCGCCGCGCTGCGCCGTCGCCGAGCAGTTCGAGTACATCCAGTCCATGCCCTTTTCGTCCACGAGGCGGATCAGGCTCTGCGTCAACTCCTCGACGGTTTCGTTGAACGCCTCGCTCGGCGAGTGGCCGTGCGCGCGGAGCACGTCGTACTGCGCATCCATGATGCCCGCCAGCGCGCCCATGAGCACGCCGCGTTCACCGGTCAGATCGCTGTTGGTCTCGTGCGGGAAGGTCGTCGGGAAGAGGTAGCCGGAACCGATGCCGATGCCGACCGCGAGGCAGCGCTCTTCGGCGCGGCCGGTCGCGTCCTGCTGGATCGCGTAGCTCGAATTGATGCCCGCGCCGCTGAGGAAGTTGCGGCGGACGTTGAGGCCCGAGCCCTTCGGCGCCACCATGATCACGTCCACGAAGTCCGGCGGCACGACGCCCGTCTTCTTGCTGTAGGTGATCGAGAAGCCGTGCGAGAAATACAGCGCGTCGCCGTCCTTGAGGTTCTTCTCGATCAGCGGCCAGACGGCGCGCTGCGCGGCGTCGGAGACGAGCAACAGGATGATCGTGCCCTTCTGCACCGCGGTCTCGATGTCGAAGAGATCCTTGCCGGGCTTCCAGCCGTCGGCGACCGCGCGGTCCCAGTCGCGCTTGAATTCCGGCGCCTGGCCGATGATGACCTTGAAGCCGTTGTCCTTGAGGTTCAACGCCTGCGCCGGGCCCTGCACGCCGTATCCGATGATCGCGATGGTCTCTTTCTTGAGGACCTTGCGCGCCTTGGCGAGCGAGAATTCCTTGCGCGTCACCACGCGTTCCTCAACACCGCCGAAGTTGATAATAGCCATGTTCTTTTTCTCCTGATTCTGCCGCTTCGTCCAACGAAGCGCGGCGGATATTTACCCGTGAATGACCCCGGCGTCAAACCTTTCCAATGGTTTAAAAAAGAATTCTGGCGTTTTTCCAGGTCACCGGAGACCCGGACAGAACGCGAAACAAACCGCGGATTACGCACCTGCAGGTCCGTCCGCGGCATCCGTTGTCCCGGCCGCCAACTTGACTTCGGGGCGCGAACGGCTACAGTACCGCCCGTCAGTTCAGCCCCACCAAGGCTGCCAGTGCCGCGAGTGTCGCGGTTCCTTCTTTTCCACGCGTCCGGCGGGCAGAGATGAATTAAGCCGGACGGAGAAATCCCAATGCAGAGCAAGCACCAACCCCCGGTGCATGGCCAGCCCATGCACCCGACCGCGCACGCCCACCCGGCGTCGGCGCAGGTCCCGCATCACCACCACCCCCACCCCGTGTCCGCGGCGCATCCGCCGCAGCGCCCAGCGGCCCAGCCGCCGCCGTTGCCGGACCCGGCCTCGATCCACGGCACCTTGGAGAAGGCGCCCTACGTCCATCCGATCTTCGCCTCGCTGCTGCCGCAGATCCAGCGCGCGGTGGCCGAGGAAGGGTATGTGACCCCGACGCCGATCCAGGTGCAGTCCATTCCGCACCTGCTCGCGGGCCGCGACCTGCTCGGCTGCGCGCAGACGGGCACCGGCAAGACCGCCGCGTTCGTCCTGCCCATCCTGCAATATCTGACGCAGAACCGGAAGGCGTTCAGCCGCAACCGCCCGCGGGTGCTGGTCCTCGCGCCGACCCGCGAGCTCGCGGCGCAGATCGGCGACAGCATCCGCGCCTACGGGCGCCACCTGCACATCACCCACACGGTGATCTTCGGCGGCGTCGGCCAGCGTCCCCAGGAAGTGGCCCTGGCTCACGGGCTGGACTTCGTCGTGGCCACCCCCGGCCGCCTGCTCGACCTGATGCAGCAGGGCTTCGCCATCCTTGATGCCGTGGAGGTCTTCGTGCTCGACGAGGCCGACCGGATGCTGGACATGGGCTTCATCCGCGACATCCGCAAGATCATCGCGAAGCTGCCGCCGAAACGGCAGTCGCTCCTCTTCTCCGCCACCTTGCAACCGGAGGTGATCTCGCTGGCCCGGACGCTGGTCCACGACCCGGTGCACGTCACCATCACCCCGGAGCAGCCGACGGTCGAGAAGATCGCGCAGAAGGTCCTGTTCGTGGACCGCGGCCACAAGGAAACCCTGCTGGTGGACCTGCTGAAGGCCCACGACATGAACCGCGTCATCGTCTTCACCCAGATGAAGCACGCCGCGAACAAGGTCTGCGAGAAGCTCAACAAGTCCGGCATCACCGCCGCCGCGATCCATGGCAACAAGAGCCAGAGCGCGCGCACCGCGGCGCTCGCCGGCTTCAAGACCGGCCGGGTCCGCGTCCTCGTGGCCACCGACATCGCCGCGCGCGGCATTGATGTCGACGGCATCACCCACGTCATCAACTACCACATGCCCGTCGAGCCGGAGACCTACGTCCACCGCATCGGCCGCACCGCGCGCGCCGGCGCCGAGGGCGATGCGATCTCGTTCTGCAGCCCCGACGAGCGCGACTACCTGCGCGACATCGAGCGCCTGATCCACCAGGAGATCCCGGTGGACACCCAGCACGCCTATCATTCCGAAGCCGCGCGCCATGCGACCGGCGCGGCGGCGCGCCCGCCCCCCAAGGGGCAGCGCGGCGGTGGCGGCGGCGGGCGCGGCCGTCAGCAACAGGGCGGCGGCCGGCCGCACGGCGGAGGGGGCGGCCATAAGCCGGGCGGCTCCTCGTTCCGCGGTTCGCGCAGCTTCGGCAAGCGGCACTGACCCGGCACGGTTCCGTTCCGACACAAACAGGCGGCCTTCATCCGAAGGCCGCCTGTTTGCTTACCAGACATGGCACGTGAAAACCCCTCGTGGCATGGGCGTCCCGCCCATGAGACACGGGCAAGCTGCCCGTGCCACGTTAGCTGATAGGGGTTTTGCTATGGCTTCCAGATATCAAGGCGCCGTCGGCGCCGCTGCTTTGCGGGTGGCACGGGACTCGACAAGGTCGTAGATCGCAGGCAGCACGATCAGCGTCAGCAGCAGCGAGGAGGCCAGGCCGCCGGAACTGGAGGCAGAACACGACGCGTCCGATGCCCTATCGGCCACCGGCTGCAGTTCGCCCGAACTGAACACCCGCCTTCACCCTGGCGGGCTATTTTCCTGCCGGCGTTTTGCGCCCAAGCAACGAATACAGCGCCGGTAACACGAGCAAGGTCAGCAGGGTGTTCGTGAAGATGCCGCCGATCACCACTGTCGCCAACGGGCGCTGAACTTCGCCGCCGACGCCGATGTTGACCGCCATCGGGATGAAGCCGACGGCAGCGACAAGCGCGGTCATCAAGACCGGGCGGAGGCGCACGAGGCAGCCGTCGCGGATGGCGAGCTCCAAGGCCGTGCCGTCTGCCAGTTTCTGCTTGATGAACGTCACCAGCACCAGTCCGTTGAGGATGGCGACGCCGCTCAAGGCGATGAAGCCGATGGCGGAGCTCACGGTGAAGGGCAGGCCGCGCAGCCAGAGCGCGATGACACCGCCCACCAAGCCGAGCGGGATGCCGGAGGCGACGATGAGCACCTCGCGCAGGGCCTTGAGACTGAAGTAGAGCAGTACGAAGATGAGCGCGAGCGCCATCGGGACCACGAACAGCAGGCGCTGGTTGGCGCGCTCCATGTTCTCGAACTGGCCGCCCCACTCGAGAGTGTAGCCCTCGGGCATTTTCACCAGCGCGTCAATCTTCGCCTTTCCCTCCGCCACGAAGCTTTTTACATCGCGACCGCGCACATTGCATTGCACGGTGATGCGCCGCTTGCCCCACTCACGGTTGATGGTGGAGGGCCCTTCCATTTCGGAGATCTTGGCCACCTGATTCAAGGGCAGCACGGGACCGCTCGCGGTCGGAATGAGCGTGGCGGCGAGCGCATCGGGATCGGTACGCTGCCGGTCCGGCAGGCGCACGACCAGCGGAAAGCGGCGCTGGCCTTCGCGCACGTCGCCCACGCGCCGCGAGCCGACGGCCTCGACCACGTTGAGGACGTTGCGCGTGGGCACACCGTAGCGAGCGATGGCCTGCGGATCCACCCGCACCTGCAGGAAGGTCTGGCCGGTCAACTGCTCGACCGAGGCTTCGCTGACTCCGCGAATGCCACCCAGTACTCCTTGCACCTCGCCGCCCAACCGGCGCAACTCCTCCAAGTCGTCGCCGTAGATCTTGATGCCAATGTCGCCCCGAATGCCGGCCACAAGTTCGTTAATCCGCATTTCGATCGGCTGACTGAAGGCCGGTTTCAGACCTGGAACCTGGTTCAGCACATCGCGTATTTTCTCGGTCAACTCCGGCTGCGTCTGCGCCTTGGTCCATTGTCCGCGCGGCTTGAGCGCGAGGAAGAAGTCGCTCAACTCCACCCCCATCGGATCGGTGGCGGTCTCCGCCGTGCCAAGGCGGGTCCAGATGTGCTCAATTTCGTTGGTGAATTCCGCCATCAACGCCTGCTCAATCCGGTCGTTCTGGGCCACGGCTTCCTCTACGGATATCCCCGCCAGCCGCACGGTGGTGCCCACGATCGCACCCTCACCCAGCTTGGGCAGGAACTCCCCGCCCATGCGCGTGGCGAGCCAGGCCGTGGCGAGGAACAAGGCCAGCGCGCCGAGCAGCGTGAGCTTGCGGAAGCGCAGGGCCAGTCCCAGCGCCGGCGCGTAAAGCCGATGGGCCATCCGCACGAGCCAGGGCTCTTTTTCCTTCACCTGCTTCGGCAAGAAGAGCGAGGCCAGCACCGGGGTCAGCGTGAGCGCCAGGATGAGAGAACCCAGCAACGCAAAGATCAGCGTCAGAGCCATCGGCTTGAACATCTTCCCCTCGATACCCTCCAGGGTGAGGATCGGCAAGAAGACCATCATAATGATGCCCACACCGAAGGCCACAGGCCGCGCCACTTCCAGCGGCGCGCTGCGCAAGACCTCGTCGCGTTCCGTCTGCGTGAGGATGCGCCCCAACTCGTGCTGGCGTAGCGCCAACCGTCGCATGGCATTCTCCATCATCACCACGGCACCATCCACGATGAGGCCGAAATCCACCGCGCCTAGGCTCAACAGGCTCGCGGCAATGCCGGCCTGCAGCATGAAGTTGCCCGCGAAGAGCATCGCCAGCGGAATCGCCAACGCCACCATCAGACCGGCCCGCAGATTGCCGAGAAAGGCGAACAGGATCGCAATGACCAGCAAAGCACCGGCCAGCAGATTGTGTTCGACCGTGCGGATGACGTTGTCCACGAGTTCCGTCCGGTCATAGAGGACCTCCAGCTTCACGTCCGGCGGCAGGAACTTCTGGACCTCGGCCAGTTTGTCTTTGAGCGCGTGTGTCACCACGGCGCTATTCTCACCCATGAGCATGAAGCCGAGGCCGAGGACCGCTTCGCCACGGCCATCCGCGGTCACCGCGCCACGCCGGATTTCGTGATCCTCTTTCACCTGGGCCACATCGCGTACCCGCACGGGCGTGCCGTCGTGGCTGGTGATGACAATGTTGGCGATCTCCTGGACGTTGGTGGTCAGGCCAACACCATGGACCAGCAGCGACTCGCCGCCGCGGGTGATCTGGCCACCGCCCACGTTTTGGTTGTTTGCCTGCAAGGCCTCGACGAGTTCCTCGAACGTCAGGCGATGTTTGATGAGCCGGTCGGTTTCCACCACCACGTGATATTGCTTCTCGAACCCGCCCCACGTGTTGACCTCGGCCACGCCCGGCACCTTGCGCAACGCGGGCTTCACCACCCAGTCCTGGAGGGTACGCAACTCTGTCGGCGTGCGGTTCGTGTCGCTGGAGCGCACAACGTAATGGAACACCTCGCCCAAGCCGGTGGCGATCGGACCGAGTTGCGGACGCGCCATGCCTTCCGGCAATTCCACCGTCTGCAGCCGCTCCATGATGAGTTGCCGTGCCTTGAAAATGTTGATGCTGTCGTCGAACGTCGCCACCACCTGCGACAGTCCAAACTTCGAGATCGAGCGCACATTCTGCAAGCCGGGCAAACCGCTGACGGCCAGTTCCACCGGTACCGTGATCTGCGCCTCCGTCTCCTGCGGATTCAGCGCCGCCGCAGTGGTGTTGATTTGCACCTGCACCGGCGTCGTATCCGGGAAGGCGTCTATCGGCAGGAGGCTCAGGCTCCGCCCGCCGATGAAAACCAGCCCGAGGGTCAAGATGCAGACCAGCAGGCGGTTGTTGAGCGAGAAATTGATGATCCAGTTCAGCATGACAGTGTCTCCGTGAAACGCGAGGGCCTAGTCGTCCGCACAGCCCGCGCCGAGGCGGGACATCAGCATCGCCGACTTGATGGCGAACGCGTGGCTGATGGCGACCGCTTCCTGCGGCTTCAGACCCGCCAGCACCTCCAGCCGCCCGTTATGCTTCGCGCCCAGTTGCACCGCACGCGCGTCGAACAAATCCGCGGCCTGCCACACAAACACGAACGGCTTGCCTTCCACATGCTGGACGGCAGCCAGCGGCACCAGCAGCGCCGCGGTTTCCTGACGCGTCAGGATCCGCGCGGTGGCAAACATCTTGTCCTTGAGCAGCCGGTCCGGGTTGGCAAACTCCGCGCGGGCGCGCGCCATCCGCGTGTGTTCATCCACCGCCGGACTGATCCACGTGAGCTTGCCGGCAAAGAGCCTGCCCGGCAGCGAATCCACGCGCAGTTCCACAGCCTGCCCAACCCGTACGCGTTCCAGCGCCGACTCCGGCACCTGCAACATCGCCCACACCGTCGAGTGATCCACCACCGTGAAGAGCGGCCTGCCCACTTCCACCAGCGAGCCGCGGACGGCCATCCGTTCCACAATTTCGCCGGCAAACGGCGCGCGCACCTCCATCAGGACCTGCTCCTCCGGCTTGCACCCCATCTCATCAATCTGCTGCTCGGTGAAGCCCAACGTACGGAGCTGCTGGCACGCCGCCCGATGCGTGGCCTCCGCCTCCTGCAACGACGCCACCGACGTCACGCGGTCGGCCCGCAGCTTCCGCTCCCGCTCCATGGTCTGATGCGCGAGCACCGCCTTGGCGACCGCTTCCGCAATCGAGGCGGACCAAATTTTCGCCACCGTTTGCTTTTCCTCCACCGCGCTGCCAAGGTCCACGTCCACGGTCTGGACGATGCCGCTGACCGGCGCCGCAATCTGGGCGAGTTTGTTCTGGTTGAAACTCACTTCCGCCACGCACTCGATGCCATCGGCTATCGCACCGGTCTCCGGCAGCGCGGTCCGAACACCGACCAAGGTCGTCGAGTTGGTCGAGGGCAGCCGTACCTGCAGGCTTTCTCCCGGCTTGAGCTTGCCCGCGAGATCCGGCTTGCAGATGGCACAGGTGGCTTCGGGTACACCATGCTCGGTGCACATTGCCACGCCATCCTTGACCACGACGTGGGGCTTGGCTTCGCCTTGTTCGCCGGCGCCATGGTTGTGCCCGGCGTGCTCATCTTTTACGGGAGCGGCGGCCTTGGCGTGGGCGTGGCCGGAATGATCTTCCGCTCCCGCTTTCGCTTGATCATGGCCGGCGGCCTCACCGTGCTCGTCCTGTGGTTTGCAACCGCCGAACAGCGCCACGACGGCTACCGCCGCGAACGCAATACATGTCTTGGTGAATTGTTTTTTCATGGTCCACTTCCTATTTGGTGTTTGTAGTTGTATTGGCTTGCGGCTGGAGCAAGGCTTCCAGTTCCGCCTGGGTAAGATTCAATTCGAGCAGTTTGCCCTGATAGGCCAGACGGGCTTCGGCTGTGGTGCGCTGCGTATCCACCAAATCCATGAAGGCGAATTTGCCCTGCTCGAAACCGGCCTGGATCAGCCGCAGCGCCTCGGTAGCCTTCGGCAGAATCCGCTCGCGATAGTTGGCCACCTGTTCGGCGGCCGTGCGATAGCGCTGCTGCGCGTTGGCCCATTCGCGCTGCAACTGCTGCTGCACCGCGCGCAGTTCCGCTTCCGCCACGCTCACGTTGGCCCGCGCCTCCTGCTGCTTCCCCTGCCCACGGTCCAGCAGAGGCAAGGGCAGCGAGAGGCCCACCTGGATGATGGTCTGATCGCTTTCGCCTATCCGCCCGCCGGCAAAGCCCACCTTCATGTCGGGATAGGGCTCGAGCCGCGCGCGACGGCTCTCCAGTTGCGCGCGTTCCAGATTCGCCTGCGCGGCATTGAGACTCGGATGCTGCGCGAGCCGTTCGCCGGCGATGTCGGCCAACAAAGCTGCGTCCGGCGTCTCGCGCAACACACCGGCCAGTTTCGGCGCGCCCGGCCGGGCCTGACCCAGCAGGGTGGCGAGGCTTTGTTGCGAGGTGACCAGTTCCCGCTGGCAGCCCGTCCATTCCGTCCGCGCCTGTTCCAACTGGACTTCGGACCGGAGCTGCTCATGGTAGGCCGCCGCCCCGGCATCCACCCGCTTGCGCGCGGTGGTCGCGGAGGCTTCCGCCACCGTCACCAGTTGCGCAGACACCGCAACCAGTTGCTCCGCAGCCAGCACCCGGAAGAAACCCGCCTTCACATCGCGGACGATTTCCGTCTGGCGCACGGCCAGCACCGCCTCCGAGAGCTTCACCCCTGCGCCGCCGATGTGCCCATCCAGCGTCTTCTTCCCCGGATAGGGCAACGTCTGTGCGAGGCCGATGGTCTGCTTCGCATCCGAGAATCCGCGCCCATTGCGCACCGGCCAATCCTCGGCGCTCAACTCCAATTCGGGATTCGACCAGCGCTTCGCCTGCTGTGCCCGTCCGGTCGCGGCTTCTACGCGCGCATCGGAGGCGCGCAAGTCCGGATTGTGCGCCAGCGCCAGACGAACGGCCTCATCCAGCGTGAGCGGTTGCTGATCGGCAGGTAGCGGCTGGCCGCTGACGCTACTGCAAATGAATCCGAGGAAAACCAAACGAACAAGATGCTTCATGGAATACTCCCAGTGCTTGATCCATATCCCCGCGAGACTCCACCAAACACGAACGTCGGGCGGCGCGGGAAGGCTGCGAACGGATCAGGCAATGGGCGGTCGGAAGATCGCGGCGGTCAGGAGTAAGGCGCGCTCCGGGGCTGCGGGCAACACGGCCCGGTCGAACCGGCCCGGAGGCGCCAGGTTGACCGCGTCGAACGTCACGGCCAAGTGGCCGTGCTGGACGCAAACGCAGGCGGAAGCGGCACACGGGGCATCCGCGCACTCATCGTGGGCGCACAGACAGCAGATGAGCGGCAGCAGCAGGCAGAGCACCAGAAGTGCCCCGCACCCGCGCCACCAAGGATCTTGTGCAGTCCGTTTCACGCCCCACATAAGAGGGCACCCCGGCGCGCTTGTCAAGCCGCGGGAGAAAACACCCGTCAAATACAGCCGGCCAACCCTGGCCGAGCCGACACGGACCGGTTCCCAGCTCTGGGAACCGGCCGGCGCAGGGTTTTGTACGCCGCCGCAGCCACGATCACTCGTGCGGCATCACGATCGGCACGGGGACCAGGTCCCAGATCTTCTGGGCGTATTCGCGGATGGAGCGGTCGCTGGAGAAATACCCCATGCGGGCCACGTTCAGGATCGCCTTCTCGGCCCACGCCGACGGCTGCTTGAACAGCTCGGAGACCTTGTCCTGCGTGTCCACATAGCTGCGGTAGTCGACGATGTGGAAGAAGTGGTCGCCCCACTCCGCCAGCAGGCGGTAGAGGTCGGCGAACAGCTCGGGCTGCGAGGGAATGAAGGGGTTGTGCTGGAGGCTGCCGATGACCCGGTAGAGCTCCGCGTCGGCCTTGATCAGCTCGCGCGGGGCGTAGCCGCTGTCGCGGAGCGCGATCAGCTCCTCGGCGCGCTTGCCGAAGATGAAGATGTTCTCGAGCCCCACATGCTCGGCGATCTCGATGTTGGCGCCGTCCCAGGTGCCGATGGTCAGCGCGCCGTTGAGCGAGAGCTTCATGTTGCCGGTGCCGGAGGCCTCCCACCCTGCGGTGGAAATCTGCTCGGAGAGGTCGGCAGCGGGCATGATCATCTCGGCCAGCGAGACGTTGTAGTCGGGCAGGAAGATCACCTTCAGGCGGCCCGCCACGTCGCGGTCGTGGTTGATGACGCCGCCCAGCGTGTTGATCAGCTTGATGATCAGCTTGGCGGTCGTGTAGCTGGGCGCCGCCTTGGCGCCGAAGATGTAGGTGCGCGGGACGAACGCCTGCCCGGGGTTCGCCTTGATGCGGTAGAACTGCGTGATGATGTTGAGGACGTTGAGCAGCTGCCGCTTGTACTCGTGGAGCCGCTTGACCTGCACGTCGAAGAGCGAATCCGGGTCCACGACCTGGCCGGTCTGCTCGTGGATCAGCGCCGCAAGGGCCGCCTTGTTGTTGCGCTTGACGCGCAGGAAGGCCTGCTGGAAGCCGGCCTCTCCGGCGGAAGGCTCCAGCCCGCGGAGCAGCTCGAGGTCGTGCATCCACCCGTCGCCGATGACGCTGCTGATGAGCTTGGAGAGTTCCGGGTTGCACTGGATCAGCCACCGGCGGTGGGCCACGCCGTTGGTGACGTTGATAAACTTCTCCGGCTCCAGCGCCGCAAAGTCCGGCGCGAGCCGCTGTTTGAGCAGGTCGGAGTGCAGCGCGCTGACGCCGTTGACGCGGTGGCTGCCGACCATCGCCAGGTTCGCCATGCGCACCTGCTTGACGTCGCCCTCCTCGATCAGCGACATGTTGCGGACGCGGTCGAGGTGGTTGTCCGACGACAGGCGGATCTTCTGCAGGAAGTGCTCGTTGATGTCGTAGATGATCTGCAGGTGGCGCGGCAGGACGCGTTCCAGCAGCGGCACGGGCCACTTCTCCAGCGCCTCCGGCATGAGCGTGTGGTTGGTGTAGTTGAGCGACCGGGTGGTGATGTCCCACGCGGTCTCCCACGGCAGGTTCGCCTCGTCGACGAAGTAGCGCATCAGCTCCGAGACGGAGAGCGCGGGATGCGTGTCGTTCATCTGCAGGGTGACCTTGCCCGCGAAGTCCGTGAAATCTTTGTGGTTCTTCAGGTAGCGGCGCATGATGTCGCGGATCGTGCAGGTGACGAGGAAATATTCCTGCACCAGGCGCAGCTCCTTGCCGGCGTGGGTGCTGTCGGAGGGATAGAGCACCTTGGTGATATTCTCGGCCCAGTTCTTTTCCTCCACGGCCTTGACGTATTCGCCCTTGTTGAAGACGTCGAGGCGGAAGCCCTCCGTTGCGCGCGAGCTCCAGAGGCGCAGGACGTTGACGGTGTTGCAGCCGTAGCCGATGACGGGCATGTCGAAGGGCACGCCTTCGAGCATCTGCCAGTCCACCCAGACCCCGCGGCGGCGGCCGTCGTAGTGGACGTCTTCCAGCCGGCCGTAGACGACCACGGGCACGGTGTATTCGGGGCGCACCATCTCCCACGGATTGCCATACTTCATCCAGTCGTCGGGCCGTTCCATCTGCCAGCCGTTGTCGAACTCCTGGCGGAACATGCCGTGCTCATAGCGCAGGCCGTAGCCGTAGGCGGGGTACTCCAGCGTCGCGAGCGAGTCGAGGTAGCAGGCCGCGAGGCGGCCGAGACCGCCGTTGCCCAACCCGGCATCCATCTCGAAACTGACGAGCTGCTCCAGCGTCAGGCCAAGCTCCTGCAGGGCCTGGTGGGTCGCCTCCATCACCCCGAGCGAGAGGATGTTGCTGTGCAGCAGGCGGCCGATCAGAAACTCCATCGACAGGTAGTAGACCCGGCGCGAGTCCTGGTCGAGGTAGGCCCGCTGCGTGGCGATCATGCGGTCCACGGCGAGGTCGCGGACGGCCATCGAGAGGCTGATCAATTTGTCATAGTCGGTCGCCGAGCGCGAATCCTTGCATCGCGAATAGCGCAGGTGACCCTCGTAGCGGCGCTTGATGTCGCGCGCCGTGATGATCGTGTCCTTCGCTGTCGTCGCTTGTTTGGTCATGGAATTTCTCCGGTAAAGACAGCGGGAATATGCCAGAAACGCCCCGCTTTGCAAAAAGAATCGCCGGACGGCACCGCCCTGCGCCCGCTGATTTTTGGCCGGCCAGCGGGCACTTTCCTCTGCGGCGGCAGCCGGCCGGCTTGCGGCGGGCGGGGTTATCCAACTCCATGTGCATCAGTTTGCAGGTGTTTTTCGCAGGTCTGGAAAGCCCGCCATCAGGAGCAGCTTGGGCCCAGGCAAGGCGTGTGACCGCGGGAATGATGCCTTGACATCATCTTGTGTGATGCTACTGTGCCGCCATGAGAACGACCTTGACATTGGAAGACGATGTGCTGGATCGGGCACGCGCCTTGGCACATCGACTGCACAGCCCCTTTCGACAGGTGGTAAATGAGGCGCTGCGCGCCGGCCTGGAGGTGGTAGAAGAACCGACGCGCGTCCGGCCGTATCACACCCAGCCCCGCAAACTGGGCCTGAAGCCAGGCAGAAGTCTGGACAACATTCAGGAACTGATCGCACAGCTTGAGGGTGAGGCGCATCAGTGATCTTGGTGGATGCCAACATCCTTCTGTACGCGGAGGATCAACTCAGCCCGCGCCATGAAGCGGCGTGCGCCTGGTGGGACGCCGAACTTTCCGGAAGGTCTCCCGTGTGCCTGTGCTGGACCGTCTTGGGCGCCTTCATCCGCATCGGCACCAACCCGCGGGTTTTCGAACATCCGCTTTCCCTCGATCAAGCGCTCGCCCGCATTCAAAGCTGGATGGACCAACCGTGTACGCGGATCGTAACCCCGACCGAACGTCATTGGACCATATTCCAGAAAATGCTCCGCGATGGCCAGGCTGTGGCGAACCTGGTCACCGACGCGCACCTGGCGGCGCTGGCCTTGGAACACGGTTGCGAACTCGTCTCCACGGATTCGGATTTCTCCCGTTTCCCCGGCATTCGATGGCGCAACCCCCTCCAGAGTTAAGTACAAAGACAACTTTTAGTTCTTTCTACAATACTGCGGGAGAGAAGATGACGATCATTGAACCAGTCAAGGAATGAGCATCCTTCTTCAATGGTTGGGAGACGGACAAGGCCGTGTATGATCTGATCTGCTCTCAATGTAAGCTACCTGCCCGGATTTGTTTCAAGGAGATGCTGGATGCCGCATGGGGATGGAAAGAGAGAATGGAACCTACTGAAAGACAAGCGGTCGCCGATGCCTTCGGTATCGACCTTGGCAACAAGTCAATTGGCAATGGCATGACCGCCATTATGCTCAAGACGTGTACGGGCTGCGGTGCAACCCACTATGCCTTCATATGGTTTCATGAATACCGCCACTCCTGTTACGACATTTCCTTGAGAGCACTAGGAAAAGAAGCACCGAACTAGACGCCACAAGTTACGGCTCGCAAGCTCGCCGACCCTGAGCGTCACCCTGCGGCAAAAGGCCTTGGCGGTTCATTTCCAGGCTTGGAACTACACCTCCGCCGCGCGCAGAGAGCCCCGGAAGACCGCCACCATAGCGGCACGCTATGGTGGTGGCGGCGGGGCCACAGGCCGCCGCTACAGCCAGTTGAGAAGATATTGTTGTTAGACGGGTGTGCGCCGCGTCAGAGACGCGACCTTCAGTGTTTCTGCTGAACCCCGCGCTGTAGGCCGGGTCTCCGACCCGGCGTACCCCACCGGCACAAACGCCACGGCCCTGCGCGAAGGGTTGCGCTTGTTCAGGCGGTTGCTGCTCGCACGCTCGCCGCACCTCAGCGCAATTTGTTCTCCTTAACCGATCTCCACCCGCGTTTGCGCCGCTTCGGGCTGCGTGGTAGAGTCCGCGCGCGAAACGGGACGACCATGTGCGACACTTGCGGCTGCGGCGGAAATCAGCAGCATCACGATCACGGCGCTGACGAAGCGGCCCACCGGCGCGCCCACGAACTGGGCCTGCCCCACGCGCATCACCACCACGACGCGCCCGCGGTCGACCCGGCCGTCGCGGTGATCCTCAAGGAGAACGACCGCCTGGCCGAGCGCAACCGCGGGTTCTTCCTCGCCAAGAAGCTGCTCGTGCTCAACCTGATGTCCGCACCGGGCGCCGGCAAGACCGCGCTGCTCGAGGCGACCTTCCGCGCACCGCACAAGACCTTTCGCAGCGCCGTCATCACCGGCGACCTGCAGACCGACAACGACGCGCAGCGCCTGCGCGCCGCCGGCGGGCCCGCGATCCAGATCACCACCGGCACCGCCTGTCACCTCGACGCCCACATGCTCCAGCACGCGCTGGCGCAGCTCGACCTCGACGCCCTCGACGTGCTGTTCATCGAGAACGTCGGCAACCTCGTCTGCCCCACCCTCTTCGACCTCGGCGAGGATGCACGCGTCGCGCTCTGGTCGGTGACGGAGGGCGACGACAAGCCGCTGAAGTACCCGCAGATCTTCCAGAGCGCCGCGCTGACCGTCATCAGCAAGTCCGACCTCGCCGCCGTGACGGAGTTTCCGCGCGACGCCGCGCTCGCCCACCTCCGCCAGGTAGCGCCGCAGACCGAGGTGCTGGAGCTCTCCGCGCAGACCGGCGCCGGCCTCGATGCCTGGCTAGGCTGGGTCGGGGCACGCCTCGCCGCCAAGCGCGCCCGCCCGCTGCACTGAGGCCTTGCCCCGAAGCAGACACCGGTTTCGAGCCAAGGCCGCCACAGTTTACTTACAGAAGGCAACGAAGAGAACAAAGATCCTTTGTTTCCTTTGTTAACTTCTGTGAAATTGCGCCTCCGTCTTCTCTCCCCAGCGTACCTGTTCAGATATGACAGAATCATCGGAAGATTCTATGACGGGCGAGTGCAGCTCTGAGAAAATGATTCTGTCGAACTTCGGCGGGGCTCAGCAAGTGCTCCAAGTCTCGAAAAACGTCAGGTCAACGTTTGTGCTTCGACCTCGCCCCGATTGGGCCACCCTTGGAAAACTTGTCCGACGAGTTTAGCGGCGAGCGCGGGATCGCCTGCGACCGACGCGATGCGGCCGTGTTCCACGCGCACCGTGACGCCGGCCCGCGTGCACTCGAAGGGCGGGGTCAGGCCAAACTGCCAGTCCCAGGAGCGGTGCTGCGTGGCCTTCGCCTGCCAGGGTAGCGTGTCCAGAAAAGCGTCGCCGAGCGCGGTGGCGCCGGGCGCGTAGGCTTCACTGACCACGCGCTCGACATCGCACGTGGGCTGCAGTTCGGCGAGGTTGATCACCGGCATCGGGTGCGAGGCGATGGCGCGCGAGGCCAGTTCCAATCCGCCGGTCAGCACGCGCTGCAGCCGCGCGAGGTCGGCCCGGATCAGCAACGTGCCGTGATGCAGCACGGCGCGGCGGCGGAAGCAGAAGGCGCTGCCGGAAAATTTCCGGCCGTGCACCAGCAGTCCGTGGTGCGGGCCGCGCTCCGCCGGAATGCCGGCGCGGTGAAAGGCCCCGATGAGCTGTGCGAAGACGGCGTCCTGATCGTAGGTGTCGCGCGGCAGCGCCAGCGCGTAGTTGAGGTTGCCCGGATCATGGAAGACGGTGCCGCCGCCGGAGCACCGCCGCGCCAGCGCCAGCCCGGCCGCCTGCAGTTCGGGCAGGTTCACCTCGTGCCAGGGATTCTGGTTCTTGCCGAGCACCACCGCGCCGGAGCTGCGCCAGAGGAACAACACGGGACCGCGCTCCTCCGCCACCTCCAGCAGGCATTCCTCCAGCGCGAGGTTGCGATGGACATCGAGATGTTCTGTGCGCGCCAGCAGCATGACGGGCCGAATTAAGCACGGACGGCGGAGGAATGACACGGAAAAAAAGTTCGGCAAGCCCTCAGAGCAGCACATGCAGGCCGTGGCGGATGACGTCCAGGATAGCGGAGTATTCCTCCAGCACCCAGCGGAGTTCGTTCAGCAAGCGGTGCCCAAAGTCCGCCAGCGTCGGCGCGGCCAGCACACAGATCCAGATGCCGAGCGTGAGCATGTTGACCAGGTAGATCAGCGCCCAGGAAAAGATGCGGCCGTGCTCCATGATGTCGGGCTGGCGCTGGCGCAGGGCGTGCAGGGTAAAGACGAGGTGAAACGCCCAGGTCAGGCCGAGCATGGCGTACCACAGCGGACGATAGGCATGCAGATCGAAGTAGTGGGCACAAGCGAGGTAGATGATCACCAGCAGGACCGTGTAGAGCGGGAAGAAATAGGGCGCGAGGGTGATGAGAACATTGGATTTGCTCAGGGTGACGCTGCCGCCCTTGTCGCTCACGTTCAGGTTTTTGAAGCGCGCCCCCATGGCGAGGCCCCAGAGCGCATGGGTCAGTTCGTGGGCAAGGACATAGGTCTTCATCGGCGCCGGCAGCGCCAGGTAAAGCAGCACGAAAAACCCGAAGCCGCCGACAAACCCCCATGCGGAGAAGCTGAAGCCCTCGAGCGGCCGGAGGGCGAGGATCAGTTTGAGGACGGCGCGCGTGGCCGCCACGCACGCGGGGACCAGCAACAGGCCGAGCAGGAATTTGCCGAACCGCATCACGGGCGCGGCCCCACCGGGGAACGGGATCTGCGGGCAGGCGGTTTCATGGCGTGACCGGCGGCGGGAAGGCTTGGATCAGCGCGCGCTGGCAGGCGTGCGTGCAGCGCCAGCCGATGCTCATGCTCATGAGGATGGCGCCGAGCTGCAGCATGACCAGCCACGGCGGCACCACCAGGCCGGGCATCGCAATGGACGGCGGCTCCGGCAGCGGCACACCGGCCAGGATCGCGCCTTCATAGCCGGCCACCAGCACGGTCAGCAGCAGGACGGGAAAGATCAGCGCGCGGCGGCCGAAGCGCGCCTCGACGGCCAGCGCGTGATCGCCGAGCATCCGGCCGGTGTCCTCGGCCTGGCGCGCGATCACCCACGCCAGCGCCGGCAGGCTCGCCAGCAGCGTCATGGTGTTGCTGAAGAGCTGCAGGTCGGGCAGGTCGCGGCGCCACCACAGCGCGAACGGCGCGAGGTAGATCTGCAGAGCGGTTAGAAACACCGCAATCTGCGCATGCCGCCGCCAGGGGCCGTCCGGACCCGACGTGCGCCACCAAAGCAGGCCGCCGTAGAGCGCCAGGCCCGCGCCCGCCAGGCAGGGAGGCAGCGTGCCGAGGAACTGCGGCAGATGCCACTCGAGCAGACCGAGCAGCAGCATGAAGGTGACCAGCAGCCCGACGCTCAGCCAGGCAAAGCCACGCGCCATCCCGAGCAACTGCCCGGGCCGCAACGGGAAGTCCGGCGGCCGCGCCGCCGCCCCCTGTATGTCATCCTGCGTCATGTCCGCGGATTATGCTGACCGCACCGGAGGCTGGCAAGCGGAAGAAACATCCAGCGCAAATTACCGCCTGACAAAACCGCGCACAGAGCCCGGACCACAAACCTGGACCGGACAGGGCGCAGCGTGGGGAACGTGCCTGAGCCCGCCGCGCATTCCGTGACAGACCCGATACGGATCGGGCAAAAACAAATTCCCTTTGTCGACAGTGCGCAGCAGGGTACCATCCGCGGCCAGCAAGGGTACAAAGATGAGTTCAACGAATCGGCAATCATTAAAACTGGCCGCGATGGTCCTGCTGGCCACCCTGTCCGCGCCGGGTTGGGCGGTGGAAAAGGCCAAGCTCCAGAGCCTGCGCCTCGCCGTCGAGGATCTCTCCCAGTCGTTCCCTTCCCAATACACGCACGGTCCGGACTTTCTGAAACGGCTGGCGGTGCTGGAAACGCAGACCGTGCCCGACGCCGACGCAGCGTTCACCGCCCTGCAACAGGAAGCCTTGCTGGCCAATCCGCTGCTCGACTTTGAGCGGCTGTTGCTGGTCAAACGCAAGGCCGACCTGCTGGGCCTGCCGCAGAACTGGCAGGTCAATGCCTCGCTGCCGCGCGGCGGCTACGACAATGAAATCGCGCTCCTGTCGCCCCTCCGTCCCACCGGGAAGCTGACCACATTTTACAAGCCCGAAGGCGGCAAATTTGTCGGCGACATGAAGCTGCATTTCGATGCGGACCGGCTGTTGATTTCCTCCGTAGCGAAGAACAACCGCTGGCAGGTCTTCGAACTGGATGCCGCCGGCAAGCTGGTCCGGCAGGTGACGGCCGACACGCAGGAGTTCGACAACTTTGACGCGTGCTATCTGCCGGACGGCCGGATCGATTTCGTCTCGACCGCGTGCTTCCACGGCGTGCCGTGCGTCGGCGGCGGCGATCCCGTCGGCAACATTTACCAGCTGAGCGCCGACGGCAAGACGGTGCGCCGGCTGACCTTTGACCAGGACCAGAATTGGTGTCCGACCGTGTTGAACACCGGCCGCATCCTGTACACCCGCTGGGAGTACAGCGACACCCCGCACTATTTCACGCGGCTCCTGTTTCACATGAATCCCGACGGGACGGACCAGCGGGCCTATGCCTTCAGCAACTCGTACTGGCCCAACTCGACCTTCTACGCGCGCCCGGTGCCCGGCAGCCCGACCAAGGTCGTGGCCATCGTCTCCGGCCATCACGGCGTGACGCGCATGGGCGAACTGGTGCTGTTCGATTTCGGCCGGGGCCGGCACGAGGCCCAGCCGGCGGTGCAGCGGATCCCCGGCTATGGCAAGCCGGTGCTGCCGACGATCGCCGACGGCCTGGTGGAAGGCAGCTGGCCGAAGTTCCTGCACCCGTATCCGCTGAGCGACAAATATTTCCTCGTCTCCGCCAAACCCAACAGCAACGCCAACTGGGGCATCTACCTGGTGGACATCTTCGACAACATGCTGCTGCTGGCCGAGCAGCCGGGCTACGCGCTGCTGGAGCCGGTCCCGTTCCGCAAGACACCCAGGCCGCCGGTCATCCCGGACAAGGTGAACCTGGCCAGCCCGACCGCGACGCTGATCCTCGCCGATGTCTACGCCGGCCCCGGTCTGGCCGGCGTGCCGCGCGGCACGGTCCGGAGCCTCCGCTTGTATGCGTTCCACTACGCCTACAACGGCATGGGCGGCCACATCAGCATCGGCATTGATGGGCCTTGGGACATCCACCGGATCCTCGGCACCGTCCCGGTCAACGCCGACGGCTCGGCGATGTTCACCGTGCCGGCGAACACGCCGATCGCCCTCCAGCCGCTCGACGCCGAAGGCCGCGCGCTGCAGGTCATGCGCAGCTGGTACACGGCGATGCCCGGCGAACAGCTCACCTGCCTCGGCTGCCATGAACAGCAAAACGCCTCGCCGTTGGCCCGGCAGATCGAGGCCGCGCGGAAGCCGCCGGCGGCAATCGCGGCATGGCGCGGCCCGGCCCGCGGCCTGAGCTTCCCGCGCGACGTGCAGCCTGTGCTCGACAAATTCTGCGTGGGCTGCCACGACGGCTCGCCACAGGCCGGTGGAAAACCGCGGCCCGACTTCCGGGCCAAAAAGGAAAAAGGCTGGGGCGGTTTTGATCAGTCGTATATCGCGTTGCATCCCTACGTCCGCCGGCCCGGCCCGGAAAGCGACTACCACTTGCAGCTACCGCTCGCGTGGCACGCCTCGACCAGCGAGCTGATCCAGCTGCTGGAGAAAGGCCACCACAACGTGCAGCTCGACACCGAGGCGTGGGACCGGTTGTACACGTGGATCGACCTCAACGTCCCCGATCACGGCACCTGGACGGAACAGCACGGCGCTTGCGGCAAGGTCCGCGAACTGCGCATCGAGCTGAACAAACAGACGGCCGACCTCGCCGAGGATCTCGAGCTCCTGCCCGCCCTGCCCGCGCAACCGGTCGCCTTCGTCAAGCCGGCCCCGGAACTGCCGGTGCCGGCACAGGACGTCAAGGCGGGAGGCTGGCCGTTCCAAGCTGACGAGGCCAGGCGCCGGCAAACTTCGGCGGGCCTGCCGCCGGAACTGAAAATCGATTTGGGCGGCGGTCAGACTTTGACACTCGTCCTGATCCCCGCGGGCGAATTCATCATGGGCGATCCCGCGGGCGCGCCCGACGAACGGCCGCTGGCCAAGGTGCGGAT
This sequence comes from uncultured Lentisphaerota bacterium, assembly GCA_903896925.1. Classification (GTDB taxonomy): domain Bacteria; phylum Verrucomicrobiota; class Kiritimatiellia; order CAIQIC01; family CAIQIC01; genus DP16D-bin41. The sequence continues at coordinate 3,916 of CAITZM010000068.1, read as the reverse complement.
CGAGAAGCCGTTTTACATGGCGAAATTCGAAACAGACAACGGCCAGTATGCGCTCTTCGATCCGACGCACGACAGCGGCTACATCAGCGAGTTCAACAAGGACCAAAGCACGCGCGGTCAGCCGGCCAACGGCAGCCGGCAGCCCGTCATCCGCATCTCCTGGCATCAGGCGCTGGCTTTCTGCGCCTGGCTGTCGCAGAAGACCGGCCGCAAATTCACCCTGCCCACCGAAGCCCAATGGGAATACGCCTGTCGCGCCGGCACCGCGACGCCGCTGCATTACGGCAATGTGGTCGACAACTTCAGCAAGTGGGCCAATCTGGCGGATGCCCGGCTCCTCGACCTCTGCCGTGGCGATTCACCCAAGTGGCTCCCGGCGATCGCGAACGTCAACGATGGCGCCACGGCCACCGCCGAGATCGGTCGTTACGCCCCCAATGCCTGGGGGCTGTGCGACATGCATGGCAACGCCGCCGAGTGGACGCGCACGACCTACCGGCCCTATCCGTACCGTGACGACGGGCGCGACAGCGATAGCGATGCAGGCCGCAAGGTCGCGCGCGGCGGCTCGTTCTACGATCGCCCGCAGCGTGCCACCAGCGCCTACCGATACGCCTATCCCGGCTGGCAAGCCGTCTTCGATGTGGGCTTCCGCGTGATCTGCGAAGACGTGAAATGAACGCCCCCGCAGCGGGCAGGCCGATAGCTGATGGGCTGGCAACTGAACTTGCTGCCGATGACTGGTGCGCTCCTGTACCCACCGCGGTCCCAACCCGGCAGGTCCGGTACAAGCGGCCGGATGGTGCCGGGTACGCGGTCAGGCCCCCAAATTATAGACCTCAAACGGCGTTTCCTGGGGCGGAGTCTTGAAGCCGCCCTTGATGCCCAGCTGCATCCGGGGCATCAGGATCTCGTCGCGGAACGTCTCCCAACTCTGCTTGGAATCGTGGACCGCCACAACGGTCCAGCCGCCCTTCGAGGCGCCGGCGACGTGGAAGAGCTGGCCCTTCGGGAGCCGGTCCGGACCGGGGTGCAGGGCCGCGATGGAGGCCTCGTATTGTTTCTTGGTTCCACCGGGGAAGTAATGCACGATGCCATACGGGATCTTCGTCTTTTTGTCGGCTTTCATTTTGTTCTCCTTCATCTTGATGGCTCTGACTTTCGCGCACCCCGCGCCGCAACGTAAGCGAGAACCCCGCCGTGTCAATAAGCGGTCCCGTTCGGCATCCGCACCGTAGGGGCGCAGACTTGCTGCGCCCATCGTGCAGAGCGCTCACCAAGCCGGGCGCAGCAAGCCCGCGCCCCTACCCTACAGCCGCATGGAATCCGGATTGTCCCGCTGGCGGGCGCGGCTTATAGTCCGCGCCATGTTGGAACGCATTCTGGCGGCGATGTTCCTGATGCTGGCCGGCGCGCGCGCGGCGGAGGTCGCGGCGTGGTCCGTGCCGGAGGCGCGCGGCAGCTACGCGGTTGTCGTCAGCCGCACGACCTATGCACTCCCGGCGTGGCGCGCCGTGGTGGATGCGCTCCGCACGAAATACGAAGGCGCGTGCATTCTCTTTGAGGATGTTCCCGGCGAGACACACACACCGCTCGCCGAGCTGCATCCGCGCTACGTCGCGTTCGTCGCCCGCCCGGAGGAGGCCGGCGCGGGGTTCGTCATCGCCGTACACCGGCTGCTGCGCGCGCTCGACGACGACCCTTATACCGACGCGGCGTGGAGCATCGTCACCGGCTACACGCCGGAAGACGCGCTGCAACTGGCGCAGCTGCGCGCACCGCTGGTCGTCCGCCTCGGACTCGGCGGCACCTCGGCGCTCGACCTCGCACCGTTCGCCGAGGGCCAAAAATTCGACGAGGGCAACTCCGGCAAGTACTGGCGCAAGACCGCCGACGGCCAGACCAGCGAGCAACCCGCGCCGGCCGACACGACGGTGCTGCTCGTTGAAGCGCTCAACCGGCACCAACTCGACCTGTTCATGACCAGCGGCCACGCGACACCCGACGACTGGCAGATCGGCTACAGCCACCGCGACGGCCAGTTCCGCTGCGCCGACGGGCAACTGCTCGGCCTCGACCGGCAGGGCCGGCACTTCCCCATCCGCTCGCCAAACCCGAAACTCTATCTGCCCTCCGGCAACTGCCTGATCGGACAGATTCATCAACCCAACTGCATGGCGCTCGCCTGGCTCCGCAGCGGCGGCGTCGCGCAGATGTTCGGTTATGTGGTGCCCACCTTCTATGGCTATGCCGGCTGGGGCGTGAACGATTATTTCCTCAGCCGGCCCGGCTCGTGCACCTTCGCGCAGGCCGTCCTCTTCAACCAGCTTGCGCTGACCCATGAACTCGAGACACGCTTCCCCACCCTCGCCCGGCAGGACGTCGGCATCCTCGACACCGACTGGCTCGACGCCGCCGCGCAGCGGCTCGGCACGGGCGACCGCGACGCGCTCGGGCTGCTCTGGGACCACAACGTGCTCGCGTTCTACGGCGATCCCGCCTGGCAGGCCGGCTTCGCCAAGGCGAATCTGCCATGGACCGCCGAGCTGCAATCCGTCGACGACGTGCATACGCTGCGCCTGACCACGACGCGCGCCGGCAATTGGGGCGGGCGCCCGCAGGTCTTCGCGCTGCCCAAGCGCCTCGGGCCCGCCACCATCCGGCAGGGCGGCGACCTCAAGCCCGTCATCACGGATGATTTCGTTTTGCTGCCGCTCAAGGGCGACTTCGCGTCGAACCAGACGGTCGAGGTGGTTTTCCGCGCACCGGTCCTCAGGGCAAGGCCGACCACCGCGGCGGGGCCTCCGATCACCAGTTGGCTGTCACCGAAGCTGGATGTCGCCACACGTACCGCCGTGATGGCCGCGCCGACTCCATACCGCATGCGCATTGTGGAAGCCCTGGCCCGCGCCGGGACAAACCGCACCGAACTGATCCGCGCGCTCACCACCGCCTCCGATGCCACGCGCGAACCCATGGCCTATCTCATTGCCAACATGCCCGACGCCGACCTGCAACAGCTCTCCGCCGACTTCCTGCGCGAGAACGTCGAGCTGGCCGTGCACGCCAGCCTGACCGCGCCGTGGAAGCTCGACCTGACCGGCGCGGTGTTTCTCGACGGTGTCCTGCCCTACGCCTGTATCAACGAAAAGCGCGAGCGCTGGCGCAAGGAGTTCGCCGCCCGCTGCGCGCCGCTCGTCGCCGGTTGTAAGACGCCCGGCGCAGCCGCGCTGCGGCTCAATGAAAAAATCTTCCCGCTGTTCGGTGTGGAGTATCACGCCAGCAAGCGTCCCAAGCCCGACCAGAGCCCGTCGGAATCCATCGCCGCGAAATTCGCCTCGTGCACCGGACTGACGATCCTGCTCGTGGACGCCTGCCGCGCGGTCGGAGTCCCGGCGCGGCTGGTCGGCACGCCGCAGTGGAGCGACCGGAAAGGCAACCACACGTGGGCCGAAATCTGGGACGGCGACCGCTGGCGCAGTATCGGCGCGCACGAACCCGCGGGACTGGATCAGGGCTGGTATCGCGAGCCCGCAGCACGCTGCGTAGGTTGGTCGCCGCTGCATGCGATCTACGCCGCCTCGTTCCGCCGCACCACCACGCCCTACCCGCTCGTCTGGGCGCCGCAGAACGCCTCCGTCAGCGCCCTCAACATCACCGCCGCCTACGCGCCGTGAGAAGGCCACGCGGCTGCGACGATGTGCGCAGTGCCAAACCAAGCCGCGTGCGTGAGAACGCGGCGCGCCTCACGCAGCCAGACCGCCACCAAAATCGCACGCGGAGCGTGCCCACACTACACTGACTGTCACCCCTGCTTTGTGGGCGAGGTTTTCAAACCCCACGCGCCCAACCACACTCAGGCAGAGGGCGCAGCAAGCTGCGCCCCTACAAAACCGGCTTGGGTTTGTGGACAGGT
>CAITZM010000067.1 GCA_903896925.1 uncultured Lentisphaerota bacterium | reverse complement strand
CTCCACCAATACCCGTCTGCGAATCTCGCTCCATTGCTCCATATCTGTGTACATCCCTTCATTCTGAATGAAGGTGCCACAGTTTTCGACCGCCCCGTCACATCCATGACCCCGCTACACTTTTCGTGCGCCGTTTACACCCGCGCCAACATCTCCGACGTCGTCTATGCGATGGACGATCAGACCGTCGGCCGCACGTCCGATGCGACCAACGGCGTCGTGGCCGGCCGCATCGTCAATGTGGACGCCTCCGGGATCTGGGTCGATACCCGCCAGCGCTAAGCCACTCCGAACCATCCACCATCCACCATCAGCCATAGGATCCCAACATGATCATCAATCGCGAAAATCTGCAGGGCCTCTACCAGGTCCTCTCCACCGCCTTCCAGCAAGGCGTGTCCCGCCCGCCCGTCGTCGACTTCAGCTTCATGTATACCGACTTCCCCTCGGACACGTCGGAAAACATGTATGCCTGGATCGATCTCGTCGCCGGCTTCCGCAAGTGGGTCGGCGACCGCGTCTGGAACGATATCCAGGCGCGCAAGTTCGTCGTGCCCAACCTGGACTTCGAGTGCTCGCACTCGCTGGGCCGCAACGAGCTGCTCGACAACCGCTACGGCATCGCCGGCACCATCCTGCAGATGAAGGGCGCCGCGTGGCCCGTCCTGCTGATGGACGCCGTGGCGAACGTGCTGATCGACAACCCGCTCGCGTTCACCGGCAAGGCCCTCGCCGGCACCGACCACGCCTACGGCAAGAACAAGTTCACGAACGTGGTCACCGACGCGCTGAGCGTCGCCTCGTTCGAAGCCGCGTTCGTCGCCGCCTCGGGCTGGAAGTGGAGCAACGGCGAGCTGATCCGCCCGCGGTTCACGCACCTGCTCGTCGGCGAGAAGCTGCGCTCGACGGCGTTCGCGCTCGTCAAGGCCGATAAGAAGCTCACGGTCGTCACCAACAAGGCCGGGTCCGAGAACGTCGGCGCGGGCGAAGAGCCCAACCCGAACTTCGGCCGCGTCGAGATGGTGGTCGTCCCGCACTTCGCCGGAGACGCCGACGAATACTGGGCGCTGGTCGATTGCTCGGGCGTCATCAAGCCCGTCGCGCGCCAGATCCGCGAGACCCCCGTGCCCAAGATGGACACGGATCCGGCGGATGTCGAGAAAAGCGGCAAGTGCGACTTCTTCGCGACCGGCCGCCTCGCCGCCGCCCCGACGTTCCCCCACCTGGTCTATATGGGCCGTCTGTAAGCCGTTTCATGTGCCGCCCCACCGGGCGGCGGGGGTTACTCATTTACCCCGCCGCCCGGTTCTTCAAAGCATTGCAGATTTAAGATTGCAGATTGGCGATTTGCGGTAGTGAAAACGAAAATTGAAATTCCTCAAATCGGCAATCTGAAATCTTCAATCGGAAATAAACCTTGGGCGCTTACTTAACAACGGATGATTGCCGGGGCCACCTGCGCGACAGCTTCGCGCGGCTCTACACGCTGCCGGCCGATCAGGCGGATCTCGATAGCGACATCGCCCGCGCCGAGGCGCTGGTCCATGGCTATGTTGGCAAGCGCTACGTCGTGCCCGTTGTGGCGCCCGAGGCCGTGACCATGCTGCGGGCCCTGGCGCTCGACCTGTTCGCCGAGCATGCCTACAAGACGCGCTCCGTCAGTCCCGAACTGCCCAAGAAAATCAGCGACAGCGCCGACACCGCACGCGCGCAGCTCGAGCAGCTCGTTTCCGGCAAGCTCTCCCTTGCCGGCGCCGCTTCCCCAGAGAACCCCGAGGCCGGCGGCTCCGCCCAGCTGGTCTCGGCAAACCCGCCCCAGTTCACCCGCGACGACCTGGAGGGCTTCTGATGGCCTCCGGCTTCGTCATCACCCAGGACACGCTCTCGCCCACGCTGTCCTATCTGCGCGGCCGGCTCTCGCCCGAGCAGCAGCAGGGCTTCCTTTTGGCCTGGGGCCGCGGCGTGGCCGTCAAGGCCCAGCGCAACGCCATCGCCAAGGGCGGCCGCCGCCTCTGGCGCGATCTCGCGCGCTCGGTCAACGTGCGCTCGGTCGGCCCGGGCGGCGTCGAGGTCTTCAGCGACCACGTCGCGGCGGCCCAGAAACAATTTGGCGGCGTGATCTCCGCCCCCGGCAAAGGCCCCGGCAGCCATGGCGCGCGCGCGCTGACGATCCCGATCAAGGGCAGCCGCGCCGAGGGCAAGCTCGTCGGCGAGTTCACCGCGGCCGGCGAGAAGCTGTTTGTCCTGGGAAAGACAGACGGAAACCGCGGCGGCATCCTTTGCGCGACCGCTCCGGACGGCACGGCCGAAATGCTTTTCATCTTGCTCAAGCGGACCCGTCCCCAGACCCCGCAGCCGTGGTTTCCGGACGACAAAACCATCGCCGAGATCGGCGAACACTTCGCGCAGAAAAAACTTGCGGCTCTTTGAGCCAGGAGGACCACATGGGAAAGTATAGCGGCGGAAAAGCATGGTTGAACGCGGTGACGCTCACGCAGGACGGCAAGCCCGTGCAGGGCGAGCCCACCACGGGCGACTACGTCATCGCCCTCAAAAGCGGCCTGAAGCTCAAGGGCAATCACGAGACTGTCACGGACCAGCTCCACGAAGCCTTTCCCGGCTGCGCCTTCTCCTGGGCGGAGTGATCTCCAATCTTCAAATTCGCAATTCACACTGCGCAATTCAAAATTCATGTCGCTAACCCTCCAGGAAGTGAAAGCCGGCCTGCTCGACGCCATCAAGGCGCTCGGCCTGGCTGACGATGTCCGGCTCTTCCCGCTGAACAAGATCAAGGACGAAAAGTTCCTCGACTTCATCTCCGACCTGCGTGCGAAAGCGGTCCTGCTCGTCCAGAAGAACTTCTCCGACCGCCAGGGGAAGCGCACGGTCTATTTCAGCGCGATCATCTGCTACACCGACCCCAAGGGCGAAGGCGATGCCGAGCTGGATCCCGCGGTGGAGAAGTTTTTCAATGAACTGATCGGCGCGGACATCCTGCGCGACTCCGTCTGGGTCATGCCCGAGGCCGAGTGCGCCAACGTCGGCAACGATCCCCAGCGCGCGATTGCGGAGATTGTGTTCCAGGTGGCCTACGAACTCGACAAGGCGGTGTCTTCGTGAACGCTCGCATCGTGGATGTCTACATCAACCTCGGCGCCGGCGTCGAAATCAGCCCGGACACCGGCAAGCCCAAGCAGCTCATCACGCGCGTCCGCCGCACCGAGCGCATCCTCTTCCGCTGGCACCTCTACGCCGACGACGCGCTGACGCCCTACGCCCTCGCCGCCGGCATGACCTACACCTTCGGCGTCGACAACGTCTACACCGCCGGCAACGCCGACCTCGTCACCAGCCTCCCGGCCCGGTTTAACTCCGCCGACTGGACCGGCACCGACGGCTGGTCGCTCAGCGCCGGCCGCATCTGCTGCCTCGCCGTCTTCGGCACCTCGCAACTCGCCACCGAGATGGGCACCGCGGCCGAGAAGAAGATGTTCATGGCGGTCTATGCCACGCCGGCCGGCGAGGATCCGTTCCTGCTCTTCCATTTGCCGCTGATGGTCGATGGCGTCACCGTCGAGCCCGGCGGCTCGGCGCCGGTCAACGAGACGGATACCTACATCACCGTCTCCGCCCTGGCTGCCATGCTCCAGATCCCGGCCGGCAAGCGCCTGGTCGTGTCCGACGCCGGTGCCATCACTGTGGAGGCCATCTCGTGAAAAAGTTTCTGCTGCTTTTCGTCATCGCCGTCCTTTCCGTCCCTGCCCATGCCGCCACCACGACCGTGGCGCGCGCCGTCATGGTAGACACCAATGGCGTCGCCTCCCCGGCCATCGCCGCGCTCACGCTCGGCACCAACGTCCTGAGCGCCCCGGCCGGCTCGCTGCTCTTCAATGGTTCCGTGCTCAGCGGCGGCGGCGGTCTCAACGGCACGAACGGTCTCGACGGCACCAACGGCATGAACGGACTGAATGGCACCAATGGCCTCGCCGGCGTTTGCAGCATTCCCACCCAGCAGATCGCGCGGGTGTTTTCCGATGTCGTGTTCGTGCCGGCCGGACCCGTCGCCGTGTCGAATTATTTAGCCTGGACAGGCGACCACTACTCGATAGGTTCTCCGGAAGAGGTCTACTCGATCAATCTGAGCGGAGACCGCTGGAGCATCCAAACCTACGGAACGCCGCAGGACACCAGCCTCACGTCCGATCTGTTCGGCACCTGGTCGAACGGAACCGTGGTGGTCTCAGCCTCGCACGCCGTGGCCGATGCCGATGGCTTCATCATCGCCGCCACCCCGGCCCAACTCGCCGCCACCTCGACCGCCGACCGCGCCTACGCCGCAGCTTTGGTCGCGTCGGCCACCAGTAGCGCCCCAGCCGCGGTGACATCGCCTGGTGCGGTGCTACTTGGCGAACTGCGGCGGGGCATCATCGGATCTGCGACCAACCTGGACGTGAAGCTGGACATGCGCTTCACCGGCACCGGCTGCGTACAATGGGTTTCTGCGTTTTTGGAAAGCTCCACCAACTTCTTTTTGTCCTGGTGTGAGAACCCTACGCACAGCATTACCACGAACTGCGTGGTGGGTGTTGGCCGCATGGATCTGACCGGCAATCCGATCGGCAGCGCCACCTATCCGCTCGCGAATGACCTGACCAACTCCTACAGCATCGGCAGCCTGTTAAAAACCTCGGCGGGCTCCTATCTCTTGTCCTACGATGCCCGCAACCCTGGCAATGGCGCACCTTCGACCTATCCGCTGATCGTGCTGCGGTCCACCAATGCTGGAACGAGTTGGATCAAATCCACGACGCTGACTAGCAGCGGAAGCAGCTACCGCGTGACAAGTCCTGGAGACATGGCGCAGGTGGGTGCCACCATTTTTCTGCCGGTGTACTGGAGCAACGATGGCGGCGCTCATGATAACGCGGGCTATGTGACCAGCACGGACGACGGGCAGACGTGGACGACCAATCCCGTGGCGCTGGCGACGTGGACGGCGAGCACTAACAGCATCAGTGAGGCGAGCTTCTTCGCCCCGCAGTCCACCAACCTGATTGCCTGGCTGCGTAATGACACCAGCTCCACGTTGTACTACTCCACCAGTTCCGATACGGGTGTCACCTGGAGCGCGCTGGCAAACACGCTGGTACCGTCGATGCTGCACGCTCGGGCGGCGGCCGTGGATCAGAGCAACAACGTCTTGGTGGTTCGTTCCACGGGCGCTTCTGGCTATCAACTCACGACCATGTATCGGTTCAGCACACCGGCCAGTTTGACCAATGCCGTCGGGCAAACGATAGACGCGCGCGGAAGCTGCCAGTACGGCAGCCCGATGCGTTTGCCCAATCAGCAGGTTGCTCTGTTGTACTGCATCAGCACGAACGTTTGGAATAACTTTGCCCGCATGGCTCTAGCCTATGTGGCACTGGCTCCCGGTGTGTCTCCCTTGGGCGATGCGTTCCTGATCGGTCCTGCGGCTGCTGTGCAGGCTTGGCAGACTCCGTTCATCTACTACACCAGCGGCACGGCTGCACAGACCCTGCCGACGTGGTGCCCTGGCTATGGCGCCGGCGATTACCAGTACAACTACGGGTTCACCACGAACGGCTTTCCAATTTGCACCGCCTACGCCACAGCGCCCTCCACGGCAACGCAGGTAATCTGGCGGTTTGATGCGGCGTTCCAGGCCGGAATGGGTACAGATCATTGGTTATATGCGGCCACGTCCTTTCTAACTCCGACGACGTCCGTCCACTCGACTTCCGATAGTTACAAGAGCAACACCTACTTTTACGGCAGCAGTTCGAAACTGGTGGCTATCTATGACACCAACACCTGCGCAGGTGGCTATCCTGTCCAGTTCTACCTGCGCAAGCCTGGCACCCAAAGCTCCAACGGTGGGTGGACAAACAACAACCCCGCCATCTGGTTGGGCGTAGGCGTGCGTTTCAACCCATAATCGATTTTCACAGGAGACCCAAACATGGCAATCAAACACGGTGTAGCACTACCCACGGGCATCACGGCCACCGGCGTGCTCGTCCACTCGGTCAAGACCTCCGTCAAGGATGTCGCGATCAAGTCCTATGACGAGACCGACCAGCTCGCCGCGATCAAGTCCAAGCGCCTCGACTCGACGTTCGACGTCTCGGGCGAGATGCTCAGCACGGCCGCCCTGCCGGAAGCCGGAACGGGCGAAGGCTCCCTCACGGAGCCCCATATCGAGAGCGTCGATGTCGAAGACAAGTTCGACGCGGCCTCGACCTTCAGCATCCAGGCCACGGCCAGCGCGGAAGGCGCCGGCGACGTCCTCTCGCCTGCCTGATCTGCGCCATGTCCACCTCCGGCCAGCCCAAGGTGACCGTTACCCATTTCACGATCTGGGATAACTACCACCGCCATTGCGACGAGCTGCGTGCAGTCGGCGCGCAGCCGTCCGATCTGCAGCCGCTGCGTGCGGCGGCCGCTGCCGTCGAGGCCGCGGAGCAGGAGGCCGACCGCCTCGGCGTGGATGTCGGCGCGGCCACCGCTCCGTTCGTCTCCTGCACCGGCTGGGTCATCGCTCCGCCTACGGTGGCGGCCCGTTACTGGGCCGGCCTGGCGCTGATCAAGGTGACCGGTGGCAAGGCCCCGGACGCGATCCTGGGCGAGTTCCTGGCGCTGTTTGCCGGCCTCCTGATCTTGCGCCTGTGGGGCGAGGGCCAGAAAGACCAGGTCATGCGCCTGGTCGCGCGCCCTGGCGAGTTGGCCGAGTTGCTCGCTGAACTCTCCGCCACGGCCCTCGATCTGGATCCCGAGAAGCTCGCCTCCGAATGGCTGCAGCTCATGGGCCTAAAAAAAAAAGCGGCGGAGGCACGCTACGCCCAGACTCTGGATCAACTCCGGACGACGCTTCCACTCCGACCGCGCGCTCCGCGAGCGAAAGCGAAGCAAGCCGCGACGACTCGTCGCTCGCGTTCGGCGCGGCCTTCGCGGCGCGCCACCTCGGCCTGACGTGGCCGCACTACTGGGACGGCGTGCCGGCCGCCGTGATCGATGCCTGCATGGCTGCAGCCCAGCGCATCCAAACCCTCGAAACCGCGGCCCTGTACGGCAAAGCCCCCGAGGCCGAGCGCCCGGTGGCCAGCGCCCGGAAGAAGTATCTGGAGTGCTACTGGGAAATCCGCAACGCCCTGCTGCCTGAGGCCAAGAAATAATGTCCAGCACCGCCACACTTGCCATCCGTCTGACGCTCGCCGGCGCCAGTGTTGCCGGCCAGGCTTTGGGCACGGTGGCCGGCGCTGTCAGCAAGCTGCCCGCCGCGCTCAGCGCGGCCAACCAGAACCTGTTTTTTTTCCTCAACAACCTCAAGTCCGTCGAGGGCTTCATCACCAAGCTCGGCCAGGGCGCCTTCGAGCACCTGATCGTGCCGAACATAAAGGCTGATGAAGCTGTCGAGTCGATGCAGTTCCTCGAAGGCTCCGCCGCGAATGCCAAGAAAAAGCTGCGCGAGCTGTTCGACGTGGCCGGGAAGGCCGACCTGCCGCATGCCGAGATTGTCCAGACCTACCTGGCGCTCGGCCGCCTGGGCGACGCCTCGCTCACAGGCGAGGAGAACCTGCTGCGCATCGCCAAGGCGTCCAAGTTCGCCGGCGTGTCCGGCGCCGAGATGGCCAGCCAGTTCGCCGATGCCGCCGTAATCCTGCGCAGCGGCAAGGCGTTCGATCGCGCCTCGCTCGGCCTGGCCAAGTCCGGCCTGATTGACCCGGAGACGGTCAAAGAGCTTTCCGCGATGGCCGATAGGATGGGCGCGGTCGGAGAGGCCCAGAAGAAGGTCACCGAGGCCGAGACCGCCTACGCCCAGCGCGGCACCATGATGGCCGCCCAGCGCAAGGAAAAGGCCAAGGATCTGGCCGAGGCGCGCAGGGCGTTGGCCGAT
>CAITZM010000066.1 GCA_903896925.1 uncultured Lentisphaerota bacterium | reverse complement strand
GCAGCGCACCTACCTCCGCCCTTCGCCCACCGGCCCTATCCAGGTCACCCTCTACGCCGCCTACTGGCGCCCCGGCCAGGCCTCGGTCAGCCTTGTCGCCTCTCACACTCCCGACGCCTGCTGGCCCGGCTCCGGCTGGACGCTTGAGCCCCTCGCGTCTGCCACTCCCCCACCGCCCACGCAGGTTGGCGGTCGAGCACTCGCCGCACCCGAATACCGTTTTTTCAAAAGCGCCAACTTCCCGCAGCACGTCTGGTTCTGGCACCTTTTCGACGGCCGCCCCATCGCCTATCGCGATCCCTACTCCGCGACCGAACTCCTGCGCATCGCCTGGCGATACGGATTCCGCCGCGACGGTGATCAACTCTTCGTGCGCGTGTCCGCCAATGTCCCTTGGAGCCAAATCGCTGACGAACCCTTCCTGACCCAATTCTTCGCTCGCACGCAATCCCTCGGGCTGTAACGCGACAATGCAGGTTTAATACCAAACGCCGCTAGCTAATACACTTTAGGTTGGCGCGCCAGAGTTTACCTGATCGGCGAGCCAGGTGTGGATGAGGGAGGAGACCGCGGCCGGGGCGGACCAAGGGCGCGCCGCGGCGGCGAGATGATCTTCGAGCCGGCGCAACGTCGGATAGAGGCGGTTGGCGACGGCGGCTTTGAGCAGGCCGCCGAAGCGTTCGACCGGATTGAGCTCTGGGCAGTAGGGCGGTAGGGGCAACAGCCGCAGATTGGCCGGCAAGCGGACATCGTCCTCGGGCAGATGGAAGCCGGCCTGATCGGCGATGACGACATGGAGCGCCTTGGGGTCGGAGTCGGCGATTTGGCGCAGAAAGAGCGCGTGGATGTCGCGGTCGATGGCCGGAGTGAACAGCAGCTCGACGGCGTGCGCGCCGTCCACTTCCAAGGCCTCGTGCAAGTAACCCCATTGGTAACGCGTCGCGTAGGGCGCATGCACCCGCACGCCGCGGCGACCCCAGACCCGGCGGATCACCGGCAACAGTCCGTAACGATGCTCGTCGAGCACCCACACCCGCACTGGTTGCGCCGGCGCTGGACCGGCCACCTCCTGCAACCGCGAGGGCAGTTCCACCTTGAACTTGGCCGCTTTGACCGGATCCTTTTTCGCGTGCGACTTGCGCGGGACTTTTAGTTTCCCGCCCAGTCGCCGCAAAACCTTGAGCGCCCCGCTCACGCTCAGCGTCTTGCGGGTGCGCTTTTTGATCCACGCCTGCGCGTCCTTCGCCTGCCGGAACTGCCCCGCCTCCAGCCGCGCGACAAATTCTTCGGCTACCGCCCCTCGCACCGCCGGCGTCCGGGCTCCGGCCCAGTCCCGCGTGAGCAACTCGGCCACCCCGCCACGCTCCACCTTGTCCCGATAGTTGAAGACACTCTTGCGGCTCACTCCGGCGACTTTCGCGATCTGCTCCGTCTTAAGCTCATGCTGCGCAATCAACCGCACCACCAGCAGTCGCTGCCGCGCCCAGTCTGCCTGTGGCCGCTCCCACGCGGCTTCGATTTCCTTCACCAATTCTTCTCCCAGCGGTGGTATTTGGCGGGCCATCCTCTTTTCCTGCACGGTTTCAGCCTGCTTGTGAAGCGTAAACGCTAGCGGCTATTGGTATAAGGCTTTACGCGCCCGTCTGCAGGCAAAACAAAGGGCGGGCATTTGCAGCCCGCCCTGTT